>JBKPEB010000062.1:0-57164 GCA_046728215.1 Acidobacteriota bacterium | reverse complement strand
GGATACCTCCGGCTTACATTCGCAAGGATTGGCCGCCTTATCGAACGTCAGCGGGCACGAACTGTCAGAAGCGCGCACCGACCCCGCTTCGCCCGGCGCCTGGTATGACCGACGCGGTGAGGAGAATGGCGATAAGTGTGCCTTCGCCGCCCACCAGCGGGTGCCTACCAGCAGGAATCTCCAGTCTGAGAAGAATTCCGGGGGCTTGCCTTCGAAGGCGTGGCCTACGAATTGGAAGATCCATCCAATGACGAAGAGGGCAAGGGCAATGGGCCAGAGGCGATGCAGGAAGAGCGTCGCGAGCAGAACAGCCAGAGAGAGAACTATCAGCGGGATGCCGATGGTGTGACAGAAGCGGTTCACCGGATGCTGGTGGCTCGAGGAGTATTGCGCGATCCAGTCATCCCAAGAGCGGTTGCCGAGCATACGGGCCTCCGCGGGCGAGAATAGGACGAGGCGGGGGTGGGGGTCAAGTTGCGGGCGTTGACGCGACGCCGTTGGCTTTCAGTTTCTTCAATCCTAGATCGGTCCGGGGAGGTCGATTTCTCCGGTGGCAACGTGGGCGTGGAGGCGGTATTTGCCGGCGCCTTTTTGGGTGAAGGAACGGAACAGGCCGCCTTTCGAGACGTTGAAGGCCGAGGCTTCGATGCTGCCAGCATGCACGGAGGCGTCGCGGCGTCCGTATTCTTCGGGGTGGGGGACTTTAATCTCGATGCGTCCAGCACTGACTTCCACATCCTTGTCGCCTTCAACTCCTTCGATGGCCACCTCGCCCGCGAACAAACGGACGCGCATGTTGGAACGGCTGGGGATTTCGATGGTGGCGTGGAAATTGTTGTGGGGCGTATCAGAAACCGAGACGTCAGCGCTCGAGGCGTTGGTCTGAATCTTCACTTTCACTTTCTTGAACTCGTCCGGATTCGAGGTCTGGTAGGTGACCTTGATTTCATTGGCGTCTGTGTGGGTAATCGTATAGCCGCCAGGGCTGAGTTGAAGGCGAATGTAGCCGCCCGAGGCGAACGCCTGCCTGATCTGCGGCGCGCTGGCAGCGTCGGGCTCGGCGGCTGCGGCCATGCAAGGCATAAGCGACAGCAAGAAGACGGCTAAGTACTTCATGGCGGGACTCTCCTGAGGTTGTGTACGGGGAATACGGAGTGGAAGTTCCGCTCTCAAAGGAGAGTCTTGGTCATTTGCACAAAGTGGAAAGGGACCTTAACACGGGCAGCGACGGCCGCTTCGGTGATGCCGCTGGGAGCGTATCCCATGCGGGTATAGAAGCGCTGGAGTTCAGCGCGGTGGTTGATGAAGCGGAGTTCCATTTCACGGAAGCCCGCGGCACGGCAGCGAGTCTCGGCGGCGACCATGAGTTCGGCGCCGAGACCGGCGCCCTGGCGCGCGGGTTCCACGGAGACAAGGCCGATGTGGGCGCTCGGTCCGCGTGGCTCGATGTAGAGGCAGGCCGTGAGTTGTCCCTGCTCTTCGCCCAAGAGAAAAGTGCCGCGGGTCCAGATTTCGCGCACCGTGCCGGCGTTGACGCGCTCGCCTTCGATGTAGGGACTTTCGGCGACGAAGGCACGGTTGACGAGGCGGACGATGGCGTCAATGTCGGCGGGATCTGCGGAGCGGAAGGTGAGGATGGGCACTCTGAACATTGTAGCGTTCGTGAATTACGTTGCGCGTTTGTTGGGGTCGGCGACGGAATGCGTGGGTCCATCGACTCCGTTCTGCTCACGCCTCACTTCGGTGAGGATGTCAAAGTCTTGGGAGATGGAGTGAGCACTGCACGGTAAATAGCGTCCACAGAACGGACGCGAACCTGGGACACCGCCGTTACAAGCCACTTGCGAACAGCCCCAGCCAGAATCACTGGTCTTTCTTCAATCTGCGCAGGAGCGAAGTGGGGTGGATGCCGAGGATTCTGGCGGCCTGGGTTTTGTTATTACCCGTGGCGGCGAGGACTTCCTGGATGTAGCCGTCTTCGAGTTCGCGGAGCGTGATGAGACGGCGGCCGTTGGGGGTGGATTCCACGCTGGCCTCGGAACGAATGCCGATGGAACCCGAGCGGGCGTGGTCGCGGATCTCTTCCGGCAGGGAGATCACGTCGATGTCGCCTTCGGGCGTGAGGATCGGGGTGCGCTCGATGACGTTCTTCAGTTCGCGGATGTTGCCGGGCCAGGGATAGCGCTGCAGGAGTTCGGCGGCGGCGGGGGTGAACCCGGTGAACTTTTTTTTAGTTCGCGATTGAAGTGCTGCATGAGTTCGAGGGCGAGGGGAACGATATCTTCGACGCGCTCACGCAGCGGCGGCAGATAAAGCGGCACAACATTCAGGCGGTAGTAAAGATCTTCGCGAAAGGCGCCGCGGGCGACGGCGTCTTTCAAATCAGCATTGGTGGCGGCCACGAGGCGTACGTTGACCTTGATGGGGCGCGTGCCTCCGAGGCGCATGAAAGTGCCTTCCTCAAGAACCTTCAGGAGCTTGGCCTGCACGCTGGCCGACATGGTAGCGATCTCGTCGAGAAACAGAGTGCCTTGATGGGCGCGTTCGAGCAGGCCTTCCTTGCGGCGGCGCGCATCGGTGAAGGCGCCGGGCTCGAATCCAAAGAGTTCACTTTCGAGCAGCGCATCGGGCAGGGCGGCACAGTTCAATTCGAGTAGCGGCATGGAAGCGCGGGGCTGGCGTAGTGGATGGCCTTGGCAAATACGCTTTTGCCGGTGCCGCTCTCGCCTTGCAGGAGGATGGTGGTGTGATCGGACTCGGCGGCCTTGCGTGCCACTTCGAGCATGCGGGACGTGGCCTCGTTTTGGGTAACCACTTTGCCGAAGTCGTAACGCCCACGAGCTTGTTCCACGTCGTCGCGGACAGGAACGCGTAGCGCGAGCATTTCACCGGCGCGATTCAACGTAGCGATCATGTCGGCGAGATGAAAGGGTTTGATGAGGTAGTCGTAGGCGCCGAGCTTCATCGCTTCCACCGCGCGATCGACCATGTGGTACGCGCTCATCATGAGGATGATGGCGGCGGGATTGGCTTGCTTTAGGCGGCGCAGGACTTCGACTCCGTCGATGCCGGGCAGAACGATGTCAAGCAGGGTGAGGTCGGGCTTCTCCTGCGCGAAGACGGTGAGGGCATCTTCGCCGGAAGCGGCGATGAAGACTTCGAAGCCCTCCTGGCGCAGGCCGCGCGAGACGGTGCGCAGGGTGAGGTCTTCGTCGTCGACCGCCCCTTCAGCTCTAGCCGCGTGAAGTACACCAAAAAGGTAGTTGATGTGAATCGACAAGGTCGCGGGTTCCGTGAGTCAATGCATTATGAAAGAACGCCCCGCGTGCCTGAAGGCACGGCCTGATACGAATCCTCGTGCCAGGATATGAAGGTGTCACGCGCTTGCGTTCCTCGCGGCTTCTTCCAGCGCCTTCATTGCCAGGAGGTACGGTCCCGGGCCGTAGCTCACCCTGGCGACTCCGTGCTCGGCGAGTTGTCGCACGGGTGGAGTTCCTTCTCCCACCATGATGTTCAGCGGAAGGGGTGACTCCTTGGCGAGGCGTGCGATGAACTTTGCGTTCACCAGGCCGGGGGCGAAGATGCCGTCGGCACCTGCTTCGGCGTAGGCCTTGGCGCGTTGCAACGCGTCTTCGACCATGGCGTTGTTGTGCTGGGCTGGGGGGCTCTGGAAAAAAACGTCGGTGCGGGCGTTGAGGAAGAAGGAGAGGTTCGCGGCGTCGGCTGCCTGCCGGGCGCGGCGGATTCGGTTGGCCTGATCCGCTGTGTCGCGGAGTTTTCCGGACGCGGGAAAGCTGTCTTCTAAATTGCAGCCAATGGCGCCGGCATCGATCGCCAACGAAACGGCTTGGCCGACGGCTTCAATGGCATCGCCGTAGCCGCTTTCCAGATCGACCGTTACGGGCAAGTCCGTTGCGGCCACGATGCGGCGCAGATTCTCAATCGCCAACACGAGCGGCGTGTGCTCGCCGTCTTCGAACCCATTAGCGTGCGCGACGGACCAGCTGCCGGTTGCGATGGCTTTGGCGCCCGCGGCCGCGACAGCTTTCGTGCTTCCGGCGTCCCAGACGTTGAACAGGACCAGCGGCCTTCCGGGAACGTGCAGGGCACGAAACTGTTCGGCCTTTGTTTTCTGATCGGTCATGCTCTTCTCCAGATCGCCCCAAAAATAAGGGTGAGATTGTTTTGATACCTCAACGGCACTGCGAACAGGCTGCGAAAAAATCCTGCTTTGTCCAACGATCAACCTCAGCGGCTAAAGCTGCCCGAAAGAATTAAGACTGTTACGGCCCGGCTGAAGCCGGGCCCTTTCAAAACACCAGCCAGCCGTTTCTACGCCACTCAACTCGGCCGCTTCAAAAACCGCTCAAGCCCGGCCGTTTCTAGACTGGGCACGGTCTAGCTTCTCTGGGCCGAAGATGTGGATGCGACCGCTTCCATTAACTTCTGCGCGCATTCTTCGCAGCAGACTTCGACCGTCTTGCCGCCGATGATGGCATTGGCGTCGAGTTTGTAATCGCAGGCAGCACAGGTTTTCTCGTTCATGATCGTTCTCCTTGCCCGATGTGCGGGCAAGAACAGTAGGCCACGCGGACCGAGACGGCCGCTGTCAGAATCTTTAGCGATTTTCGGGATGGCTAGCGATGTAAGGCAAACTGCTTGAATTCGGAGGGCGAGCGACCATATACCTCACGGAAGGCGGCGCTGAAATGGCTGTGACTGGAGAAGCCGAGTTCCAGGCTAAGGCTGGTGAGGTCCCCGTAACTGCCGAGCAGGTCGAGCGCGCGGGCCAGACGAAGGCGAAGTTGATACCGGTACAAGGGCATGCCCTCTACCTGCTGGAAGACTTGCGTGAGATAGACGGGAGAACCGCGCACTTCGGCAGCGATGTCGGCCAGGGTCCAGCGGCGCGCCAGATCGCTCGTCAACACGAGCTTAATGTGATCGACGAGCCCTTGGCGTCCGACGGTGGCGGACGCGGCATGCGTCGTGCGCGGTCCGAGAGCCCGCTGCACCAGAGTCAGGGCAAGGCTTTCGGCCTCTAGTGGTTCGGCGATGTTTTCGCGCAGACTGTGACGAAGAAGGGCGACGAGAGCTTGCGTGCGCGCGTCGATGCGCAGGCGCTGGCGGCGAAACGCCAATCTTGTGCGCTCGCGTAAAGATTCGGCGGGCGCCATTTCATGCAGCAGGGATTCGGTGATGGCGAGTGAGAGGCAGGCGTCGCCGCCGGCAACGGGATGGCTCACGCGGTAGCTTTCTCCCGCGTTGAAAAAGAAAACCTGGTTTGCCTCGGCAACGGCCTGGTCGCTTCCCAGATGGCGCACGTAGACGCCGCGATACGGGAAGACAAGTTCGGTGGCGAAAGCGCATTCTTCCGGGCTTTGTTCGCGGCAGGTTCCCTGGCAGTAGACGTCGCGGATCGTGATGGCCGGAGAATTCAGGAGGTAATCGACGGCGAACTCCGGAGGGTGACTTTTTGGCGCCATTGGTTCGAAGGGTTAGCGATTAGTCGGCGGCACGCGCAGGCGAGCCAAGGTTTGCTCGTTCTGTTATCTCGTGTTCTTTCCCTCTCTTTGATGCTCTTGTTTCGTCCTCGATTGCTTTAAAGCGAAGTGGAGGGATCACTCCCGCTACGGGTACACGCCTCGAAGGCGGGGCCCCTACCCGTTCAGATGTCCCGCATGGTCTCCCGCAGGTCCGGTTGGCCGGTAAGCGTCCGCATGGTTCTGCCTAGGACACGCGGAACATTTCCATCTCTGGTCCCTAATTTTAGAATAGCAATTTGCAGGGGGTAATTGTGACACGTTAGCAGAAAATATATTTTTGGGGGCTGTCGCCCCTACGGGGCTTGCATTGCACTGGCGCTTCCCAGCGCTATGCGCTGGGCTAATGAATTTCACCGCTCCGCAACTGCGGGTGCGATTGGCAACTGCTTGGGGGCGGTTTGCGGTTGGCGTTGTCGATCCAGCCTCTAGTCGTGGGATTGGTCTTCTTTGGCGCGGAGCCACTCGATGAACATTTGTTCCAGCGGCTTGTCGTAGGCCATGAGGACGTGGCGGACGGTGTGTCCACTGACAAAGTAGCAGACTTCTTCGGCGAGATTCTTGGCGTGATCGCCGGCGCGCTCGAGAGACTGGGTCATGAAGATGACTTGCAGGCTGGCCTGGCGGGCGATGTTTTCGGGATTCTCGATGTGGCGGAGGAAGATCAGGTTGCGGAGGCGATCCATCTCGGCGTCGGCGCGGAGGACATCGATCGCTTTCTTCACGTCGCGGTGCGAGAACGAATCCCCTACGTCGGTGAGCATTTTCTCGAGAACGGTGGCCATCTGGGTCAGCTCGCGAACATCCTGGGGTTCCAGACGCGCACCGGCCGCGTGGGCGCTGTTGGCGAAGCTGAGCAGGAGATCACCAATGCGTTCCAGGCCGATCATGAACTTCATGCAGGCGAGCAATTCGCGTGCTTCCGAAGCCGCGACCTGGGTGATGGCTTCCGTGACGCCGCTGTCGATTTCCATGTCGAGGCGGTCGAGTTCCTTCTCGCGCTGGCGGATCGAGTTGAGCAGAGCAGCGGATCCGGTGGCAATCCCTTCCGCAGCCGCACTGGCAGCGTCCTTGGCAACCTGGCAGGCCTGCACGGTCAGGCGAACCAGGTGGCCATATGGCTGCTCAGGAGCGGGATTCTGAGCCAAAGCTGTGCTCATGCGGGCGTTCCTCCGGGGCCTGGCGACGGGACTACCTGAATCATCGCTGATCTTGCGCCGCTTATTTAGATAGCTCGACAAGCCCTGAGGATAGGTTCTTTTTGGGAGCGGAGGGTTAACGCCATGTGAATTCTGCCGCGAGAACGGTGCAGTGCCGAAATCGCTTACCTGGCCGGAAGAGTGAATAGGAAAACGGAGCCGTGGTTCAGTTCGCTTTCAGCGCGAATGGCCCCGGAATGGGCGAGCATGATGTGCTTCGCGATCGCGAGCCCTAGACCAGTGCCTCCGGATTCGCGAGAACGCGCCTTGTCCACGCGATAGAAACGTTCGAACAGGCGAGGCAGGTGCTCGGAAGCAATACCGGGACCGAAGTCGCGCACGTAAAACTGGACGCCGTTCTCCACTGCGCGGGCGCCCAGCACGATACGTTTTCCGGAACCTGCGTACTTCATGGCGTTCTCGATCAGGTTACAGAACACCTGGTGGATGGCTTCGCGGTCGGCGTGGACGGGAGTGTCTACAACCTCCTCGATGGAAAGCTCCAAACCTTGAGCGCGCGCGATTTCCTGAAAGCTCTCCATGGCATCGTTCAGAAGTTCGGAAGGCGTAGTGGGCTGCGCGTCGAAACGGGTCTCGCCGGATTCGACGCGGGCGAGGGTCAACAGGTCTTCAGTGAGGCGCGCCATGCGGGCGGCGTTTTTGCGGACAATTTCGAGGAACTCGCGCACGTGGCCGTTTTCAGATGTGGCGTCGAGCAGCGTCTCGGTGTAGCCCTGAATGGACGTGAGTGGCGTGCGCAGTTCGTGAGAGACGTTGGCGATGAAGTCGCGGCGAGTTTTCTCAACGCGTTCGGTTTCGGTCAGGTCGCGCAGCACAGCAACGGCGCCCCCACCGGGCAGCGGAGCGGCCGTTACATCGAAACTGCGACCAGGCGCGATGGAGACAGCTCGAGCGGAAGCGATCCTGTGCCCCTCAGTGGCGTCGCGGACGGCGGCGAGAAATTGCGGATCGCGCACGGTCTCAACGACAGGGGCGTTCAGGCGCGCGCGCTGCGGGACCAAGCGCTCCATGCCGCGATTCGCCCACTGCACCCGGCCGTCGGGGCCGATGGCGATAACAGCGTCCTGCATGGAGTTCAGCAGAGTTTCGAGCTGGCGCTGGCTGGTCTGCACGGCATGAAAACTTTCTTCCAGCTTGCGCGCGGTTTTGTCGAGGGAGGTGGCGACTTTGCCGATCTCGTCGACGGAAGTCGCGGAAATGCGGGCGCTCAAGTCGCCGCTGGCAATCTGGTCGGCAAAGGTAACGATGCGTTGCAGCCGGCGGGCAGTGTATTGCGCCGCGATGGCCGACAGCACCATCACGATAGCGAAGGCGATCGCTGATCCGGTCAGGAGCGCGCTGTGAACGCGGCGGGAGGACGCGTCGACATCCGACAGCGGATAGGCGAGACGAACGGCGCCTCCCGAGACAGGCGCCGCGACGTACAAGATCGGAATGCCGATGGGGCGGTTACGACGTTCGTCGACCCCAATGTTGCCACCGAGCGCAGCGACGAATTCTTTCTGGTTACGATAATTGACTTGCGTGTCAGGGCCGGTTTCTGAATCAGCCAGCACCTGGCCCGTAGGATCGATGATGGTGGTGCGGGCACTGGCGGCGAAAGCCTCTTGCGAGGCGATGTCCTGGAGTGGCCGCTGGTGCTCGACCTCCACGCGATTAGCGAACAGGCGAGCTTTGGCCACAAGGTTGCGCTGGATTTCATCGCGCAACGAACTTTCCCAAACGCGACGGATGGCCATGTCCATGGTGACGGCCGTTACCAGGACGACAAGAGCTGAGGCTGCCAGCATCTTGAAGAAAACGCGATTTCTCACTTCGGTGCCTCGAAACGGTATCCGGCACCGCGCACAGTTTTGAGGTAGCGGGGATTCTCCGGATCGGGCTCAATCTTCTCGCGAATGCGGCGCACGTACACGTCGACGGAGCGTGGCGTGACGTAAGAGGTGTCGCGCCAGACCGAATCGAGGAGCTGATCGCGCGTGAAAACCCGACCAAGGTGGCGGGCAAAGTGATCGAGCAGGCGGAACTCGGTAGCGGTGGTGGTGACTAGCCTGCCCTCGACGTGGAGGGTCATGGCAGATGGGTCGATTTCGATTCCGGCAACTTTCACGGGACCGGGCGCGAGCGGACGCTCAAAACGGCGCAGCACGGCCTTGACGCGGGCTACGAGTTCGCGCGGGCTGAAGGGCTTCGGGATGTAGTCGTCGGCGCCCAGTTCGAGGCCGAGCACGCGGTCCGCTTCGCTGTTCTTGGCGGTCAGGAAGATCACGGGAATCATGGCCAGGGATTGAGTCTGGCGAATCTGGCGGCAGAGCTCGAGGCCGTCTTTACCCGGAACCATGATATCGAGGAGGAAGAGCGCGGGGCGCTGTCGCTCGGCCTCGGCGAGGATCGCGTTGCCGGTGGGATAGAGTTTGACGGCGAAGCCGGCTCCTTCGAGATGATGGCGAACCAGGCGGGAAATATCCGGATCATCTTCGACAACGGAGATGTGCGGTTTCACGCAAGTATTGTAGCCGGAGTGGGGGCTGGAACTGTTTTCTTTAACAGAGTTGTAACAATGCGGGGGGGGAGGCTTTATCACGGAGGGGACTGAAGGGTCCGCAATTCGTTTCTTCTCGGAGGCGCGAGCTTGTTGTGCTCGCCGATGGAAAAAATCTTTTAACCGCTAAGTGTCGAAGAAAGGCCGCTAAGGACGCCAAGAAGGGCGCAGGGCCTCCGCATCCTAGCTTTCGATGATCTTACTAACGGCGATCTGCAGATTTCCGGCGCGGTCGATGAAGAAGCGGGTTCGCGGAGGAACGACGGTTGTGGCGCTGTACTCGGTGATGATGGCGGGGCCGGCGTATTTCCTGCCGGGCGTGAGTTGGTCGCGTTCGTAGACGGTGGCGGGTTGGGGGTTTGTGTAGAAGATGACGCGGGCTTTCTCAAGTTTCGAAGGTATGCCCGGATTTGCTTGTTGTCGGTGGCTGGCGACTCTGCTCTGACGCGATTTCAAGGTCGCGCGTAGGCGCAGCGTCACGAGTTCCACTTCCCTTTCCGGATGGCTGTAGCCGTAGCGCTGGGCGTGAGCTCGGTGGAAGTCGGCGATCAACTTGCGAGAGTAGGGGACAGCGAGTTCGTATCCCTGGCCACGGTAGCGGGTGTCGATGCTGCGGCGCTCGTGGATAGCGCCGGCCCAGCCTTCGGAGCGGAAGTCCTGATGGGCCGCTTTGGACAAGGCCTGGAACTCGCACTCCAGCTTCGCAAGCGGCAGGTCGGAAGTCGCCCGCCACAGGATTGTGCGCGAGTAGTCCTTGATTACGTCGCTGACCAAAATGCCGTAGGCGGAGAGTGCGCCGGGCAGCGCGGGCACGACCACCTTTGGAATGCTGAGGGCCTGCGCGAGTTCGCAGGCGTGCAGACCTCCAGCGCCGCCGAAGGCGACGAGGGCAAAGTGCCGCGGATCGTATCCGCGTTCGATGGAGACGATGCGGATGGCTTTCTCCATGGTCGCGTTGACAACGCGAATGACTCCGGCGGCGAACTGGTCGAGGGTGAGGCGGACGTTTTGCTTCTTTAGCCATTCCGTGGTGAGACGCCGTGTGCGATCGAGGTCGAGCTGAAAATTTCCGCCGAGGAATCGATGCAGTTGCAAGCGGCCGAGGAGAAGATTCGCGTCGGTCACTGTGGGGAGCGTGCCGCGGCAGTAGCAGATGGGGCCGGGGTCGGCGCCGGCGGACTCGGGTCCGACGCGTAGAGCGCCCGCGGCGTCGAAGCGGGCGAGCGAACCTCCTCCCGCACCCACGGTGTGAATGTCGAGCATGGGTACGCCGACGGGGAGACCTGCGATTTCAGACTGGCTGCTAGCTTTGGGCTCACCCTCGACGAGCGCGACGTCGGTGGAGGTGCCTCCCATATCGAAGGAAATGATCTGGCGGAATCCGCTTAGGCGAGCGGTGGCAGAGGCTCCGACTACTCCACCGGCAGGGCCTGAGAGCACCGTGCGCACGGGTTCGCGGGCGGCGGTGGCGAGGATGGCGATACCCCCGCTCGATTGCATGACAAAGATTTTTTTCTGGTGCGATGCGGATTGCTTTGCGAGTTTCCGATCGAGACTTTCGAGGTAGCGCTGCATGACCGGCTGCAGGTAAGCATTCACGACGACCGTGCTGGTGCGCTCGTACTCGCGAAACTCGGGAAGAATTTTGTGCGAGACAGAGAGGGGGGTGCCGAGGCCTCTCAGTGCTTCTTCGACGGTGTTTTCGTTTGCGGGATTGGCGAACGAGAACAGCAACGAGATGGCGATGGAATCGGGTGTATGAGCTGCGATTTTTTCTCGCAGCGTGTCGAGGTCTTTGACCTCCGGCGCTTCGAGGATGCGGCCTTCGCTGTCGGTCCGTTCGGCGATTCCGAAGCGCAGATCCGAAGGAACGAGCGGCTCTACGCGGTCGAAGAAGAAGTCATAGAGCTTGGGGCGGGCCTGGCGGCCAATTTCGATGGCGTCTTCGAAACCCTTCGTTGTCACCAGCGCGACGCGGGCGCCTTTGCGCTGGAGGATCGAGTTGGTGCCGACGGTCGTTCCGTGCAGGAGGACGATTTCGTCGTCACCTGCGATCTGACGGACGGCTTCAGCGATGGCCTTCGCGGGATCGTCTGGCGTGGAGAAGGTCTTCAGCAATCGAACTTGGCCGTGCTCCACCCAGACACAGTCGGTGAAGGTGCCGCCGGTGTCGATGGCGATGCGGAGGATGGGCGGGCGCTGGGGCATGTGAAGGAAAGTTAGGTTAGCATTTGGGCGCTCGAGGCGTCCGATGAAAAATCCCGGCCCTGTCCCTCCCCAGAGCGGAGGCACTAGGACGGGGCACACTGCATTTTCGCCGTATCAGAATTGAAGAGAGTGCAGATGTCCTTCGCTCCGCTCAGGATGACACTCGTTATTGTAAGAATCCACGAGCTTGAGATCAGGCGCCGAGCTTCGCTCAGCTGGGCAGCCGAGGGCGGCTGCCCCCACGTGAGCTATCCCTTCGCGCCCGTCAGCGCCAGCGAGATCAGCGTTTTCTGCTCCATCTCGTGGGCTCCGGCGGAGCCGGTCGAGGGGCTCGGGCTGGCGGACCGCTTCACCGATAGCACAGCACGTTCTCCGGCGATGTGGCGGAGGCGGGGCATCATGTAGAAGAGCGCGCCCATGTTGGCGGGCTCTTCCTGCACCCAGACGATTTCGCGGGCGGACGGGTGCTGGTCGATGGCGGTCTTCAATTCGGCTTCGGGGAACGGGTACATCTGGTCGAGGAAGATGATGGCAGTGCTCGTGTCTTTGCGGCGCTCGCGCTCGACGCGGAGTTCGTGGCCGATCTTGCCGGTGCAGACCAGGACGCGCTTGGCATTTTCTGCGCCCATGTCAGGAACGACCGGCAGGAAGCGCTGGTGCGTGAAGTCTTCGATGGGCGAATTTGCGTCCGGATGTCGCAGCATGCTCTTGGGCGTGAAGACCACGAGCGGCTTGCGCCAATGACGCAGGCCCTGGCGGCGCAACAGGTGGAAATACTGCGCAGCGTTCGAGGGTTGGCAGATCTGGAAATTGTCACGGGCCGCGAGTTGCAGGAATCGTTCGATGCGGGCACTGGAGTGTTCGGGGCCCTGTCCTTCGTAGCCGTGCGGGAGGAGCAGCACGAGGCCCGAGAGCAAACCCCACTTGTCTTCGCCGGCGCAGACGAACTGGTCGATGACGGCTTGCGCGACGTTGGCGAAGTCGCCGAACTGGGCTTCCCATAGCACCAGAGCTTCGGGATAGTCGCGGCTGTAGCCGTACTCGAATCCCATCACGCCGGCCTCGGAAAGCGTCGAGTTGTAGATGTCACAGCGGGCCTGTCCGGGCGCGATGTTGCGCAGGGGGATGTATTCGGTTTCGTCTTCGATGTCGAGCAGCACGGAGTGGCGCTGGTTGAAGGTGCCGCGGCGCGAATCCTGTCCGCTCATGCGGATCGGGATGCCTGCTTTCACAAGGCTGGCGAAGGCGAGGGCCTCGGCCATGCCGTAATCGACGTCGCGCTTCCCTGCGCCCATCTCGGCGCGTTGATCAAGAAGTTTCTTGACCTTGGGATGAATGTGGAAACCTGAAGGATATGTCGTCAGCTTTTGGGTCAACTCGGCGAGTTCTTCCGCTGAAACTCCCGTCTCTATTTCGTACTCGCGTTTGTAGCGTCCTCCGAAATAGCCGTTCCAATAGGTGGGAAGCTCGCGCATGGTCGGTTTCTTGGTGATGGAGCCGGCGTTCTTCTGTCCTGCTTCATATTCGGCTTTCACGTCCGCGACTTTCGCATCAGTTTCCAGGCCCGCGTCTTCGGCGTAAATCTCCCACAGGGGAGGATGGGCTTTGATGGCCTTGTAGATTAGGGGCTGGGTGACGGTGGGGTCATCGACTTCGCTGTGGCCGTGACGACGGTAGCCGATCATGTCGATGACCACGTCGGTGCCGAACGTGTAGCGATACTCGAGCGCGATCCGGCCGATGCGGACCACGGCGTCCACGTCTTCGGCGTTCACGTGGAAGATGGGAATCGACTGGCGGCGCGCGAGGTCGGCCGAGAAGCGCTCGGAGTGCTCCTCGCGATAGTTTGTAGTGAAGCCGACCAGGTTGTTGACGAGAATGTGAATGGTGCCTCCGGCGGTGTAGCCGGGGAGGTCGGCAAAATTCATGGTCTCGGCGGTGATGCCCTGGCCCGCGAAGGCCGCGTCGCCGTGAACGAGCAACGGCAGATATTTTTCGCGGCCGCCCTCGCCGACGCGGTCCTGCTTGGCGCGTGTGCGTCCGATGGTGACGGGGTCGACGGCTTCGAGATGGCTTGGATTCGAGACGAGGTGGATGTTGACTTTGCTTCCGCCGCGAGTGAGGTACTCGCCAGTTGCACCGAGGTGATACTTCACATCGCCTGAACCGAGGACGCTGCGCGGATCGACGTCTTCGAAGGCGGCGAAAATTTCTTCCGGCGTACGGCGCGCGACGTGCAACAGGACATTCAGACGGCCGCGATGGCTCATCCCCATGACAAGGTTGATTGCACCGCGCTGGGCAGCGCCATCGAGAATTTCATCGATCAGGGGCAGCAGGGCGGTGTTACCTTCAAGGGAAAACCGCTTGGTGCCCAGGTAGCGCTGCTGCATGACCTGCTCAAATACGTCGGCGCGGATAAGGAAATCGAGAATACGTTCCTGGTCGACGGAGCCGGGCTCGGCTTCGATACGCTCCTGGATCCAGCGGCGGCGCTCCGGGTCCGTGATATGCATGAACTCGACGCCTACAGTGCCGCAGTAAAAATTGCGAGCTTCGCGTGCGTACTCGCTGTCGATCTGCAGTTCAGGCTGGGGCTGCGGTCGGAAAAGGCCGAGTGGATCAAGGTCGGCCTCAAGGTATCCCCAGTGCCGGAAAAGGTCGAAAATGCGCTCGCGCTCAAGATTCGAGGTCTCCAGGAGCGCGGAGGACGAAGACTTAGGATTTCGGGAAGCCATAGATATGGATACTAGGATAACGGATGCGGGGGATTGGGCGCGAGATTCAGGGGAGGGACGCGATCAATGGAGCCTGGGCCGTGCAGAGATTCATGGAGTGACCATGTCCGAAAACTGCCAGTTCCCTTCGCGGTCAGTGCGACAATCAGCCCGATCTATCGAAGTTTCGAGGTTTTCTCGGGCTGCTGTACAGCCGAACGACCCGTTTCCGCTGGGGAATAAAACCGTCTTCTGACCTAGCGGCTTTGGCCCCACGGGCTCCCCTCGATTGAAAGGAACTCCATGAATTTTTTTTGCGCTCCCGGGGCCGTCTTCATCTTCGCTTTGGCGCTTTCTGCGGGTACGGCCGCCGTACCTGTTGACCAAAATGCCAGCACGCAAGACATCGATCGCTCCATCCGGCCGGGTGACGACTTTTACCGCTACGCAAATGGGACCTGGCTCAGAACGGCAACGATACCCGCAGGCCAGCCAAGCTACGATACGCGCGCGATATTGGTGGAGAGGACGAGCCAGCGGGTACGCGAGCTCATTCAAGAAGCGGCCGCCACGCATGCAGTCAGGGGCAGCATTGCTCAAAAGGTTGGGGACTACTACGCCAGCATCATGGACGAAGCCGCCATCGAGGCCAGGGGACTTACACCGCTCGCCGCCGAAATGGCCCAGATCGCAGCAATCACGAACAAGACGTTGCTGTCAGCTTATCTGGGCAGCACCTTGAATAGTGAAGTTGATGGACTCACGGGCAACGCCGACCACATCTTCGGTGTCTGGGTTAACCAGAGTTTCGATGATTCGAAGCACTGCGTGTTCCACCTGCTACAAGGCGGTCTGGGAATGCCCGACCGCGACGACTACCTGGATCCGTCGCCGAAGATGGCTGAGTTGCGCGCTCAGTACAAGATTCACATCGCGGCGATTCTGAAACTGTCAGGAATTCCTGATGCGGAAACCAGGGCGGCGCGTGTCTTGGCGCTCGAAATCCAGATAGCACAAGCGCACGCACCAGATGCCGACGCCGCTGACGTATTCAAGCAAAATAACCCGTGGAAACGCGCTGACTTTAACGTGAAGGCGCCGGGAATGGACTGGGGCGCTTATTTCACAGCCGGCGGAGTAGCCGGGCAATCGGAATTCATCGTTTGGCAGCCGTCAGCTGTGATCGGCACCTCCGCCCTGGTAGGTAGGGAATGCATCGATGTGTGGAAGGACTATCTGACGCTTCACGTGATTGAGCACTATGCCAACATCTTGCCCAAGGCCGTGGCTGCTGAACATTTTGCTTTTTACGGGACGGTCTTGTCGGACGCACAGCAGCGGCCAGACCGCAGCAAGGAGGCCATCGTTGCCACCAACGCCGCGTTAGGCCAGGCGGTCGGCCAACTTTATACGCGACGGTATTTCCCGCCCGACGCCAAGGCAAAATCACAAGCAATGGTCGGCAACCTGATCACCGCATATCGCGCGCGCATCGCAAACCTTACCTGGATGTCACCGCAGACGAAGGAAAAAGCGTTGGCAAAGCTGGCCGCCCTCAGAATCGGCCTTGGCTATCCCGATACATGGATCGACTATACGACGCTCGATGTCGTGCGTGGTGACGCCTTCGGCAACATGCGCCGCGCGGAAGCTTTCAATCGTTCGCGCAATCTGGCCAAGTTAAACCAGCCTGCCGATCCGGACGAGTGGAGGATTGATCCGCAGATCGTTGGTGCCGTAATTGTGTTCAGCCCCAATACCGAGACTTTCTCGGCCGGCATTCTGCAGCCTCCCTTCTTTGACAACCAGGGCGACGACGCCTCGAATTATGGCTCCGCGGGCGCTGGCATCGCCCACGAAATCAGCCACAGCTTCGACGAACTGGGGAACATTTACGACGGACAGGGCCGGCTAGGCAATTGGTGGACGGCGGAGGATCTCGCCAAGTACCACGCCGCGGCGGAAAGAGTGGCAGCGCAATTTGACGGGTACTGTCCGCTTTCCGGTGTTTGTATCAACGGAAAGCAAGCGCTGAGTGAAAACATCGCCGACCTGGCGGGATTGCTGGTCGCGCACGATGCCTACGTCTTATCCTTGAAAGGCAAGACAGATGTCGTGATCAACGGACTGAGCGGCGAACAGCGATTTTTCCTGGCGTTCGCGCAGAGATGGCGCAGGGCTCAGAGCGAAGAAGCATTGCGACGGCAAATCGCCACCGATCATCACGCGCCCGGGGAATACCGAAGCGATACTGTCCGCAACGTCGACGCTTGGTACAAAGCCTATGAAGTTTCGCCCGCTGACAAGCTATATCTGAAGCCGGAAGATCGCGTTGGGCTCTGGTGACAGGCGGCGTGGCTCGAGGCGCATAGCCCCATTTAGAATCGACCGAGATTTCTGAAGGAGTCGTACTTGGCACTCAATGACGGCTCGATCTTGGCGATCCGCTCCCAGTTCCCCATTTTCGAGCGAAAGATATACCTCAACAGCTGCTCCCAGGGAGCGCTCTCAAAGCGCGTGGAAGCGGCGTTCGGAGAGTATCTCCAGGTTTGGCACGAGCATGGGTCTCCATGGGATGCATGGATTGAAAGATATGAGGAGGCCCGCGGAGTTTTCGCCAGCTTCATAGGCGTCGATCCCGAGGAAGTCGCACTGGTGGCTAGCGCGTCTGCCGGCGTGAATTCCGTCGCGAGCGCCTTGGGGATGCACGACCGGCGAAAAGTCGTCCTGGGAGAATTTGAGTTTCCCACCATGGGGCATATCTGGTTGGCGCAAGCCAGCCGTGGCGCGCAGATCACTTTCATCGACGCCGAGAACGAACAACTCACGGTCGAGGCTTACGAGCGTGTTATCGATGACAGGACCTTGATCGTACCGCTTACCCACGTGTGTTTTCGCAATGGTTTCCGTTTGCCGGTAAAGGAAATCGTGGAGATCGCTCACGACCGGGGTGCACTGGTGCTGCTGGACGACTATCAGGACTGTGGCAGCCGTCCAGTGGACGTCAAGGCCATGGATCTTGACTTCTATGTCAGTGGAACTTTGAAGTATCTGTTAGGACCGGCGGGACTGGCTTTCCTCTATGTGAGAAAGTCGCTTGCGCTCTCGTTGGTGCCATCGATTACCGGGTGGTTTGGACAAGCGAATCCGTTTGCCTTCGACGTCAAACTGCTCGAGCCGGCTCCAGATGCGCGACGGTTCCAGGCAGGTACGCCAGAGATCCCCTCGGTGTATGGGGCGAGCGAGGGTGCCAGGTTGCTTCAGGAAATTGGACCACACAATGTTGCGAGCCAGGTAGGCATTCTCACAAGAGCGCTATTGCAGGGAACCAGCGAGTTGGGCATTCGATCGAAGACACCTGCAGATAGCGTTGGCCCGCTCGTGGTGCTGCAGACAAAAGACTCAGATGCCCTGGTGAAGATTTTTGCAGGCAGCGGAATCGTTGTCTCCAATCGCCAGGATGGTCTGCGCATTTCGTTTCATGTGTACAACACGCTCGACGATGTGCGGGCAGTCTTAAGGCTGCTGAAAAAGAACATCGGATTGTTGGTGAGTACCTCGATAACGGCTTAGCCACAACAAACAAAAAAGACGGTTCTAGACGACGAAGTGGGCGCACTTCTTTAACTCGCTTTCGCCTCCTCGGCGCGCCTTCGGGCGGCGGCTTCTTGAGGGTCGGTTATTATGTCGACCCACTTCGGGTCAGGCGAGGCTTCGGCGTCGTAGTTGTCGTGCCAGTTCCACCATTTGTACGGCTCGGTCTGGGGGTAACCTTCGGGCGAGTCCTCCCAAGTCTCCTGGCGGCCGAGCGGCGTGATGTCGAGGTAGCTCCAGATGGTGCCCATCGCCTCGTCGCCACGGCCATTAATGAGGTAGGTGCGGAACACCCGCTCGCCGTCGCGGAAGAACACGTTGTGGCCGTGCCATTCATCGACGCCGAAGTCCTTGTCGAAGCCGTCGGTGATGGTGTACCAGGGCATCTCCCAGCCCATCCGCGCCTTCAAGCGCGCGATGTCGGCTTGCGGCGCGCGTGAGGCGTAGGCAAGGGTGGTGTCGCGAGCGTTCAGATGGGAGAGGTGCGAGACCTGATCGGCGCCCAGGGAACAGCCGCGGCAGGCGTGCTCGGGCCAGCCGAAGACTCCGGGCTCAAAGAAGGCGCGATAGAGGATCAACTGCCTGCGGCCCTCGAACAAATCGAGCAGTCCTACCTTGCCCTTTGGTCCGTCGAACGCGTACTTCTTGTCGACAGCCAGCCAGGGCATCCGCCGGCGTTCGGCGGCCAGCGCGTCACGGGAGCGGGTCAAGGCCTTCTCCTTCACGAGGAGCTGCTGGTGCGCGGCCTGCCACTCCTGTTGCGACACGATCGAGGGTGTCTTCATCGAGATGTGTCCTTTCGATTGCTCCTTATTTCTCTCTTTGTTTGACATATCATTGCTCCTCTGTTTTGTGAAACAGACTGAAACTACTCGCCCTGACAAATTTTCTGAACTTGCCGATGCACACCGCCAGAATTCCTCCCGTGGTTCCGGCTCCGGCGACCATCACTGCGGTGCTTGCGATGCATGCTGGGCACATATGTCCCTCCTTTAAACTTCAAATTCGTTCGCGGCGGCTGGCGCGTACCGGCATACACTCGTGCCTCTCCCACGCCTCAACCAGGGCCCGGCCGATTCCTCGGTTCGCTTAAGATGTTTTATTCTCGATGTTCATAGGTTCTCCAAGGTTGTCCTCTCTACATGCAATTGCGTATCGCTTGACCCGGAGGATACGCCCCAAAAACAGAGTCAGTGTGTCTACCCTGTTTCGGCTTCCCCTCATTTGCCGTATTCGTCGTGCCGCTTCCACCAGAGGGCCGTTTCGTTGCGGCCCTTCGGTGCGCGATCGAGCCAGGGGTACATCCCCCAGATCGCGTCGACTCCGCGCGCATAGGTGGAATAGGTGTGGTAGACGACGCCGTTCTCGAGCGCGAAGGCGCTTATGCCCGGCCTTTCGCGGATGTATGTCGCTGCGTCCGTTCCGCACATAGCCGCGAACGTCGTGGGCCCATTGGGCGTCGAGCGCGAGATCTCGACCCCTTCCTGTCCGCGTGTCCGGAGTGGTGCTTCGCGGCGGTAGTTGTACTCGATGCCCTTCTCGCGTTGTTCCACTTCGGTGAACGAAACATTGAAGTCGAAATTGAAGTCGCCGCCGACAGAGGACGCCCAAGGGAACGTCCAGCCCATGCGACGCTGGTACGCCTGCAGCTTCGCAATCGGAGCGCGTGAGACGGCCCAGAGCATCACGTCATGATTGGCCAGGTGCACGGCGATGCCATTGAAGCCGTCAGCGATCGACGAACAGGAGGGGCAGCCGGCGGCATAGTCAGGCCCGAACATGAAGTGGTAGACGAGAAGTTGCGAGCGTCCACGGAAAAGGTCTGCCAGCGTGGCTCTCCCCTCGTCAGTTTCGAAGTGATACCCCTTGTTGATTGGCACCCACGGCAACTCTTGCCTCTGTCGCGCCACCTCGTCGCTGCGATGCGTGAGTTTCTTCTCCTCCTTGAGCAACTCGAGCCGAGCCGTCAGCCATTGTTCTCGCGTTCCGTTCTTGTGTGTGGGCATTGTCGGTTGTCCTTTCGATCTCGATGGGCCTTGGTGTGTGATTGCCATGCGCTATATTTAGCGCGGGGCATCGAAGGGGTGGGAGTGACAAGTGTGTCGGGATTCGGATGGACTCTCTAATTACAGCTGCAGCTCGCGCACTCGCGGTGGGCAATCCCCTGGAAGCGTTGAAGCGAGTCGCGCTGCGCGACGATGCGCCGGCGCTCGCGCTGCGCGGCATCGCGATGGCGCAGCTTGGCGATTTCGCACGAGCGAAGGACCTCCTGCGAAAAGGTGCGCGCGCCTTCGGTCCGAAAGAACCCGTGGCCCGCGCGAGATGCATAGTCGCTGAGGCTGAAATCGCGCTCGCGTCGCGCGATCTGGGTTGGCCCGCGAAAATGCTAGACGCTGCGCGATCGACCCTCGAGGCGCATGGCGACCGCGTGAACGCCGGGTTTGCGCGCTATCTTGAAGTCCGGCGACTCCTTCTGATCGGTTCTCTGGACGAGGCGGAGCATATGCTCGCTGACCTCGACCCGAGTCTTTTCCCGCCCGCGTCGAGGACTTTCCACGAACTGGTGGTTGCGGGAATCGCAATGCGGCGCTTACGGACGAAAGATGCTCGCGCCGCGCTTGCTCGGGCTGAACGCGCCGCGCAACAAGCTGGCATTCCTGCGTTGATGGCGGAGGCTGAAAGCGCATCTCGCGTGCTGAATACACCAGCAGCACGGCTGCTT
The DNA here is from genome assembly GCA_046728215.1 of Acidobacteriota bacterium. Lineage (GTDB taxonomy): Bacteria > Acidobacteriota > Terriglobia > Terriglobales > Acidobacteriaceae > Gp1-AA133. Next base: position 36,618 of record JBKPEB010000062.1, on the reverse strand, counting down.
GCGCGTGGCCACGAGCGCCTGCTGTTGCTCGAAGACGTTGAAGGATTGCTCACGTCCAAGGCCATCGTGGTGGATGCTTGTCGGAACCTGGTGCGTCACGCAAACGATGTCGTTTCACTCGCAAGACGTCCAGTGTTGTTCGCTCTTGCGCGAGCGCTAGCTGAAGCGTGGCCCGGAGACGTATCGCGAGACCAACTCCTGGCACGGGCATTCGGAGCAAGGTTCGCCGACGAATCGCATCGCGCGCGTCTGCGGGTCGAAATCGGGCGTCTCCGCAGGATGCTTCGGAAGATGGGCGACATCCACGCGACGACGCGGGGCTTTGTAGTCGTTCCACGGCGTGGACGCAAAGTCGTCGTGCTGGCCCGGCCCGTCGAAGAGGAACATGCTGATGTGCTGGCGTTCCTAACCGACGGTGAGTCGTGGTCGAGTTCGGCTCTGGCCCTTGCGCTCGGCACCAGCCAGCGCACGGTCCAGCGGGCACTCGATTCGCTTGCGGCAGAAGGCAAGGTGCAATCGTTCGGCCGGGCGCGCTCTCGTCGCTGGATAACCCCGCCCGTGCCGGGATTCACGACGATCTTGTTACTCCCTGCTCCACTGCCGGGCGACTAGGATGGACCCATGAGCCGATCCAATGCGGAAATCGTGCGTGAGTATGGCCCCTTTCCTGGGGCCGACAGAGTCAATGGTGTTACCTATGACGGGCAGCATGTCTGGTTCGCTTCGGGGGACAAGCTGAACGCGTTCGATCCGTCGAGTGGGAAGATGCAGCGCTCGATTGATGTCGCTGCGCACGCAGGAACTGCATTCGATGGGAAGCACCTTTTTCAGATTGCCGAGGATCGCATCCATAAGATCGATCCAAAGACTGGCCGTGTGCTCGCCACTATCCCAGCACCCGGCGGTGGCGGCGATTCGGGGCTCGCGTGGGCGGAAGGCACGTTGTGGGTCGGGCAGTATCGGAATCGGAAGATCCATCAAATCGATCCCGAGACCGGTGCGATTCTTCGCACCATCGAATCCAACCGCTTCGTGACCGGAGTCACCTGGGTGGATGGAGAACTCTGGCATGCTACCTGGGAAGGTGAGGAGAGCGACTTAAGGCGGATCGATCCTCGGACGGGAGATGTGCTAGAACGGATCGAGATGCCGACCGGTGTGTACGTTTCAGGGCTCGAGTCCGATGGCCGCGATCAGTTTTTTTGCGGCGGAGGACCGTCCGGAACGATCAGGGCGGTCCGGCGGCCGCGGCGGCGCGCTACGAGCGGCAAGGACCCTGACGCCCCAATCGGGTCGAGGAACAAGTAGTCGGAGCGGCACTCCAGAACACGCGCGTTCCTCAGCAACCAAATTCAGCGAATTCCATTTCGCGTGCGGTTGTTGCTCCAACACTCTCCGTCTCGTTCAGGGAAATGCGGCGAGATAATCACTTCTCCTAAGCCGACTTATCGTGACTAGTCCGTTCGGCGCCGCTAGCCAGAGACAGCGACAAGATTAAGAATGCTGTATTTTGGAACCCACGGAGCATTCCATGCCGGCCGAAATTCACGCAGTCGAGCTAGTCTTTCTGCTTCTGCTCCTTTTCGTTGTGGCTTTCGGAGCATTGGCGCGAAAGCTGGCGACTCCATATCCCATCGTTCTCGTGGTGGGCGGACTACTGCTGAGCTTCATCCCCGGAATTCCAAAGATCACCCTAAACCCGGATGTCGTCTTTTTTGCGATTTTGCCGCCTCTTATTTACAACGCTGCCTGGCTCACTTCGTGGCGTGAATTCTCCTACAACTTCGTCAGTATTCTTCTCTTGGCGTTTGGGCTCGTTACTTTCACCGTGCTTGGTGTACGGAGGCGGGCCGGTGGTTCCTTCCTGGCTTTGACTGGCGCGTGGGTCTTGTACTCGGCGCCGTGGTCGCACCCACTGACGCCATTGCAGCAACCTCCATTGCCAAGCGCGTCGGGCTACCGAAACGTATTGTCGATATTCTCGAGGGTGAGAGCCTGGTGAATGATGCCAGCGCGTTGCTCGCACTTGAATTCGGGATTGCCTTGCTGGTCGGAGGTCAGACGCCCACTTTCAGTTCGGGCCTGCTGCGCCTTGCTTTTCTGACGACAGTGGGTATTGCAATCGGCCTTGTAATCGGAGAGATCGTACACCGGATTGAACACCGAATCGACGATGCTCCCATCGAGATTGCCCTCAGCATCCTGACTCCTTACGTAGCCTATCTGGCCGCCGACTCGATCCGCGCTTCTGGTGTGCTGGCCGTGGTCGCCTGTGGACTTTACCTCAGCCGCAAGAGTTCGCACTTCTTTTCACCGAGCGTGCGCCTGCAAGCGTGGGCGGTTTGGGATTCGTTGACCTTCATTCTCAACGGATTGGTATTCGTACTGATCGGTCTACAACTCCCCTTCGTGCTGGGCGCCATTCGGGACCACAATCTGCGTCACTTGCTCATGGATGCCGCAGGCTTCAGTGCTTTCGTAATTCTATTGCGCCTGATCTGGATATTTCCCGGCGCACACCTGGCTAATCTCATACGAACACGGATTCTTCACCAGAACGAACGCCCGAGATGACGCCGCGCATCCCGGTCCAACCAACGACAAAGATTTGGCGCGGCCCTGCGCCCGGAATCAAATCCTCAGATAGTGCATCAAATAGTGACAATTGTTGACAACGTGCAACATGTGTTGTAGCATCTCGCCCCGTCCCGACACACGATCGTTTCGAGATGCCGAACAACAGTGCCCCAAGCCATGAACCCGGGTATGCCCCAAGCAGCACTCCGCTTGAGGATCGCTTTCGCAAGGCCGAACTCCGACTGAATCCCAGTCGTAAGAAGTTGATCCGTGCCATTCTCGAAAATCCTGACGACACCTTCTTCCTTTCCTCCCGCGAACTCGCGAAACGTTACAGTGTGGACGCGGCGACCATCGTGCGCACGATTCAGGCACTAGGGTACGAAAAGTACGCGGACTTCGCCGCCGATCTTCGGTCCCACTTCATCACTCGCATCACTCCTTATACGGTTCTCAAAGCCGCTTCCCGAGAAAAGCGAAGTCTCGCCAATCGAATCCAGCACAGCGTCGAGATGGACGTGCGCAATTTGCACGATCTGCATTCCAGCCTCGACACGGAGAAGATTATTGCGGTTGCGCGACGCATCAACCGCGCACGACGCATCCTGGTGGTAGGCATTGATCTGGCGGCGACGCTTAGCTGGCAACTTGCATATTGCCTGACCGCTCTTGGCTTGGCGGCTGAAGCCCCGGTTGGCAGCGCCGGAAATGTCCAGCGGCGGGTTCGCACGCTCACCCGACAGGACCTCCTGATTGCGATCAGCTTCGGACGCTGCCTGCGCGAAACGGTGGAGGCCGCGCTGCGCGCCCAAGTACAGGGAGTGCCAACATTGGGCATCACCGATGGCCCCCAGACGCCGGTCGCGAAAGCCTGCGATGTGAGCTGTTTTGCTTCGATTGCAAGTCCGTCCTTCGGTGGGTCGTACGCCGCTCCTGTGTCTTTGGTGGGCGCAATCATGGTTGCTTGCGCGCACACGCAGACAGCGCGCTCGCTGGAAATCCTGAAACAAAGTGAACAAGAGGATCGAAATGGCCGTCGCTGGTACAGCGCGATCGGGCAATCGGACGTTTCTGAGTGACCAAGCCCGCTGGCACGTGTTGCCTGCGAAGGCTCGGTATCGAGTTGAAATTTGGTGATCATGAGGAGGGGTCATGAATCAAGCATCGGTGGCACTTCTGAGAGGACCTCTTTTTCGTCCCCTTTTCCTTGCTGCGATCTTCGGTGTGCTGCTGAGTCTCACCCAGGCACAGACTGCAGGAACTGGAGCGATCTCCGGAACGATCAACGATCCAAGCGGCGCGGTGGTTACAGGCGCCACGATCAAGGCGATTGACCAGACAACTGGCGAGACCCGAACAGCAGCGTCATCCGCTGGCGGCGCCTTCCAGGTACCACTGCTGAGGCCGAGCACCTATCGCGTGGAAGTAAGCAAAGGCGGTTTCAAGCAATGGGTCAGCGAGGGTGTGCCGGTGCAGATTACCGAAACCGTTACGCTCGCGGTGCACCTGGAACTCGGCGCCCCACTTGAGACTGTGGAAGTGAGGGCAGCTTCCAACCTGCTGACGACAGAGGACAGCACCCTAGGCAACGTCGTGAACGAAAGAGCCGTGAATTCCCTGCCATTAGTGACGCGCAACTATCAACAGATTCTTGGACTGTCGCCCGGAGTCGCTGCCGAGGTTTTCAATGCTGGCGAAATTGGCAGAGGGGGTGTGGATAGCGACCTCGTAACCGGCGGCGGGGTCGCCAGCGATAACAACTTCCAAATGAACGGCGTCGAGATCAACGACCTGCAAGGAAGCGGGCACTTCAGCGGCGGAGTGGCCGCTCCCAATCCAGACAGCATCCAGGAGTTCAAGGTACAAACCAGTCAATACGATGCCTCGTTCGGCCGCAATGCCGGGGCAAACGTCAATGTCCTCACCAAGTCGGGCTCCAACCGCTGGCACGGGAGCGCATGGGAATACTTCCGCAATGAAGCTCTTAACGCGAATGACTATTTTCGCAAGCAGACCAATGAGCCGCGAGCCATTCTGCGCCAGAACCAGTTCGGGTTCGCGCTCGGCGGGCCAGTCATCAACAGCAAGCTGCTGTTCTTCACTTCCTATCAGGGGACGCGGCAGCAGAATGGGATCGACCAGAATTGTTCCGCCAGTGACATTCTTCCCGTGCTGACCGACGACCGTTCCCCGGCCGCCCTGGCAGCCGCAGTTGGACCCGACACCGCTTTTCTTGGCCTTGATCCGCTAGGCCGTCCGGTGGATGCAACCAATGTCAGCCCTCAAGCCGTGGCGTTGTTTAGTCTCAAGCTACCTAACGGTAACTTCCTTATTCCGAATCCGCAGCAGATCATTACCGACCCCGCTACCGGCTTGCCGGAGGGATTTTCCACGTTCAGTTCTCCCTGCCATTACTACGAAGACCAGTTCGTCACCAATTTTGATTTTCTGCACACCACCAAAAGCACACTTCAGGGACGGTTTTTCTTCTCAAACAGCGAAGCGAGTTTCACGCTGCCCTCAGCCCGAGTGGCCGGTTCCGGCAGCCTTCCCGGTTCACCTTCTAGGAACCCACAGAACTTCCGCAACTTCTCTCTGACGCACACGTACTTATTTAACGGCAACCTGGTAAATCAGGCGGAAATTGGATTCCATCGGACCTTATCAGGCACCGACCAGAAATTCCCATTCAGGTATTCCGACATCGGGAGCACCGTGCCTTCATTTGACAATGCGCGGCCGGTGATCATTGTGGCGGGTGGGCTCAGCGTTGGCGGCGATGGCCAGACTGTGGTCTTGGCCCAAAACACCTATGTGTTCCAAGACACGCTTTCCTGGATCCATTCCCGGCATTCCTTTCGCTTTGGCGGCGGCATCACCCGCGCGCAAGACAACATGTCGAGGTTCCAGTTCGCCGGCTATTCGATCTTCATTAACTATCCAGGTCTCATGCTTGGGCAAGCACCCCTCAACCCATTTCTCACTCAAGACCTGGCCGGCATCACTCAGCGCAACTGGCGGGTTTGGGATGGAGATATCTACGCGCAAGACGACATCCGGGTCACGCACAGCTTGACGCTCAATCTAGGCTTCCGCTACGAACGGCTTGGTGACTTCGGAGAAATCAACGGGCGCAATGCCAGCATGGATCCCGCGTTGATCGATCGAAATCCGCCGAGCACTGGTTCCCTCGCAGGCATCGTGGTCTCCGACAATTTTCCGGGCACGCGGCCAGCGGGTGTCGTGAGCAGCGGCAACAACCTCGGAATCAAGGGTGACGGCCAAAATACGCTGAACCCCCGGGTTGGCTTTGCCTGGAGCCTGCCCGGGCCTTTACGCTCGGTGTTGCGCGGCGGCTATGGTGTATACCATCAACGCGCCACCGGACAACCGTATCTCCAGCAGCTGGCGAACCAGCCGTTCGGGCTGATCCGTCTAGTCCAGCCGGTCGTGACCGGCGATTTCGCGAATCCGTTCCCACCGGATCCCGGTGCCTTCCCCCAGTTCCTCCCTTACCTTCCGTACGATCCGAATAATCCAGGCGCGCCAACGCTTTCACCGCAGATCATCGATCCCAAGGTCCGGCCGCCTGTCTTTCAACGATACAGCTTGAACTTGCAAACGCAACTCCCCCAGGACATGGTGCTGGAAGTTGGTTACGCCGGAATGCGCGCCACACACATGCTGGTTTGGCACACGATTAACCAGGCCGCCTTCGTCCCTGGCAACACCACCGTTACCAATGTTCAGCAACGCGTGCCGTATCAGGGATTCTCTGCCGGAAGCATGTTCGATATCCAGTCAACCGGCTTTGCCTGGTACAACGCTCTGCAAGCCAGCTTGACCAAGCGATTCAGCCATGGGCTTCAATTCCTCGCCTCCTACACATTTGCTCGGGACCTGGCCAACGTCTTTGGGAGCACTACCGGCCCCAATGGAGGCCAAATGTACGGGAACAACAATGATCCCCGATCCAACTATGGCCCTGACACATTTGTTCGGCCTCACCGGTTTGTGTTCAGCGGCGTCTATGAACTGCCGGGGCCAAAAGACAGTCATTCGCTGGCTGGACGAGTCCTCGGCAACTGGAAACTGGCAGGAGTGCTTACCGCCCAGTCCGGCCATTTGCTCCCGTTGATCAACAACACAGGTACCAATGCTTTTGGCATCCCAACGGATTTTGCACAGATCGTACCCGGTTGCAGGTTATCGACCAGCGGATCGGTGCAGAGCCGACTTAGTAACTGGATTAACCAAGACTGCATCGACCAGCAGAGCCTACCCTACATTGGCGATCCAGATCCGCCCTTCACGTGCGCCGACCCAAATCCGCAAGGCGTTTGCGCGAGAGATTTCGGGAACAGTCGAATGGGAATTCTGCACGGCCCAAGTCAATTCAACACTGACCTCTCGATCGCGAAATTGTTTCGCTTAACAGAAACGGCCAATCTGGAGTTCCGCACGGAGTTTTTCAACGCCTTGAACCAGGCCGTTTTTGCGGACCCCGACAACACTGTTTCGAATACTGGCAGTTTTGGACACATCACCAGCACGATCTCCAACCCGCGTGTGATCCAATTCGCGTTGAAGTTGAGCTTTTGATTGGGGAGAAGCAAAAGAGAGCGAGATGCTGTTGCCCATCGGATTCAATCGTGACCGGGAGGAAAGAATGTCTATCAAGGAATATGCCGGACGGAGTAGCGCAACTTCGCATGTCGCTCGAAGTCTGATTTTACTTCTGATCGCGGTTGCGCTCACGGTCAACAGCTCGGCCCAGAAGCCGCAGACCCCGGCAAAAGCAATACCCGAAGTGCCACCCTCGGCGCCAAGTTTCACTCCCGCCTCCACTCACGATCTCACGATCGATGACCTCGGTGCCTTCCTGGATGGTCTGGTTCCCGCGTACCTGCAAAAGCAGGACATCGCAGGCGCAACAATCTCGGTCGTCAAAGACGGCAAGGTCCTGTTCGCAAAGGGCTATGGCTTCGCGGACGTCGAAAAGCGGAAGCCTGTGTCTCCCTCAGATACATTGTTTCGGCCCGGCTCCATCTCGAAGCTCTTTACTTGGACCTCCGTCATGCAACTGGTGGAGCAAGGGAAACTCGACCTCGACCACGACGTCAACGACTATCTCGATTTCAAGATCCCGCCGGCCTTCGGCAAATCGATCACGCTCCGAAACATCATGACGCACACTCCGGGGTTTGAAGAAACTGCGAAGGATCTGTTCGTGCCGACCGCCGCCCAGATGCGCCCTCTGGACGCGTATATCAAGGCGCACACTCCGACTCGCAGTTACCCGCCGGGAACCATTCCTGCGTACTCCAATTACGCCACCGCCTTGGCTGGCTACATCGTGCAACGCGTGTCGGGTAAACCCTTCGAGCAATATGTTTCGGACAACATCCTCAACCCGCTTGGCATGCACCATACGACCTTCGTTCAGCCCCTCCCCCCTGAATTGCTGCCGCTGATGTCGAATGGTTACACGCGCGCCTCACAACCTGCGAAATCGTTTGAGTTCGTGCAGGCGTTTCCTGCTGGCAGCGTTTCAACCAGCGCCGTGGACATGTGCAATTTCATGATGGCTCACCTGCAGGACGGCCAATTCGGCAGTGTGCGGATCCTGAAACCGGAGACTGCCAAACTGATGCACGCGCGTCAGTGGGGATTCGATCCGCGGCTCGATGCGATGGCGCTGGGTTTTTATGAGGAGTCGAAAAACGGTCACCGCATCATCGGCCATGGTGGCGACACCGTTTACTTCCACAGCTACCTGCACCTGATTCCTGACCAGAACGTTGGCTTCTTCATTTCCGTAAACAGTGCCGGCAAGGATGAAGGAAGCGTGGACATCTTTGAGAAATTCCTGGATCGCTACTTCCCTTTCACATCTCCGCCAGCGGATAAGGTCGCCAGTGCGAAGGACGACGCCCACCGCGTGGCCGGTTACTACATTGCGAGCCGTCGATTCGAGACTTCATTCCTGAAGCTGCTCAACCTCGTAGGCCAATATAAGGTTACGGCCAATTCTGACAACACAATCACCGTGGAGCTGTTGAAGGATCCCAACGGAGAGCCCAAGAAGTATGAAGAGATCGCTCCTCTGCTTTACCGGGAAGTGCACGGTCAACTCCACGCCGGATTCAAGCCCGACGAAAACGGAAAGTTGGCCATGTCAATTGACTGGCCCTTCTTCATCTTCCAGCGGCCGACCTGGAGTGATGGCAGGTATTTCAACCTCTTCATCATCATTCCAAGCATTGCGGTGATGCTTCTGACCTTACTGCTGTGGCCCGTCGCCGCAATTATCCGGAAACATTACGGACGCCCGCTGCAGTTGACACCAGAGCAAAAGAGAATGCGCCTCTGGGTCCGGCTGATTTGTCTGCTTTATCTCCTGACTTTGGGCGGATGGGTGGCATTGGCCTCGGCAATTGACGACCCCGGCTCGTTCAATGACAACCTCGACAAATGGATTGTGTTGCTCATGATTCTGGGAGTGATCGAAGCGTTGGCAACCATAATCTCATTGCTCAATGCTGCGCGCAGCTGGGCCAATAAAGGGAGCTGGATCTGGACGAGGATCCACGATGTGGCCATCGCGCTGGCTTGTCTGGGTGTCACCTGGTTCAGTTGGCACTGGAACCTGCTTAACTTCAACCTGAGGTTCTGAAGGAGCGGAACTCGTGCGCATCGATGCCATTTCGGTTCGTGAGATCAGGCTGCGTTTGAAATCACCGTTTGAGACGAGTTTCGGGATTTTGCAAAAACGGCGCATCCTTCTGGTTGAAGTGAAATCTGACGGCACCACGGGCTGGGGAGAGGTCACCGCGGTTGAGGGTCCCTTCTACAATTCCGAGACGACCGACACCGCATGGATCATCCTGCGCGATTTCATCATTCCTTTGGTTCTGGGGAAAGCGCTGACCTCCGCCACAGAAGTTCCCGCTTTGCTCGCCGCTGTGCGCGGGCACGAGATGGCGAAGGCCGCGGTCGAGAACGCCATCTGGGATCTGGAGGCGCAGCGGAAAGCAATTCCGCTAGCGGCTCTTTTGGGCGGCCAAATGGAGGAGATTGCCTGCGGAGTCTCGATTGGAATCAATCGGACCGTCGACGCTCTTGTGCGAACCGTAGAAAAAGAACTCGCAGCCGGATACCAGCGCATCAAGATCAAAATCAAACCCGGCAATGACCAGGAGCCGGTGCGAACACTCCGCCACCATTTTCCCGACATCAAGCTCATGGTGGATGCCAACTCGGCATACAGCTTGAGCGATATTTCACATCTGCGCAAATTTGATGACTACGATCTGATGATGCTCGAGCAACCGCTCGCCTGGGACGACATTTACCAGCACGCGCAACTTCAGGCGAAATTGCAAACTCCGGTTTGCCTGGATGAATCCATCCACAATCTGGGCCACGCCGGAGCGGCAATCGCCATGCGGGCATGTCGTGTCCTCAATATCAAACTGGGGCGGGTGGGTGGCCATACTGAGGCGCAAAAGGTTGAGGAGTTCTGTCGCCGGCACGGCGTCCCGGTATGGTGCGGCGGAATGCTGGAAGGTGGTATTGGAAGGGCGCATAACATCGCGATGTCAACTTTGCCCGGATTTGTTCTGCCGGGGGATGTCTCCGCCAGCCAGCGCTACTGGGATGAGGACATCATCGAGCCCGAGGTGGAGATTACAAAACGGGGCACGATCCAGGTCCCTACCTCGCCTGGACTCGGATATCAAGTGACGCGAAAACGAGTTGATTCGTTGACCGAGCGGCAGGAAACTTTCACGGCGAATCCCAGCGTAGCTGTCATGTGAGCCCTGCTTCCGAATTCATCCACGCAACGGAGATCACAAGCGTGAACCGCAAAAATGCAGTGAGCATCGTCATTCTAACCATCATTGCCTCAACCGCCGTCTCTCTGATCGTGGCGGGGCAGACTCAAGCCCCGCCCCCTCTCAAACAGTCGACCTTTGATGTGATCATCCGCAACGGTCACATCCTGGACGGAAGCGGCAATCCCTGGTACGCGGCCGACATCGGGATCAAGGGCGACCGCATTGCTGCCATTGGTACGCTTGATGGCGCCCGCGCGACCAAGGTCATTGATGCTACCGACCGCATCGTCTCCCCCGGCTTTATCGACATGCTGGGCCAATCCGAATATCCACTTTTGATTGACAACCGCTCGATCAGCAAACTGGCCCAGGGAATCACCAGCGAGATTACCGGGGAAGGCGCCTCCATCGCCCCTCATAGCCAAAAGACGCTCGCGCCGCTGAAACCCTTCCTCGACCACTACAAGCTGACCGTGGATTGGACAACGCTAGACGAGTACTTCAAGCGACTCGAAAAACAGGGCACGCCGATCAACATCGGCACCTACGTCGGTGCAGCGCAGGTGCGCGAGGCTGTGATCGGCGATGATGATCGCGCACCCACCCCCGCGGAACTGGAGCAGATGAAACAGTTGGTCACGCAGGCAATGAAAGACGGAGCACTCGGCATTTCAACTGCCCTCATCTATCCACCTGGACACTATGCAAAGACTGATGAATTGATCGAATTGGCCAAGGTCGCTGCCCAGTACGGCGGCATCTACGGTACGCATATGCGAAGCGAAGGCGCTTCCGAAATGGAGGCGATTGACGAGGCGATTCGCATTGGCCGCGAGGCGGGAATCCCGGTCGAGATTTTTCATATGAAGGTCAGTGGCAAGCCGCGCTGGGGATCTATGACCAAAGTCGTCGAAAAGATCCAGGCCGCACGCGACCAGGGGCTCGACATTCGCGCCAACCAGTATCCCTATGTTGCCGGCGGAACAGCGCTGGCGTCTGCGCTGCCACCGTGGGTGGCGGACGGTGGGACCGAAAAGCTGCTTGCGCGCCTTCGCGATCCCAAAATCCGAGGGCGCATCAAGGACGAGATGGCAGCCGACCATCCTGACTGGGAAAATCTCTACTTCGACTGCGGCGGCGGATCGGGCGTCATGATTGCGGGAGTGATCAATCCTGATCTGAAGAAATACAACGGCAAAATGGTTTCTGAGATGGCCACTGCCGAGCACAAGCCGGAGCTCGATGCCCTGTTTGATTTCATCCTCGCTGACCAGGCCCAGACCGGCGCGCTCTACTTCATGGCAAGTGAGCAGGACCTGCTATACGGCCTCAAACAACGTTGGACTTCGATTGGCTTGGATGCCAGCGAAACCGCCCTCGATGGTCCTCTATATGAACCCTACGACCATCCGCGGGCATTCGGTTCTATGGCACGCTTCCTGGGACACTACGTGAGAGATCAGAAGCAGATGCCATTAGAAGAAGCCATCCGAAAGATCACGTCCATGCCGGCACAGCGTGAACGCCTGGTGGACCGGGGACTAATCAAAACCGGGTTCTATGCCGACGTCACCGTGTTCGATCCGGACACGATCATTGACGAAGCGACCTACCAGGATCCAAACAAGCTGGCCAAGGGCGTTGACTACGTGCTGGTGAACGGGCAAGTGGAATTCGACCACGGAGGTCTAACCGGAGTCACAGCGGGACGTGCGCTCCGCGGCCAAGGTTGGGCGGGACACTGAATGTGCCCAAGTTTAGACGCAAAACATTGGGATGAGAACGTGGAATGTCTTTCTCAATGTTTTTCGTGTGCTGTTTCTTTAGCTTAGCTTGCCGATTGGGCACAAACTTTTTGAAGAGGTGAAATGGCTCCGCGTTCCCCACCTGCCTCACCTCCCCAGTGGCGTAATTGAAGCTCCAGGTCTCTTCATTGTCCCCACAATGTTTGGCGGCAGGCACGTCCGATTCGGTTTCATCAACCTTGCGGGCGGTAAAGAACTTCGCTCGAACCAGAATGACCACGTTTTTGTCAGAGCTAAATCCCGTATCAGTAACGCGAAACGCGCATTGCTTATCCTTACGGTCCTGAAGCATTGCTTCCAGGTCGGGTTCGTACACCTCACCGGTTGCGGCGTCCAGGGCGAGCACCTGAAAAGACAGGAATCCATTGAACAGAAGATCCTTTGATGACGCGAAGGCCGATTCGTTATCGGAAAGGTTTGCAGCAACGACATCCACTCGCCTTGTTCGGGTGACTGCGGGGTATGGCCAGATCCCTGGAGATCGCTAAACAGATGGCAGCACCCAACCAGCCCGGCCCCGTCACGGTTGTGATGGGGCCGGGTTTGAGATCGAACCCCAACGTGCACCGGGCCCCATGTGGCTCCTTGAGAGTGCGGATAGAAGCCGGGTAAGAGTGGTGGTTGCAAGCAAGACCTTGAGAAACGCATGGCTACGAAGCGCCGATCAATGTACTTCTGTGAACGAACGAGAATGATAGAGGCAGACAGTTCGGAAGCATTGCAGAAGGCGTGCCAATACGAACTGAAAACCGAATCCACTAAGCAATGAAGCCCAACTGAACTGCGTTGGGCTTCATTCCCACCTCACCACCGGAGGCTTATGCAGATGGAAAGCAATTAATTAAGGTAGGCCGCCACGTCGGCCTTGACTTTTATGACCTTCTCATAGAAGGCCATAGCGCTCAGAATGCAGGTCAGGCCGCGTCCTCCGCCAGGAATTTAGCGACAGAACGGATCGACTTCAGTTTGTCCTCCCGCAAGCCGCGCAACTCTTCCTCAGTGAGTCGCTGTTCGTACAAGAGTCTCCCGAACACGTGCGTGAGTTGCGAATACCGATAGTCGTACTTGCGGTCGATCTCTTTACGACGTTGGGTCAGGTAATGTTCCAAATCCCACAGGTCCGCGGGTTCGTTGATCTGATCGGCTTTCTGCTTTGCTTCCTGCATTACCTCCTGAAGTTCCCGCTTCAGAGCAGCGTCGAAGGCTGCGCGGGCGACAGTCTTTTCTGACCTCGACCAAATCGGTTCGTTCCGGTAGGGATAGCTGTCTTGAGTCGCAGACGGGCTGGTCATGGTCCGATCCTCCGTGGCGGCATTCTATCGCTGGCCGAGATGCCTTTTCTACATCGTCGGAGACTTTCTGGGACGACCTACGCCGTTTGCAGTGAGATGAAGAGGTCTAATTCTGCCCGACTTGTTGCGAGCAAGCGGGTATTACCTCCCGCGCTAGGCTCTCGCGTTTCGGATGAAGACGTGCCTCTCTCTGCTTCAGCAAGCGGTTGATCTCGCTCACGAGGGCGAGCAGTTTTGCAGGGTCCCGCTCTTTCTCTGCGAGCTCGCACAGCTCCAGCCATCGTTCTCTAGGTTCGTCATTCATGTCTCAATTCGTGCAATCGCGGGGCCGTTCATCGGAGAGCTCCGAAGCGGTTCATTGCCGACCGTTTAATTCGATTACACGATAGGAACCTAAGATCGCAGGGCTGTGTAAAGAAGGCGGATCGCGTGTAGAACGGAGAGGACACCGCGTCAGTTAGTGTAAACGCCTGTGGCTGTTGAAAAAGGAACCAACACAGTAATTTCGAGCGATTCTCCGCGATTTCGCGAACGAACTATCAACTACTTACGAACAGATTTTTGAGTGATTTCTGCTCAAAAATAGTTTTTCAACAGCCACTCCTGGTAGCGACAATTGACTTCCGATTTGCCTGTCCTGCACACGCGATCTATGTCGTAAGGCAGTTTCGATTTTTCAGTCTGATCACAGTTGAAAAATGATCGGCAGGTGCGGCCTGAAATCCAGGTGCTCCTTTCGCCGGTACCCATCAAATTCGATCTCGAGCAGAGATGCCGCTCCCGTTCGGGTTTCGAGAACTCCACTTTCAATTATTTTCTGTGAAGCATTAGACCGAAGCGGCATGGGCGTGGTCAGAGTTAAGCGGGTGATTTCACGAATGCCGATGGGATGCTGGGTGAACCATCCTTCGCGCTGAACCCGTCGCATAAAGCTTAGATGGAGCCACATTGGCTCCTCAATTCCCGCTTCGCCGATCTGCATGGAAAGCGGATCTGGCAAATAGGCCGGCCGATAGTCCCATGCAAGGAAAGGTGATCCTGTGTCTTGAGGATCGACCGGCCGCACGCAGATGCCGAAGGGAGAGGCATTACTTTGCCGACCAGACCATCTCTCCCAAAGCAAGGTGCGTCTTGAATTTTGACTTTGAGCCTCGCTCGCATCACTTACCCAGAACAACTCAATCATGGCGTTAGCGAAGGAAAAACGGCGGCAGGCCGTACCTTGACTAGGATGCTGATTTGGCGGTCCCTCATGCAAACCGAACTGAACAAGTTTTTCAGCCTCGGGAGCGCCGGGAGCGGTACAGACGAACAGATGGTCCAACTCTATCTCCATGCGGGGTAGTGTAATTCAATCTGACTGGCGATTTCGTTAGAGCCCAGTCGGTCAGCCAAGACGATTGTGAGTGCGTAGGCTATAGGAAACTGGCACTTCCCGTCAGTTGTGGATAAATCCCCATTTCACCAACAACATTTTCGTGGGAACCGGAAAGCAAGGCCCGGCGTATTCCGGCGTATTGAGGAGCAAAGGAGGCTTTATGACTGGTCTGTCTGGCTGGCACTACCTCCTCCTCGGCGGTTTGCTGGAGATCGTCTGGGCTATCTCCACCAAGGCCCGTCCGTGGTGGACCCTCTACATCAGCATTGGAGCAGGAGCGGGCAGCGTGTCCTGTCTGTACGTTGCCCTGGAAACGATACCAATTGGCACTGCCTATGCCGTGTGGACGGGAATTGGAGCAGCTGGTTCGGCGCTCGTCGGCATCGTCCTTTTTGGAGAGAGTGCGTCGGCGCTGCGGCTCGGATCGCTTGCCATAGTTACAGTCGGCCTAATCGGGATTGGCCTCTCAAGCCGATAGAGGGCAGACTTCTGTCCATGTCGCCCTCAGTGTGGAATTTGTAGAAGTTCTATCTTCAACCAAGGGGGGTGGGGTGTTTCTCCAGATGGGACCCGTAGCCCTGACACAGATAGGAAAATTTGAAGTTTTCGCAGCCTCCACCCTAAAACCCCTTTTCATCAGGCCTGGGTAGAAGGCAGTTCTCCACGCTCTGCTCATGATGACGTCGATTCTCTGAAAACTGCATTCTAGGAACAGCAGGCTAATAGCTATACCCGCTTTCGAATCCCCCAAATCAACACGGAAACCGCCAGCCAAGCCAGGCTTCCACCTGTGAGCACGATCCATGGTCTATGGTCAGGCAGCAGTTGCCATACCAACAGGGCAAAGACACACAACCCTACGCTCCCCATCGCCGAACCTGCCGCATCCACGCTGGCCGCCTCTCTTCCAGGCTGAGTTCCGGGTAGCCCTTTCGCCTCTTTTTTCTGCTTCTCGTGTTTCTCAATCAGGGTTGCGCTCGCCGGAAAGATCGCAGGGAACGCAAGGAACAGCCCGCCAACAACAGCTCCGAACTCCTTCGCGATGATGCCTGCGATGGCAGTGATCAGCCCGCCGAAGAAGAATCGAATCGCATATTCGTGCCACTGTGTTTGCTGAAGCCCAGAGAGATCGACTTTGATTTGCATCGCTATTTTAGCCAGAAGTACCAGAGTCCGAACGCGCTGCCCAGCCACAGAGGAACTGCGCCGACCGTCACCCAAAGAGCTTTCAGCTTGTAGCGCATCATGACCCAACTGACACAAGAGGCATAAACCGTGAATGCGACTGCACCTGCCATCATGGAGCGGGCTTCATTGGCGGCAAAGGATGCACCTTCGGTCGATACCGTCAACGCCAAAGTGGCAAGCGCGACTGAGGGCGCAGCACCGAATAGCCCTGCGAAGCACTTTGGTTTTAACAGATCGCCTATGATTGCGAACGCAGATACGACCGCACCGCCGACGAGGAATCGGATGAGAATCTGGCTCATCGCTTTCGACTCCTCATCGCATCCCTGATTTCACCAGTTTTCGAGCTTGATTTGGTCCCTTCATTCCGAGCACGCGGTACTTTTCGCCAGAAAGCTTGTGGTAGTTCACAAAGAACTCTTCCAGTTCTCGACAGAATTCCTTCCCCAAATCATCAATCGTCGTTATGTCCGCCCAACTGTGCGCGTCCTTCTCAACTGCGACGATTCGATCATTGCGCTCTTTGTCTTTTTTATCCCCTTGCTCGCCCTCTATTACACCGATGGGACGACATGATAGTACGCATCCTGCAAATGCGGGCTCGTCCATTAGCACCAACACGTCCACGGGGTCGCCATCATCGGCTTTGGTTGAGGGAACAAATCCGAAGTCATACGGAAATGTCATCCCGGCTGGCAAAACCTTCTTCAGTTCGAAGATGTGCTCTTTAGGAACGAAAGCAAATTTATTGCGGCTGCCTTTTGGAGTCTCAATAACGACACGGAGCATCTGCTTATCGTCCGAATCGAAGGGCTTGAGACGGGTTGGGTTGGCAAGCCCGTTTTTCTTGCTCATTTTCTCTCCAATCTGGTACGAAACATGGATGCCTTGCGCGAGAGGAAGGTTTGTTCCCTTCGCAGAACATTCGGACCATGGCCGGAGTTAGACTATTCGGGTATGCGCAAGCGACTCTTCACCCCGACTACAGAGCGTGTTCAATCTCAGGACGAAGGCTGGCTAGACCTCGACCGTGCCGCCTCCGTCGAGGTCACATCGGAAGAGAAGGATTACGGGATCGAGGCTGCGCTGGTCTCAGGAAAAACGCAGGGGTGGCGTGCAGCTAACGCGGGAACTCAAACGATCCGGCTACTCTTCGATCAAGCGCAAAGGCTCAAACGCATCGCGCTCATCTTCGAAGAAACCGAAACAGAGCGTACCCAAGAGTTCGTGTTGCGATGGTCTCCAGATGGCGGGCGCTCGTTTCGAGAAATCGTGCGCCAGCAGTGGAATTTCAGCCCATCCAACACGATACGGGAGGCCGAGGAATATCGGGTTGGAATCTCAGATGTGACGGTTCTTGAATTGGTCATTGTGCCTGACATCAGTCGGGGGGCGGCTCGCGCCTCGCTCACGAGTCTGCGCGTGTCTTGACCGTCGCGATCCGCAACTATTGCAGTTACGTCACCAATGCAGCTTTTCAGAGATTCTTGCTATCTCCGATGCCAACTGTTGAAACCAGGCGTCACTCACAATCACCAACGGCGTTTATGGAGATCGCCTAGGCTCCTGCCTAATTTGGGACGCCAGTGACAGTCACGGTTGCCTGACAATAATTCCCCGACTGAAACCTGCACCGGGACATGCGCGGTCGCTAATGTCCCGGTACGGCTCCGACGAGGCGAGCCTGAGAATGGGACCTCCCAACACTTCCAAGTAGGATAATGTTCCTCAAGGAGTTCTCTATGGGCAGTCTGGCTCTTTTGCAATCTCTGAAGGATAGTGTTCTCGGCCAAGTGAATGTAAAGGCCATCTACGGCGAACCGATTTCAGCACACGAAAAAACGATCATTCCAGTTGCAAAGATAATGTATGGCTACGGCGCAGGTGCGGGCACCGGAGGCGTGGGCGATACTAGCACACGCGGGGAAGGTGGCGGTGGTGGCGGAGGAGTACGGGCTGTGCCCGTTGGTGTTATAGAGGTGTGCAACGCGCAAACACGATTCGTCCCGATTACGGACCGGAAAAAGTTGACCGGTGTTTTACTGGCCGGTATTGGCTTTGGTATGTGGTTGGCTCGGCGCAGACACCGCTGAAACCAATTCTAATGCGGGATATCGGTGGGACTAGGGGGATTTGGTCTCAGACGAACGCGCCCGTTGTACCAGTTTCTCCAGTTCCTCTGAACGAGTGGCGAGCTGTTCGGCGTGGTCTCTCAAGCGGTCGGCCAGCTTCCGTAGTTCCAGAACTTCACGGCGCAATTCGTCTGAGGTCGAGCGTTCCTTTTGCATGCGTCTCAGCAGCATGGCATAACTTTACAGGACTTGGGTATAGCTCTTCCGTGCCCAGGGACAATCCCTGTCCTAGCGTTAACATCTACATTGCTCGCCCAATCGACATCTGCACGGTTTGCGAGTAGGGTTTAGGCCGTCGAAGTTGTAGTTCACAACCTTTCTGCCGTGCTCCCAAACGACGGGCATCTTGTGAATCGGTTCCCACAGGAGGCCCGAAATGGCATCCGACCTTAAACGCACAGAGTTGATTGCTGAAATTAGAGAACTGCAAAGTTTCCAGATGGAGTCTAGACGAGAAGCCGTCTTCGGTGGTGGACTCGTGCTGCTGAGGAAGCGCATCAGAGGCGGGCGGACCGACTACACCGCCTAGTCAAGGAATTGGAAGCCCTTGACGGACTATCCTGAAAAATAGCGATTTCAACCGTCGGTAGGGCGTTCAATTTTCGACGCAATCTCAAGCAAGCGTTCGAGCGCTGCCGCTGCTTGATTGCGCTCTTCTTCTGCCGTTATCGCCGCGTCTTCGCGCTCCAGAAAACGAAGGTTCTGTAGCGCATCCTCGATGGCGTGCTGTTCTTCTTTGTGTAAGCCGGGAATATTGCGCAGCGCCTCTACGCGCTTCAGGATTTCTGCACGGGCGTCCGCAATTCGACCTGCCATTAACGATTGCTGGAGCTCAACTACGGCGGCTTCGTACACCGCGTACCACTTCTGCTGGTCGTAATCGCGTTTATCCAAACCCAAAAACCTCTATTCGCGGACCCACAGATTATCAAAACCGGGTGCTCGGTGGCTTGTCGGATAAGTTACGGAGCGGACACGGAAGGGCCGCCAGGAGCGATGAAAAGCCGCCACTTGCGTCCAATTCGGGGGCGAGGAGACTCTGAAATGACCTGGCGCGTGGGCCGCTCGTTTCTAGGATAACCGCGCTCGGCTCCACATCCCAACAACTGGCAAGAAGCGAAATAATGCCTATCTGCCACATCTCGTGACGAGTACGAGCGAAAGAATACACGACTGAACGGGTGTCACTCGAATGTTCTGCGAGGGGCTAGCTGTCAATTTCGCCTAATGGGAGTGTTGGCGACTCGGAGCGGCAGCAGACGCCATAGCGCTCCCAAAGCCGAAACCACGGGCTTTGGGCGAGCAGATCATCGTGCCGCCGATTTGCAGCCGAGATGTCGCTTGCGGTGAACGGTCTAATGTCCGGCGCTTCGAACATTTCCTGTAGCTGCTCGATGTCGTCAATAATGCGTTCAACGTCCATTCCGTCTCAATATCCAACACAAAGGCAGAAACGGTCAAACGGAAAGACCGTCATTTGCGACTGAGGTCTTGTGGATCAAACAATTGGGGTGATTGCCGGATAGTGCGGTTCTTGAAGTTGGAGCGAACATAAGCCGCACTACTGAGGTGACCCCGATGAACTCCCCAATAATTGTGCAGGACAGGCTGATAGAACCGATCGTAGAACACGAAATCCGTCTTCGCGCCTATTACCTCTTTTTGCGCCGAGGGAAAGGCGACGGCCACGCGATGGATGACTGGCTTGAGGCTGAGTGCGAAGTTGTTTATGGAATACAGCCCGACCGTATTTGGAACTCCCAGTTGACGCCAGTTGGGCGCTTCCTGGTGTAAGCAGTGGTGGTAGTAAATTTGCAGAACGTGCATCATGGTGCCTGATGTTGCGGGTGGGAAATTGCGGAAACAGCGACGGTCGAGTTGTGTTTCAAACGGTTCGTCGGGATGCTAGTGCAACACGACGTATCCTGGACGTACTGGTGCTGTTTGAATTCACCGGGTATTCAATTCCGGCCCCGCCGGTGGGAGACTAGGGACATGAGAACGCCAGAATTGACGGAGGTGGGATGGCTAGGACCAAGGATAGAGATGGATAGCGCTAGTCATCGCTTCGGCAAGTGCTCTGAATGCCACGAGATTATCTGCGTCGAAAAGGTTGTGACAGATTCAGAGAGTACGCAAACGGAAACCACTGAAATGCTCTATAAACTGTTTCGCGCACATGTTGCACTCAAACACTCCGAGGACGCGAGCCACTCCGCTGCGTGATTCTTGCGAGAAGCTAACTCTTAACACTGGCAATCATGGTTGGCGAGACATCCCCATCTCACCAACCAGCCCCGGAACTTTGTTCTTGGGACTTCCCGGAACTCGACCATATCGGAGGTTTCGGGATCTCAGGATAGGTAAAGGGGTTTTAGAGGTGGAACTGGCAGTCCACCCTGATGTGGACCGGGCCTTAACGGCCTGACATGGCCGTCAGAGGGGAATTAGCAGAAGTTCTATCTTCAACCAAGGGGCTGGGGTGTTTCGCAAACCATTGGGCTGCTGCGCCGACGACATGCTTGCCATTCAACCTTCGGGATTCAATCCTTCATGCCTTCTCCGCTTGCCTCCACAACCTCTCTGAAGAGCTGGATAACTCGCCAACAAGCCAGAGCCGTGACCACCGCCACTGCAAACCAAGCACCGAGAAATGCTTCTTGTCCTCGCGCATGAAATCGCGGATAGAGTAGCAAAGGAGCACGTGCACCTTGCTTCGCGACTCCAGAGTATCAACAACGCACTCTCCGCTCCTGAAGATAAGGGGACCCTCGCCCGGATTGCCGGTCATTCCTCCACCAAAATGTCTTGAGAGGTATGTCCACCCCAGTAGCGATGCAGTGTTCTCTGCTTTTTCACGTATGCCACGTCAAAAAGCGGTCGTTCTCGCAACCTCCGATGAGCCCAAAGGAGAAGCACCAGAGATGGAGATTTCGATGTGAGCCGCTACACTTCTCGCTACAGCAGGCATGGGATAGTTCGTAAGATGGTGAGCGCGGGAGGAATCGAACCTTCAACCTACTGATTAAGAGGTAGCGCGCTGCTCGCCTGTTCCCCGACTCAAAGGTTAACAAAAGACAGGACTTCTCGAATTTAAGCGCGCACGGAAGGGTCCAATGCTGATGCAGATTCCGTTAGGCTTGTCGAGTGGTGTTTGAACAGGATTGCCACAAAAGTCCCCACATTAAGGGTGGACTTCTGAGGGCGACGCCACGTACTCTGCAGCATCCTTGGTAAAGCAAGACGTAGTAATAAAAACTCCTTTTGTTGGCGCGCTTGCCGGCCAGCGCGCAAACGAACTTGTGAATCTCGGGGCGACCGACCACACCGTCCCAGCGTTTCGCCTGAATGTAGATCACATCAAGTCCGAGCTTGTCTTCTTTGATGATGCCGTCCATGCCACCATCACCGGTCTGCCCGATTGCCTTGCCCACGTCTTTCAGCGACCCGCCGTAGCCCATCGCCAACAGCAACTCCACGACCAGTCGCTCGAAAAACTGCGGACTCATTATGTTTTACCGGTTGGCGAAAATCTGCCCAACACCCATCCCAACAACCTTCCGGTCCATCCGCTTTTTGGTCACGCGGTCATGCCTCTGCTAACTTCATTGTTGTGGGCACTGAGATTCATCCTGACGCTGCCAGACGCTTCGAACGAAATGGCTGGCGAGCTACTCGAAAATAAACAACTCCCGAACCTCCCCTTTCACCCATCGGGAGCCAGTATCGCCCGCCTGTACACCCGGTCGTCCAGATTTCAACGACAAAGTTGTGCCGATTCTCAAGAAGCAGCAAGGTTTCATGGATGAAATCGTGCTCGTTTCAGATGTTGAGCGCAATCGCGTTGTGGCGCTGAGCTTTTGGAAGACCAGAGAAGATGCAGAACGATATCAACGCGAACAATTTAAGAATGTTCATGAAAGGGTGCGGCATCTCTTGGAGGTAGAGCCGAACGTTCGGACGTTCGAGGTTCATACCACTACGGGACATAAGATTGCAGCTGGAAAGGCCGCGTAAAACAACCAGGTCCGAGAGTCAAGGCGGGTCCGATGTGGCGCGCCTGATTCATCTGTGACGGCGCGGTTGACGCGAGAAATAGCGCACCACCTCCCCGTTGCTCGCGCGTCTATCGTCGACGTGTTGCGCTTCCCGGACGTCCAGGCGCTGAACAAAAAGTGAACTCAGATGGTTTAACCGGGGCCTGGGCGGTCGAATCGCGCACGACGAATTCTGGTTCGATGGCGATTGCAGATAGGTAGTTTCCTCGCTGTTCGATCCGGTCTAACAATGTGCGCGCTGCTATCTCGCCCATCTTTTGCAGTGGCTGGCGGACGGTCGTGAGACTCGGATTATTGTGCACGGCAAATTGAATGTCGTCGAAGCCCACCACAGAAACATCTTCAGGAACTCGTATCCCGGCCTCCTGGAATGCGTGAATGGAGCCGATCGCGGATATATCATTGTAGGCAAATAGAGCCGTGAAGGGTTGTTTCCTGCTAAGCAACTCTTGCGCAAAAGGGTAACCCAACTGGGGTGTGGGATCATCGCCTTCGAGTTGCACGATGAGTTCCGTTGGCATGGCAACGCAAAGCTCTCTTGCCGCTTCACAGATCGCCTTCCAGCGGTGACCAGAATCTGAACTCAACTTCGAACCTTTCATAAAAGCAATTTTCTTGTGACCTAACTCAAGGAGGTGGTTCAATGCCAGCCGTGCTGCGCTGCGATGATCCAGAACGATATTGGTCACATTATCCATGCGAACGTGCCCGGCAACGGCAACTGTCGGAAGGGCAATTTGGTGGTCGATCGATGTGTCCACTGTAATGAAGCCTTCGACGCCGCGGTCCAGCAGGATCTCCGAATATGCATCCAGCAGCTTGCGGTCGTGACGGTGGGCCACGGTCAGGAAGAAAAAGTCTCTCTGTCGCAAGTATCGTTCTATTCCGCTGATGACCAAGGAACCGTAAAAATCACCGATCTCCTCCGCTATCACTCCGATCATGTACGTGCGCTTCACGTGCAAGTTCCGGGCGTAGAAACTGGGCCTGTAATTCAGACTTCGAGCAGCCTCAAGGATTCGCTGCTGGGTGTGCATGGGAACGGATCGGGCGGCAGGTGTGTTGTTCAGCACCGCGGAACAGGTCCCCTTGGTCAGACCTACGCGTTCGGCAACCGTTTTCAGGGTGACGTGAAGGCTTTTCTTTTCCCCTTTGTCTTTCTGGCCTTTCATGACGCAGTGGCTCCTCGCCAAACTGTCGTGGCTCGTGCAAATTGCAGCATTGTACCTTATTGAATCTCTGGTCAAGGGAAGGTGGAGGCGTCAGGGGAGCTAGAATACCGGTTCGCTGAACGACGAAATTTCAGAAAACCGGTATTTTTCGCTTGACAACGAAACGCATGCAGGGCTAAATGTCGTCCCGTCTAGTAATACAAAAGTACTAGTGAAGGCTGCTTGCCCTTCGTGGGAGGAGAATATGCTGCGTCTGAACAGGTTTCGGCTCCCACTTCTATACGTCCTTTTTGCCGTGATTCTTTCCGTTCACACCGCTCGCGCGCAGAACTTCACCGGCTCAGTTCGAGGCACGGTCACCGATCCGCAAGGCGCTTCTGTGGGAGGCGCCGAGGTAAAGATTACTAACACCGACACTGCTTATTCCCGAAGCACGAAGAGTGACCAGGACGGAAACTATGATTTCCAGAGCCTTCCCCTCGGCCGCTATGAGTTGAGCGTAACGATGGCGGGCTTCAGTGCTTTCTGGGAGAGGGGCATCGTTCTGCACGTGAATGACAACTTAACATTCAATGCTCAGTTGAAGATAGGGGTCACGACTGACACCATTGAGGTAACTGCCAATAACGCACAAGTAGAGCTCACCAATGGCGAATTGAGCGGCACGGTTGCGGGCGCGCAGATCACCCAGCTACCACTAAACGGTAGGAGCTTTGCCCAATTGGTTACTGTGGTTCCAGGAGTATCGACAGACGATGGTTTTAGCTACGACAAGAAGGGTCTTAATGGAGGAGCAGACCTCTCCATTAGTGGTGGTCCGTCCAACGCTAACCTGTGGCTGGTGGATGGAGCCAACAACGTTGACGTTGGATCGAACCGCACGCTCCTGATTTATCCGTCTCTAGACTCCATTGAGGAGTTTAAGATCGAACGCAACAGCTACAACGCGCAATTCGGTGGGGCCGGCGGTGGCATTGTCTCTATCGTAAGCAAGAGTGGAACCAACAACTTCCACGGCAGCCTCTATTATTTTGGCCGCAACGATCTTCTCGACTCCGCAGATACTGTTCTTAAGCATTTCAACCCAGACGCCAAAAAAGACACGATTCGTCGCAACGACTTTGGGGGTTCTTTCGGCGGCCCCATCATCAAGGACAAGGTATTTTTCTTCATTTCGGAAGAATGGAATCGATTGATCCAAGGCAGAGTGCAGAGCGCTCATGTTCCGACACCAGGTCAACGGGCGGGCGATTTTTCTGACGCCGCTCTAGATTCCGCATTCAACAGCGCGACCACCACCGGTTGTCTGCTGAACGGCGGACTCCACGACCCGGATCCTGGTAATGCCGGTGGGGCGTTTACCGCGTCTCCTTCCACTCCCGGTACGATCGACGTCATACCTACAGCCCGACTGAGTCCTGCTGGGTCTGCGATCCTAAATGCATATTTCTTGCCCACTCTTACTCCAGGAAGCCCCAACTACGGGTGCGGTACGAACTATGCGAAAGCATTTCGGCAACCGACCTTTTTTCGGGAGGATAGCTTCCGCGGTGACATTCACCTTAACAAGTCAACCACACTGATGTTGAAGTATACCCAAGACTCGTGGACATTCGGACCTTCGGCCGTGGGCAATTCCGGGTGGGGAGCTGATGCGGGAGCTTCTCAGATCCAGGAGCGTTGGAGCCAACCCGGCCGCATTGCGGTCGCCCGCTTGAGTAAGACGATCGGGACCACTGCTGTAAACGATTTCCAATTCTCTTACTCGGGTAACCGGATCAACATCTCGCAAACCACCCCGGCCGCGCAAGAATTGAACACACTCATTCCAACGTTTTTTCCCAATCCCGATCCGACGAAGAATCCTCCGGTGTGGATTAGCGGTGGCGGCCTCCCCACAATCTGGAGCTTTGCGCCTTGGTCCAATAAAGAAGACTTGTATACATTTCAGGACGACTTTTCCAAAGTCGTACGTCGCCACACGTTGAAGATGGGGGCCCTCTATAGCCGAAACGGGAAAGACCAGGACAATTTTTCACAAAAGCAGGGTAATACAAATGGCCCAGTTGGTTACAACGGCTGCAAGAACACGAGTGACCCGGGCTGCACAAACTTAGCCGACTTCACCACCCACTACGGCCCCGCAGATTATATTCTTCAAAGCATGGCTCTCCAGTGGGGCGAGCAGGACGTCATTTTTAAGAAACAGGGTCGTTGGCAAAACTACGAGTTCTACTTCAATGACGATTGGAAGGTATCGCCCAATCTGACTTTGAACTTGGGCGTCCGGTATTCCTATCTGCCGAATCCTTACCAGGCGAACGATCAATTCACAGTATTTAATCAGGCGGCCTTTGATCCTGCCCTTGGGAGTGCTGCCTGCAATGGTCTGTTCTATTCAGCGGGGCTCTCGTCGAATCCCTGTCCGGCAGGAACGGGGGGAATGAAAGGACCGAACCGAGCCATCCAGAACAATTACCGTGCCGGGTTCGCGCCCAGGCTAGGGTTAGCCTATGATCCAACTGGAACGGGAAAGTGGGCCATACGAGCAGGGTTCGGCCAGTTCTATAATCGGGACGACATTTTTCTCACCGATGGCACCGCTGGTGTGAACCCTCCGTTTATTAGCAGCTTTAGATCTATTAACGGCAACGGACGGTTCTTGGATAATACCAACCAGCTTCCGGCTTGCGCGCCAAACTGCTTTGGCACTGGCTTGGGGAATGCCTCCATCGGGCAAGAACTGAGCAATCGGCCTCCTTACGTCCTGCAATTTAATCTGAGCGTGCAACATGAACTGGCGAAGGACACAAAGGTCGAGGTCGGGTACGTAGGTAGTCGTACAAGGAACTGGACGGCTAACTACGATGCCAATGCCATCTCGCCAGGCAACAGATTGCAGTTTGCGCAATCAAACGGAAACGCCGCTGGAAACCTGCTGAAGCCCTTCAATGCGATCTCTACTGGGACAATCGGTGAATATGCCCATCGCGGAGATGCTCAGTATGACGGACTACAGACAGGGCTTACTTCGCGCTTCCAGCGCAGTTCTATTCTTCAGCTAAGCTACACATTTTCCAAGATCATTTCCGACACGTCCTTGCACATCAGCAACGGGGGCAATAACAAGGTCATCGACCCGTTTAATCTTGCCCAAGGCCGCGGTCCCGCCACCATCAACCGACCGCACGTTTTCTCGGCCAGCGTGCTGTACAATGCACCCACCTTCGAACACATGGCCAGAGTAATGCGCAGCACAATTGGTGGTTGGACACTTGCCACCGGCGTCAACATAACTAGCGGGAACTCTTACACGCCTATTATGGGCAGCATCTCCAATGTCAATGACCCGTCCGGTATCGGCAATGGCGCGGGCGCTCAGCGGCCGAACCTGGTACCGGGACAGCCTTGCCGCTATCCCGGCAGATTCCTCGACAATTTCCAGTGGGTAAATCCGAACCGGTACACCATGAACGGATTCAAGCTGGGAAACATCGGAAGTGCTCCCGTGGGCGACTGTCTCGGGCCACCGACCCGCGTGGTTGACTTCTCAATATCCAAGAATTTCCGTATCACTGAGAGGGTTAACGCACAGTTCAGAATGGATGCGTTCAATCTGTTCAACCATCCGCAATACGGGACTCTCGCCCCTGGGAACAATCCTGGCCCGAATATTGGCTTCAATGCTCCCAATACAGTTGCGAGCCCCGAATTTCTGGATGCAAACGGCAACCCGACTACAGTGCTGGCGGATGCAGTGTCCGTACAAAACTCATCGCCCACTGCTGTTACAGGTACTGTGAGGACGGCATCGGATCGTAATCGTCAATTCCAGTACTCGTTAAGGTTCACGTTCTAACCGGATGATCTATCGAAAACGTCCCGTCCGCAAGTCAAAGCGGCGGGACGTTCTGTGCTTTTCCCTCTGAAACTTGATTGTCCAAATTCCTCCATCGCATCCCTCCTCCACGGTAGCTACTTCTTGCCCCAGACATGAAATCAAGCCTCTGCAGCCAGAGCGGCGCCGCGAACGAATTGCAATGATGTTAAAATCACCTTCCTTGTGTACCTCTCGAGACTCTCGCGTGTCCTGACCGCTTTCCTGATTCTTTGTCTGTTGCCACAGATTGTGGTGGCGCAGGCTCAGGGGCCGCAGAGCGTTCCTATACCGCCTGCAAAGCGTCCTCCAAGCAGCAGGAATGTCCGAGGTGCCTTACCGCCGATCCCAAAGCTCGTGGACGTTGCTTCCGACGTTGGCCTAACCGTTTCCCACATCGCAGCTCCGGAAGCCCACTACATCGTCGATTCCACAAGTGGCGGCGTTGGTCTATTCGACTGTGACAATGATGACCGGCTGGATATTGTCCTGATAAACGGTTCCACCGTGGAAAGATTGCGGAAAGGCGGCGATCCCATGGTCACTCTCTATCACCAGGAGCCGAATGGAACTTTCAAAGACATCACTCAAGAGGCTGGCTTAGCCACTCGAGGTTGGGGCATGGGTGTGGCCGTCGCCGATTACGACAACGACGGAAAGCTCGACTTGTTCGTGACTGGCTACACCGGCAACGTCCTCTATCGTAATCTCGGCAACTGCAAATTCGAGGATGTGACCCAGAAAGCCGGGGTTCGCGGTGGTGGCTTCAGCACTGGCGCCGCATGGGGAGATTACGACCGCGACGGTAACGTTGATCTATTTGTAGCCCGATATTCGCACCTTGATTTGAACAATCTCCCGCAATTTGGAAGCAACAAATTTTGCCGATTTAAAGGCATCCTTGTGCAATGTGGCCCCTGGGGATTGGAAGGCGAATCAGATTTTCTTTATCACAATCGTGGGGACGGCACATTTGAAGAAGTTTCCGTAAAAGCCGGCGTTCAGGACGAGATTGGTTATTATGGCCTCGGGGTGATGTGGGCCGATTACGACAACGATGGCTGGCCCGATCTTCTGGTCGCCAATGACTCGGTACCCAATTATCTGTATCACAACAATCACGACGGTACCTTCACGGACGTCGGCTTGCTGGCGGGCGTAGCGCTTAGCGGTGAGGGACTGGAACTGGGGAACATGGGCGTGGATTTCGGTGACTACGATCACAGCGGCCGCCTCAGCTTCTTTGTGACCCACTTTGAGGAACAGCCTAATTCGCTTTACCGCAATATGGGTACGAAGGGGTTCGAAGATGTCAGTTGGACCTCCGAAGTGGGCAGGCCAAGCTATCCCTACGTAGGCTGGGGTACCGCCTTCTTTGACATGGACAACGATACGTGGCTCGACTTGCTCGTTGCCAATGGTCATGTTTATCCGCAGATCGACACGTTGGAAACCGGTCCCCGTTATCGTGAGCCCCTGCTTCTTCATCACAATAATCGCGACGGCACATTCGACGAGGTGTCGAAGGAATCAGGTCTCGCGGCGCTCCCTCTTCATTCTCGCCGTGGCGCGGCTTTTGGGGATGTCTTTAACGACGGAAACATCGACGTGCTTTTGCTCAACGTCGGCGAGCCGCCTTCGCTGCTAAAGAACATGAATGCGGATGGTTGCCATCGCGTTCTTTTTAAACTTGTCGGCACAAAGAGCAACCGCGCTGCGATTGGGGCTCGCGTGACCATCCGCACGGCCGGGGTTCAGCAATTCAGCGAAGTGCGCGGGGGTGGCAGTTACCTGTCGCAAAATGACTTGCGTTTACATTTTGGGCTGGGAACGGCCAGCAGGATGGAATCGGTTCAGGTTCGTTGGCCGAACGGAGCCGTAGATCAGTTTCAAAATCTCGGCGGCGACCATATCTACACGATTGTGGAAGGAAAAGGTATTGAGGGCCGGAAGCCGATCCCGTTTCCGCCAAGTGGACGCGGTGCACCGGGCGTTGCTCATTGAACGAGATTGAACTCCCTCGGTCCGTAGCGAGCTGTGTTTTGAATGGTGGTTTGAAAATCGTCCAGCCACGCCTCGTGTTGCTTGCCCTGCTGGTAGCTTGGCTCTTTCCCGCCGCTCGAGCGGCAAACAAACCCGGCAAAGACCTGGAGTCCGAATTTCAGGCAGCGAAAGCTGCGCTCGCAGCGAACGACCTCGCAACCGCCGAAAACCACTACATCAACACGATCACACTTGGGTTGCGGCAGATTGCACAGATCTCAGTCTCTGGCGGGCAGGTCGATGAGGCAGCCGCTTACCTGGAATCCTCTCTGCAGCTTAAACCCGATGATATCGGGACCCAAGTGGACGCAGCCGCCGTATGGTTCCGCCAAGGAAAAGCTAGCGAGGCAAAGGCAATGCTGGAGCGGATAAGGGACAAGGACGCCATGCAGGCCCGCACTCGCACCTTACTCGGTCGAATCTACTTATTCGAGGACGATGGCGACAATGCCGTCCGGGAATTGAAGGCTGCGCTGGATATCGAAAATGATTTCGAGACGGGTTATTTTCTCGGGATCGCCTACCTGAAGGCGAAAAAACTAGAGACGGCGGTCACGTGGTTCCAACAACTGCAATCAACCATGGGCGAGTCGGCGGCCCTGCACATGCTGTTTGGCCGCGCATATCTGATCGCCAAGTTTCCACAACAGGCTATCGCGGAATTTCGCCAGGCGATCAAACTTGATCCGAGGTACCCGCGAGTCCACGGTTTTCTTGGCTACGCCTACCTGGAGTACTACCAGGAAGAGGGCTACCCGCGGGCACGTGAAGAATTCAAAAAAGAGCTTCAGATTCACCCCGATGAATATCAGGTCCAGGAACTTCTTGGAATTGCGAACGTAAACCTGCGCGACTTCGCGGCTGCAGAAACGGCTCTCCTCCATGCGGCGCGGCTGCGTCCTCAGGAGACTTCAGTCTATCTCTACTTGGGAGAGGTTTACTCGCAGACCAGTCGCCCGAAAGCTGCAGTCGATTTCCTGGAAAAGTACGTGAAGCTGGTGGCCAAGCAAGAAGAACAAAACCTGCGCGAGGCAAGCCGGGCATACTATCTGCTCGGCCAAAATCTGCGCCGGATTGGTCGCGAGGAGGAGGCCAAAACAGCGCTGAACCACTCGCAGCGAATACGAGAAACAAAGTTCAAGTACGACGTAAAACACATTTTCGATAGCAAAAGCGCGAAAGATGACCGAGAAAGCAGGATTTCGGATCGGGTCTCTGATCTGCTGGAGGCGGCATCCCCCGAAGAAAAGCAAAGCGGACAGACCATGCTTCAGCACGGTGTGCCAACGGCTTCAGTTCCTTCAAAATTGCCTACACAGAAAGAGACGTTAGCAACTAGGCAGTACCGCGGGTTTGCCTCTGAAATTCTAGCCAGCTCATACAACGATCTCGGTGTAATGCGAGCCAAACTCTCGAAATTCTCGGAAGCCGCTGAGTTTTTCAGGCAAGCCTCTAAATGGAAACCTGATCTCCCCGGCTTGGACCGCAACTGGGGATTTGCAAGTTTCCGGGCAGGGCGTTACGAAGAGGCTGTTCCACCCCTTGAACGCGTCCTTACATCGCATCCCGACGACTCTTTCGTTCGCCAGTTACTGGGTCTCAGCTACTCCATGTCAGAGAACTATGCAAAAGTTGTCGAAGTTCTTCATCCGTTTCTCGAAAATCCGCCCGATGATCCCGGCTTGCTTCTAGCCTGGGGCACGGCTTTGGTTCACATGGAGCAACCCGCAGCTGCCACTACGATTTTCCGCCATCTGCTGAAACAAAACGCGGACAACGCCTCGGTCCACCTATTGTTAGGCAAGGCATGTGCGGAACAGCGGGACTATTCATGCGCCCTCGACGAATTTGGCAACGCTTTGCGCCTCGATCCAAAGCTATCCGAAGCTCACTACTACAGCGGTTTGGTTTATCTACAACAGAAAGAATTCGAGCCGGCCAGGCGGGAATTTCGCGCTGAACTCGAGCTTCGGCCAGGTGATTGGCTCACCACGTACTATCTCGGCTATACGCTGCTCTCCCAGGGGCAGTTATCGGAGTCTGTTGCCCTCTTGCGTGAGGTTCTAAAGGCAAAACCAGATTATGAACTGGCTTACTTTGAGCTCGGGCGAGCTCTCCTCCAACAGGAAGATACAACAGGTGCGATTGAGAACCTTGAAACAGCCAAAAGGCTTGCCCCCGATCACGATGCCGTCTATTTCCAACTAGGCCAATCTTATCGCCGTGCCGGTCTTATGCAGGATGCAGAACAAGCATTGGCAACTTACAAGCACCTAATAGAAGCGAACAGGCTAAAGAGGCGTGAAAGCTTGGAGACAGACAAGAGGTAACTCCCGAGATTACCTATGCCGCGACCCGTTAGGCCATTACGATAGCGCTGGCAAAAATATTTAGCCCCGTCTAAGCACTGCCAGCAAGCACGGGCCTTTTCGACGGACTTAGTTCTTCGTGGCAGCAGCCCCGATGCGGCGTTCTCATTCCGAACGGAGGCATGATAGGGGTGCGGTTTAGGGAGATCCCCGCGGCGGGCACACGAATTGAAAACGACCGTTTCACTTCGCAATGACGAAGTCCGCATTCTGGCCCTCTGCAGAGTTGGGACCGATCCACACAGTGGCTCTTGCCGGCTCAACGAGGTGCTCCATATCAATGTTCCAGAAGGCTAATTCATTCCGGCCTATGGTGAATTCGACCCGCTGTGATTCTCCCGGCGCTAACGTAATTCTTCGGAATCCTTTCAGCTCTTTCACCGGAAGAGATATGCTGGTCCCCCGAATGCGAAGGTAAAGCTCCACAACTTCGTCACCCGAACGCGTTCCGGAGTTTTTTACGGTTGTGGACACATGTAACGCTTCGGCCTCGTGGTTCAGGGCATCGGCGCTCAACTGGGTGGTGCTCAACTCCAAAGAAGAATAAGAAAACGTGGTGTAGCTTAATCCGTACCCAAAGGGGAACAGCGCGGTGTTCTGTTCATCGACGTAGCGAGCATGATATTTCTCGCTATTGTCGGTCGGCGGACGAGTGAGATCAACACTTTCGGGAGGACGACCAGTATTCAATGCGTCGTAGTAGAGCGGTTCTTGCCCTACGGAACGAGGCATTGAAACCGTGAGCTTGCCGCTCGGATTGACATCCCCAAACAATACTCGGACCAGGGCGGGGCCAGCTTGCACTCCCGGGAACCAGGCCTGCAAAATCGCCGGAACGTGATTTGCGGCCCAGTCAAGCGTGAGTGGGCGGCCGCTAAAGACGATTAAGACGATCGGTTTACCGGTGGCGGCTACTGCCTGTAAAAGCTGCTGCTGGTTTCCCGGAAGTCCGAGATGGGCACGGGAAGCCGCCTCGCCAGTCATCCATAGGGAGTCTTCTCCAACCGCTAAGAGGACAACGTCCGCTCGTTTGGCAGCGGCAACCGCTTCCGCAAAACCAGTGTCATTGGTCGTCAAAATTTGCGTACCACTAGCGTAGAGTACCTGTCCGCCCGCCTGTCTCATTCTCGAGGTCAACGCCGCTCGCAATGTCACGACATCCACCGGATCACCCCGCGCTCGCCAACAACCCAACATATCGGCGGCGCTATCGGCAAGCGGGCCAATCACTGCGATGGTGCGGGTTGTCGGATCCAGCGGAAGCATGGTTTGGCCACCCGAGTCGGCATTTTTCAAGAGCACGAACGAACGTTCGGCAGCTGTGCGAACGAATTCCACGTCAGCTGCGTCGAGTTGAGGCTTTGCCCCGTTTGTCGGTTCAGGAGTGTATGGATGATCAAACAGTCCGAGAGCAAGTTTTATCCGCAGAACCCGGCGAACTGCTTGATCGATGGTGTCTTGCGGCACTTCTCCGGACCGCACCAGTTCCGATAGGTACCGCGAAAACAAGTTGCTTTCTAGGTCTATATCGACCCCGGCGGAAAGGGCTTTCCGCGCGGCTGTTCTCCCATCCAATGCAATACCGTGGGCGATAGTTTCCCCTATTGCTCCATAATCACTAATGACTACTCCTTTGAAGTCCCACTCCTCGCGCAGTACATGGGTCAGGGTGAAGGAGTTCGATGTGGCAGGTATACCATTGATGGAATTAAAGGCACTCATGACCGAGCCGGCACCCGCTTCGACTGCAGCGTGGAAGGGCGGCAGATACACTTGACGCAAGGTGCGATCGGATAATTCAACGGAGTTGTAATCCTTCCCCCCTTCCGCAGCCCCATAACCAACGAAATGCTTAACGCAAGCCAGCATGGATTGAGGATCGTCCAGGCGAGTGCTTTGATATCCCCGCACATAAGCGGCAGCCATTGCAGATCCAAGATACGGGTCTTCACCCGCCCCCTCCACAATGCGTCCCCATCGCGCGTCTCGCGCGATATCAACCATGGGTGAATAGGTCCAGCGAATACCCTCTCTGGTGGCCTCCTTGGCAGCCATACGCGAAGCCCGTTCGACTATCAATGGGTCCCAAGTTGAGGCCATTGCCAAGGGTACCGGGAAGATTGTGCGATATCCGTGGACTACGTCCAATGCGAAGAGGAGGGGAATATGCAGGCGCGATTTCTCTATGGCAAGCTTCTGCAACGCATTCGTCTCCGCCGCGCCGGTGATGTTCTCGAGTGAGCCAACACTACCCTGGGCAACCTGCTCCCGATAATCTGGATGGGGCGCACCCGGTCCGGTGGAACTGTCAGCAAAATGCACCAACTGCCCAATCTTTTCCTCCAGCGTCATCTCGCCGAGCAATTTGGTAATGCGTTGCTCGCTCTCAGGAACATCCAGCGGTGGTGCAGCTGCGGGGACCTGCCCTCGAAGTAAACCCAGAGGACACGCGAAGGCAATGACAAAACGCAAACGACGAGCAAAAGATATCGTTAACGCCATATACCTGAAGTATTCTCCTGGTCGTGGTGAGTCGGTGGCGCAAGCGCCGCGACCCATGCTTGAATCTCGCCGTCTCAGTTTAGCTCTAGCCGAAAGCCTGTGGCTCGCCAAAATGCATGCCGCAGCCCTCGGTTGTATTCTCTCCACTGGGCTTGCCAGAAGCTAACCCGCTCGCTTCAATTCTCCATGGCGCACGTCCGCCGCGCGGACAATGCCGAGGCGAATCGCCTCGCTAACTCCGCCGTCCGCATACCTCTTACTGGAGAAACCCAAAGCAGTACCACAAGAGGGTCTGGGTGGCGGTTGGGGAAGGATGTCGAGGGCTATTCGCCTGCCTTTGGGCAAGTGTCGGGGTGTGGTCTGGTGCAATTACCGGACTGGGGTGATGTGCAGGATGTGGTTTTTCCGCCTTATCAATTCGCTGCGTATCCAATCCATACATTGCAGCCGCGTAAGGCCCATCATGAACCCTAATTCGCGGTTGAGGTGTGACCCTGCTATTCGGTCATAATTCACGAACGTTTCTGGCAAGAGTCTGATCAGGCCCTACTGATATCGGCGTTGTAGGTGATGAAGGACTTGTCAGGTTGTGTAATGGGACCAAGGAAGCTTTGAAAAAGGATTTCTCGCTTGCGATGACGACCCACGGAAGCATGAAAGCGCGTGTGACTGCGAAGACGAAACGAGCTGCCACACGGTCTCGCCATTTCGCAGGATTTCAATCTCCACAGACGGGGAATCATCCGTGCCTCCCGGTTCAAGAACATGGGGCAGAACGGCCTTCACTTCTTGAAGGTTAGTGAATGTCGACACAAAAAGCGCCTTCTGTTCCTGCGTGAACCGACATTCGCTGGCCTCTAGTCCGCTTGCCACATTTTCGTTCAGCCATTCCTGAGTGATGTCGAGGTTAGACAATTCGGGTTGCAGCGGTGGCGCTGCCAGAACATTGAGAAGGGCCGTCACATTACGCATCGGAACACCCTGACCTCGGGCGACACACGTCTTCTCATCACAAGTGATTTGTAAAATATCCTCCGGCAAAGCCGGAGGCTTTTAGGTTGTGAGCCGCTCAAAGCGGCTATGCGGGTCGCTAACGCGGCCCGATGGTTTGGGGCCACCTGTTGGTGGCCCGTCAACGCCACAGGTTGATCTGATCCAACCTCTGGTCCTCCTGCTCCTGTTGCCGAATGTAGTCGCGGATCACGGCCTCGTCTCGGCCCACGGTCGACACCCAGTAGCCGCGTGCCCAGAAGTGCTGGCCGACAAAATACCCGCGCCAGATGAATCGCACTCTTCCCTTTGATAAACCCGATCACCTGCGATACTGCGTACTTGGGCGGGATCGCGATCATCATATGCACATGATCGGGCATCAGGTGCCCCTCTTCGATTCGGCTCTCTTTCTGCTCCGCCAATTTGCGGAGTACCTCACCCAAATGCCGTCGCAACTCCCCGTACAGCACTTTTCTTCGGCACTTGGGAATAAACACCACATGGTATTTGCACTCCCACTTGTGGGTGGCGAGAACTTCTGCGGCAGTCTCAACCACCACCACCAGGCGCACACGGCCGAGGCAGCGGATAAGAATAAAGAGAAAAGCGACGATAGTCAATATATCCGGCATCAACAGGGCAGTTAAACACAGAAATGGAAGCCAAAGACAAACGGAGTTTGCTCCGATTCACAAAGGTCCCGGTGCTTTCCCAGTTTTCGCACCGGTTCTTCGAGTGGGTCAAAGCAAGCCAACTTGAAGCAACAACGAAACAGTATTACGAGTACGGCTGGAACATGCTCCAGAAAACGCGAATTCCGGGAATGCCGCTCGACCAGATCACTAGGGATATGGCCGAGATGCTCCGGTTCCACGGCTCAGCTGCAAACGGAAACGCCGCGTTGCGGACGCTTCGGCGGATGCTCGGTAAGGCGACCGAATGAGGAATTCTTCAGGCTCCGCCCCGGATCAAGCTGTTGAAGGAGTTGGGTCGGGAGATCATCATTGGCCCCAAGTGGAGACGAGGCTACTTGCGGCAGCGAAACAGCCCCTGCGTGATCTGATTATCATCATGCAGGACACCGGGATGCGTCCACAGGACGTTTTCCGGCTCCGCTGGGAGCATGTGAACTGGCAAAAGCGGACCGTCTTCATCCCGCACGGGAAAACGAAGAACTCCCGCCGGTATGTTCCGATGAGCGAGCGCGTCAACGATGCTCTCCTATCGCGGGCGAAGGGTTCCTCGGAATGGG
Organism: Acidobacteriota bacterium; assembly: GCA_046728215.1. Lineage (GTDB taxonomy): Bacteria > Acidobacteriota > Terriglobia > Terriglobales > Acidobacteriaceae > Gp1-AA133. Next base: position 139 of record JBKPEB010000062.1, on the reverse strand, counting down.
GTGTTCCCTTCTCATCGCTCGAAGACGGGACACCTAACCACCGTGGCGAACCAATGGCGGAAGACACGGCAGAGCGTGGGGCTTGATCCTGCGGTGAAACTCTACTGCTGCCGTCATACGTTCGCGACGGATGTTCTTG
>JBKPEB010000061.1:0-6238 GCA_046728215.1 Acidobacteriota bacterium | reverse complement strand
AGCTAGCCGGCGAGCCACAAACTGCAGTCTCTCATCCATCACCGAACACTCCTTCCAAGGCATCACTCCCTCCCCATTACGGGGAGAAAGTGTCACCCATGTGTCCGGTACAATGTGTCACCTATGTCTCAGGCCGCTCATTCAACAACTTCCAGAATTGCCGGGAATCTGAGGACTTCTAAAAGGACTTACATTCGCGTCGCCGCTACAGGTTGCGCTAAGAATTCGCGCCACACTGTCGCCGCAGCCAAGCTCACAGCTTCAAATCTTTCTTCCCACCACGTGCGGTTGTAAACATTCTGGTCACGTCAACGGTAGCGTGTCCCATGTTATCCCGCGTCACTTCAGGCCGGACGCCAATACTGCTCATCAAGCTGGAATGCATGGTGCGGAAGCTTCGAAAATCGACCGAAGCCGGCAAGCCAAGCTTTGTTATCGTGGGCTTGAGTTGTCGCTGCAGCAGATTACGCCGATTCACGGGTCCTCCACGTGCATTGGTGAGAACCAGATCTCCCGGATTTCGATGTTTTGACCGTTGCCACGCTGCATCCAGAACACCACGCAAGATTCCGAAAGAATCGAGCAGGATGCTCCGGCGTCCAGCATCGGTTTTGGTATCGTCGAACTCGCCTTCGTAGAAACGCTCCACGACTTCGATTCGGTCCGAGTGAATTCTCTCCCAACGCAAAGCTGCAACCTCTCCGATCCGCAGAGAACCCACTACCACTAAGGTAACGATGGATTTTGTGGGTTCTGGCAGCCCTTCGATCACGCGGCGTATATCTTGCTTTGCAAGCACAACAGGAGGCTTCCGTGCCTTCTTCGCTCGAATTGGCGGAGAAGAGTTCTTCATCAGTCGGCTGATCGCGCCGCCAGTTAGAAGCTGGAGGCGAAGGCAGGCATGGCCGCGGTTGCGGAAGCTGGCGGACTGGCTAGAGCAGGAGCGTCCGGCAGCGAGAACAGTTTGCGCGAAGGGTTGGAAGAATGTTTCACGATCAACCGCCTGGGCATTTCGCGTCGTTAAGATTCAGCTAACTACTCGCCGGGCGAGGCGGCGGCCTTCTCGATTCGCAATCGGGGTGAAGTCTCTTTGGTTTCGACAGCCCGACTGAACATTGGGCTCAAGCTGGGCGTGGCGTCTGCAGGCACCCCGGCTGGCCGGGACTTTGGGTGGGCTGCCCTCAGCCAATTCCGCTTCTAGGTCGATCTCTCCCGGCAGAGCCACGTAGTCGAGTTCCCGGGCTCGTCATGCGCTTCACGGCCACAGTATGGCACATCGATGCTAATCAATGTTTGAAGGATTCAACTCACCGATAAACGGAAGTTCCGAGTCGTCCATATGACACCCTCTCTCTGTCATAGCTGACTATCATCCAAGAACAAAGTTTCAGCAGGGCATCCCAACACAGTCAGCACATTTTGGAATGTTTCTTCGTCTGGCTTGATCTTGCCGGTCAGGTGCGACGCGAAATGATAGTCGAAAGCTTCGATTAAATTTGTTCATCAGGTTTGGCCAGTGCATGGCATTCGTGTTGCACGGTATTGCACGGACCTATTTCCTGGGGATACGCCTGATTTCGGGTCGTCGCTGGGACGTATCGAAATTATAGAGACTGGCCCACCACCACCAGCAGGTCTCCCCATCATCACACGGCGTAGATGCAATTGCGGAGCTGACACCCCAGTTCCCGGCGCGCGATGGGCCATCTGAAGCCGGTGAAACTCAATTTCGGGACATTCTGAATACTAATAAATGGTGACACCGGTCAGGATTCTTGCAACGATCTTCACGTCGGGCACACTAAGTACCAGTACAACTCGGGGAAGTCCTACGCACTAGCCCTGTCGAAGGGAGCGCTACATGAAGGCCAAGATCCTCTCGAAGCGTACTCTGGCCGTGACGTTGATCACCCTAACGGCCTCCTGGGTCATCAGCCAAGACAAGGGACCCACAATCAACGAAAGGTTCCCGATCAAAGATCCCAGCGAACTCTCCCCGCCGATTGTCTCGCCCGTAGGAGAATGCGCCAAGGCCATCCACGTGTCGGGGTTCATCCCGCACGCCACGGTGCGAGTGCTTCTGAATGGGGCTACGCAGTTGGGCATCGCACAACCCTATTTCGCCGAGGCCGACATCCCACTTACCCAGGCATTGGTCCTGAACGACAAAGTTACTGCCACGCAGGAGGTCCTGGGAAACACCAGTGCCCAATCCGTGGATCCGGTGGTAGTGGGCCCCTATCCCTCAACCCTGAACAAGCCAGTGGTGGGGCCGGATCTTTTTTCCTGTGGACGAATTGTTCCGGTAGACAAGCTCAATCCCGGCACTCACGTCGATGTCTTTCGCAACGGGGGATCCGCACCGATTGGTCAGGCCGACTCCACGCAGGCGTGGCAACCTGTGTTCACGCAGAGCCTGAACACAGCGGACAACGTTACAGCCATACAAACAGCCTGCCCGGACATCCCGAGTAAGAAGATCAGCAGCCCGCCGTCCGACCCGGTGAGCGTCAAAGCTTCGCCCAACCCTCCGCCAGCGCCCACGGTGGAAGCTTACCCAGTCGGGGCGGATGCCGTTGTGCTCGACGGATTGTTTGTGGGCGCTGAGGTGCAGGTGCTCGACAACGGCGCCCCCGCTGGCGGCGGTTTCGCGACTGCCTCGCGGAACCGCGCAGCATTGCAGCCGCCGGCAGGCTCCGGAGCACACGTGTCGGCGACGCAAAAGCTTTGTGCCACCAGTCCACCTTCGATTTCCGTGCCGCCGTCCACAACTCTGAACGCGCCGGTTGTCGTCCCGCCGGTCTGCGAAGGCACGCACTATGTAACCGTCGAGAACACTTATCCGAACTCGATTGTCGTGCTCTTCCGGAACGGCGTGATTTCGGGTATGGCCGGCGGTGTTCTCGGCGACCTGAAGATGGCGCTAGGCAACGGACCTACCTGGGCGCTCGGTGATGAGATTCACGTCATCCAATATGTCGGCAACGTGATCAGCCCGCCTTCAGGCTCAATATTTGCTGATTGCGCTCCCCAGAATGTGCTGACTCAGCACAACGATAACCACCGCTCGGGATCTTACCCGGTCGAGGCTATTCTCAAACCGGCCAACGTGACACCCGCCACCTTCGGCCGCCTGTACACGCGCACGGTCGACGGCGACACGGTTTCTCAGCCGCTTTACATGAGGAGCGTACGCACCAAATCCGGCCTGAAGAACCTCTTTTTCGTCACCACCTCAAAGAACAACGTCTACGCTTTTGACGCCGACGACCTGGACACAAACCCAGCCCACGGCCTCATCTGGCAGGTCAACCTGTGCGCCTCACTCCCGACCGGAGTCTGCGGCGAAACCTGGTCGCACCTGGTAGGCATCACCAGCACGCCGGTGATTGATCCGAATACCGGCACCTTGTATGTCGTCGCTCGCTGCTCGGACCCAAACCATGGTCCGAACGATGGCGCCATCTTTATTCACGCCCTCAACGTGGCTGACGGCAGTGATCGTGTCAAACCAGTGCAGGTCCAGGCCACCGATCCCAACAATTCCACCGTGAAATTCGATTTTCACTGCCAGCGCAATCGGCCCGGGTTGTTGCTTTCGAAAGGCATCGTGCACGCAGCATTCGCCACCTTCAGCTGTGATGCCGGGTGCGCCAGCGCTCCCTACCATGGCTGGGTGCTGGGTTATCGGGCCTCTGACCTGAAGCCGGAAGCGGTGTTCGATACCAGTCCGACATCGGGAGAGGCTGGGATCTGGCAGACCGGCAACGGGCTGGTGGGTGCCGATGATGGTTCGATCTTTTTCGAGACCGGCAACGGCCCGACCTCTGAGCCTTTGCAGGACAGCTTTGTAAAACTTCGTCCTACTTCGCCTCCAGCAGGGCTGGCGCTGGCTGGTGCGTTTACGCCCAACAACGCTGTAACCCTTTCTAATGGCGACACCGATCTCGGCTCAGGAGGCCCGATGCTCCTGCCACACGATCGACTGATTGGCGGAGGCAAACAGGGTCGTTACTACGTGCTGGACACCGGCAGCATGGCACTCTCCCAGAACTCGGCATTGGATCCGTTGGGATACAACGGCTTCCAGGCGTTTATCAACACCTACCACAACGACAGCACGAAGGCCGCCTGCGCCGCCGCGGGAGGGGCGGCGGGATGCGACCCTAGTGGTGCCGGTGGCGCCTGCTACATCGATCCTAAGCGGTACGGCAACGGCGAACTCTGCGGACCCAACATTCACGGTGGGCCGATCTTCTGGCAGTCCGATCCTGCCTTCGGGATAGTGTATGAAATGCCGGAGAAGGATTTTCTTAAGGCATTCAAGTATGACTTCGCGACCCATAAAGTTACTGAGGCGCCCGTCCTCACCGCAACGGGCTCTCTGGCCAAGCCGCCCACCGACGGCATGCCGGGAGGCTTCAGCTCGGTCTCTGCCAACAAGATGAAGGAGGGCATCGTCTGGACCTCAATGCCGTTCGGTGATGGCCAATGGAACCCGGTGCCGGGCCGCCTCGCAGCTTTCGACGCTACTACCTTGAAGCAACTCTGGAGTGACGATGACAACGTGCTCTTCGCCAAGTCGGTCCCGCCGACTGTCGCGGATGGAAAAGTCTTTCGAGCCACCGCAGCCAACCAGGTGATTGTCTACGGGCCGCTCAAACCCGGCGGCGGCCCCCGGCCGATTCCCCCAAAGAAATTGGCTTGCTATTCCATCGAAGAGAAGTACGCAAACTACGGTGGCCCCTTCGGCTTGCTTGGCCAGCCTACAAGCCCCGAGCGCGCTACGGACGATGAGACCCGCGGACGGTTCCGTGACTTCCGCGGATCTGCATTTGGTATGGCGCGCACCTTGGCTTCGCGGAAGGAGCGGCCGGGATCGCCAATGCCGACGTGTTCCGTGCCCAAGGGCGCGACCACGACCGTTGACTCGTCAATTTATTGGAGCCAGAAGACGTGCGCCCACGTTGTGCAAGGACAGATTCGTGACTTGTGGCTGCGGATGGGCGGAGCGAAAGGCAAATTTGGCTACCCGGTTGACGATGAAACTCTGACGCCCGACCTGCTAGGTAGAATGAGTGTATTTGAGGACGGCGAAATCTGGTGGTATCCAGACAAAGGGGCCTTTGTGCGCTCACCAGAGGGTAAGCAAGTCGAGTCGTTGAATCCAGAAGGGAAGAAGAAAGACTAAAGCTCCATCGGGCCATAGCAGGTTTACGAATTGACGCTGCGCCTCCTGCCGCAAGGGCCAGTGCCTGCCAGGACCGATGAAGCGCAGTAGGGAAGGGGATGTGTCTTCTAGGTCCTCATGGATTTCTAGTGCGTAACCACACTGCGGAAATCTGAGATGTCCATTGGCATAAGGAAGTCAGCCTTTTCTGACCGGAGTGTCTAAATGACAGAAGTTGTGGTTTTTGTCGGAGCCATAGGGTTCCTCGCCGTGGCGGCGTGGCGTATTTGGTGGAAGCCGGCAAAACTCAACGCGGTTGTTGAGGTTAATCAACCGACAAGCGTGTTTGTGCTGGTCCGGCACTGGAGCCGACATTGTTATGGAATCATTTCACCACCAATGCGGTCAATGAGCATAGACGCGTGTTCTCAACAGCACTGGGAATCTTTTTGGGTGCCACACCACTTCGGGTTTCCCATTTCGCCATCGAAATGGCGCAAAGTTTGTGGTACGTGCCTCCATCGTGCCGGTTGCAGAGACGGTAAGGTAACCTACATACAGGGTACTGTCCTGGAAGTGATGTACAACCAGGCCGTTGACCGCATTTTTGAGCGAACCTATACTCCGTCCAGTTTTGTGGGGTTCCCGTCTAAATTGGAGGAGTTTATGTTTTGCCGTTTGGTGGTTGCTACTTTTCTGCTGTCGGCGGTCGCGGTCGCCGGCTCGAGGCCAGTGTGCCCCGGACCTGCGTCGGAGGGCGATGCGCGTTGCCATGCCCATGTATCCACCGATGAGCACGGCAATCCGCACGCGACTACGAGTCCGTCGGGTTATCGGCCTGTACAGTTTCGGACTGCGTACGGTTTGACGGCAACGGGGAGTTCGTCGACCACCATCGCCATTGTGGATGCCTACGATGATCCCAAAATTGAGGCAGACCTGGCCGTGTACAGCAGCCAGTTTGGCTTGCCCGCGTGCACGCGAGCGAACGGTTGCTTCCGCAAGGTGAACCAGAATGGTGGAACCACTTATCCGCGCAAGGATGCCGGTTGGGCTTTGGAGATTGCA
>JBKPEB010000060.1:0-15490 GCA_046728215.1 Acidobacteriota bacterium | reverse complement strand
TAGGAGCGATGACCGGGGAGTAATGTCCTCGCAGGAGGCGGTTCACGTCTCCCGGATCAAGGTAACGCCAAGATCGGGCAAAGAGACTCTGGGTACTTGGTGGTGCCATCGGCAGCGCGGTGGTCGGACACAGAGCCGACATGAGCCGTACGCATGAGATGGAACTAAGCTGAGAGCAAACCATTCGCAGTCGGGGCGTATGCGAACCAGCGCTTGAACCTTGCGGCGAATGGGAAGGCTCACAGACGAGATGCCAAGACTTCAAACCGGACCTGGGAAACTCGGCCGTCCGGCATTATAGGGGGGCCTCGGAGAACGTAGCCATGGCGGAATTGTGAACCCACCTCGCAACCGAAAGGGTGAGAGTGGTAGCCCTCTGCCAAAAGCAAACGCATCCGAGTTCTATCCCAACCATTGACCCCATCGAACTGGGTTTCCAAGTGCGCGATGCCGCCTGCGATTCCCCACTCCCGCTAGAAAATCCTCGACGTCAAGATACCTGGCCGCCACCACACCCCTCACTCCGCAAACGCACACTTCGCCAGCACAATCGTCACATCATCCGAGAACCCAACGTCCCGCGAAAAATCCGCTGAAGCCCGCAACAACGCCTGCATAATCTCACTCGCGGAAAGGGCAGCATTCTCCTGGATCACGCGCCTCAGTCGCTCCATACCAAATTCCTCTTCCACGCGATTCTCCGCCTCGGTCACGCCGTCGGTATAAAGCACAAGAATGTCGCCCGACTCAATGCTGAGACGGTTCAACTGGCAGATGTCCTGTGCAAACATCCCGACCGGAGGGCAAGTCGATTCCAGCAGAACGATTTCCCCGGTGCGCCCCCGCAGCAGCACCCCAGGATTGTGTCCGCAGTTGACATAGCGCAGCGTGCGCGCCGCCGCATCGATTTCGGCCAGCAACAAGGTAACGTAGCGCACGCCATCCGACACCGAATGAATGCCGCTATTGAGCCGGGTAATAATTTGCAGAATGTCGCGTACCTGGTTCGATTCCAGCTGCATGGCGGCCGCCGTCGCCGACATCAGCAGCGCCGCAGGCACACCCTTGCCCGCAACATCGGCCACCACCAGTTGGATGGTGTGCGCATTGATGGGAATGAAATCGTAGTAATCGCCGCCCACGCCACGTGCCGGCTGCATCATCCCAGCAATGTCGAGCCCTGCGATCGAGGGCTGGTTCACCGGCAGAAACATGCGCTGCACTTGCGCCGCCAGTTGCACGTCTTTGAGAAGCGCGTCGCGCTGGTCGCGGATTTCCCGCGCCAGCCCCTCGCGTTGCGATACGTAGCGCTGAATGAAGTAGACAACAAACGCAAACGCGAAAAAAGCAGTGAGATTGTGGACCAGCCGCGCCCGCCAGTCCACATAAGGAGGCCCAAAGAAATCATGCAGAAAAACGCAAACCGCGATCAGCCCATAGCTGATCCGCCTGCGCAGAAACATCGCGCTGATGCCCAGCGGCAGGACGTAGAGATAGCCCAGCGAAATCGTGACCGCGACATAGTCGGCATAAGCGACTGCCAAGATCGAGCCAAACACCAAAAGCACCGGCAGCCACTTCGCGCCATGCGATACGCCATCGTCGCGAAAGAACAGTGACAAACGCCCCATCCTCCTTGCGCCACCCGCTGGGGGAACGAGTATAGCGCGAGCAGCGGCAAGGAGCGCCACATCCCAACGCGTCGATGGTTAACTGTTGCGAAAAAATCCCCGATTACATTCATTGACTGAAGACCGAACTACAGCGAGCTCAGAAACTCCAGCAGAGCCTGCTTATCGGCAGCCGACATCCGCTCAAAGCGCCGAGCCGAATCACGAGCCTCCTTCTTATGCCTCCGAATGGCGTCTCGCAAGGTCGTTGATTCTCCATCGTGCATCAAGCGGTTGCGGAAACGAACACCCCAGAGCGGCGCCGTACGTAATTTGAATTGGGCGTTGCGAAAACTTTGCGGGGAAAAATTCTTCCACTGGATCGAATACATCTTCTGTCCATAATGCTCAATCATCGGAACCACGATCCCGTCGCCCGTCCCAACGTTGTGCATTAGAAAATCAGAGTATGGGTAAAAGGTTTTCGCTCCCAACGCCTCAGGGATGGTATAGGTGCCTCCGTGGATCTTTGTGCCCGCGGGTGCCGTGGTCAATGTGGACACATGGCACGCGGCGCAGCCAATCTTGTCAAACAGCGCGGCCCCTTTTTTGGACTGCTCGCTCGCCGCCAGCTTGGCGTCGCGAGCGGGCGCCTTGGAGGCGCGGATAAACCGGGCGAAGTGGTCAGCATCGTCGAGCCCGTCGGCATCGGCTTGGTCATTGGGCTCGGGAGCCGTGTTGCAGAGCTTGGTGAACTCGTCCGGAAACAAGCGAGTGGTGATGCCCATCTCGTTCAGGTAGGCATCTCCCGAGAATGACAGCAAACTCGCGTGTTGATCCTTCCAGCCGAAGCGGCCAATGCCGGTTTCCCCGGGCGCCTCGACGATGGGCACGGAAATCGCCTGCCCGCAGATCTTGTGGTGGGACTCCTTGCACTGCTTACGAGCCAGTTCGACCAGAGTCTCGTCGGCCACTGCCTCTACGAACCCGTCTCCCAGCAGACCCAAAGACATTCTCGTGGTGCGAATGTTCTCGCTGTCGGGGACATGCTCCTGAATCTCTGTGTCGGGAAACGCAGCGCTCGGGCAGATCGACCGATCATTCACCAGGGTGCGCCCTTTGATGACCTCGGCGCCATGCGCGATGGGGATTTCTGGATTGTGAAAAACGTGGTCCGACCCTTGATGGCCTACGCGCAACTCCGCGATTTGGCTGGTCCCGCCTGAGGTCGGGTTCTGGTGACACTCGCGGCACGATTGGGCGTTGTAGAGTGGCCCAAGGCCGTCGGCTATGGTTTCCGTGTCGTCGAATTTTACCTGGTCAGCTTGATGGGTAGCTTCATCCACCATGCCATTGCTTTTGTTGTCGAACCCGGTAGGTGCTTCGGAATTCGGGGAACTCGCAGGAAGAAGAGCAAGACTCAGGAGTGCGATCGCCGCCAGGACTTTCATGAACTCTTACCTTTCCGGCGAAGCGCGCACGACGTAAATATCATCTGGCGTAACCTGCGGCAAGTGACAAGTGAGTACCGGCATGGCAGTCGCAAGCCCAGATACCGAGCTTGGGCAAATCCTGGCCCAGTAACTGTTACCCTCCCATCACATGAGTCTCCAATCACTTCTCCTCCACCGCAACAATCTCACCACCCCCGTGTTCAATCCGACTGAGCGGCCCCAAGGCTGCAGCAGTTCAAAAGCGACAGAGGAGATATCGATGAAGACCAATACCCGCATCGTATTGTGCACCGCAGCCCTGGCAGCCCTGATGCTGCCCGCCGCCGCCCAGATCAACCAGCGCAAAGACAATCAGCAGGACCGCATCGCCAACGGCGTGGCCAGCGGAGAACTTACCGCCGGCGAAGCCGCCAAGATCGAGAAGAAAGAATCGAATCTCAACAAAGAAGAGAATCTGATGCGCAGCGAGAACAACGGCAAGCTCACCGGGGCTGATCGCAAGGTTCTCAACCAGCAACAGAACCAGCTCTCAAAACAGATCTACAACCAGAAACACGACGCGCAGACGCAGAACACCAATCCCAAGAGTGAAGTTGGCAAGCGCGCCGAAAATCAGCAGGACCGCATCGCCCAAGGTATCAAGACCGGCCAACTGACGGCCGGAGAAGCCTCGAAGCTCGAGCACAAAGAGGCCGCCATCAACCACGAAGTGCGCACCGAGCGCGCCGCCAACGGCGGCACACTGACTCCCGCGGAGCGCCGCCAGGTCAACCGCCAGCAGAATCGCGTGTCAAACCAGATCTACAACAAGAAACACAACGGCCGTCATCAGTAAGCAACCGCGCTGAGCGCAACGAACCGTGGGTGCCCCATCCTTGCGCGTTGTGTGCGCAAGGGTGGGATCCACAACTGCCTCGGTCATGGGTTTTTGCAGATCGTTTTTCACCACAGAGTCACAGAGACACAGAGAAAGACAAAGGTAAGAAGGTTTCCCTCTCACTCTGTCTTGGTGCGATGACTCACCGTACATGTGGAGCCCCAGAAAGGGCACGACTTCAGTTGCGCCTTGCATTTCATCCACTCCGCTGATCCTTGGCTATCTCCGAACTGACACATCTGTGCGGATCAATGCGGGCACGTCGCACGGGGCTTGCATTCAAACGTCACGGTGATTACCGGATCCGGCGCCAGCGGAACGTTGCAATGAACCGTGTGCCCGTACTCTTCGCTCGCCGTGCAGCTGCCGCCCGAAAATACTGCGCGTGCGTTTGGCCCCGTCGGGTTCGCGGTGATCTTCACCGGATCGGCAAACACGCCACTCCCGGTGCCTGCGCCTGTCAACGAAATCCCCGGCGGATTACTTGTCACGGTGCCGGTGGCGCCGTTCGCCACCGAAGTGACACCCACCGTGATGGCGGGCCTGTGCTGCGCGATACACGCCGTGTAAGGGCACGCTGGCGTTACCTTCGGGTATTCCACCTGTGTGTCAAACGATTCCGGATACAATGCGAACTGATCGACCCCCAACGAGCTTGGTTGCAGCTTAATCTGATACCCGCATGCCTTCACCGCATGTTTCGGCTTGAAGACGTGCAGTTTCGTCCCTTCAATAAGGGTTCCGTGCTCGGCACCGCATGGGCCGAAGTCACAGGGGTGGGGCCCCGGGATCGTACACGCTGAGTGGTCCTCGTTGGTGCAGGGGGTGCCCCGAAGCCGGAAGGCTAGGTTCTTTGCGCCCCGTCCTTCGTGCACCATTACATCATCCCGGCCGCGGCAGCACTCCACGGGAACGCCCGTCGATCCGTCAGGAAATTTCATGGGTAGATTTTTCCCGTCGCACACGGCCGGTGCTGCGGGTGAAGGCGCGTCGGGTTGTGCCAAAGCAACCCCGGCGAGCACTGTGAGCAACGCCAACGACACAACGATCCTCTTCATGATTAACCATCCTGATCGTAAGTCTGAACCGAGGGACTAACCGAACCCTTTGGGAGTGGGCCCGAGGCTTCAAAGAGGTAGTGATCACATTCGCGTTTTCCTTGCATTCATTCTGGTTCGGCCCTGCGCGGGTGCCCCATCCTTGCGCGTTGTGTGCGCAAGGGTGGGATGCCACCACTGCCGCCCAGATGGGATTTCCAAGCACTTCTTCACCACAGAGACACAGAGAACAAAAACCAGAAGCTTTCCTCTGTGCCTCTGTGTCTCTGTGGTGAGCCCAGGCTGTGCTATCGTGTCCGCGCCAAAGCCCCGGAGCATCGATGACGCCACGCCTCCGCCACATCCTCTTCGTTCTCCTCGCCCTTACTTCGATCGTCTTCGCCGAAACCACTCCTCCCCCGACGCTCGAAATCCCCGCCGCCGCCCGCCCCGGCCCGAACTTCGACGTCAAGGCCGCCACCGACGCCTGGCTCGCCACCGTCCCGGCCGACAAAAAAGCTCGCTCCGATTCCTATTTCGAAGGCGGATACTGGCTGCAGCTTTGGGATTTTCTCGTCTCCGCGGCGATCATGTTGTTGCTGCTGCAAACCCGCCTCTCCGCGCGCATGCGCGACTGGGCCGAGCGCGTCACCAAGTACAGAAATGTGCAGACTCTCCTTTATTTCATTCCATTCTTTCTCATCACGGCCTTGCTGCAATTCCCCTTCACCGTCTATGAAGGATTTTTCCGCGAACATCAAAACGGCCTCTCGAACCAGACCTTCGGATCCTGGTTTCGCGATCAAGCGGTTGGCCTGGCCGTCGGGCTCGTTCTGGGTGCAATCGCCATCATGATTCTGTTCGCAATCGTGCGCCGCCTGGGCGCGAAGTGGTGGGCCTGGGGTGCGCTGGCCAGTATCGTTCCGCTCGTGATCGTGGTCCTGATCGCTCCCGTCTACATTGCGCCGATGTTCAACACCTACACAAAGCTGAACGATCCCAAAATCAAAGACCCCATCCTCAGCATGGCGCGCGCCAATGGCATTCCTGCCAGCGACGTCTATGAAGTCGACGAGTCCCGCCAGTCCAGCCGCGTCAGCGCGAACGTCAGCGGTTTCGGGAAGACCATGCGCATTTCGCTCAACGACAACCTGCTCAAGCGCTGCACGCCCGAGGAAATCACGACCACCATGGGCCACGAGATGGGCCACTACGTCCTGAATCACATCTACAAGAGCATCCTCTTCTTCTCCTTGATGTTTCTCGCCGGCTTTGCCTTCCTCAACTGGAGCCTGCACTGGTCCCTCGCCCGCTGGGCCGAGCGTTGGGGAATTTCCGGCATCACCGACGTGGCCGTCCTGCCGCTGGCCACTCTGCTCCTCTCGATCTTTTTCTTCGTCACCACGCCGCTAGGAAATATCTGGACCCGCACCGAGGAGTACGAAGCCGACATCTTCGGCCTCGACGCCGCCCGCCAGCCCGACGGCGAAGCCGCCGTCGATCTGAAACTGGGCGATTACCGAAAACTCGATCCCAGTCCCATCGAAGAATTCCTCTTCTACGACCACCCCAGCGGACGCACCCGCATCACCGCCGCCATGCGCTGGAAGAAAGAAAACATGAACACGCTCGACGAGCCCTCCGCACAACCGCAGCCGCCCAACACGCTGACCAGCTCACCTTGAAATTTGTCATCCTGAGCGTAGCGAAGGACCTGCTTTTCAATGCGGCACCACTACGCTCAAATCGTTGCGAATCCAATCGTTGCTAAACTGACGTACAGGAGGCCTCATGATCGCCCGCATCTGGCGCGGCACCGTCCGCGAATCCGACCAAGACACCTACCTCGCCTACTTGCAAGAAACCGGCCTGAAGGAATACGCTGACACGCCCGGAAATCGCGGTGTGCACACTCTACGCCACGTTGCCGACGGCAAATGCGAATTCCTCCTGCTCACGTTCTGGGAATCCTGGGACGCCATCAAAGCATTCGCCGGCCCCGACTACGAGAAGGCCGTCTACTACCCCGAAGATGAGAAGTTCCTCCTCGACCGCCACCCCAAGGTCGAACACTTCGACGTAGTAGAGTCGACGTAAGCCGCTCTATTAACGGACGCGAAGGGAACGCGGTGCGCAAACGTCGTGTTTGGCTGGCGCTTCACCCTGACTCTTCCGTGAAATCGATTTGTCCCAGGCATTGTGACCGGTGTTCCCTCCTCCAGCCGCCGATAGGCGGCGACATTCATTAGCCCAGCGCCAAAATCGACCGAGGCCCGAGGACGACAGCAACCAAAGGTTTCTCTTTTGGGGATTTAGCGGAAGCAAAATCACGTTCCGCGCACCCATGTTCGAACGCGATTCTCTCTGTGCGTCTGTGTCTCTGTGGTGAAAAATCCCTGTAACTACTTGTAAATACATCACATTCAATCCTTGACGTATATTGCAAATTGCAATATAAATATGTCGATTTGGCATATGAAGCTCGGCGAGAAAATCCGCTACCTCCGCGAGGTCGAAGGCTCGCTCCGCGAGCTCGGCCGTCCCATGACGCAGCAGGAAGTCGTGCGCGCCGTGAAAGCCGAACTCCACAAGAGCATCAGCCAGTCGTACCTCTCGCAGATCGAGCGCGGCTCGCGCCGTCACATGACGCAATCCTCGCGCACGCTGCTGGCGAAGTTCTTCAAGGTGCATCCCGGTTTTCTGGTGGATGACCCCGAGGGCTATCACACCGAACTCACCAGCGATCTGCGCACGACCGAAGGCAAGCTCGACGTATGGCTGTTGCAAGGCTCCGAGCGATTTGTGAGCGATCGCGCCGTGAGCGACGTGCTCATCCAGTGCGCGCGCCATAAAGACACGCGCGGTTGTTTCTTGCTGCTGGGCGCGATTCTCGATACGCCCGGTCTCGCCGAGCGCTTGCTTGAAGCACTCGACCCGGAAGCAGTCCGCAACCATCGCGGTCGTAAAACGGCGGAAGGGGGGCGCGTCTAATGACCTGGACCAGTTTCTATCTGATCTGTTTCGCCGTCGGCTTCGCCTTCAGCGTGCTTTCGTTTATCGGGGGCGGCACGCACTGGCATCTGCCGCACTGGCACGGTCTGTATCTGCACTTCGGCGGAGACGCACCGGTCGCCGGGCATGTGCCGGTAGGACACGGCGCCTCTTTGGGCGGACAAGCCGCCGGAGCGCACGCTCCGGTGGCGGGCGCGGCCGCTGCCAATGGCTCTTTGCAGGCGAGCACCGGAACTTCCATCTCGCCGTTCAACTTCGTCACGTGCACGGCATTCCTGGCGTGGTTCGGCGGCACCGGATATTTGCTGACCCGCTACTCGAGCGTGTGGTTCCTGCTGGGACTTGGCATCGCGCTCATCAGCGGCCTGGTCGGCGGCGGCATCGTGTTTCTGTTCTTGAGCAAGGTGCTCACGTCGGAGGAGGAGAACATGGACCCGGCGGATTACGACATGGTCGGCGTGCTCGGGCGCACGTCAATTTCGATTCGCGAAGGTGGTACCGGCGAGATTATTTACTCGCAGGCCGGCACCCGCCGCACGTGCGGCGCCCGCAGCGACCAGGGCGCTGCCATCCCGAAAGGCACCGAAGTGGTCGTGACTCGCTACGAACGAGGCATCGCCTACGTCCGCCTCTGGACAGAAATGTCCGGCGAAGAAGAAACCGCCGCCAACACCGCTCCTTAAACAGGAAAAAGAGTTCGTCGCACAGCGCGCCAACAGGCACGCCAGAACGAGAGGTCAAGAGTTCGTATCAGGGCGCGCCTTCAGGCGCCGTAACGAGGGAAAAGGAGAACGCCCTTAGGGGCTGTCCGGAGAAGAGCCAAAACGTTCAACGAAACGGGAAGGGCACGACTTCTGTCGTGCCGACAAGACGCAACACAAGGGGCTTTAGCCCCTGAGGCCATCATGAACCGCAAATCATTCACCATCCTGACCGCGTTGATGTGGATCGCGCTCCCGATCATCGCGCTGCGCTACGCGCAAGTCTGGGACCGCCTTCCCGTCCGCATGGCGACGCACTTCAACGCCGCCGGTCAGCCCAACGGCTGGATGTCGCCCGAGACCTCGCTCTACTTCGGCCTCGGCCTCACTGCTTTCGTGCTCATCATTTTCACCGCGATTGCCTTGATCATCCGCCGCCAGAAAACCATGCCCGACATGCCGGCGTACGCAATGTTGGGGTTCTTCTGTCTGGTTGTAGGCTTAGTTGTCTTCGGGAACGAAAGCGTCATTCAGCACAACCTGACGGGACGGCCCATCGTCGTCGCGCCCATCGTGCTGGGTATTACCGGCGCGATCATCTTGCTCACGATGATGTGTTTATTTGCGCAGCGCGGCCAGACCCTGCCCGAAGCCCAGACTCTGGCCGAGGAATTGCATGGCTCGAAAGCCTTTGCGGCACTCTTCCTCGTGCTGGCCGCGGTGGAATTCTCGATTGCGTTTTCAATTCCGGCGCCCGGTGTTCGAGCCGGCATGACCTTGCTGGGCGCGTTCTTCCTCGTGATCGCCGCCCACACCTGGAGCGGCTTCCGCTATCGCTTCACGCCCGCCGGCCTCGAGATCAGCACGCTTGGTCTGCGCCTCCGCTCCATCCCGCAATCGCAGATCGCGAAATATCGCCCCGAGAAGTGGATGGCGCTGCGCGGCTACGGCATCCGCGGGGTGGGCAACACGCGCGCCTACGTGTGGGGGAACGACGTGGTGCACATTACCACGCTCGAAGGCGAAGTGTTTTTGGGAACCAGTGATCCGGCGCGCCTCGTGCGCGACCTGGATCAGATGAAGTCATACACGCATTCGTAACAGACAGTTCGGTTCGAATTGTGAGAGGAGGCGGTATGTCGTTCGGTATACCAACGGAAGTGTGGGTCATCGTCGGGCTGGGAGTCCTGGCCGTCATGATGTTGTTCAGCTTTCTGGCCAGGCTTTACCGTAAGGCGGGCCCGCATGAAGCGCTCATCGTCTACGGTGTCGGTGGCACTCGCGTGGTGAAAGGTCACGGCACCATCGTCTGGCCGATGGTACAAGTCTGCCGCGAGCTTTCGCTGGAATTGATGTCGTTCGATGTGGCTCCGCAACAGGATCTCTACACCAAGCAAGGCGTCGCGGTCACGGTCGAGGCTGTCGCGCAAATCAAGGTGAAGTCCGACATCGAGTCCATCCTGACCGCGTCGGAGCAATTCCTCACCAAGAGCGACCAGGAGCGCGAAGGCCTGATCCGCCTGGTGATGGAAGGCCACCTGCGCGGCATCATCGGGCAGCTCACGGTGGAAGAAATCGTGAAGCAGCCCGAAATGGTCGGCGACCGCATGCGCGCCACCTGCGCCGATGACATGAACAAGATGGGGCTGGAAGTCATTTCCTTCACCATCAAGGAAGTGCGCGACAAAAACGAGTACATCACCAACATGGGAAAGCCCGACGTGGCCCGCATCAAGCGTGACGCCGACGTGGCCACCGCCGAAGCCGAGCGCGACACGGCTATCAAGCGCGCGGTCGCGACTCGTGAATCGGCAGTTGCTAAGGCCCAAGCCGATCAGGAGCGTGTGCTTGCAGAAACGCTGTCCCAGGCCAAGCAGGCCGAGGCACAACGCGATCTCGAAATCAAGAAAGCACAGTACCTCGAGGTCACCAAGAAGCAGCAGGCGCAAGCCGACAAGGCCTACGACATCCAGGCGAACATCATGCAGCAGCAGGTGATCGCCGAGAGCGTGCGCGTGCAGCAAGTCGAGAAAGAAGGCCAGGTCAAGGTGCAAGAGGCCGAAATCAACCGCCGCGAGAAAGAACTCATCGCGACCGTGCTGAAGCAGGCCGAGATCGAGCGTCAGCGCATCGAGACCATCGCCCAGGCCGAAAAGCAGCGCCTCATGGCGGAAGCCGAAGGTCACGCTTCGTCGATCCGTCAACAGGGCGAAGCCGAAGCCGAGATCATTTTCAAGAAAGGCGAGGCGGAAGCAAAAGCGATGAACGTCAAAGCCGAAGCGTTCCAGGAATACAACCAGGCTGCAGTCATCGACAAATTGCTCACCGGCTTGCCGGAAGTGGTGCGTGCGCTGGCCAGTCCGCTGGCGAATGTCGACAAGATCACGGTGGTCTCAACCGGCAACGGCGACGCTGCCGGCATGAACAAGATCACCGGCGATCTCACCAAGATGGCGGCACAGGTGCCGGCGCTCTTTGAAACGCTAACCGGCATGAACATAGGCGACATGCTCGGCAAAGTCCGCCAGATCGGTGACAAGGCCGAGAAGCCCAGCAACGGCGAAAAGAACTAATCGCAAGGCGGTGCCCCAGGTTCGCGTCCGTGGTTCTTTGGACGCCAACCTGGGCAGTCCGCAATTCTGAGACCAGAAATGTCCTCTGAACCCGAGGATTGAAACATGACGACTGCAACGACCAAGTCGAAACCACTGGGCCTGAGCATCGTGATCGGGATCGCGATCGGCACGCTGGCAGCGATCCTGTCCGGTCACGTTGCCGTCTGGCTCGTCGCCGGAGTCTTCGTAGGCATCGCGGCCGGAGCATCGTTAGGCCGCAAGAAATGTCCCGAGTGCGAAGCCCGAGAGCACGCGGGCATGCGCACTGATAGCTGATGGCTGACAACTGAAAGCTGATAGCCAAGAGTGAGAACCGAGAACCAAGAACTAGAAAACGAGGTGTGATATGGCATTACTAGAGCGCGTGGCAACACTGGTCCGGGCCAATCTCAACGACCTGATCGACAAGGCCGAAGACCCGGAGAAGATGATCAAGCAAGTGATTCTCGATATGCAGAACCAGCTTCTGCAGGTAAAGACCCAGGTGGCGATCGCGATCGCCGATCAGCACCTGCTTGAGAAAAAGCAGAAAGAAAACGAGGACCGCTCCGCCGAATGGATGCGCAAGGCCGAACTCGCGGTCGACAAGAAACAAGATGACCTCGCACGCGCCTCGTTGCAGCGCGTAGAGAGCTACCGCGACCTCAGCACCAGCTTCGCCGAGCAGGTGGCCGATCAGAAAGCGCAGGTCGAAAACTTGAAGACCGCGTTGCGCCAGCTCGATCAAAAACTGACCGAAGCCAACGCTAAGGCCGACCTGCTGATCGCGCAGCATCGCCGCGCCCGCGCCGTCGGCAAGGCCAGCGACGCGAAAATCAACATCGGCGACGGTTCGAAAACCGCGGCCTTCGATCGCATGAAGCACAAAGTAGCCCGCGAAGAAGCAGTCAGCCAGGCCAAGTCCGAGATCGCCGTCGACGACGTCGAAGACCGCCTCGCCGCGCTCGAGAAGGAAGACCGGATCGAGCAGTTGCTGGGTGAGATAAAGGCCAGGCGCGGCGCGTGATGTTTCGCCAGCGGCAAGCGACGCATCGACGCTTACGGACGCGAGTGGGGGCATTTGCGTTCGGCCTGCTGATGGTGTGCTACGGCACGTCGTTGTTAAACCGGGGAATCTTTGTGTTTCGCAATCAATATCGAATGGAAGTGTACTCGCCCGCCGTCACGGTTACCGGTGGCGTGTTCATGCTACTGGCACTCATCCCCGATAGACTCGTGAAAGGGTGGATTAAGTCGGGCGAGAAAACGAAGCCGCGGAGCGGCGAAAGAATTTAGCCCAGTGCATAAGCGCTGGGACATGCACCACCCCGAGCCTGCCCTGTATGGGCGACACGCAGCGTGGGAGCCCGCGAGCTTGCAGTTAAGAATATTTAGCGACCAATGGGACATCCATTGGCTACGATTTCGCCAATCCTTCGGCGTTGAAGACATTCAACGTTTTACTTCTTCGTTCATCGCTTCTTAAGCGATGTGGAGTGATCACTCCCGCTGCGAGTACGGCTCACGCTGGCTAGGAGCCCTGTATGACTCGGAAGCCGAGAGTAGGCCTGCGCCGCTTCAGATGTCCGCCTGGTAGTCTCCCTCGGGTCTACTCTAAACGGTAAGGGTCCGCGCGGTTCTGCCTAGGACACGCGGAACGTCGCCATCTCTGGCCTAATTTTAGAATAGCAATTTGGGTAGGGTGATTGTGACACGGTTACGAAGTTTATATTTCGCGCCGATTGAGGGAGATGAGTGGGAATTGTGACGTGGGTGGGGCTTGACAGGTGGATGGGGGTCACAAGTCAGGTGACAGGTCACGGGGAGGTAGCCTGGCGGTCGTGAAAATCTAGGGTCCTGATCTCCACGTTACAATGAACTAGGGTTCCCACTTGCGCAAGATTTTCCATTTCGACTCTCCCCCAGATCCCTACGTCGCCGATGCGGCCGTGCTTTGCTGCTTCGACGCGCGCATCAGTCAGGCCGTGCGAAAGTTTCTGCGCAAGCAGAACATCGAGCGCCCGGACATGATCATCGTTGCCGGCGGCGCCAAGACTCTGGCCTCGCCGCGCAATGATTTCGAGCAGGATTTCATCCTCGAGCAGGTGCGCATGTCGATCCGTCTGCACCAGACCAAGCGCGTTTTGGTGATGAGCCATTCCGATTGCGCGACCTATGGTGGACTCGCTCATTTCAAAGGTGACCGCGGTGCCGAAGCCGAGCATCACCGCACCGAATTGCATCGAGCCGCCGAACTGCTCGCCGCCCACTTTCCCGATATTTCCGTGGAACCGTACTTTGTGAAGTTTGACGGGATCTGGGAAGTTTTGTCCGGTAACGCGCGCAAGGAAAAAGAAGAACTCGCGAACGAGCAGGCCAGCTGAAGAAGTCAACCGGACGGGAAGGGCCCGGCTTTAGCCGGGCCGATAGCGGGGCGAAGGAATCGCAGCTTCAGCCGTTGTGGTTAGCTTTGCCACGTTCGCTGGCACGTGAAAGCTCACCTCAGGCACTGAAGTGCCAGTCTCGGCTTGCCGATGTGCCACGACTGAAGTCGTGCCCTTCCCGTTTCCTGGCGAATGCAGAACTCCGCCGATCACAATGAAGATCCTTGTTGAACTCATCAGCCATCAGCCATTAGCCTACGGCAGCCCGATCTGCTTGATCAGGCTCTGAAAGCGGGTGTCCCCGCGCAGTTCATCAAAGTCGGGCTCTGCCTGGACGGTCACCATCGATGAGCATCGATGTTGGAAGCAGTCTTCCAGCAAACTGAGTGCCTCGTTTTTATCCCCTACCTGCGCGTAGCAGCGGGCGGCCTGCACCAGGTCGCCGTCGGCGATGAACTCCACAAGACGTACTTCATCTGCATGCATCGCTGGGACGAAGCGCAGTTCGCGACCTCGGCAAGCCGGCTCGCGTTGCAGCACATGGTCTCGCAGGAGAGAAAGACGCGAATGGTGGCGGAGATTCTTCGGCGCGCGAGGGCGGCTGAGACGGTGTCCTATGAAAGTCTGTTCGATGCGAAGAAGGAGCGGAGGGCATCGTTTAAGGGAGAAGAGATCTGTTGCCGCGATGGTTGGTGAGGCGGGCATTGTGAGGATTCCAAGGAAATTAGCGCGCGAAGGTGAGCCGGCCCGCCAATCGGGCGTGTACGGGAGCCGGCAGATCCTTCGGCCCTTTCGGTAATGGACGATGCAATTCCACGGGTAAGTCACTCAAACGATCCAAGCGGTGAATCGTTCCACCTGGGTAGGTCACCTGTACACCGTAGACGGTTGGAACATCCACCGGGCCTTTCTTGAACGTTCCGACCGAGACCACGACGGTTGCAGCACGGCCGTCCTTGAGAGCGATGTCAGCCTCGACGCACATGGCGGATTCGCGCGCGTGATCCACCACCGTATTCCGGGTTGGTTCGCTGCAGTCGTTCACTTCCCATTTGATGGGAGCGCCTTCGCCTTCATACTTCAGGAAAAACTCCAACGTGACTTTGGGCAAGCTGAGATCCAAGGAAGAAATTGGTAGCGTCTTTACGCGCTGGATGGCAGCCATGTCCGTGTTATCCGCAGATGGAACTTGCGCACGCGCGCAGAAGGGGAGCAGCAGGAACAAGAGGCTAAGAATCGTTTGCTGCATAGATCGATTAGACGCCACTCGGGGCCAAAACGGGGCTGCCGGCTCAAATCACTCTGCTACAAATTTCGTATGAGAGTCAAACCACCCGGCAATTGTTTCGACCACAATAAAAAGGGTCCGTCATCGTGAGGCTCGACGGCGGACCATGAGGGGTGAGGCTTGGTACACGCACATACAATCTGGAGGACGGGGTGGGAATCGAACCCGACGATTTCGGTTTTGCAGACCGATGCCTTACCACTTGGCGACCCGTCCCAACGTCTTTTCACGGCCCGCACGCGTTCGGAGGGCCAGCGATCGCGCCGCGGGAACCGGCATCAATGCACAAGTCTTGAAGCGAGCACAAAGAGCCCGGTGTAAAACGCCAGCGAGAAGGAGATTCCCACAGTCCAGGTGATGATCAGGGTCATAGGGACACCATCCAGTCGCTTTTATAAAGTAAGTCTATTGAATTAGTAGGGTATATGTCAACCCTTATTTGCTGCCGTCCGTACCCCGCACATTTTTTAACTGGAAACTACAACGTTGGGCGTAGCATCTCCCGCGAAATCGTACACCCCATTCAATTGCAC
>JBKPEB010000059.1:0-4700 GCA_046728215.1 Acidobacteriota bacterium | reverse complement strand
GTCTTCGTGCCAACGCTTATCTTTCCCCCAAGGTAAAGTGCCATTCTGCAGCGCCACAATCTAGAAATCGCCGTTAACTATCCTGGCTCCGCCACACTCCGCTTCAATCTTCTGAAGCGGGGCGTTCTTTCATAATGCATTAGCCCAAACTGCCGCCGGGGATCACCCCTGCCCGTACGGATAGTGCGGGCGCAGGTAACACTCACAGGTCAAATAGAAAACCAGCCCGATTGTCTGGGCTGGTTCGTTCAGACTTCCTCAAACTTGAGAGTAGGTCCCAGCAACGAAAGTCACTGGGATACTTGCGAAATTATTGGCATCCAGGCAGCTTGAAGTTGGCAATGCGAGTCTGCCAGGGCCTGGTGTCTGCAGTCGTTCCGCTGACCTGATAGTACTCATTGACGTACCAGAACGTACAATCGTCCACTGGATCGACATTCAACGATGTGTAGTCACCCCAGCGGGAATTCGTAGTTGTCTGCACGCCCGAGCCATTGATGATCACACCTTCGCCCAGAGTCATCTGGCCCAACGGATCTCCACTGAGGCGGCCCGTAAAGCGGATGCCAGGATAGAGGTCCACGCCGTTGACAACGCTGTAGCCGGCAGCGATGTTGCCTTTCTTATCCTGTGCAACACTGCCCATCCACCGATGCACGCCATCGTTCGGCGCGTAAGTGCCTTGCTGATACAGAGAGTACGTGCTTCCCGTTCTCCGGATTTCGTACCACCGCATGCCTGCCACGCCCGGAAGAGCTTCGACCGACTGGTTTGTTACGAGCGTCTCGTAGTCTTTGAAGTTGCGGTATGCCAGACGCCAGGTGGCCCGCTGTCGATAGGAGAGAACGTCCAAGTACTGAGCGGGGTTGGTGATTCCGGGCTGCGGAAGACAGTCACGGCTGGTTGGAGCACAGGGGAAGATTGAGTCGAACGCAGCGACCGGCAACTGGGCGGCAAGCGTTAGAGACGCTACGGGAGTCGAACGCCACTTCACCGTGAGATTCCAGATGTTCAGCGCGTCGAACGTCCCACCGTATATGGCGGAAGCATTGTCGTCCTGTGTCCCAACGATGGGAATCGGAACATCCTGCTTCGGCTTCTGCTTTCCATCAATGGTCGCCGGCAGGAGTCCATCGCCAACGAGAGGCAAGATGGCGGGGTCATTCCCGTCCAGATAGAAGTGAACAGCGCGGGCGGGCTGGCCGTTGACCATCTTGTTTTTCTCAAGCGCGTAAACGCTGATGCCGTACTCTCCGGCGGAGCCGAAGTCACGCGACGTGAGAACGTAGGAGTCGGTCCACACTCCATACTTGGGGTAGTCGGGAAAGAAGGCTGAACCCGTACTTTGTTGATCGGTGATGAACGCGTAGCGGTAGTATGCGCCTGTGGGATCTCCGGTTTGCGATATGGCGACGCAATTATAGAAAGGCAGGCCGTTATAGGACCCGTCAGCATTCAGTCCTCCAGTGGTGAATTGCGAGAGTATCCAGCGATCGACGAACTGATCGTAGAGCACGATCGGATCGCCGGAGGGATCGGTGCAGTCAGGAATGGCGAATCCTGACCAGAGCGTCCCAGAGTCGGCGGGGCCGAGGAGCAGATTCCCCTGCTTGTCGAAGACCCCGAACACCACGTTGATCATCTCCACGTAATGGTTCGGACCGACCGCACCATCAGGATCGGGAGGATTTACGCGAAAACCGAAAATGTTGAAGTTATCTTCGTTGCGCAAGCCTTCAAAGTTAACCAAGGTAGAAGGACTTGAAAAGCTTGTAAGAGCGGCAGAGCTTAGCTGGCTAGTCTGCAATACCCCGTCGCCGCTGTACCCTTTGTCTTTAGCTACGCGTCCCCGTTCAGGCCGGATTTCCCGATCGGCGCCTTTAGCAGCCATGGGTTTTGGGGTGCGCACAAGATCACGGAGTGCAGGAGAAACGTCGAAGGCTACTGCATTTGAAAATTTCGGAGTGGGTGCTTTGAACGACCTGATCTGCGAAAAGGCGGGTATAGCCAGCAAGAGGATCAGACTAGTGATGAGTGTGAATCGTTGGTCTGACACAAGGGGAGCACTCATTCTCATTGGAAGCCTCCAAGGGAGAAACGGCGGTTGAGGGTTGTCTGCGCGATGCGGGGACCTCCTGTGCGCAGCGGGCTGGGATCCCCGGGGAACTGGCTCGGTCGAACGAGGTGGGTGCGCTTCGGAAGGATAGGGCCGAGCGAACAAAGTTTACCCCCGGAACCCATTGTGTCAAGGTGAAAATGCGGTTGCAAACGCAACCGAGCACGTACCACTTGGGTTTACCTGATTCGCAAGTTGGAGAAATAAGCTTCGGTATCCCGTCCATAGAGCAACTCGGCCGCAGCTCTCGCCGAGTTTCAGGTCATGGGTGTCAGTCTGAGTCAAATGTTGAAAAGTCCCCATTTCACCAACTACCGTCAATGAAATGGATTCTCATCATCCCGGGGTAGGGTCTTTGCAGTTTGAGGGGATACAGCAAGCGTTCGATGCGTCCACAAGCTGCTGTAGCCGAGGACCTAGCACGTTGCGCGACCTTCGTGATCGCTTCCGCGGTACCGATGGGCCCGATGTTAGGCAGGGAGAAGCCAATCTTCATCGCACACCCCAAGGCCAAGGCGGTGGGTATTTAAACCACAACAAGCGGCATTCTGAAAGGGAGATGGAGAGCTAGCCCTAGCGGTTGGAACAAGATGGTCGCAGTAGTTGGCGTAAGATCCCCATTTCACGTGCGCCGTGAAAAGGCGCTGGTCGACTGCGGGTGAAAGTCCCGCCCGGGAACTGGGTTCGCTCCACCCGGAAGCAATCAGAGCGGCGGTGGAGGAAACGAAGCCGTCGGAGCCTCCGGTGTAGAGGGTCACTTAGGTGACTCGGCGAGCATGCAGGCCGTAACGTGAAGTGAACGCTGAGCAGGCCTCGAAACGATTAACGCAGGAGCCTTCCCCCCGTGAAATGTGGGTGGGCCGCCGCTGATGGGACAGTACGAGCGAACGATTTGCGTCAGACCTGCCGGGGTAATGGCGACGGCAAGCAGGCAAAGTTGACCAGTAGCAACACGGGAAGCCCCAGCGGTGATCACCCATGGCGATCAACCGGCACCTCGTGAGAGACAGGCTGGGCCGTTGGGGTGACGGAGAGGCCCGTATTACCGATGAGGCCGAGTAATGCCGGTGGAGGGAAGGGGCCTCGGTTGAAAGGAAACGCAAGAAGCGACGAAGACGGAGGGATTGGTGTCGAACCTAACAACCCCAGCCAGTGTTCAGAAGTTGCAGACGGCGTTGCACGACAAAGCGAAGGAATCGCCCGGCTTTCGCTTCTATGTGCTGTACGACAAGGTGTACCGCAAGGACGTTCTGGCTTTCGCCTACGAATGCTGCAAAGCCAATGGCGGAACGGCAGGAGTCGACGGCCAAACGTTCGAGGTCATCGAGGCATACGGCAAAGAGCGATGGTTGGACGAACTGGCGCAAGAACTGAAGAACCGAACCTACCAACCACTTCCTGTCCGGCGGGTGTACATACCGAAGCCCGATGGGAAACAGCGGCCGTTAGGAGTGCCCGCTATCCGAGACCGGGCGGCGGAAATGGCAGCAGTTTTGGTGCTCGAACCCATATTCGAGGCCGATCTAGTGGCAGAGCAGTACGCCTATCGGAAAGACCGCAGCGCACTGGACGCAGTAAGACACGTCCATAAGCTGATCAACACTGGCCATGAAGAAATCGTAGATGTAGATCTCAGCTCCTACTTTGACACTCTCCCGCATGCCGAGCTTCTAAAGTCGGTAGCTCGCCGGGTCGTAGACAGGAACATGCTCCATCTGATCAAGATGTGGCTGGAAGCTCCGGTCGAGGAAACGGATGAGCGGGGAAACAAGCGTCGAAGCACGCGAAATCGGGACGAAGGTCGGGGGAGTCCACAAGGCTCTCCCATCAGCCCGCTGCTGAGTAATCTGTATATGCGCCGGTTCGTGCTCGGGTGGAAGAAACTGGGGCACGAGAGACGTCTGAAAGCGTACCTCGTCAACTACGCCGATGATCTTGTGATCTGTTGTCGGAACAGGGCCGAGGAGGCCTTAGTCACGATGCGGAACATGATGTCGAAGCTGAAGCTGACGGTGAAAGATAGCAAGACGCGGGTCTGCAAGCTGCCGGAAGAAAAGTTCGACTTCTTAGGGTATACGTTCGGGCGATGTTACTCGCCGAAGACGGGACGGGCCCATTTGGGGACGAAGCCGTCGAAGAAACGGGTGCAACGCATCTGCTAGGCAATCAGCCAGGAAACCGGACGGAACAAGACCCTGCGGGGCCAAGAAACAGTAATCACGACACTCAACCGAATGATGATTAGGTGGGCGAATTATTTCTGTTTGGGACCCGTCAGTAGTGCCTATCGAGCTGTCGAACGACATGCTCGCAAGAGGTTACGACAGTGGCTGTGCGCCAAGCACAAGCTGCGCGGGCAGGCAACCAAGCAGTTTTCAATTACTGCCCTGCATCAGGTGCTGGGGCCTTGTCGAACTTACCACTCGAACACGCAGCTTTCCGTGGGCGACCTCGTGACACTTTCTCCGAGAGCTGGATGCGCGAAACGCGCCTGTCCAGTTCGATGAGCGGGAAGAGGAAACAGAACCATGCCAAACCGGACTGAGGCGGCCAGGTGAAAATCTGACCAATCGCCACCGGGAGG
>JBKPEB010000058.1:0-13938 GCA_046728215.1 Acidobacteriota bacterium | reverse complement strand
CAAAGCTGTATCTCCCTTACTCGGAGCTGCAAGCTATCGCCACGCTGTGAAGCAACTTCTGACGAGCGTAGTGCGGGAAATCTGCATGCTACGTTCTGTGGGAGCCGGGGCGCGGGCAACCGTCCCCGGCCACCCGGTGCGGTCAGCAATGATCGTCCCTACCGCGATCCAACCACGGGTTGCGAGTGAAATGGCCCGTTTGCGACAGTTGATCTCGGTTTCCCCCCACAGCGGTTTGGACCCGCGCGATCGCTACAATGGAAACATGGCAGGCCGAGAGTGCTACCACTGCAAGCACTGGGTCGAGGAAGGGGAGGAGCACGACTGCTGGACCACGACCGAAACTGCCCTCATACAGGATCTGTCGGGAGATCTCCAGGACGCCTGGGAACGGCTGCGCGAGACCGCCGTCTCTTTCGGAGATCAGCGGATCTACGCCTCGCACAAATCGGTAATGTTCTCGCGCAAATCGTGCTACTTCTTCGTGCGTCCAAAGAGGAAATTCCTCGAAGTCTGCGTGTCCCTTGGCCGTACGCTGAAGGCTCCTCAGGTGCGACGCGTCGATCGCGCCTCGAAGTCCAAGGTCGTTCACGTTATGCAGATCAGGCACCGGGACGAGGTGGAGGCGCCCATCACCGACTGGCTGCGGGAGGCATACGAACTGTCTGATGTGCTGTTCTCGAACGCCGACACGATCCACGCCAACTCGACACCCAAACCTAGACCGAAGCGGAATAAAGCGAAGGACACTCGGAAAAGCGTGGCCGCCAGGAAGTCAAGGCGGCGGTAACGGACGACCTGCCGTTCCAAGTTGGCTTTTCGACTACGTGGTGTCGCCTCTGGTCAAGGATGCTTACATCTTGCCCGAATGGCGGGATAGGATTTTCGACGCTGTGCTCATCGCTTGGTGTATTGATGGGCTAACTGCGGCGGTTCTATTCTTCCGCAGCACCGCTATTCGACCGCGCCTCAGGGCGTGGGCACGTCGCACAACGTTCTTGTAAACGCCTGGCTCTGACAACAAACGAGTGTTGACCGCTGCATTCACGACGCACGGACCGCATAGCCTTGGGGCGAGAGGCTTTTTTGTGCTTTTGAGTTCGCGAACACGAATCGAGTCGGACGACGGGGCCTTACTCGTCGTCGGCATCCACAGGTTCTCCGACGATGTTGTAGTAGACCGCCTTCGGCGGCTTCGGCTTTGCCGGTCTAGCCATCTGCGGTGATGGTGGCGGCGGTTCTGGTGCCGATAGCACACTCCTCACAGGTTCCTGGGTTTCTTGGATTGTAGTGTCCGCTGCTGGAACTGCTGGTGAAGCGGCAGGAAGCGTAACGACCGGGGCGGCGCGTGCTTCAACGGCTGTAAGGCGCACGGGCTTCGGTCGAACACGCCCAGGCTTTTGTGACCAGGAATTCAGAAGAACGGCCAGGATCCCAGCAAAGCAAAGCTCCAGAAACGAAGTGAACAGGGCCGGGACGTTGAAATCGCCTTTGCCTAGGTACAGCGGAGATTGAGCATCTCCGCCCATGACCCTCGCCATGGCGGGCAGTGCGAGGTTGATGGTGATCGAGACGAGGAATGCCCAAATCGCTTCGCCTAAGACGACGGCTGTCACGATCCCGCCGATCCATTTTATCGAATCCGCCGAACTCGATTCCGGAGCGGACATGTTCAGAATTCCATCCACCGCTTAGCTTCCATCGGCGATTGTGACACATCCGACCACGATGCGGAAGAAGGTACAAGACGAGAAGATCTTTCCAGTCAGAACCACACCAACTGTTGGAAAAATCCCAATTGCATCGCTATGGCGCAGCCAGGTTCTGAGTGTAAAGGCCTTGAGTGTTGAAAAAGTGCGTCAACAATAAAGTATTTCTGCCTACGAGCATCGCCATCGCAAATTTCTTTTCTCGCTTGGGCTAAGCAGTAACGGATACAACAGGGTTTGTCGGTTGGCTGAGGAACCGCACCAGTCGCTTGATGTTCTGCGCAGCCGCTGCCAAGAAGAACTGCTCCCTCACGAACTTCAATCTCCGCAGGCGCAAGCGACGCAGACCAATCTGATTCTTGAGTTCCGCAAACAGGGCTGCTACTTTTTTCTTTGCCGCTGTGCGTGGGCAAACTCTGGTGTGTTGGCCAACTCGCGGGCACGTTGTCGGGCCAGCTCATCCATGTGGATCGCCAGACTGCCTTCGACGATTTCCACTCGGACGCTGCTTTCATGGACATGTTGCAGCGTATGAGCCTCATCCAATAGCGGCGTCTGCGATTAACGATGGTCGTCCAACGCGCTAGGGTGATCTCAGATTGCGACACAACACATCAGCTCATTCAAAACAAAGCGGGAAGGTTTGGTGGGCCCGCGGGGATTCGAACCCCGGACCAAGAGATTATGAGTACCCAGGGTGGTTCTGATCGGTCATGAAAATTTTCTACTTTACCTGATTCTTCAATCGCTTACCAGGAGCGCGTTTTGACGCGTGCTGATCGACTTTGCCCCGTTCTGACTGTGGAACTACTACAGTTTTACTACAGCCAACTCATGCGCCGTCGGGTGTGGTCACTTTTGACCAGTCTCGGACTTGCCCTTCATCAGATACTAGGGAAAAGCCAAATCGCTCGCTCACGTAGATGAGCTCATGGTTTTAGGCCTGATGGTGACGGCCTGGTTCCTGCTCACTTGCACCTCATCGCGGCTCACTTCAAAGAAACCAGGTTAAATGTCACTACCAAATACTGCGCTTCCCAAGGCAACCTTAACAATCGTCGGTCCGAAGTCCCTGAGCGGGCCTGGAGTGGTGCCAGTTCGTCCGAGACTGCTGCCGAAGCTATCCCTGCCCAGCCGAATTGCCGTCATTGGGAACTACCTGCCACGCCAGTGTGGAATTGCGACGTTTACCACAGATCTTTGCAGCGCGATCGCCTCAGAGTTCGGAACAGCTCGATTGTTGGCACTGCCGGTAAACGACGTAGAACAGGGCTATGACTACCCTGCCCGGGTCCGATGGTCACTCGACCAGGACGAAGTCGCGTCGTATGAAGAAGCCGCTCGCTTCCTGAACTTCAACAATATCGACATGGTCTGCCTGCAGCACGAGTACGGAATCTTTGGTGGACCAGCCGGAAGCCACATCTTGCATCTTTTGCATGGTCTGAAGATGCCTGTCGTGACCACTTTGCATACCGTTCTTCGCGAACCCAATCCAGACCAGTTGATGGTAATGGAACAGATTGCTGAGCTTTCCGACCGGCTGATAGTGATGAGCCAGCTCTCTTCACAGTTCCTGCAAGAAATCTTCAAGGTTCCCGGCAGCAAGATCGACATGGTTCCCCACGGAGTTCCTGACTTGCCGTTCATCGATCCAAATTTCTATAAGGACCGGTTCGGGGTGGAGGGAAAGGCGGTTCTCCTCACCTTCGGGCTGCTCTCCCCGAACAAGGGGATCGAGAACGTGATCGAAGCGATGCCGCAGATCCTCTCGAAACACAAGAATGTCGTCTACATCGTGGCAGGCGCCACCCACCCACACATTCTTCGGCGTGAGGGGGACAAGTATCGAGAGCACTTGCAGGCTCTGGCGAAAAAAGTGGGGGTGGAGTCGAGTGTGATCTTCCACAACCGCTTCGTTAGTCCCGAAGAAATGGCTGAGTTCATCGGAGCCGCCGACATTTACATCACCCCTTACCGTCATGAAGCGCAGGTCGTTTCGGGGACGCTTGCGTACGCATTGGGCGCGGGCAAAGCGATCATCTCGACCCCCTACTGGCACGCAATCGAATTGCTGGATGACCGGCGGGGAGCACTGGTTCCGTTCCAGAACCCGGGGACGATTGCTCAGAAATCTATCGAACTGCTCGATACCCCCGCCCTACGCCACTCCATGCGGAAACGCGGCTACTTGTTTGCGCGGGAGATGGTCTGGAAAAGGGTTGCACAAGGCTACATGGAGAGCTTTTCACGGGTTCGCAGCGATCGATTGCAAGCTCCCCACGTGCAATTCTCGGCCCGCGTCGCACCTAAGTCTCTCCATCTGCTGCCCGCGCTGAAGTTGCATCATCTCCATCGGCTAACCGACGACGTTGGGATGTTCCAGCATTCGATTTTCACCATCCCCAACTATGGGGAGGGTTACACCACCGATGACAACGCCCGTGCCCTCGTCTTCACCGTCTCGCGCTCACAAGTGATGAGGCTTAAGACGGGCAACCGTGGGGCGGCCCCTTCCAAATCCTCGATCAATCTGTCTTCTCGATACTTATCCTTCCTGGAGCACGCGTTTAATCCAGCCAACGGTCGATTCAGAAACTTTCTCTCTTTTGATCGGCGCTGGAGCGAGAACGAAGGCTCAGAAGACTGTCACGGTCGCGCACTCTGGGCGCTGGGAACAGTTCTTGGACGATCAGTCGACGAGGGATTGCGGAGCGCTGCGGGACGATTGTTCGAGTTTTCTCTTCCCGCGGTAGTCGAATTTCGAAGTCCTCGTGCTTGGGCCTACGCACTAATCGGGATTCGCGAATATCTGACTTCCTATCCCGGAGATCGGGACGCACAGAAGATTCAGTCTGTCCTGAGTCGGCGCTTACTCGAAATGTACGAGGACGTCCATACGCATGATTGGAAATGGTTCGAAGATGTTCTTGCGTATGGAAACGCAAGGTTGCCGCAAGCCATGCTGCTGGTGGGCGCCGCATGCTCGGATGCTCGAATGATCTCCGTCGGTCTCGAGAGCCTGGACTGGCTGCTGAGACAACAGCAATGTGAAGCCAACGGTCACTTCGTGCCGGTAGGATCACAAGGCTTTTATCGCCGCGGCGATGAAAAAGCCCGTTTTGATCAACAGCCGATTGAAGCCGCCGGCGCCGTTTCGGCGTACTTGCAAGCGTACCGTGTCACCAGAGACACGCGTTGGCGAGACGAGGCCTGGTCGGCCTTCAACTGGTTCCTCGGCGACAACGATCTACAGCTTCCTCTTTATGATCCCCTAACCGGTGGCTGCCGGGACGGCTTGCATCCCGACCGCGCAAATGAGAACCAAGGTGCAGAGTCCACGCTGTCGTTGTTGATGGCGCTTCTTGAGATGCGGTCGCTCGAAAAGTCTGAACAAAAAGACATTGCTTCGTGACCTCCCCTGCCCAAAAATCTATGAGCGTTCTCAGCACGCAGTACGAGCCACTTCTTCTCCGTCACCCTGCCAACCCGATCCTGTCCAATAAGGACTGGCCATACTCGATCAACAGCGTCTTCAACGCAGGCGCAACGCTGCTGGCGGATAGCTCTACTCTGTTGCTCTGCCGTGTGGAGGACAGACGTGGCTTGTCGCATCTTTGCGCTGCACGCTCTAAGAACGGTGTGGACGGATGGGAAATCGATAAAGAGCCGACCCTGATGCCTAGCCCGAGAGAGTATCCCGAAGAAATCTGGGGTATCGAGGATCCCCGCATCACGTTCGTGCCCGAACTGCAGCAATACGTCGTGACCTACACTTCGTATTCGCGCGGCGGCCCCGGCGTCTCATTGGCCCTGACCAAAGACTTCCGAACGTTCGAACGCTACGGCGTGATCATGCCACCCGATGACAAGGATACGGCTCTTCTCCCGCACAGGATCGATGGGTATTGGGCGTTGATTCATCGGCCCATGACTGCGCTCGGGGCGCACATGTGGATCTCGTACTCGCCAGATCTACGCCACTGGGGCCGACACAGGCTCATGCTGGAAGCGCGTCGAGGCGCATGGTGGGACGCGAACAAGATTGGCTTGTCGCCTCCACCCATCGAGACCCCTAGAGGGTGGCTTGTGTTCTACCACGGAGTGCGTCACACACCTTCGGGTTGCCTCTATCGGTTGGGTCTCGCCCTTTTCGAGCTGGAGAAACCAGAGAAGTGTTTATTGCGAGGAGATTCGTGGATCTTCGGGCCCGAAGCTGAGTACGAACTCCATGGCGACGTCGACGACGTGGTGTTTCCTTGCGGGTACACCATGAATCCTGACGGCGACACGATCAATATTTACTATGGGGCCGCAGACTGCTCGATCGCTCTAGCCCGCGCGAGTGTTCGCTCGCTGCTGGAATGGCTGGATGCCAACGGAACTTGCGAACGCCGACAACGGGCTGGAGATTTGTGAACTTCTGCATTGTAAGAAACGAAATGCGGGCGATTCACACTGCACAGGAAAGCGACCAAATTGCACTCAGCTGGGAAGTGGGAGACGCAGCCGCTTTCCAGCATTTGTTTCAACGGCGTAGTTCTTCTGGCCTTGCGACATCTCCCGATGCTGAGTCCAGCGTCTGCTCCCCGGGCACGGTGAAGAGCAGTCTCCATCGCCCGTGTGCGGCGGTTTCTTGAGCGCGGCCCTGATCCCTCAGCACCTCTAACGCCTTGACGATGGTCTGGGTGGTTTCTCGTAACCGCATCGCTAGTTCCTCGGCGGCCAGAACAACCGACCGAGAGCCGTAGTGCTCCAGTCTCATGCGCCCGTATTCGGTGATCGCGGTAGCGAGTTCGTCCATTTCTTGCCGGCCATGTGGTTGACCAGCGGGTGCGAATCCAAAGATTCTTGTTTTCAGGCGTCTGATGCTTTGCCGGATTTTGGCACGTTCATTATCTGCTCGGCAATGGGGAGTGGGCTTCGTTTAGAACTGGATCGTCCCATCAAGAATTCGTCTCCACACCCTCGAGGTGAAACTTGCGTCCCCGCCTTCGCGTGTGGGGCGACGAGCGCGCGTAGTCGTTGTTCCGCGCGACCTACCCGGGCGGTTGAAGGGCCGTCCTACGGCTAATATGCGGGCCACGTGCTGCTGCTCCCATTCGACGCTCAGGACGAAATGTATCGTGGCCACTAGGAAGTGCTGACCGTCGGACTTGACCACGATTGCATCTACCGCCTTTAAAGCATCCTTAGGGAGTTCAACATTGTCACAGACCATGACGATAGGAAGCTCCGGCTTCACTCGCTTGATTTCAGAAGCCACAACAGCGCCATCCAACAAACCCAGGTGGAACTCGATCACGACCGCATCCACCGGCTGCGACATCAACATGCGCAGACCTTCATGACCGCAGGTTGCGGTGACTAGCCTGTATCCCTTCTCCTCCAGGTGCAGCAGTTGGTCGGGATCGCGGTGGATGCAGAGTAGCGTGCTCTGAGTTGCCATGATGCCCATCCAGTTAAGCGACACTAGCCGCGCAAGTCTGTTCAGAATTGCTCAATTCAAGGTTGTTCTGAGCAATTTGGTGAATGAGCCATTCTGCACAGTATTCCGCCCTAAAGTGAGCGAGACTGAACATGCTTCAAGAGAGCCGTATTGCCCGTCAAACCAGGCGGCCGATCCTCTCTTGGGGCGATACCTGCCCAGGACCGAGTTCCCGTGCCAGTTCCTGTTTGCACCCGCCCAACGCGACGCCAAGCTGGGTCTGACGCCCGCCTTCGTTGTTCGACCGTCGCGTCGGCATATACCTATCGACCGACGGAGGGGGAGAGATGTCTCCAGGCAGCAAGAAGCATACCGTCGTGTGCCGCGGGCGCCGAACTCAGCGAGGAAGTGATAGCGACCTTAGGTCAGGACGCTGTCAGGAACATGCAGCAAGCTCTGTCCAATCAAGGCCATTACCGTGGGAGAGTCGATGGCGTTATGGGTCTGCGCACGCGGGAAAGTATTCGCGCATTTCCAAAGGACAGAGAATCTGCCAGCAACCGGGCAGATTGATCCACAGACCGCGCACAAGCTGGGAATCACGCAGGATTGTGAACTGGCGACGCGCACCGCCCACGATGTGGCGAAAGGTAAGCCATGGGCTGGCACAAGAGTAGTGAAACCAATAAAGGGGCCTGCCAAAACATTGCCGCACCTAAGCTTGGTTAGGGCCGATGGTTCGTTCGGGAATGCACTTTGGCGTGTTAAACAAAAAAGGGGGCTCAGTCTTATTCGACTATGAGCACCCGTGTAGTCAGCTACTTAGACCGGCTTTACGTTCTCTGCCTGAAAGCCTTTCGGGCCTTTCGTGACATCGAACTGTACCGGTTGGCCCTCTTGCAAGCTGCGGAAGCCGCCCTCCTGAATCGCCGAGAAATGCACGAAGACATCATCGCCACTCTGCCGGCTGATGAAGCCAAAGCCTTTCGCGTCGTTAAACCACTTCACCGTTCCTGTTTCCATGGGTATTTCCTTTTTTCTTTTGAATTGTCTGCTGAGAAGAGTCGCTGCCGGTGAGAAGGGGTGACGCTGGTTGGCGGAACCGATTTTCAACTGCGAATGAACCAAACTTAGCTGTTGCTCGTTTGGATGCATCTTGTCGGGCAGATGACTCGGAAATACTACAAGCTCGTTGGAAATCCCCCCTGGATCACATTGTGAGCCTTTTTGACCAGACCGACCATGGTCCTGTGCATAGTATGGAAATTGCCTCGTTCTTTGTCCGAACCAGGCATTGCAAGGGCTTTCAGGGTGCACTCTCGCCCACGTGGAGATCCATGAACCGAGTTCTTGGTACTTTTGCCGTCCTGCTTGCACTGGCACTTTCTTCCCTGGCACAGGACACCAGCGTTCGAGATAAAGAACCCGTGTCTGGGCAGGATGCGGCAGCCAATTTCTCAGCTTGCCAGCACGGCTGGGCGGGATGCGATCGCTCGAAGCTGACGGCATCTGAATCAACCGTAATGGTGGCGCTCGACCACCAGCGGAATATTGCGAATTGTCGCGAGGGCTTACAGCCGTGTGATCGGACCCAGTTGAGCGATGCGGAGCGTACAGCACTCGCGGTCGCCGACCACGAGAATAATGTCTCCGCTTGCAACAATGGCGTTCACTCCTGCAACCAATCGCAACTGACATTGCCCGAAGCGCGCGCAGCCGCCGTTGCCGGCCACCTTCGCAACATCTCCGACTGCAAGGACGGCATAGGGTCCTGCGATGCCTCAACCCTCACTCAGTCCGAAGCCATCGAGGTGCGCACTGCCCGGGAACAGCGCAATACCAGCGACTGTCGCGATGGGATGGGGCTATGCGACCCTTCCAAGCTGAGCCCGTCGGAAGCGAAGGATGTCGAATTCGCGCAACACCAGCGCAATGTCACAAATTGCAAGAGCGGCTGGAGCGATTGCAACCGCGCAAACCTGACCGCGCAGGAGACGCATGAGGTGGAAGCGGCCGAGCACGATCGCAACCTCTCCGACTGCAAAGCTGGCCGCGAGACCTGCCAATACTCGAAGCTGAGCGAGAAAGAAGCTGGCGCCTTGGCCAGTGCCGAGAATGCCAGGAACTATCGGGCGTGCCTTAAAGGCTTTGGGTACTGCGACCGGTCGCGACTGACACCGTCAGAGTCTAAAGCCATTCCTGACAAATCGTCCATGCAATAAGAATCAACAACTGCGCGGCGGGGCGGATTAGAGTTCTACCGTTGTCGAGGAATCGAACCAATTTGATTGTTTTTCGCAACCCCTATGCAACTTCTGAGCCTTCTGATGATGCTTTATCCCAGCCTGCAAGCAACTGCCCTTCGTTCCTCCGCTGATTTGAGCCCGTCATCGTTTGTTGCACCGGTCGCGATTCTGATGTTTTTCGCTGGCCTGGTGTTCCTGACGGGCGACTTGTACCGGTGGCACACTGTCCGAAAGCATCGGCGAAACTCGGACGGGTGGCGTAAAGAATAGGAACCTGGTTCCGGTCGGCCATTACAGTCATCGGCCCATTGTGAGTGACATGGAAATAATGCGAATTCGCCTATCGTTGTTTGCTCGAGCCAGAAAGCCGCTAGTGATTCCCAATGCCTGACGAGTTAAGCTCAGCATCGACTGCCGACCCCTTAGAGAAGCGGGTGGAGCGCCGCTTTGGCATTCTTCCTAACTTCTTCCGTCTCGCCCCAGAAACGCCCGAAATCACGGAGAAACTCTGGGCATTTGCGCAAACGGCGTACCTCGACAATCCCCTTCATTCCGGCTTCAAGGAGCGTCTCTTCGTTTACCTTTCGCGCTTCTGCGTTCGTTCGCTATTGCATCGCGCGTCACGTAGGTTTCCTGGTGGGACTTGGGCGGCCTGCTGGCGATTCGAGCGCCCCCACTCAAAGCGTTGCCGAAGTCGTCAAGATGCTGAGGCGCCCATTCCCGCGCGGGCAACAACTTAAAATTCGCCTCTCGCTTTGCACAACTTGCCGGGCGGCGCTTGTTGAATTGCCAGGTCCGGATTCGCAAATGGAAGATGCTATTTTCGCGATTGCGAGTCATGTTTTCTTGCAAACTTCCGATGCTCCCGCTTGCCCGGATGCTCTGGAACGATTGCTTGGTCCTGTGCAAATCCAGTACCTGCTGCTGTTCCTGACGTTCGTCAGGGCGGCGCACTATTGGACAAGAGTTCATCCTGAGATTGCATTCGAGGATGACATCAAGCAGCTTCTGGCGACGCACGAAACCCTTGCGGATTGCATTCTGAACGATCCCGAAGGAAACGCGGACAATGTCAGTCAATTGCTCCTGGATGAGCTGCCCGCTCTGCGTCTCAAAGCCGATAAGGCGATCGGCCTCCTTGCCTCGATCATAGATTCATCCGACGATGCCATTATCAGCAAGACCCTAGAGGGCGTCATCACCAGTTGGAATGGGGGAGCAGAGCGGCTTTTTGGATACACTTCTCAGGAAGCGACCGGGCAACACATCTCACTCATCATTCCAATCGATCACCGAGATGAAGAAACAACCATCCTTGCGAAACTTCGTCGCGGTGAGCGAATTGAGCATTTCGATACTGTTCGTCTCCGCAAGGATGGGAGCTTACTTGATATTTCGCTGACAATCTCTCCCATCAGGGATGGCATAGGCAACATTGTCGGCGCGTCGAAGATTGCACGTGACTTCACTCAGCGAAAACACGCGGAGCGAGCGATGCGGGAGAGCGAAGAAAGGCTGCGCAGTTTGGCGGATGCGCTCGACACACAGGTACAATCCAGGACCCAAGAACTACGGCGACGGAACACAGAAATTCTTCAGCAGTCTGAATAGCTTCGAGACCTTTCACTACGACTACTGCGAACTCAAGATGAAGAAAGGCGACACATCGCTCGGGAATTACACGACAGCGCCGGCCAGACCTTGGCCGCATTGGGGATGAGTATCGCTCAACTCGCCGCGGAATCAACGCCTAACCCCAAGCTTGCAAGGTATGTCGAAAATGCTGAGGGGCTGGTTAAACACTTAAGCCAAGAGTTACGTACGACCTCGTATCTCTTGCACCCGCCACTATTAGAAGAGGCCGGATTGTCGTCTGCCCTTCGCTGGTACGTACAAGGGCTGGCCGAACGAAGCGGGCTGAACATTGAACTGAAACTTCCCGACGATTTCGCAAGACTTCCTGACGACGTGGAACTTCTCATATTTCGTCTCGTACAAGAGAGTTTGACGAACATCCACCGCCATTCCGGAAGCAAGACAGCGGTGATTCGTGTTGCCCGTAGAGGGGACCGCATTTCAGTGGAAGTTCAAGATCAAGGTAAGGGAATATCGCGAGAACGATTAGCTGAAATTCAGTCTCAAGGCGCCGGAGTAGGAATCACCGGAATGCGCGAGCGCATTCGCCAATTCAGTGGAGAGCTAACAATCACCTCCGGCGAAGGAACGCGGTCCCCAGCACCTGGGTGTAGCGTAGGGCTGATTCTGAGTTACGTCAAGACTTGGGAAGAGAACCGCGAACTGGAAGTGCTGCCTGCTCGTTAGGTTTGATCAACAACACTGGTTTGCCGACGGTCGTTGGAGCGCCGCACGATGGGGACACTAGATCCGCCACCCGCCGCCACAACTCAACGATGGGTTCGATCAGCAGCCCATATGCTAGAGGTCTCACTGGGTACAGCACTATTTCAACGCTCCGATCGAAGAGATGGCTCCGACTGCTCGCTTCCAGGGCTTAATGCAAGAATCATTGGCGAGGATTATTCAGCCTGACCGGAGCCAAGTGGCCCCGGCCGGCGGAAATCCTGCCTTGCAGTGGCAATGCCAGTAATCTACTTCTTCTCTTCTTTTGCTTCTGCAACGCGAGCCTGCTGGCCCGCCTCGGATACTGCCTTCATGAATGCATCCGCACTTTTCGGGGTAGACGCCTTACCTGAAAGAATGTTGCGGAACTTCATGTTCTTGCCGTAAATCGCGCGCGTCGAGTCGTTGTCCTGCTCCACTACCGCACCTTCCAGCGTCAAGCCGGCAAACGCTCCCTTGGAACGTGAGTAGGTCAGCATTTGAGTGTTCAACTTCCAGTCCGTTCCGGCGGAGGCGTGACGGCCGACCGGGCCCGCTGCCACAGATCCCTCGCCCGTGAGTTCGAACTTGCTGGAGAGCAGATGCTGAAAGCCTAGATCGTTCATAACGAGCATGACCAGGTCCACGCCTTCAACTCCAATCTGCAGTCCGGCACTCCCGCCGCCAACCGAGACGAAGGCAGGTGCGCTCCAACCGCCAGATGTGCGGCACGACGCCACTCCACGTCCATGCTTGGCACCCAGGATGAACCCACCTTTGATCAGGTTGGGTACTACCAGGATGCATTTTGCGTCGTTTAACACTTCTTCCGGAATTCCTTTGTCTGGGGTCGCCATGATGGCCTGCAGAACTTCAACGGACGATTGCAGGCGTGCGACGGAATCTTCGCGGGCCGAGCCGGCCCAGGCGCAGGTTCCAAACGTGCCCATAAAACCCATCAACAGCAGTAAGATTGTCTTTTTCATGAATTGTGCCCTTTCGGTGCAGAGGAGCTAAGAGGAGAGGATTTCAGATTGCTGACTTAGTTCAGAGGACCTGAAAGAGAGAGAAGAAGAGCTCGTCTCTGCTCTCATGATCGCTCAGAACCTGGAATCCTGAATGGTCTAAATTGCTCACTTCCGAGCCGAGCAGGAGATTCTCAAAGTGGAGAGATGGTAACGGGAACGTTTCTGCAGAATACCGGCTGATGCGCACGACCCAACATTGCCGGACACGGTCTTTAATCCTGGCAGCACTGCGGGAGTACGTTTCATACGCAGGGGCAGGAAAGGCTCTGAAAGCTTGTGTTACGGCTAAGCAGGACGACCACGCAGTACATTCAATGACTGTACAGCGTGTTGCAACTTGCGCCGCTCGCGCGAAGTCTCCTCAACTTCCCCCATGCGACGCTGAATTGCATCATCGGCTTCGGTCATCCGCAGCAACCGACAATTCGAATCTCTTTCGAGAATTGCGGCTCTATATTTGACCGACCACTCTTGTCTCACAGCCATGCAGTCTGCACTCCTGACCTCACTTCTTCTAAACAAAAACCCTCCGGCACGGATGCCGGAGGAAAGGCACAACAAATACGCAGCCTGGAACCTTATTTCGCGAGTTCTGAGCTGTGACTTGCCACCTGTTTCCAGGTGCCGTTCTGTCGGACAAACGTATCCGTCGACAGAATAGTTCGAGGACGGCGCTCGCCGTGGTAGAGCGAATCATAGGTGCTCTTGTATGTGGCGATTGCGGTGTCACCGTATACACGGACGCTGACATCAGAAATGGCTTCACTGTTCGTCTTGTTTTGCTTGCTGTCCTTCATGTCGGTCAAAATCGACTGTTTAGTTTCCCAGTTGCCCCAACTCGAGCCGCCGGTAAAGTTGTCAGCGTAGTTCTTCTCCACGAAGGAGGAGTCGCCAGCGATATCAGCCTTTACGGCGGCGTTCTCCATTTGCGTGATCGCAGCTATTTCCGCGGCATTCGCCGTCGAGCTATTGGGCTCAGCGAGCGCAGTGATCGGCAATACCGACGATGTGGTCGTTGCCACTGCAGCATCAGGTGAAGAGCTTGTCTGTTTGCCGGATCGGATGCGGGCGGGGAACGCGCGGCGGCGATCTACAGTTTGATCGGGTCAGCCAAAATCAATGGGCTCGATCCCGAAGCCTATCTGCGCGAGGTGCTGATCCGCATCGCCGACCATCCCATCAACCGG
>JBKPEB010000057.1:0-12020 GCA_046728215.1 Acidobacteriota bacterium | reverse complement strand
AGTTCTTTGTAGGACAACCCGCTCGAACGCAGGATCAGAAGTTGGGCTTGAGCTGGCTTAATGAAAGAAAGCACTTCGCGCACGCGCCTGCACTTCTCATCGCGCAATAGGTTCTCGAGTGGCCCGTCCGCGCTACGGTCTTGCGCCTGCCGACCTGCGACGTCCTCGTGTCGGCGGCGACGCCCAGACATGCGCAGAGCATCGATGGCCAGATTTGTCGCAGTACGGTAGAGCCAACCACCCACGTTGCCGTCGCTCTGCAAGGCGGGTCGGCGGTACAGTCGCCAAAACGCATCGTTGGCTAGATCCTCTGCATGGGACCGGTCACCGAGCAGGCGCACCAGAATGTCAACAATCCGGGCATAGTGCTGTAGAAACACTGCCCGGAAGTCCGCTTCATCCCAATGTTCCGGTGAACTCTCCCTCAAAGCCATGGAGCGACTCAATGTCTGTACAATTCCCACGATAGCGCCAGCCTTCCCGGACTCACATACCTAAAACGACGCTCGGCGGCAATTTGTGACAGGTTGAGAATTCCCTGTATCTCATGGAAAAGGAAGGAGGGGGCACTACGTGCGACAAGATAGGATTCCCGTTCTACGATGACGTGGGAGCGACTGATCGGCAGTAGCTCATTCTATTCTTGTTGATCCTTTCTCTCCGTTGCACCACCAGTGTGTTGCCTGGATGTTGTCTGAATGATCGTCTCTCCAGGCGCCGCCCATTCCTTTCGGGTTCTTGTGGTCCGGAACAATGTCGTTATAGTCGGTAAACTCCTCATGACAGATCGCGCAAATCCCGGCTTGTTCCCGCACCTTGCGGTTCATGAGTTTCCGCATTTCGGCGGGGGACCGAAGTTCCCGATACCCTCGCGGATGATGAGGGTCGTCGACTCGCTGCACTGCGAGTTCACCAGCTTGGTCTTGGATAGGGTCTCCCGGCCACAGCAGGAAAGCGATTTGTGAATTGGACAGAATTCGTTGGAACGGAGTTTCATCGTGGGTCTCCCTCGCTTGCTTGGGGCTAGTGGGTTGAAGCGTTTCAGCGTGGACCGAGGCGAAGCGAACTGGAAGAACACAAACGTCGCCGGCTGGTCAGTCTGTCTTCGATAGAATTGCGGATGGGATGGGAGTCACGATCGAACTGCAGAACCTCGGGGACGCTCAGCTCTGCCGCGACATTACCGCTTACCTGGAGCACGCATTCAGTGGGCGACAAGGCAAGTGGCGTGTGTCGATTGGCGGATCGCGTGCGGCTGAGAACTGGGACCTGCGAGTGGAAGGGCCCAGTGGCTTTGAACGGTCGTATACTCTCTCGGCTGCCGCCGGTGAGCACGAGCCCGCGGCAATCCGGATGCTTGTTCTAAGGCTCTTACCGATCGCCAAAGTGTAATAACGCCCTCTTTTCTGCAAGATGCGCCACTTCTTTCTTTCCGGTAAAATGCTAGCCGCACCAAAGGAGCACTATGGCGAAGAAAAAGATTGACCCACTTAACAAGAAGCAGTACAGCGCCGTATCGGCCGCGCTTACCGTCTCTGACATTCCGGCTGCAGTGAGCTTCTATCAAAAGGCTTTCGGTTTCGCGAAACGTGGCATCATGAAGGGGCCTGATGGCAAACCCGTTCATGCTGAACTCACTCTGCGTGGCACGACGCTGATGCTGGGGCCGGAGAGCGACCAAATGGGAAAACGCAGCGCCAAAAGCGTTGGTGCCTCTCCTGCCACTCTCTACATCTACGTGGAGAACGTGGATAAGGTCGTCGAGAAAGCGACCAAGCTTGGCGCAACACCGCAGGGTCCCGTGATGGACATGTTCTGGGGTGACCGCTGCGGCAACGTCGTCGATCCAGATGGCTACACGTGGATGGTCGGCACGCACAAGGCGGAGCCGACAGCCAAAGAAATGAAGAAGGGAATGGAAGCGATGATGAAGCAGCAGCCGCCGAGCGCAGCTGCCGCTGACTGAGGCAGTGTCACTCGAACAGCGCTGGCTGTCCGGCGGTCTCTTCAGCCTCCCGAAAGTTGCTTAGACCAACGCCCACGAGCCGATACCGTTGCTGTGGGCTCAGGTCCACTCTTTCTCGAAGTTTCAACGCGAGGTCGGTCAATTCCTCGCATGAAGACGGCGAAGAACCCGGCGTATGGCTGCGGGTAAGAATCTTGAACTCACGCGTCTTCAGTTTGAGAACCACGGTATGCGCTACTCGTGTCTCATTGCGCGAGGCCGCCCAGAGCTTTTCCACCAGGCGTCGGATCATCGGCTCGGTTTCTGCCAGCAGAACGTCTTCTTGAAAGGTGTCCTCGACGGACATGGACTTTGTAGGTCGGTCAGGAACGACTTGGTTCTCGTCGATGCCACGCGCAAGATCGTAGAG
This sequence comes from Acidobacteriota bacterium, assembly GCA_046728215.1. Taxonomy (GTDB): domain Bacteria; phylum Acidobacteriota; class Terriglobia; order Terriglobales; family Acidobacteriaceae; genus Gp1-AA133. Next base: position 9,645 of record JBKPEB010000057.1, on the reverse strand, counting down.
CCGGACACCGTACCGACCAAATTCACCTTCAAGTTTGGCTACCTCTAGTGCTTGTAATTCGCCGACGGTGTTGATTCCGAGTTTTGCCAGTTTCTCTTCGGTGACTTTCCCGACTCCTGGTAGTCGTCCAACTTGTAACGGCAGCAGAAACGTGTCTACTTCTTCTGGCTGGATTACGAAAAGTCCATCGGGCTTCCTCCAGTCAGAGGCCAGCTTTGCCAGGAACTTGTTCTGCGCCACTCCAGCAGAGGCGGTCAGATTCAACTCTTGGCGGATTTGTTCTCGGATCGTGCGTGCCACGAGCGTAGCCGTAGGCAGGCCGGTCTTGTTCTCGGTAACGTCCAGATATGCTTCATCGAGTGAAAGCGGCTCGACCAGATCGGTATGGCGCTTGAAGATCTCCCGCACACTCTTGGAGACAGCTCTGTAGCGCGTGAAATCCGGAGCAACGAAAGTCGCAGCAGGGCACAGACGCTCTGCGCGAATCGCTGGCATGGCCGAGCGGACTCCGAAAGCTCTTGCCTCATACGAAGCCGCGCAAACAACAGAGCGATTGCCTTTCCAAGCGACGATCACAGGCTTGCCGCGCAATTGGCGATCATCGCGCTGCTCGACGGAAGCGTAAAACGCATCCATGTCGACGTGAATGATTTTGCGGATGCCCACTCGCAACCATATTATTCCCCGCTGTCCTCCAGCTGGAGAATCTGGCGCTACGCCACCAACTCGGCGTGCTGCAGCGTTCCGCGAGAAAACGTCCCAGGTTGGCGCACTTCCGTTGTCTTCTCGTCCCGGTGGGTTTGGCAGGAATTCCCTCGCTACTTCCAATCAGGTGCAATTTGATTTGCGTCTCTTGAAGTTCTTTAGAGTCGGTGAGCACGGAAAGCTGGATTTCGTCGTAGAGTCGTTTAATCCTCTCAACCACACAAATGTCATCGCTCTGAACCAGTTCTATGGTGCGGAGAGTTCCCCCCTTCCAGCATTCGCCACACCCAACAAAGCAGGCATTCCGAGGCATTTGCAATTTTCCATTGATTTCGAGTTCTAAGTCGCGCTTAGGACCGCCAGAGAATGGCGCGTAGGATGCTCCTGAAATAGATTAGCCAACACTACCGCTGATTGTTCGGACTGAGAGAAGCCCGGATTGAATGCGTAGCCGGGTGCACTTGCGCGCGGCAAAGCCGCCACTCGGCAGTTTGGGGATTGCGAATGGCGGCCGTAACGAACGGGGGAAGGCTTAGACCTTTTCCATTCGAAGGCCTAATTGTAAACCGCAATTTACAACTCTGCCAAAGCCATTTGTAAACGGAGCATAGCGATCCACAATGGGTTAAGGTGTTTAACCGATACGTAGGACCATGCGAGACGAGTACACTGGCGGGCACTTGGGGCCGCCTATGTCGTCATTGGATGCTTGGGCCAATCCGAGCTACTGCTGGGTAGTGATCTGCAAGAATGCAAAGGCTCATCACAACGCGAACATGATGTTCGGACACAAGATTCCACTCGCGGAGACGGATCCCTTTGAGCCTCTGCCGGTTACTGGACCGTTTCTAGTTCAATGCGATGAGTGCGGACAAGAGCACTCATACGATCCGGGGGAAGTCCTACGGATTGAGATGAGCACTTCCGAAACCTTCACAACCCACCCTCGATTCCGATAGAACATTCAAGCCTCATCTACTCTCATGTCCCTACATAAAATAGAGGGCTCCTTTGCATTGATCACGCCCTACAGTCCCCGCCAGAGGACGCTCTAATTGACCGCGATAAAGCGAGGCTTAATGTCTGACGGCGAGCCGAGAGAAGACCAAGCAGTAATTCAACGTGTCAAGGAGGAGATCGGCAGACTGAGCGAACAACAAACCGCAGCGGAAAAAATGGCCGCACTCGTGGGCATGACGACCGATGATTCTAGGCAATACAAGGAAAGGCATAGTCGGATCAAGAGCTTAACCAGAGAACTGGCCGAGCTCGGCGGTGAACAGGGGGCCCATCATGAGCAAAAGGAAACGCAAGAAATTGCGAGGCACCGTACAGAAGGTGCTCAAGCCGATCGGTCCAGGCGAGCCTGAGAAAGCCGAAATCAGTATTGAGGAAGCCGACGACCTATATCGCGAAGTCCGCGTAGAAAACGTGTTGACTGATGAGAACGGCGAAAAGGTTCGTCTTAAGCCCGGAGCCGAAGTCGATGTCATCCTTGAAGCGGATACGGATGCGACAACAAAGAAACCCGATTAGCTGACTACGGCACAGATTTCAGTCGGCAGCCTTGGAAGACGAAGGTTCTTGACCGAATCCTTTCAGCGTCTTGGCAGCCAAATATCTTACGGATGCGGAATGTTCCGCAAGCAGCGATTGCAGTTCCGCAAAAAATGCGGGCACCTCGGAATCGTCCACGATCGCAGCCTTCTCACACAGTTCTCTGATCCGATCTTCGAGGAGGTGTATTTCCACAACTACCGACCATAGGAGTGCGGATAATGTAGGGGCAATACGGGCACGTCTGTAGTTTAGGCAACATTGTTGTTGAGGGAGTTTGCTAGGGCGTAAGAAGGACGTTCTACACATCGCCATTCATATGCAAAGAGTTTCCGACGATAGAAACGCTTTTCAGACGCGGTCGCCACTCGAGAAGGCGGGTCGCGTTGAGCAGGTCGGGCCGCTGGCCCGGCTGCTAACTGCTCTTGGGTTTGTCGTTTGTAACCGGCACCGGTTCGCGTTCCAGCGTTAAAAGCCGTCCAAGCTCGTCGGCTAGCACCGATATTTTTTCTTTGTCCTTCTCGCTGACGATGAGCTGCGTCAAGGGCGCGTATGCGCGAATCATCCTTTGGCGTCATAGGACATCTTGCCCCCGCTCCGCACGCCCCCTCGCTCTCCCGTTGTTCCATATTGCGCATCCCCAGCAATGACATGCCTTTCGCGCATACCATAGCGCTCGCACCCCAATTTTCACCCTCTGTGTCGGAGCAACGGGTCCCATCTAGGAAAAATGACCACCCCACTGGCGGAAGTAAAAACCTCTGCAAAGGGTGAATGGGCCTGCGTCGTGACTTGTGACGTAACCGTGCCATCCAAGCCCATGCAAGGCCCTACCAGTCGGTGCCATGAGGACCAATTAACTTCAGGCCGAAATCGGCGTAGAGCTCTGCGCATCGCAAGGGCTTCATTCTCTTCTGGCGATGGAAGTCCCGGCCGGGTCGACCGATGCTTCATCCGGAGATTCGCGCATTGATCGTGGGCATGGCAGGAGAGAATCCGACCTGGGGACAGATGCGAGTGGCAGCGGAACTATCATGTTCGCCATTTATTCGCCTTTGGATGTCATTGACGTTAGCTGTCTTATAGTTTAGCTTAAGCTATGTAAGCTGTCTTATAATTTAGTTAAATATAGAAGGAGAAATTGCTTGTTGACCCTGCCCATCCCCGTGACGCGTGCGCTGCGCAAGCTGGGGCACGATATCAAGGACGCCCGGCGGCGGCGGCGGCTTCCCATGTCCATTGTGATGCAGCGCGCTTCCATCAGCGAACCGACCCTGATCAGGATTGAACGGGGCGACCCGAAGGTGAGTCTGGGAAGTTATGCCACAGTTCTTTTCGTCCTGGGTATGGTAGACCGGCTCGCCGATCTCGTCGATCCAAAGAATGATTCCGTCGGCCTTCAACTCGAAGAGGAAAACCTGCCCAAGCGAATTCGGGGGGCACGGAAGCAAAAACCGCCGAAGGAGAAATAATGGACCGGGAGGCTCTTGTTTACGTGGATCTGGACGGCAAGCCCCATCTCGTGGGGCGGCTGTGGGCCCGCGTCCGCAAGAATAAGGAGAGCGCGAGTTTCGAGTACGACAAGACCTGGCTCGAAAATCCGGCGCGCTTCTCTCTCGAACCGGCGCTGCAGGTCGGACCGGGTGCCTTTCATACGCCGGCCGACACGCCGATGTTCGGGGCGATCGGCGATTCCGCACCGGACCGGTGGGGACGGGCGCTCATGCGCCGCGCGGAACGGCGGCGGGCCGAGCGCGCCGGCACCGCGCTGCGCACTCTGCAGGAAATTGACTTCCTTTTATTGGTGGACGACGAAGCGCGCCAGGGAGCGCTCCGCTTTGCCGAGCGGCAAGGCGGTCCGTTTCTGCGGGAGGAGGGGGTCAAGCGCATCCCCCCGTTGGTCGAACTGCCGGAACTGCTCTCGGCGGCCGAGCACGTCGTCGAGGACAAGGACACGGAAGAGGATCTCCGGTTGCTGTTCGCGCCGGGTTCGTCTCTTGGCGGTGCTCGCCCGAAGACCTCGGTTATAGAAAAGGATGGCCAGCTCGCGATCGTGAAGTTTCCGCGGCGCGACGATGAAATTAACACGGTGGTGTGGGAAGCCGTGGCTCTGGCACTCGCCGCAAAATCCGGCATTCCCGTGCCGGCATCGCGCATCGAGACAGTCTCGAATAAGCCGGTCATTCTTCTGCGCCGCTTCGATCGCGAGGGCACACGCCGCATTCCCTTCCTCTCCGCCATGAGCATGCTGGGTGCGAAGGACAGGGACACTAGGAGTTATCTGGAGATTGTGGACGCCCTGCGCCAGCATGGCGCCGCGCCGAAGGAGGACATGGAACAGTTATGGCGCCGGCTGGTGTTCAGCATTCTGATTTCGAACACGGACGATCATCTGCGCAACCATGGGTTCCTCTACGCAGGGCAGGCGGGATGGCGGCTCTCGCCTGCATACGATCTCAATCCTGTGCCCGTCGACGTTAAGCCGCGTATCCTCACAACGGCTATCAACGAGGACGACAACACAGCGTCCCTTGCACTCGCGATGGAAGTTGCGCCGTACTTCGATTTGGAGCCCGCAACTGCCGGGAAGATTGCAGCAGAGGTGGGCAAGGCGGTTTCGAACTGGCGAGATGAAGCCGTACGGTTGGGCATTGGGAAAAGCGAGATCGAACGCATGGCGTCGGCGTTCGAGCACGATGATCTGAAGCGGGCGCTGAAAAAATAGTTTGCAAAAAGACGTGGGCCGGCTTCGGCCCTGACTGCTATTCCAGGCACTGACATGGGCCAAGTGTTCTGGTAAGGTTGAAAACTCCCATCAGAAAATGCACCATCGGGCTGTGCCGAAGGCCCGTTTCCGTCTGCACGAAAGGTAATTAATGGCCATAGTTCAGAAAGACATACTCACCGCCTTTTATGCGAAGCTCGGCAAGTCGGAGGAATTCGATCAGCCGATGATTGATTCACTGCGCAAGCTGCTGGAATCCGACAAGAAAATCAAGATCGAGGAACTGGTCTCGACCCTGACGAAGGGAAAGAACGAGGGCGGGGTGTGATTCAGATTCAATCGATAACCATCCTCGAATTCCGCGGCATTCGCGAGGTGGCGCTTGATCCTGATGGCAAAAATTTTGTCGTGTCCGGGCCGAACGGGTCCGGAAAGAGCGGTGTTGTCGACGCCATCCAGTTCGGGTTGACAGGCGGTATCTCTCGACTTTCCGGCAAGGGGACAGCCGGGCTGTCGGTGCAGCGCCACGGGCCCCACGTGGACAAGTGCGATGATCCGGAAGCCGCAGAAGTTTCACTGACGCTGGTTGTACCGAACATCACACGCTTCGATTCGTTTACCGAAAAATTGCCGCTCGATAGGATTTCGGCTGAGTTCGAGAGCGGTCCAAAATCGCTCACGGGCGATCGAGGGCCGACCGCCCTGCAACTCAAATTCGCCGAAAGCCGCGTGATAGAAAGGGTATTTTGCCAGCCGCTCTGAATCAGCAATCGCTCGTAGTTCCGTCAGGCCGCTCATGGGCCCGTCACGCTGGCCCAGTGCGATTGCCCGATTGAGCGCCACAATCGGAGTTGGGCGGATTGTGATCAAGATATCGTAAAAAGACACGATTTCTTCCCAATTTGTAGCTTGCAGGCTCGGAGCGGTCGCATGGGCTGCGGCAATGGCTGCTTCCAGATGGTATTCGCTCAGCTTTGAACCCTTGGCTGACAGATCCAGAAGTTGCAGCCCCTCGCCTACAAGCTTGGGGTCCCACAAGGATCGGTCCTGATCAAAGAGAGAGTTCAATTTTCCTGACGCATCGAGGCGCGCTGGCAATCTTGCTTTGTTAAGGCACATGAGCGCAGAAAGCGCATAGGAAGCGGGAATTGCTCCAAGCGGATGCTCCAGCAGCAGGGCCGCGAGTCGCATGGCCTCCTGGCAAAGCTCAGCCCGAACGGCGACTTCGGCAGATGCTCCGTGATAGCCCTCATTGAACAGCAAGTAGAGTGCTCGTTGGACGGCAGGAAGTCTCGCCGAGAAGTCGGACGTGGCCTGCGTGTCGAACAGTCTCTTAGATCTCCCCAGAACTTTCTTCGCTCTGGGAATCCGCTTTTCCACCGCTGTATGGCTCGTCACGAAGGCATTCGCAACCTCATTCATGCTGAATCCGCACAAGATGTGAAGGATGAGCATAACCTGCGCCTCCTCCGGCAAACGAGGATGGCAGCAGGAGAACATCATCCGCAGCTGGTCATCTTTAATGGCGTTCTCGGTGAACATTTCTTTTACGACGGGAGCAAGGGTCCATTCACTCTGGAGAAATCTGCTTAGCTCCGGCTCGTAGGTTTGTGCGGTACGTTCGCGGCGCAGAATGTCGAGCGCCCGATTTTTGGCCGCCGCCATGAGCCACGCAGATGGATTTTCAGGCACGCCCCGAAACGACCACACCTCCAGCGCTCGACAGAATGCGTCCTGCACGACATCTTCTGCGAGCGCCAGGTTGTGGACGCCGAAAATGCGCGTCAGCACGGCGACCATGCGGCCCGCCTCGCGCCTGAAGAGATGGTCCGTCAGTTCCATTTACATGTTTATGACTTGGACCGGTCGTACTTCCACTGAACCACCAACGTCCAGAATCGGACAGTCTTTTGATAGCTCCACTGCCTGTTCCAGGTCGCGAGCCTGAATCAATGAGAAGCCGCCGACCACATCCTTTGCCTCAGCAAACGGCCCGTCAGTTACTGTCTTTTGTTTCCCGTTGACCACCTTGCCCGAGCCCTCGAGCGGATGCCCGACGTCTTTAAGGTGGCCGTTTTCGCCAAGCTGTTTAAACCAGGCCCGCCACTTTTCCATCCTTTTCTGCATTTGCTCCGGTGATGCATTGGTGTCTCGGCCACGATACAGGTACGTGAAGTCGCTCATTTTGTGATTCTCCTAGATGTGTTGTTACTTCTACACTATTAACGATTGAAGTGAGCGAGGCCGGACATATTTCTTCGCGTTCTGGCTTGCTGAGGTTGACGAACTCGCGAGCCTCTTTCGCGAGACGGACACTGCAACCGCAAAGGGCAACCAGACTAGCATACGATTACATTCACTCCAGGCTCGCAATACTATTGTTTCCGGAAAGTCATGCGCAAAATCATCCATTGCGACATGGACGCGTTCTACGCTTCGGTCGAGCAGCGCGATGACCCTCGGCTTCGCGGAAAGCCCGTGATTGTGGCGTGGAAGGGCACCCGCTCGGTCGTTTGCGCAGCCTCGTACGAGGCGAGAGCCTTCGGCGTGCGTTCTGCAATGCCAACGAAGCGTGCAGAACGGCTCTGTCCAGAAGGCATTTTCGTTGCGCCGGACTTTACCAGATACAGGGCCGTATCAGGCGATGTGCGTGAGATCTTTACGCTCCACACAGATCTGATCGAGCCATTATCGCTCGACGAGGCTTATCTAGATGTGACGACGAACAAGACGGGCTTGCCCACCGCAACGCTCGTGGCACGAACGATTCGCGAACAGATACGAAAAGAACTGAACCTAACCGCTTCTGCCGGAGTGGCGCCGAACAAGTTCCTGGCAAAACTCGCCTCTGACTGGAAGAAGCCAGATGGACTCTTTGTGATCCAGCCAGAAGAGGTAGACGCCTTTCTGCTGCCGCTCTCGGTGGGGAGACTTCCGGGCGTCGGGAAGGTCAACGCAGACCGATTAGCGAAACTTGGAGTAAGAACAGTCCGGGAATTGCGAAGCCTAGAGCTCTCGAGACTTGAGAAGGAGTTTGGCTGTTACGGCGTGCGCATGTACGAACTTTCCCGCGGTATCGATGAGAATCCAGTCGTATCAGACCGGCCGACGCAATCCATATCGGTCGAGGACACGTTTCTGGAAGATGTTTTGTTAGAGGAAACTGAACCGATGATCAGGCGGCTCGCAGAAAAGCTCTGGTCAGCGTCGCGCCAAGAGCCACGGATCGCACGTACCGTAGTCCTAAAGTTGAAGAACAGCGAGTTTAAGATACTCACTCGCAGTCATACGGGAAGCGCACCACCATCTTCTTGCGATGAGCTGACAGAGATCGCCCTCAAGCTACGAGAGCGAGTGACTCTTGACCCCCAACAGCGCTATCGTCTCGTAGGGGTTAGTCTGAGCAATTTTCGGGAAGCCGAACAGATTGCCTCTCAACCAGCGCTTTTCGAATGAAACAGAATCAGTCGGCTGCAGCAGTGCTCGGCGGCTGTTGCTTCATCATCTCTTCCATCCCCCTCTTCATTTCCTTAGCCGAGGGCTCCGCCTTGTGGGTCCCTACCATCCAACTGTAGCCATCAGGATCGACAACCGTCCCGCAACGATCACCCCAAAACATGTCCATTACTGGACCCTGAGGAGTAGCGCCAAGTTTCGTCGCCTTCTCAACTACTTTGTCGACATTCTCAACATATAGATAAAGAGTGGCGGGAGAGGCGCCGACGCTCTTCGCAGTCCGTGTTCCCATCGCTGGACTCTCTGGACCAAGCATCAGAGTTGTGCCCCGCAGTGTCAGTTCTGCGTGCATCGGCTTTCCATCCGGGCCGTTCATAATGCCGCGTTTCGAGAAGCCAAAAGCCTTTTGATAGAAGCTCACCGCGGCAGGAATGTCACTGACTGTAAGTGCCGCGGACACGGCGCTGTACTGCTTCCTGTTGAGGGGATCGATCTTCTTCTTTGCCATAAACGCTCCTTCGTGAATGCGGATGACATTCTAACGAAAGAAGCGGGAGGTTTGCATCCAGCCTAGTTTGGACGAGCGTACGACCGACTCAAGATCGACTGAACCCCTGGGCAGGGGCTGCCATTCGGGGACTTACATTCACCCCAGAATGAGCTAATCGAACAGGAATGAGACGGTTGAAGCACCGCTGTAAGAGATTGAAAACGTTCAGCACGACAACCTAATCCCCTTTTCGGGACCAGGGCGCGATCCTTTACTTTCAGAGATGTACAAGGAGTTTTGGGTCCAATTGGGTCCAGTTGCCGTGGCGGTTTTATGAACGCTTAAGCGCTTCGGATAGCTAAAGCGTGGTAACCACTTTTCTGTGTGTCTTATGTGCCATTGACTTTCGGCTGAGCTATTGCTAAGTTCATGAGCCCCCTTGGGTAAACACTCTTAGGGGTAAGCGTGAGGCCCTCCCCTCGCGGGAAATATAGCTTGCCTCCGAAAAAGGATCTCTGTCATGAGGAAGTCTGCTGTTGTCCTGTTGCTGGCGATAACCGCCTCTTGTCTGGTGCCGATGGCATTCGCCCAGAGGTCTGAGCTCAACAACGCGTTTCCCCGTCACTTCCCGACACGGCAACGCTTCGTGGTTGAATTTGCAACCCGCGGTGGCGGGAGTAATGTCAGCTACCATGGTGGCCCGGTTCTCGTC
>JBKPEB010000056.1:0-75219 GCA_046728215.1 Acidobacteriota bacterium | reverse complement strand
AACATCGACGTCTCCGTGCCATTTGCGGGAATGGCGCATTTCAAGGCGCGCTCGGTCAAAGGAAAGGTCGATCACCAAATTCTGGGGCGGGCTCTGGCCGGGCTTGGGCAAGCTAACTCCTTGTTACGCAACGCCGCCGCCGCCTTCGAGATCCATTCGTTGCGTGGAAACATCTCGCTTCGCGAGGCGTCTAAGTAAACGGCTCCAGGCATCGGGACATGACCGGGTGTCATCCACCCTTGCGGGGCCGCGGCGTATAATACCCAGAACACTACGTGGGGTCAGTTTTCTTGTTGAATTGCAGGGTAAGGACGCAGGTTTGTGCGCGCCCCAGGGCATTGGCGCTGTTTTGCGTTCTGTTGATCCCGTTCGCCGGGTTCGTCCAGGCGAATCACGTTCACTCTGATAAAACCAGCTCCGCCAGCCATGAATGCTCGATTTGCTCGGTGGCTCACGCTGGCGTCATCGTCAAGCTCGCCTATCGCGCGGTTCCTGTTTTTCATCGCTCAATACTCGTAGTCCGACATGAAGTTTCCCCGAAGCCGCTGCTTCTCGCGTCCGTCCTCTACATCCGTCCTCCGCCGTCAGCCTAGAACTGTCGCTTATCTCAGGCGTGTTTTCTAACTGACTTTCGTCTTGAATTTAATGGAGGAGAGGCGCGATGCCTTCTATTCGCTTGTTCGCATTTTTCCATCTTTTTCTTCTGGTCCTCGTCACCGGGACCCTGTCGTTTGCGCAATCTGGTGGGACTTCCACCTCGGTCACGGGCACAGTCGTGGATCCCTCCGGCGCGGTGGTGCCGAACGCAACCGTAGAAATCCACAATCCAGTGAGCCAGTTCAGCCGGACCGTGACGACGGACAGCAACGGTAACTTCAGTATTCCCAACGTACCCTTCAACCCCTACCACCTCACTGTCTCTGCAGCTGGCTTTTCGCCGTATGAACAGGATGTCGATGTTCGCTCGCTTGTCCCGGTGAACATCAAGGCGAACTTAAAAGTCACAGCCTCGTCGGAAGTGGTGACCGTGGAAAGTGCAGGCGAGCTCATCGAGAACGATCCCACCTTCCACACCGACGTGGATAAGGCCATCGTGGATCGCCTGCCGCTCGAAAGCCCCTCCTCCTCAGTGAGTTCTCTGGTGACCTTGGCGACGCCTGGAATCGCCGCCGACTCCAACGGCTTGTTTCACGGCATGGGCGACCACGCAGAAAACTCCTTTTCTGTCGACGGCCAGCCCATCACCGACCAGCAGAGCAAAGTCTTTTCCAACCAGATTCCGCTGGATTCGATTCAGTCTTTGGAGGTAATTTCTGGTGCTCCGCCGGCGGAGTACGGCGAGAAGGCGAGCGTGGTGATCAATGTGACCACCCGTTCCGGCCAAGGCGTGACCACTCCCCACGGCGAGGTGAATGCTTCTTACGGCAGTTTCGGAACTTCGAATGTCGGCTTCGATCTGGCCTACGGCGGTCAAAAATGGGGAAACTTTATCTCCGCGAACGGACTGAACAGCGGCCGCTTTCTCGACCCGCCGGAATTCACCGTAACCCATGCCCAGGGCAACGAAGAAAACGTGTTCGACCGTGTCGACTTCCAGTTATCCAAACTAGATTCCATCCACTTGAACCTGGGGTTCACGCGTTCCTGGTTTCAGACTCCAAATTCCTTCGATCAGCAAAACGCCACGGCCTGGAATGGCTTGGTCGTGGACAATGGCGGACTCGGTCCCGACGGCCGGCCCGTAGGCCCAACCGATCAGCGCTCACAAATCAAGACGTTCAATATCGCTCCGTCATGGACCCGCCTGATCAACGACAACACTGTGTTGACGTTCGGGGCCTTCGTTCGGCGGGACCAGTTCAATTATTACGGAAGCCACAATCCTTTTGCTGACCTCGCTCCCTCCCTCCAGCAGGAGACCATCGATCAGGACCGCACCTTGACCAACGCAGGCTTGCGTGCGGGTGTCTCCTACGTCAAGGGAATTCACAACATCAAGGCGGGAGCAACCTACCAACAAACATTCCTCGACGAAAACAATCACTTCGGAATCGTTGATCCGACCCTGAACTTCGTGTGCTTCAACGCCGACGGAAGCCCGAACACGACTCCCACAATTACCAATCCAGGGCAATGCGGCAGTGCACAGAACCCCGGCGGGAGCGCCAATCCTGACTTCAATCCTCTCCTGCTGCCGGTGGACCTGACCCGGGGCGGAACCTTGTTCCCGTTCAACGGCCACACCGATGTCAAACTCCTGTCTGTCTATGTCCAGGACGCAATCACAAAGGGAAACTGGGCGCTCAATGTTGGTTTGCGTGGAGACATCTACAATGGCCTCACCTCCCACAAGGAAGCCGAACCCCGCATCGGCGTTGCGTACAACATCAAAAAGACCAACACTGTCCTCCGCGCATCCTATGCCCGCATTCTGGAGACGCCTTTCAATGAGAACCTCGTGCTTTCCAGCAACGGATGCGCCGATCCGGTGCTGAATCCTCTCCTTGTCTGCTCCAGCAACGCTCCGACTCCCTTCAGCCCCGGATGGCGTAACGAGTTTCACGCCGGACTGCAACAGGCGTTCGGCCGCTACCTGGTGTTCTCGGGGGAATACGTCTGGAAATACACGCACAACGCCTACGACTTCGGCGTATTCGGAGCAACGCCGCTAACGTTTCCGATCGAGTGGCACAATTCGAAAATTCCGGGAGTGGCCGGAAGGATCAGTGTTCCAGACATCCATGGGTTTTCGGCGCTGTTCGTTTTCTCCAGCGTGGCGGCGACCTTCTTCAACCCGCAACTCGGGGGCGCCGGTGCTGTACCACCAGGAAGTGGAAACACTGATATCTCTGGCTTCCGCATCGATCACGACGAGAGGTTCAACCAGACCACTCACCTGCAATATCAACCGTGGAAGAACGGGCCGTGGCTCGGGTTCAACTGGCGTTATGACAGTGGCCTGGTGGCGGGGGCCGTCCCCTGCGCGGGCGGAAACTGCAATAACGGCCCGAATGGCAGTGACACTGTCGTGGACGCGTCTGTGATCAGTCCGAACCAGCAATTCCAGGCCGGATTGTTTTGCGGCTCGGTTCGTGCGACACAGACGACGCCGATTAGCTCCCCACTCGGCGCCAATCTGTGTCCGGCGGCGCAGTACGGTTCCACGCTGCTCTCCATCCCCGCTCCGGGAACCGAAGATGACCAGCACAATCCCCCACGGGTGGCGCCTCGCCATCTGTTCGATCTCGCGGTAGGCCACGACAATCTGTTCCATGGAGAGCGCTACAAGGTGAGTCTCCAGTTGACGGCCATTAACATCACCAACCGGGTGGCGGTTTACAACTTCCTGTCCACCTTCACCGGCACTCACTACGTCACGCCGCGCACGCTTACGGCGCAATTGGGATTTCATTTCTAGGACGGCTTTGCGGATCGTTGAAATAAAGAGACGGCCCCCTCGATCTTGGGGCCCGCGCCCCTCAACGCAAGCCGTCCTCCGATATTGGCGAGATATCAAATGCTTTGTGGATGGAATGCATAGCAAAAAACGACCTGGTCTCTTGATGGGTCTGCAATACGTTTCCCTTTTCGATACGATTCGCAACAATGGACCTCCGGGGTCCATTAGTCCATTCCGCGATCGACTCACACGAATCCAAGGTCCGGGTTGATGACTTACTTTGTATAATGAAGCGATGGCCAGGGGTTGGGAGAGTAAGTCAGTCGAAGCGCAGCAGGCGGAAGCAAGGGAGAAAACGCAACCCACACGCCTTAGACTCACGCCGCAGCAAGCTCAGTCGAAGCGAAAAGCGGAAGGACTTCACCTGGCGCGTCAACGTGTTCTGCAACAACTCAACAGTGTTCAAAATTTGCGGCACCGACAAATGCTCGAACACTCTCTCGCAGACCTCGATCGCCAGATCGAAAGTTTAAAAGCCGGTTGAATCCGCGCAACTCGTTCCCTCTCAAGAAGTTCACGATTCTCATCCTTCGCCGGTTCTCCGGTCTGCCCGTTGCCCTGACGTATAATGACAACGCATGAAGGCCTACGTGTACGTCTCGCTCAAGAAAAGTGTTCTCGATCCGCAGGGAAAAACCATTCAGGGCGCACTTAAAAAGATGGGCTACAAGGGATTAGGCGACGTCCGGCAAGGCAAATATTTCGAACTGACGCTGGACGCGGACCTGAGCAAAGCCGACGCGCAATCCGAAGTCGAGCGCATTGCCCGCGAAGTGTTGACCAATCCCGTGATCGAGGAATACCGCTACTCCCTCGAAGACTAGCAGCGCGGGCCGCGCGGGCGCTCCCGCGAAGTGAGCATCTTTTTCGACTACGCAGAACTTCGGCCCCCAGCCGACAGAGGAGACTCGATTATGTGTGGCATCGTCGGTTACGTCGGCAAGAAAGAAGTTGTGCCGATTATCATCGAGGGTCTGCGTCGGCTCGAGTATCGCGGCTACGACTCGGCAGGAATCGCGGTGGCTGGAAACGGCGATGGCCTCGAGGTGCGGCGCGCCGAAGGCAAGCTGCGCAATCTGGAAGAAGTCATCCGGCAGAAACCGCTCGAGGGTACGTACGGTATCGGGCACACACGTTGGGCTACACATGGCCGCCCGTCCGAAGAGAACGCTCATCCGCACCGAGACTGCACGGGGAAAATCGTCGTCGTTCATAACGGTATCGTCGAAAACTATCTTTCCCTTAAAAAGAAGCTCTCCGAAGAAGGTCATAAGTTCACCACTGAAACAGATACCGAGATCATCGCTCATCTGATCGAGAAGCATTTCCTGAAAACCGGTAATGGACACCGGCCGTCACTGGAGGAGGCTGTCCGCAAAGCGGTGAAAGAACTCACCGGCGTCTTCGCGTTGAGCGTGATTGCCGTGGAGGAACCAAACAAAATTGTTTCTGCCCGGAATGGCCCGCCAGCTGTGATCGGACTGGGTAAGGACGAATACTTCGTCGCCTCCGATGTGCCCGCGATTCTCTATCACACGCGCGATCTCTTCTTCCTGGCCGATGGCGACCTGGCGGTCATAACGCCCGAAGGCGTGATGCTCACCGACTTCGACGGCCGCCCAATCTCGCGGCCAGTTCAGCATGTCACCTGGGACCCGATCATGGCGGAAAAGGGCGGGTTCAAGCACTTCATGCTGAAGGAAATCTACGAGCAGCCTCGCTCCGTGCGTGACACCACCCTGGGGCGCGTTTCGCAGGACACCGGCCACATCTTCCTCGAAGAGATGGGCATCACCGAGGATGAGTTGCGCGCCACAAAGAAGATCAACATCGCGGCCTGCGGCACCAGTTGGCACGCCGGGCAGGCCGGCAAGTTCATGCTCGAGAGCCTCGCCCGCATTCCGGTCGAAGTCGACTACGCGAGCGAGTGGCGGTATCGAGACCCGATCATCCCACCCAACACCATAACTTTGCTCATCACGCAATCCGGTGAAACCGCCGACACCATCGCCGCCCAACGGGAAGCCAAAGCCAAGGGGTGCAAGACTCTTGCCATATGCAACGTTGTCGGATCGATGGTAACTCGAGAGGCGCAGGGCACTATCTATACCCACGCTGGACCGGAGATTGGTGTTGCCTCGACCAAGGCGTTTACGGCACAACTGACCGCACTCTATTTACTATCTCTCTATCTCGGACAAGTGCGTGGCACATTGACTCCAGAGCAATCCAAATCCGAAGTCTTTGAACTCACCCGCCTGCCGGGCAAACTGGAGCAAGTACTCACCCGCGAACAGGAATGCGAGGAAC
The DNA here is from genome assembly GCA_046728215.1 of Acidobacteriota bacterium. Classification (GTDB taxonomy): domain Bacteria; phylum Acidobacteriota; class Terriglobia; order Terriglobales; family Acidobacteriaceae; genus Gp1-AA133. The sequence goes on along the minus strand of JBKPEB010000056.1, from coordinate 69,449 downwards.
TGGCCAAGACCTACTCCCGGGCGCAGGACTTCCTGTTTCTCGGACGCGGCATCCACTACCCGATCGCACTCGAGGGCGCCCTCAAGCTAAAAGAAGTGTCCTACATCCACGCCGAAGGCTATCCCGCGGGAGAGATGAAGCACGGTCCCAACGCATTGATCGACGAGAATCTTCCGGTCGTGATCATCGCGACTCGCGATCCGAACGATCCACTATCGGTCGTGCGCTACGAGAAGACCATGTCGAACCTCAAGGAAGTCAAGGCGCGCTCCGGCCAGGTGATCGCGCTGGCCACCGAAGGCGACGAAGAGATCAAAGAGGCGGCGGACCACGTCATCTACATTCCGCCTGCACCGGAAGAACTAGCCCCAATTCTCGAGATCGTGCCCCTGCAACTGCTCGCCTATCACATCGCCGAACGCAGAGGCTGCGACGTAGACCAGCCAAGGAACCTCGCCAAGTCCGTCACCGTAGAGTAAAAGGCATTCCTCTACTTCTTCCCCCCGCCGAATTCCAACACCGCATCGCCTGGCGGGATTGATAACTCCCAAGGCACCGACACATGTTTGTCGAGTTCGTAATCTGATCCGGGACCAAGATAGGTGAACTTCTCGAACACAAAAGGAACACCTTCCGCTTGCAGTACTGAGCTTCGATCGGTCACCTGCATATGCAGGTGCGCCCCAGTGGTGTTGCCGCTGTTTCCGAGCAATGCCAGCACATCGCCCGGGTGAATACGATCATGTACTCGAACCTTGATGCTTCCATTCTGCAGGTGCGCATAGGTCACGTAGCGGTTGGGAGCAACCTTCAGGATGACGTGATTGCCGGCGATATTGTCGAGTGTGACCGGGGGAAGCACGCGGGGCACGTTGTCCGGAATTCCATCGACAACTTCGGTGATCTCTCCCTCGGCCACGGCCAGTACCGGCTCGCCCCAGCCCCACCAGTTGTCGTTGCGCGTTGCACCGTCGTGACGCGAATCACCGTTTGGACCCACCTTGATCCAGTCAATCGCGAAGCGCTCGGCCGAATAGATGTGCCCGTCAACGGCCGTGATCGCCCGCCGGTGGTTCGTGTTGTTCGCAGGACCATCGCCCGCAAGCCATACGCCTCCGTGGAAGGGAGGATGCAGCGTTAACGCTGCGTCATGACTTATGGGTACCTGGAAGTCTTCCAGTATGGCGTCGGTTGGGCTGCCCCCTCCCGCGGCGGCTGCGCTGAAAATCATCCGGTGCCGCAGGGCGGTGGGAACGGTGCGGCTCGCGGGTAGCCCAATCCACATAAAGAGGACGGAGCGGCCGCCCGGTTCGATCACGCGCGCCACGTTGGCGACACTTCCATGCTCCCCCGACGGCGTCATGGCAGATCCGATCCGAAGCATGGCCGCCGCCAGCGCACTCTCGTCCAGAGATGCGATGGACTCGGTGCTCTCGTCACCGCCGAACACCTCCACGCGCTTCAAGGTGAGAGGCACAACATCAAAGTTAGTGACATGCCGTTCGTAAACCAGCACCTGCTGCTCGTCCAAGCGGACGGGGACCGGTGGCGAGGTGCATATCACCTCAACGCGAGGGCCGCGCTCCCGGGCCAGTGTGGCCGCCGCAAACACCAAAAGGGCGACCACAGGCAGCGAGATGCGAAGGATCCGCTGGACTGGAGAGTGGGTCTTAAGTCGAGCAGGCGCGATCAGAGAAAGAACACCCTTACCCAGTCTTTTCATAATGCTCCCAACAAGCGCGGAGCGCGAAATTCATTAGCCCAGCGCGTAAGCACTGGGTAGCTCGATGCCAGAACCGCAAACCCCGAGCGGCGACAGGCCCCGCCGAGGGCGTAAGCCCGAAGGCGATCTCTACGGCGCAAACACCACTCACTTCGCCGGCAAAGCAAATGCCACATACACGCCCCCCGAACCCGACCGCGGGTCCTTTCCACCCCCGGCCGCAATCACCACAAACTGCCGTCCGTTGACTTCATACGTGATCGGCGTGGCATTGCCGGAGAAAGGCAGCTTGGTCTCCCAAAGCAGGTTCCCGGTCGCCTTATCGAATGCCCGAAACTTCTTGTCGAAATTCGACGCCCCGATGAACACCAGCCCTCCGGCCGTAACCACGGGTCCACCGTAATTTTCTGTACCCGTTTTGTCCTGCCCCTTTGCCGCCAGCTCCGGGTATTCCCCCAGCGGGATCTGCCACCCGTGCTCTCCAGTATTCAGATTGATCGCTGTTAATGTTCCCCACGGAGGCGCGACCGCTGGATAGCCTTCCGGATCCAAAAATTTGTGATACCCCGTGAAGCGATACTTCATCGACGCCGACGACGGACCGCTGCTGATGAGTTCTTTGCTCTCCCCAGTGGAGATGTAGTTCACCAACGCAAACACCTGCTCGTCGGTTAGATTCGGAAAACCTTGCATCCGTCCCTTCCCATTCCTGATGACGGACGTGACTTCGGCGGGTGTGTTGCGGTCCACCGCCCCGATCAGCGAAGGCATCTCGGGCGGAGATCCTTCCATCTTCTCGCCATGACAGACGCCGCACTGGGTCAGGTAAATCGACCGCACGCTTCCCTCACCCGTGTTCTCCGTGAGCGCGCCCGTCCAGGCGACGTCGTTGGCGTTCACATAGAGGACTCCGGTTTCCCGGTCGACCGCCGGCCCACCCCATTCCGCGCCACCGTCGAAGCCGGGAAAGACAACCGTATCTTTGCCGACACTGAAGGGAACGAATTGTCCGGCGCTGATGAACTTGCGAAACTGGCCTAGCGCCCACTGGTGCACTTCGGGAGTGCGCATGGTAAGCCCGTCTTCGCTCAGGCGTTGTCTCGAGAACGGTGCCGGCTTCACCGGAAAGGGTTGCTCCGCGGCTGCGCTCTCGCCGGGTACAGTACTGGCAGGAAACTTGCGATATTCGACAGGAAACAGTGGCGTTCCCTTTGTCCGATCAAACAGGTAAACGACGCCTTGCTTGGTGGTTTGGGCAATGGCGTCTACGGGCTTGCCGTTGCGCTTCACGGTCAGAAGAACCGGCGGCGATGGAAGATCCCGGTCCCAGATGTCGTGCCGGACTTCCTGAAAGTGCCAGATCCGTTCGCCGGTTTCGGCGTTCAAGGCCAGCAGGCAATCGGCAAAGAGATTATCCCCGAGTCGGTCTCCTCCATAGAAATCCATGGCCGCTGATCCCGTGGGCACGTATACGATGCCGCGCTTGGGGTCGAGCGACATGCCGGTCCAGTTGTTCGCGGCGCCGCTGGACTTCCAGGCTTCCCGCGGCCATGTGTCATATCCGAATTCGCCCGGCCGCGGGATGGTGTGAAACGACCAGCGCAGTCTTCCGCTCCTCACGTCATAAGCGCGGATGTCGCCGGGAGGCGCAGGTAGAGTCTCGGGTTCGCGTCCTCCCACGATGAGCAGGTCTTTGTAAATCACGCCCGGGCTGGTCAAATAAATAGAAAGAGAAGATGGATCACGACCAAGATCTTCTCTTAGATCAATGCGCCCGCTCTTGCCGAAGGACGTGATCGGCGCGCCGGTTGCCGCGTCCAGCGCATATACGTAGTTCATGACGCCGACGAGAAGTCGCTTCTCCTTCCCATCCGCCCAATAGGAGAGCCCGCGATCGGGCTGCGTTCCGCGGATGCCGGAGTCGAACTTCCAGAGAAGTTTTCCCGTGATGGCGTCGAGCGCAAAAATCTTTTGCGTAGGCGTGATGCCGTACAGCACACCCTCCACTTCCAGCGGACTGGTCTGCAGTCCGCCTGCTTCCCCGGTATCGAAACTCCACGCGACCGTCAGTTGCTTCACGTTTCTGCGATTGATCTGGGCGAGGGGCGAGTAGTGATCGTTTTCCGGAGCCCCGCCGTACGTAGCCCAGTCCTGCTGCGTGGGTTTGGGACTCTTGGCAGCCTGCACTCTTCGATTGCTGGACAGCAAATGTGGCACGGTGAATCCGGCAACCACAATCAACAAAGCCGTTGTCGTTACAAACCTTGCCAAACGAGGCAGAGCCCGAATCGCGCACAAGTCTCCACTAAGCAAACGCAACCGCAACCTCCAGGAAAGGATTGAAGAATCCCCGAGTATAGCGGCTCAAGAAAATTTCGGCGGGTCCGGTCTCAGGCCTCAATCCGAACCGATTGCGCTCTGCCATCTCGATCCCCGATTCCTCGCTGCTCCTCCGTGCCATCCGTGGTGAAAAGGTTTCTCTCCAGCTGTCACACAGTCCGCAGCCGAGAGCGAGCCTGACGACCGTGGAACATCGTGAGTCTCCGCCCGCCAATCGTCAAAAAGTGAGCCAAATCACCTGGACGTGTGAAGTGCAGAACGCCGTCTCCCTCGCAACGTGCTTCCTTTCAGCAGCTTGCTTGATTCCTGCATATTATCTTTTAGCAAACGAATTTTCCGCAGTTTTGCACAGTGTTCCACGTGGAACATTTCTCCACATTTGCAAGCGCACCGGCGGGACCCTCCACTTCATCTACATGCTATGGCGTTTCAGACCATGACGGCACGCCTGGAGCAAAGCACTCCTCTGTCCGACTACACCAGGCATCTCGAATTTGAAGTAGAAGGTGCGGGCAAGTTTGGATTCGTCCCCGGGCAGTGGCTGTCACTCAAACACAACAAGCCCGATGGCGAGGAGATCACACGCGCGTACTCCATCGCGTCGCCGCCGGAGGGAAATCGCTTCGCGCTGTGTCTCAATCGCGTGCAGGATGGCTTCATGTCGAACTACCTCTGCGACCTGGAAGTGGGCACGGAGATCGAGGGGCAGGGGCCGTTCGGAAATTTCGTGTTGCGCCCTCCGTTGCGCGACACGCTCTTGATCGCGACCGGCACCGGCATCGCACCTTTCCGCTCGATGCTGCACTGGCTGCTCGCCGAACCCGACCGCCACCAGAACAAACAATTCTGGCTGCTGTTCGGGAGTCGCACAGAGGAAGACATCTACTACCACAAAGAGTTCCTTCAACTCGCGGCCGGCCACAAGAATTTCGACTACCTGCCGACGCTCAGCCGCGGCGACGCCAACTGGAGAGGATTGCGCGGCTACGTGCAGGAACATGTCCCTGGCATCGTGGCAGGCCGCGCCGACATGCACGCCTACATCTGCGGCCTCGACAAAATGGTCCGCGCCAATCGCGAACTGCTTAAAGGATTGGGATGGGATCGGAAGGCGATTCTGTACGAGAAGTATGATTGAGACAGGACGTCAGGTGTCAAGTCTCAGGCTCCCTCTCAAAATTGTCATCCTGAGCGAAGTGAGGTGCGAGCCGAACACAGTCGAAGGACCTCGCGCTTGCTGGCGACTCCACAGTCCTGAGAGGTTTTTCGCACAGCAATTTGGAGTTAACGAAGGCACGTAAAGATTGGCCTAGCTGACTCGCACGCTCTCTAGCAAGCGGACGCAGCGTGACTCCATCGCGGAGCGGTCCCACATTCCCGGGAAGAGCCCGACGAACAAATTCGCGCTGCCTCCGGATCTCAGCTTGACCGCGACGTGGTAAGAAGGCGTTCCGCCTTCGGGATCTCCCAACTGCTCGACGTGTGCCTCGGCGATTTCGTCGAACGGAATGTCGCGCCGGCTGCTTTCCCGCCAACTGCTTCTTTCAATGAACACACGGCGCTGCCTGGTGTCGATGGTGATTGTTTCTTCGTAGCCGAAGAGGAAGGAACCCGCGCCCAGGCCCATCAGCAAGACGCCAAGAGCAAAGCCGGCGCGGCTTCCGCTCAAAACGGGACCTTCCATCGCACGAAATCCGTAAGCCAGCAGCGCACCGACCACAAGGAAACCCATGGAAGCAGCCACGCGCGTTTCGCGGGAACTCTGCACCTGCCAGGTTGCCTGTTGCCGGCTCATGGATCATATCTAGCACGCCAAGAGTGGACGGAAAAGTTACGGCGGTAAAGGCAAGCTGGTGACTTTTGAGCGGGCACGAGCTCCGTGGCCGTTGCGGAATCACGCAGATGGTTCCTGGAAAGGAAACTCTTAGAACTGGTGGCCTCGTAAGTGTCGCGGGGTCCTTCGACTGCGTTCGGCTGGCGCCTCACTTTGCTCAGGATGACAATTTTTGGGAGGAAATCTGAGACCTGAGACCTGTCACCTGCGTTATTGATTCCCTTCTTTCAGCAGCACCACGTCGGCCTCGTCTTGGCGGCGGATCAGGGCTATGGTTTTCCCGTCAGGGGACCAGGCGTAGCTGCTGATTTGTTCAGAGGGCAGGTGTGTGATCTGGTGGCCCGGGGAGCCGTCGAGGGGTTGGAGCCAGAGATTGCTGCCACCGTTTTCGCTGATCACGTAGCTCACCGCATTTGTGTTGGGCACAAGCTGGAGGCCTGGATTGGCTCCGTTCGAGGTACCGAAGCGAGTATCGAGATCAATGAAGCGCGGGTTCGGAGCTGCCCCCGGTTCCACGTTCACAATTGCCAGCTTCAGCACGGCGTCGTTGGTGCGAGGATCGATCAGGTCGACGACGAAACCGATGGACTTACCATCGGGAGAAAAGAACGCGACCGTGTCGATACCGAAACGATTGGGGACATCGCTGCCGGGAACCATCTCCGCCTGGCCGCCGTCGATGGGAACGCGCATCAAGCGCGGCACGCCCGGGCCTTCGATGTAGTAGACCCACTTCTGGTCGGGGGAACAAACCGGACTGGTCTCCAACAAGTGGGACGTGAGTTGTTTGGGAGAGGAACCATCGGGGTTAGAGCGCCAGATGTTGATGGTGTTGCCGCCATGATAGGCCCAGGCAAAAACCAGGTAGCGCGATCCGCAAGGTCGCGTGTCGAAAACTCCTGCAGCAGGATCGCTGATGAGCACTGCGGAATTTTGACCGTCGCGATCGAAACGAGTAAGCGTGTCGAATGCCTGCACAAGCAGCTTGCCGTCGGGAGTCCACTGCACTTGTCGCGGATCGGAGGCTTGCGTGACGGTTGAGGGCGCAGCTGTTGCGGAGCCTCCCGTCACAGGAAGCAGGATAAGAGAACGGCTGGTCTTAACCTGGACGCTGGCGGCGCTGTGGGCGTCGGCCGAGAGCGTGAGGGTCGCGTAGCGATTGGTGTCGCGCGTAACCGGATGCAGCTTGCCGTCGGTGGTCAGCAACCCGATTTGCGCCTGTTCGAAGCGAGGACCCTTGGGGGAATATACGACCAGCAGAGCGCGTCCGTTGGGCAGCCAGCTCAGTTCGAGGATGCGGGCCTGAGGCAGGGCCGCCATGGTGCCGACCTGCTTGCGGGCGAGATCGAAAGTTTCGACATAGCCGACGAACTCGCCGCCGGGAGACTGAAAAGCGTAGGCGAGCAGCTTGCCGTCGGGCGACCAGGCGATGTTGGATGGATCGGCTCCGCGATTTGGCTCGGCGATCCGAAGAACGGTCTCATCGCCGCCTTCGAGGTTGGCCGTGAGCAGCCGGTATTTCCCCGGGTCCGGATCATTCGCGCGGACGAAAGCCATACGCTTCCCGTCAGGGGAAAACGAGACTTCACTGTCGATGTCACGTACGACTTGCTTAGGCGGACCGCCAAGGACAGGAGCGCGGTACAAATTGAACTCGTTGGCCCGAACATTGGCGGACTTGCGATAGAAGACGTAATTGCCATCGGGCGAAAACGCCAGCGAAGCATAAGTCCCCGGGGCCGGAGGAAGGATCTGGGTATCGCTGCCGGTCGGAATGTTACGCAGCCAGAGACTGCGCTGACCGTTGTCGTTCTGCACATGCAGGAGATAGCGGCCGTCGGGAGAGATCGCGGCCTGATCGACCTTGCCGCTGTTGGTGATTTGTGTGATGGCGAAATTCTGAAATGGGAGTGGCCCGCTGTGGGTGACGAAGGCATAGACGCCAAACGCGGCAGCGGCCAGTATCGCGAGAACGATGAGCGAGAGCACGACCGTCCCGACGCGGTGTTGGCGAGCGACAGCACCGACGCTGCCACTGCTGATTTGAGCGGAGGGCGCAGAGGTCGGCTGCAGCTTCGATGAACTCCCGCTCGATGCGGTCGTCGCGGGAACCTTAGCGACGGGCGTTTCTCCCGACGAGATGGTTGCCGCGGTTCCGCGTCCCGAGCCGCTGTCGCGCTGCAACCGCTTCAGATCGCTGCGGATCTCAGAGGCGTGCTGGTAACGCATGTCGCGATCTTTTTCGAGGGCCTTGTTGATGATCTCCTCGAGACGAGCGGGAATGTCGGGATTGAGACGCACCGCGGGCAGCGGCGCGCGATTCAGGATGGCTTCGAAGATGAGCGCCGAGGTGTCGCCTCGGAAGGGCACGGCCCCGGTGGCCATCTCGTAAAGCACGGCACCGAAAGAGAACAGATCTGTGCGGGCGTCGAGTTCCTTGCCCTTGGCCTGCTCGGGCGACATGTACGCGATGGTGCCGACGGTTGTTCCGGGGCTGGTGAGGAAGGCGTCGTTCACAACGGTGGGTGAGCTCAGGTTGACGGTCTGGCCAACTTCGCGAGACGTGGGAAGCAGTTTCGCGAGGCCGAAGTCGAGAACCTTGGCGTGGCCGCGTTTGGTGATGAAGACATTGGCGGGCTTAATGTCGCGATGAACGATTCCCTGGCTGTGTGCGGCATCGAGCGCATCGGCGATCTCGATGGCGAGTTGGAGCAGGACGTCATTCTCAAGAGGGCCACCGGAGACGCGGTGCTTCAGCGTCTGGCCTTCCAGATACTCCATCACGATGAAGGCCTGACCGGTCTGCTCGTCGATCTCGTGGATCGTGCAAATGTTGGGATGATTCAGCGCGGAGGCCGCGCGCGCTTCGCGTTGAAAGCGCTCGAGCGCCTGTGGATCGGAGGCAACTTCGGGCGGAAGGAACTTGAGGGCGACGAAGCGGCCAAGTTTTATGTCTTCCGCTTTGTAGACCACACCCATGCCACCGCCGCCTAGTTTCTCGACGACGCGGTAGTGGGAGATGGTCTGGCCAATCATGCGGGGAGTAGTCCGGAACTGAGATGGTATGGCGGGCCGGGGTGGAAGTCAAAAGGCCGGAATAAGGCAGACTTCGCCATGGGAGTGGATACGACGAGAAGTGACAGGAAGTTCACTAGATCTTTTGGAATCGGTAAGGTGAATCAAGCCTTGGTGGCCGCTTATCTCTTGCGGGTGAGGAAGGCCCGCATATCGAGCAGCAAGGGGAACTGGAAATGCGGAAGGCGGGTAAACGCGCAACAGGCAAGTAGCGATCTATCTCGCGAATCCTTGGCTCTCAGGTAGGTAACTCGGAATCCTAACCTGCATCAATCAGGCAAACCGTGTACAAAGACAGCTTGTTGTGGAAATGTCAGGCTGCTGGGTCGATGAAGTTCCGCGCCGAGGGAGGTTCCTCTGACAAGACTCGCACTCGACGACGTTTTGTCAGGAAATCGAGCCCCCACTGCAGCAGTACAAACAGGCGATTGGCAAACCCAATGAGGAAGTAAATATGCACGACTGCCCAAACTACCCATGCTGGGAAGCCCGCAAACCGAATAAAGCGTACGTCAGCGACGGCGTATGTTCGGCCGACGATCGCGAGATCACCCTTATCCCAATACCAGAAAGGTTTCGGTTGTGCACGCCCTGCCACACGGCGCCGAATGACGTTCGCTACGTACTCACCTTCTTGTATGGCGGGTTGAGCTACTCCCGGCATGAGCATCGGCGTTCGTGATTTGATGCCAAATAAGTTTCGAACCGGAGCAGCGAGATGAGCGGTGTCGCCAATTACAAACACTTCCGGATGACCAGGTACGGACAAATCAGGTTCCACCATGACCTTTCCGGATTTGTCGGTTTCCGCACCTAACCAGCGGCCCGCCGGAGACGCAACGACACCAGCTCCCCAGAGTACCGTGCCGGCCGGAACTCTCTGTCCGCTGGCGACAATTCCATCTGAATCCACACTTGTCACAAGAGCGTTGGTGAAAACTTCGACGCCTAAGCTCTCCAAATGCCGTTGCGCTTTGAGGGAAAGAACCTCGGGATATGTGGGCAGAATGCGAGGCGCAGCCTCATACAGAAGAATCCGAGCTGTTCTGGGATCTATATGCCGAAAGTCATGCGCCAAAGCCATGCGCGACATTTCGGCGAGCGTGCCGGCCATCTCGACGCCAACCGTCCCGGCGCCCACCAGTGCAAATGTTAAGAGGCGGCGAATTTCCTCAGTCGGGACCTGTTCTAGCGCTTGGGTTGTCGAAGCCATTGCTTCAGCCCGCTCGAACGCAAGCAGGATTTTGCTCCGAATCATATCGGCATCATCGAGCGATTCGAGGCCCGGTGCGAACGCACGCCATTTGTCGTGCCCAAAATAGTTGTACCGGATGCCAGTCGCCAGGATGAGGAAGTCGTATGCTAAGTCTCTATGTTTCAGATGGACGATGCGTTGCTGCGGGCTGATGCCCGTGACTTCACCGAGCAACACGTCAATATTTTTTTGATGACTCAGGATCGAACGCAGCGGCCCGGAGATCTCATCGGACGAAAGCAGTCCCGTCGCGACTTGATACAGCATGGGGCGAAAGAGATGATAATTCCGTTTATCAATCAGCGTCACGCGAAGCGTAGCAGCGCGTAATGCACGAGCCGCAGAGAGTCCTCCAAAGCCACCACCGACGATGATTACATGCGGCACCATCAACTAGACGCCACTCACTCCAACACGTTTCATGGGATGAGACGTGACATTGCCAGGATTCCCTAATTCTCAGCGAGTTTTCGAAGCTCACTACGACGCCCACACGCCAGCGCGGAGTTAGCTCGCGAATCGTCGGCCAATCGGAAACTGACCCGCTGCCGGTGAAACTAACCCTGCTGATAACAGATTACTGCTGAGGGCGTCAAGCAGCCGGAGCGTCATTCGGTAGCGGATGAAGTTGCAGGAAGGCGGCTGCTGCGACGCGGGCACGTCCAGCGATTTCGCGGGTGTTCGGTCGGTCGGCGACGCCGAGCAACAGGCTGACCATCAAATCGCGCCAAAGCAGCCCGGCGAACTGCTCGGCAAGTTCGGCAGGAGGGCCTGAGAGCAATCCAGACGTCTGGGCCTGGGCCATGATTTTACGCAGGGCGGCGCGGCTCGCCTCGCGCCCTATAGAGTTGAGTGCACGCGCCACTTCAGGGGCCTGGACCACCTCGGCGATCGCCAGTCGGAATACCGCGATGACTGCGGGATCGCTTATCTCGCGGACGAGCTTCGTCCCGAAAGAAGCCAGCACCTGCTCCAGGGTCTCGCGATCGCGCAGCACGGGCAGGTCCGCGGGCACGTCAAATCGCTTGGCGCGCTCGCTTATGCAAGCGATCAGCATTTCTTGTTTGTTGCCAACCAGCGCATAAAGCTCTCGCTTCGAAACGCGCGCGCGCGTCGCGATCTCAAGGGTGCTGGTGGTTGCGTACCCGCTCTTCATGAAGGCTGCAAAGGCCGCCTCCAGGATGCGCTCGCGCACCGCGGCTTCCTCGCCACCTTTCTGGCGGCGTTTTGACATCGGTGCCGTAGCCATCACTCTCTCCTTGACGACGCTGGTACCGAATAGTACCATAAGGCAATGTGGTACCAACTGGTACCAAGCCATGATGATTTCGATGAGGAATCAAAGGAGCTGAACAATGAAGATTGAAATGTCCTCCCTGCTGCTGGCCGTCGGGACCGTCCTGGCACCCATGGCGCTAGCTCAGTCCGCACCTCCGCAGCCCAAGATCACGGGCGTGCTGACGATTCTTTCGCCCAAACCGGGAGTGACTCCCGAGCAAGTCATGAAAATCATGCCCGCCGAAATTCGTGCGACCGTTCCTCTGTATCTCGACGGCAAGATTCAGCAGTGGTTCACGCGCGGCGACGGTCGGGGCGTCATTTTCATACTGAACTGCAAGGACGTGGCGGAGGCCCGGGCTCTCATCGAAAGCCTGCCGCTCTCGAAGGAAAACCTCATGGATGAGCAGTTCATTCCGGTCGGGCCACTGTTGCCGCTCGGGATGCTACTGCGAGATAGCCCGTCAACCCGATAGGAGGCCAAAATGTCGCCGGAAACCATCTTCAATCTGCATCTCATTCTGGGTTATGTCGGGTGGCTGCTTTGCTTCGGCACGTATGTCATGCCCAGGCTCAAGTCAATGGACCTGGTCGCAGCGCAACGCGCCATTGCTACCGTACACAGCTTCCGCTTCTTCGGGCTGGTCTTTATTCTTCCAGGTGTGGTCGGCAATCTGCCCGCTAGCTTCGCCACGTTCGCTGCCTACTGGGACCTGGCAACCGGGGTGCTCGCCATCCTCGCGCTTCTCATGGTAAGGAAACGTCCACTGTTTTGGCTGTTGGTGGTCGCCTTCAATCTCGTGGGAGTGATCGACCTCGTCCTCGACTATTACCACGCCGTCCGGGTCGGCCTTCCTTCGATAGCGGGGCAGTTGGGAGCCGCATACGCGATCCCGATCATCTACGTACCCGTGTTAATGATCACGCACGTCGTCGCATTCTATTTGCTGCTGCGTCCTCAGCCCGAGGCAGTTCGAGCCCTCGCCCGCAACAGGGCGGCATCTTAGATCGGATTCGTCGCGGGTGGATTGTCGGCAATCCAGAAAGGAATTCCGCCTTAAGGTAGGGGTTATGGCGAAAATCCCCACCCTAACGTCGCAAAAGACGCGACGTTTAGGGTGGGGCACCCGGCACCCGCCAGCATTTAGAGTGGGGGCAGCCGTCTCATGTCTGTTGGCGCATTCGCCTTCTTTACTTGACTACTGCTGGGGACGGTCACGGTTGGAGAGAAATTGATCCTGGCACTGCTTGGCTTGAGCCAGCACATCTGGGTACTCGGGCGACTTCCGGAATCCAGCGAGCAGCGGGTCCAACTGCAAGTTCTCGTAGGCGCAGAAACCGCCGGTGATCGCGGACTTCATGAGCCGGGCGGTGAAGGCGTTTCCGCCGCACGCATTGAAATGGACCGCAGTCGCATAACGGGGTTCGGGATCCCGGAAGGTGAGAACATCCTTTTCGGCTGCAGCCAAAAGTTCGTCCGCGTTAGCAGGACGCGGATTCGAGTAACAGGCCTCCAAGGCACCGCTGTGGAAGAACGAACTCCCGGACTGACGGTGCAGTTGTTCGACAGCGGCCTGCGTCTTGCCTTCGCGAAGCAGGGCGTGCACCTCGACGTTATTCGACCACTCCGACCCGGCGTCGAGTTTCAAGAAGTCTCGCCCGCGGTTCATTTGTCCAAGCGCAAGGAAGACGCTGGCACAGGAACGGAACTGATAGTTTCCGGGATCGAGTCGAATGGCATCGTCACACTCGCGGGCCGCGTCGTGCACCAGGCCAGCGTAGCGGAACACGTACGACAGGGTGAAGTGGGCGAAGCCGCTCTGTGGACGCTTGTCGACCATGGCCTTGGCCTCCCGGTAGGCCAGAGGCAGCTTGCCGGCATCGGCATCGAGGCTGACGATCTGCGCGGCGGCGTCTTCGAGGTCAGGATCGAGCGCGAGCGCGCGGCGCAAGGCAGGGTCGGTGCGCGACATGGAGCCGTTGGCTCCGGGGCCGTATTCCTCTTCGTAGTAGTAACGCTTGCCCAGAGCGGACCAGGCGGGCGCGTAGGAGGGATCGAGTCCCACGGAGCGTTCCAGCATCCGAATCGCATCGCGGTTCTGAGCGCCATCGTGCGAAATAGCGACGCTGCGGAGGTAGAGGTCGTAGGCCTCTTCGTTGGTGGGTCTCGTACCTCCGTCTCCCGCACCGGTGCTGGCGCCGAGAGCGGGGATCAGGCCCTGGCGAACCTGAGATGTGACCTGCTCGCGCATGGCGACCAAGTCTTCGGCGGGAACACTGCGGTTGTCTTGCCAGAGCACGCGGTCGTCGGCGACATCGACGGCTTCCATGGTCAACTGTAGCTGATCGCGCACTTTCTGGAAGTGCCCGGTCACGATCCGGCCCACGTGCATTTCCTTGCCGGCCTGCTGCAGATCAACTCCGGGCGTGGCGTACTTGCTGGTCGTGGAGAAAGGACGGATGGAAAGAGTGCGCACCGCGCTCAGGGTGGTGGCAATCTCATCGGGAAGCGCCATGCGCAGGTAGTCGGAATCCTTGTCGGCACCGAGATTCTGAAAGGGCAAGACGGCAATGGTGGCGGGAACGGATTGGGCTTTGGACCCTTGAGTGGGGCCTGGCTTGAAGTGCCACGCGAGCACGGCGGCCAGCGCAAGCAGACCAACGACCGCCGCCGGCCAGATCCAGCGCGAGCGCTTCGTAGGCTCGGAGTGAACCGGCATGGTGGCGGAGATGGATCCGGTGGTGTCGCGCTTAGCCCGGTTCAGGTCTGCACGAAGTTCGGACGCATGCTGGTAGCGGACCTCGCGATCTTTTTCGAGGGCTTTCTGCAGAATGCGCTCCAACTCTGCCGGGACTTGCGGATTCAGACGAGCGGCGGCCGGGGGAGCGCCATGCAGGATCGAATCGAAAATTGCGCCGGAGGTCTCGCCCTTGAAAGGCAGAGCGCCAGTCGCCATCTCATACAGCACAATGCCGAAGGAAAAAAGATCGGTGCGGCAATCAAGCGGCTTGCCGAGGATCTGCTCGGGCGACATGTAGGCGACCGTCCCCAAGGTCGAGCCGGGACTGGTGAGATGTTCGGCCTCGGTTTCGGTATTAGCGGCGGCGATGCCGCTGGCGGACGTGCTTCCTTCGCCGACCTTGGCCAGACCGAAATCAAGGATCTTGGCGTGGCCCCGCTTGGTGACGAAGAGATTCGCGGGTTTGATGTCTCGATGAATGATGCCGGCGCTGTGCGCAGCGTCGAGGGCATCGGCGATTTCGATGGCCAGCGAGAGCAGCGTTTCGGTTTCCATGGGACGCGCGGCGATGGCATGCTTTAAGGTCATGCCTTCGAGGTATTCCATGGCGATGAAGCGCGTGCCGTCAGCTTCGCCGATCTCGTAAATGGTGCAGATGTTGGGATGGTTGAGGGCGGAAGCGGCGCGGGCTTCGCGGCGAAAGCGCTCGAGGGAGGAGGCGTCCTTAGAAACATTGTCGGGGAGGAGTTTGAGGGCGACGAAGCGTCCGAGGGTGAGGTCTTCAGCCTTGTAAACCACTCCCATGCCGCCACCGCCGAGTTTTTCGACGATGCGATAGTGCGAGATGGCTTGGCCAATCATGCGTAGTTCTTGGGGAGTGGGGGAATCTTATGGTGGGTGGGGGTTGAAGTCAAAGAAGGGGGGAACCGGTTGTTCACCACAGAGGCACAGAGAAGCCTCAAATGAACGAACCGGACTGGCGCACGGGTTGATACCATCCAGCATGGTGAAATTCGCCTTGAGGGTCGTGAGGCGAGCCACGGGTGGACGAGGCGCTCGACCGACTTTGTTGTTGTGTCTGATCGCGAGCCTGCCGGCCTCTGCGCAGTGGATGGGAAAGCAGACCGGGTGCTACGCGGATTCGATCTCGGCGAATCCCAATCGCCCGACGGTCGCGAATCCTGCCGACATCACACAGTATGGCGTGCTGGAACTGGAGTATGGGTGGGATCGCGCTTGGCCGGTAGAGGGAGTGACGCAGACGTCGGCGAACGGACTTTTGAAGTTTGCCGTGCTTTGCGATGTCGAACTGCGGTGGAACACGACGTCATTCCTGTCGCAGACGGATGCGAGCGGTACCCACCGGACGTTCGGGGACAACTGGCTGGGACCGCAAGTACGTTTTTATAAGCAGACGGAAGGTGCGCCTTCACTGGCTTTCAGTTATGCCGTCAAAATCCCGTCTGCCAGCACCACGGATGGGCTGGGTAGCGGGCACGTTGATCACCTGTTCACGCTTTTGGTCAGCAAGGACATCGCGAAGTTTCACTTCGACTTCAACGCAAACCAGTTTCTGATCGGAAGGCCTGGAGGGTTCGACAAGAATCAGGAATTCAATCTGGCGTTTTCACACGCGATCCGGGGACCGCTGCAGTTTACCGGCGAGTTTTATGGGGACACACGTTTGAATGGGACAACGCCGGGGTTTGCATCGTCGTTGTGGGCGATGACCTACACGGTGATTCCGCGGTTGGTGATTGATGGAGGGTTTGAGGTGGGGTTGACGTCGGGCGGTCCGCATCGGCATGTGTTTTTCGGGGCGACGTATGCGATTGCGGAGTTGTATCGGGGGCGGCGAAAGTGACGTTCGGCGCGTTTTGGGAAAGACCCGTGCATGAGGTTCCTGGACGAACGTAATCCTAAAAGTCTCCACCCGCCAAGGGCATAGAGAGCCACAGAGGAAACCTTGAATGGGTGCTCCGTGGCCTGGGTGGTGAGTGGGCTCCTCCGTGCTTTTGATCCTCTGTGGTAGAGGCCTTTCCCGCCTTGGACCTTGTCACGTTGCCATACGTTGAGGCAGTTCGTAACCAATTCTGCTATAAGCGTTTAGGAGACTGACCAACACTTAAAATCCGTGCATCGCATGCCCCGCTTTTCACATCTAAACCTTGACAGCGTTACACTCAAGTTCTATTATTGCCTGCTATACACGATTCAACGTCATGATTTTAATGTAGTTATAGGAGTTTAGGAGGCTCGAAATGAGCAAGATTATTGGAATTGACCTTGGAACCACGAACTCGGTGGTAGCCGTGATGGAAGGCGGCGAGCCAAAGGTCATTGCTAATGAAGAAGGTGGGCGGACAACTCCGTCCGTTGTGGGCTTTACGAAGACGGGCGAGCGGTTGGTCGGGCAGGTGGCAAAGCGGCAGGCCATAACCAATCCTGAGAACACGATTTTCTCCATCAAGCGGTTCATGGGACGCCGCTACGACGAAGTATCTGAAGAAATGAAGATGGTGCCCTACAAGGTGGAGCGCGATGGCGACCACGTGGCTGTGATTGCGCAGGGCAAGAAGTACACCCCGCCCGAGGTCTCCGCAATGATTCTTCAGAAATTGAAGAAGGCGGCGGAAGACTATCTGGGCGAGAAGGTGACCGAGGCCGTGATCACGGTGCCCGCGTACTTCAACGACGCGCAGCGGCAGGCGACAAAAGACGCCGGCAAGATCGCTGGGCTTGAAGTGAAGCGGATTATCAACGAACCGACGGCGGCCGCTTTGGCGTACGGGCTCGATAAGGGTAAGGACGAGACCATCGCGGTGTACGACTTCGGCGGCGGAACGTTCGATATTTCGATCCTGGAAGTCGGCGAAGGCGTCATTGAGGTGAAGGCCACGAATGGCGATACGCACCTCGGCGGCGACAACCTTGATCAGCGGATCGTCGAGTGGCTGATTGACGAGTTTAAGAAGGATGAAGGCCTCGACTTGCGCGGTAAGGGCAACGAGATGGCTCTGCAGCGTCTGCGTGACGCGGCCGAGAGGGCGAAGATCGAGCTCTCCACAACCATGGAGACCGAGATCAATCTGCCCTTCATCACGGCGGATGCCAGCGGGCCGAAGCATCTGGTGAAGAAGCTGACCCGGGCGAAGCTCGAGTCGATGGTCGAAGACCTGATCCAGAAGTCAGTGGGTCCGTGCAAGCAGTGCATGAAGGACGCGGGCGTTGATGCCAGCAAGATCAACGAGGTCGTGCTGGTCGGTGGACAGACGCGTATGCCGCGCATTCAGGCGCTGGTGAAGGAACTGTTCGGACGGGAGCCGCACAAGGGCGTCAATCCGGATGAAGTCGTCGCGATCGGTGCCGCGATTCAGGGTGGGGTGCTCAAGGGCGAGGTTAAGGACCTGCTCCTGCTGGACGTGACGCCTCTGTCGCTGGCGATTGAAACGCTGGGCGGCGTGGCAACGCCGATGATTCCGCGGAATACGACGATTCCGACCAAAAAGACGGAAACGTTCTCGACCGCGGCGGACAACCAGACGTCGGTTGAAGTGCACGTGCTGCAGGGCGAGCGTCCGATGGCGGCGCAGAACCGGACTCTCGGCAAGTTCCACTTGACCGGGTTGCCGCCGGCTCCGCGCGGCGTTCCGCAGATCGAGGTGACGTTCGACATCGACGCGAACGGCATTCTCAACGTGACGGCGAAGGACAACGCCACGGGCAAGGATCAGAAGATCACGATCACGTCATCTTCCGGCCTTTCGAAGGAAGAGGTCGAGCGGATGGCGAAGGAAGCCGATGCTCACTCGGCCGAGGACAAGGCGAAGCGCGAAGAGATCGAGGCCAAGAACCAGCTCGACAGCATGGTTTACCAGATGGAGAAGATGCTGCGCGAGTCGGGGGACAAGATCTCGGGCTCGGATCGCGGCGACGTCGAGAACGCCATCGCCGACGCAAAAAAGGCGCTGGAGTCAGGCGACAAGGCGGGCATGGACCGGGCACGCGAGGTGCTCACCCAGGCTTCGCACAAGCTGGCCGAGCAGATGTACAAGGCGGCTGGATCGCAGAGTGGACCGGGCGCAGGCCCGGGACCCGGAGCGGGGCCGTCGGGTTCGGCGGGTGACAATGGTCAAGCCAAGAAGGATGAAGGCGTGATCGACGCGGAGTATGTGGACGTCGAGGACAAGAAGTAAAGTACCGCATCGAGCCACTAGCTTCTGGCTGCTGGCTTTTGGAACCTTGGGGGCGCCGATGGCGCCCCTGTTTAGTATTAAGGAATTTGCGAGGGCGGGACGCCCTCGCGACTGCCGGCGAGATGCCGGCGCTATTTTTATACTGGCGCTACTTTGACGTTTTGAGGAGATTCAATTTGCAATTTGAAATTAATGATCAGACTTATTTTTTGAATTATGTGGAGGACGAGGGGTTGTGGTATGTGTTCCGTCCTACTGGGCGTGGTGTGATTCGGATTCCGGTTGAGATGGAGGCGGTGCATTCGGAGCATTTTGCGTTCGCGCCCGAAGAGGGGAAGAAGCGGGTTGTGCACTAGAGCGCGTGTTCATCAAGTCACGACTCTCGACTAGGTAGGAATTTCCGAGGCGCATGGGTGGGTGAAAACGAATGCGGGTGAAAATGCCCTCATAGGCCGGAGGAGCTTTCCGGCGACCACGGGGCCCCTCCGGCTGCGTTCGGCTGTCGCCTCACTTCGCTCAGGATGAGAGTTTTTCGGGACAGTTTTTAGGAGTGTAAGAGTTAAGAGCTATAGGCTAGAAGCTAGCAGCTGATTTTCAAATGGTTACGCAAACCAAAGATTATTACGGCGCGCTGGGAGTGAAGAAGGGTGCTTCGACGGACGAGATCCGGAAAGCGTTCCGCAAACTTGCGCGTAAATATCATCCGGATGTGAATCCGGGCGACAAGACGGCGGAAGAGAAGTTCAAGACAATCTCGGAAGCCAACGAGATCCTGAGCGATCCGAAGAAGCGCAAGATCTACGACCAGCTGGGATTTTATTCGGACAACATTGATCCGGCGGCGGCGGAAGCCTACGCGCGGCAGAGCGGAACGCCGGGAGGTTTTCCCGGTGGATATCCGGGAGGGCAACCGTCCGGCACTGGTTCCGCGGGTGCTGGGGGCGTGCACTTTGATTTCGGCGGATTCGACTTTTCGGATTTGTTCGAGGGCGCGCGGGGCAAAAAGAATGCGAGCAGCGGTGGAGGCGGAGGGTTCCGCGACATCTTCTCGAGTATGTTCGACCGGGGCGGGGCGGCGGCACAGGAGGGACCTGAGCCCGGCACGGATCTGGAGTACCAGGTCAACGTGCCTTTCTGGACAGCGATCCGCGGGGGCGTGATGAAGTTGAACATCGCACGACGCGAGACCTGCAATACGTGTCATGGCTCGGGATTCGTCGAGGCCCCTGGGGTCTGTCCCCAGTGCAAGGGTAAAGGGACCATCGAGCAGACGGGCGGGCGGATGAAGTTCAACGTGCAGTGTCCGCGCTGTCATGGGACGGGTAAGAACATTTCGGCGTGTCCGACCTGCCACGGCGAGGGAACGGTCGAGCGCATTGAGCCACTCGAAGTGCGGATCAAAGCGGGGACGCGCGATGGGCAGCGTATTCGGATTGCTGGTAAAGGCAATGCGGGGGGTCATGGCGGTCCTCCCGGAGACCTGTACGTAATTATCCGGACGGAGGATCATCCGGTATTCCACCGCGAAGGCGATGACATCCGGTTGACGGTGCCCGTGACTGCGACAGAAGCGGCTTTGGGGGCGAAGATCGAGGTGCCGACCATCGATGGCCGGACCCTGCTGAAGATTCCGCCAGGGACGCAGTCTGGGCAAAAATTGAGGCTGCGCGAGAAGGGTGTGCCTTCGGCGACGAAGGATGGGGCTCGGGGGGATGAGATTGTCGAGGTGAAGGTGACTGTGCCCATGCCTCGGGATGAGCGGACCAAGGAGTTGTTGCGGGAGTTGGCGCAGTTGAATCCGGAGGATCCGCGGGCGGAGTTGTGGAAGGAAGTCTGAAGCCCTGTTCACCACAGAGGCCTTTTTCACCGCAGAGGCACAGAGACACAGAGGAAGCGAAAAAGGCCACGAAGGAGTGCTTTCCTTCGTGGCTTTTGTGTTGTCAGGGGTTACTTCTTGCTCGGGTCGTCCGCCGGGTTGACGTAGTTGAATTGTAGCGGCGACATGCCGTGAACCTGGACGACGACTTCGCCCGCTGCCATGGCGTAGTGGTGCATGTCGGGATCCATGTAGGCGAAGCTGCCGGCCGGGAACGTCATCATCTTGGCCTCATCGAACTTGTCGCCCATCCCCACCTTGAAATTCCCCGAAATTACGGTTACGTTTTCGCGCTTGGGATGGAAGTGCGGGGCGATCTTGTAGCCGTCGGGCATCTTCAGCCGGATGGTGAAGTCGCCGGAACTCGCCATCGGATTCCCTGCGATGACGGCTAACGTAGCTCCCGGAGCCACGAACGGGGGGGCGGTCCGTATTGAATCTGGTCAGGCGTGAAGGCATTTTGTGGCTTGCTGCCTTGCGCCAACAGGGTGACGGCACACAGACAGAGAACGATTGGCGAGATTCTTCTCATCAGTCTCCTCCTTCAACAAGTCATCTGAGAAACGGATTCGAGAAGTGGCTCGCCACGTTATACAGCAACGGCCCGACCCGGGCCAGAGCGGCTAGTCTCGTTGGATCGCACAGATAGATGAGCTCGATGGGTTACGGCGGCGATTACGTCCGTACCGTTCCTATCGCGAAAAAAACTATCGAAAAATCTACCGCGTCGCATCTAAATTGCCGTATTCTCTGTGCTGCGAACTAACTTCGCCGAAATGCCCGAGGAATCGCTGTAACCCGGGAGCCGCGCTAGTCCTACTCGTAAACCAGCAGACGCGGTGGTGAGAGTGAGTCGCTTGAGGAGGAAGCCATAGAAATTGGCAACAGCTAGCGCGCCCGCCACCACGTCCCCATCTTTGTCTGTTCTTCCCCGGAACAAGAAATTCGGCAAGCTCACCTTATGGCCCCTGGTCGCCGCCACCTTCTTTATGGTGTCGGGCGGCACCTATGGCACGGAAGACATCGTGCACGGGGCGGGGTATGGGCGAGCCATCCTGATTCTTCTGCTGACTCCGATTCTGTGGAGTCTGCCTACTGCGTTCATGATCGGCGAGCTATCCAGCGCGCTGCCCGAAGAGGGCGGCTACTACGCCTGGGTGCGTCGTGCGATGGGGAATTTTTGGGGATTCCAGGAGGCGTGGCTCTCGCTGATGGCGTCGGTTTTTGACATGGCGATTTATCCAACGTTGTTCATCCTCTATCTACAGCGGCTGTTTCCGTGGTTTGCCGAGGGACATCGCGGGCTGATGGTGGGACTGGCGGTGGTCGCGTTGTGTGCGTTACTGAACGTTGCCGGAGTGAAGGTGGTGTCGACGACCTCGCTGTGGCTGTTCTTCGCGCTGTCGGCTCCGTTTGTGGCCATCATCTGTCTGGCGCCGTTCAAGTTTGGCGCGCTGGCGGGAGCGGTGACGAAGCCGACGAACTCGGGCATCGATATTCTGACCGGCGTCCTCATCTGCATGTGGAATTACATGGGATGGGACAACGCTTCGACCATTGCGGCCGAGGTGGAGCGACCGCAGCGGACTTACCCGCGGGCAATGATGGCGGCGGTGGTGATTGTGGCCTTGAGTTACATCGTGCCGGTGGCGGCGATGTGGATGACGGGCCTTGCGCCCAGTGCATGGGACACCGGGTTCTGGGCCGATGCCGCGGGCATGATGGGCGGTCCGCTCTTGCGCGTGGGACTGGCGCTGGGTGGGATGATCAGCGGGTTTGGGATGTTCAACGCGCTGGTGATGAGTTACTCAAGACTGCCCTTGGCGATGGCGCAGGACGGGATGCTGCCGAGAATCTTCGGCAAGCGGACAAAAGGCTCGCGCTCGCCCTGGGTGGCAATCGTGGTCTTGGCGATATTGTGGGCACCTTGCCTGCTGCTGGGATTTGAACGCCTGGTGACGATCGACATCCTTCTATATGGTGGGAGCCTGGGACTTGAGTTCGTGGCTTTGGTCTGGCTGCGGATTCGGGAACCGGATTTGCCGCGGCCGTTCCGGGTGCCGGGCGGCATGTTTGGAGCCGTGGCCATCGGAATCGCGCCCATAATGATGCTGGGATTCTCGATCTTCCGGAGCCAGCACGAGACCGTGTTTGGGATGAGTTCGTTCGCGTTCGGGATGATCCTGGTTGGGGCGGGCGTGGTTGCCTACGGGCTCAACCACCTGCTCAAGCCGGATGGATGGACACCGGCCACGGCGGAAAAACCGCAGTTTACAGCCTAAAGGTTGTCATGCAAGTTCGGCGGGACGCGAAAAGCTGTCCCGCCTTTTGTTTGTTGTACAGTTATGCTGAGATAGCAAGCGGATGACGAAGCGTAAATCCAAAGGCGCGTACATGATCTCGGCGGTGGCCGAGATGTATGGCATCCATCCGCAGACTTTGCGGTTGTATGAACGCGAAGGGCTGCTGAAGCCGTCGCGGACCGAGGGCAATACCCGGCTCTATACCGACGAAGACCTGCAGCGGTTGGAATTCATTCTGACGCTGGCGCGGGATCTGGCGGTAAATATCAGCGGGATTGCGATCATCCTGCAGATGCGCGAACGGATGGAAGAAATGCAGCGGCAGATTCAGGATTTTGTGAAGTACATGCAGCAAGAAGTCGTCAACCGGGCAACGGCGGCGGCTGACCCGTCGAAGGGGGCGATTGTACCGTTGCGGCGGCCGGTGGTGGTGCCGACGTCGGGAGTCAAGAAGCGTTAGGACGTGATGCATTCGCGTACTGAGGCCGCGATAGGCCAACTGCCAAAGGCTAATGCTTAATCGCCGAATTCCCAGGTTATCGTCCAAAACGCGGACGCGGACCTGGGGCACCGTGCTTAGTGCTGGTTCTGCATGTTGCCCTTCAAGCTCGTTTACAGCGACGACTATTACCTGCCTATCGGCACCCACGTCTTTCCTGCCGAGAAGTATCAGCGTATTTACAAACGGCTGATCGAGTCGGGCGTCGCTGAGGCGAAGGACTTCGTGGCGCCCCAGCTGGCTTCGGATCAGGACATCCTGCTGGTGCATACGCCGCAATATGTGCAGAAGCTGAAGACGGGCACGCTCTCGGCGCGCGAGCAACTTGAGATGGAGATTCCCTTTTCGCCGGAACTGGTGCGGGCGTTCTGGCTGGCGGCGGGGGGCTCGATGCTGGCGGCCGACCACGCGCTGAGGGATGGGGTCGGGTTCAACATCGGCGGAGGATTTCACCATGCGTTTCCGGATCATGGCGAGGGGTTCTGCATGATCCATGATGTGGCGGTGGCGATCCGGCGGATGCAACGGGATGAAAAAATCCGGACGGCCATGACGGTGGATTGCGATGTGCATCAGGGGAATGGGACGGCGGCGATTTTTGCGGGTGTGCGGGTGCCGAGTGATCCCTTGCCGTCGGCGGGGCCGGTGACCGTTACGGCATCTCGGTCGGCAAAGTTGCGGAATGCGCATGCTGGGGACGTTTTCACAATTTCGCTTCACCAGGAGCACAACTATCCGGCGTGGAAACCGCCTTCGTCGATCGATGTGGACCTGCCGGACGGGATCGGTGACGACGACTACCTGGCGTGGCTCGACAATGCGCTCAGTTCCGGTCTGCGCCAGTTCGAACCGGAATTGCTGTGCTACATCGCGGGAGCGGATCCGTATCGCGAAGATCAGTTGGGGGGATTGAATCTGACGATTGAGGGATTGAAGAAGCGGGATGAGTTGGTGTTTCGCGTGGCGCGCGCGCGGGGGATTCCGGTGATGGTGACCTACGCCGGGGGTTACGCGCAGAAGGTGGACGACACCGTAACGATTCATTGCAACACGGTGGTAGCCGCGAAGGAAGTGTTCGCGAAGTAATCTCATTCATGGATGCTTGGGAAGAGCTTCGGACTGATCCGCAGGGCACGGCGGCGCAGAAACAGGGGGACATCCCCAACTACACCAACAGCGTTCCCGATTGTTCGGTTGACGAAGCCTTCGATAGCCAGTGCCTCCACTATGATCATGCGACGTGCAGCGGTCAGGGCGCGAAACGTACAGTAAGGTCCGTATTGTGGACCGTCACGGTGACTTCTAGGATGACCACAGCCCCAGAAATGTGGTTATGTGAAACGTATTCTCCTCGCTGACGATAGTAGTGTCGTGAGGAGAAGCTTGCGAAAAATGTTCGAGCTGGCTGGCTGGAACGTGTGCGCCGAGGCAGTGAATGGCAAAGAGGCGGTTGCCATGGCGCGAGAACTCGAACCGGACATCATTGTCCTCGACCTGTCCATGCCCGACATGAACGGCCTTACGGCGGGGCTCATCCTGAAAGACATTTTCCCCAACCCCCCCTGATTCTCTTTACCTCTTTTGCAAGCGTCGTCAGCACCAAGGATCTGCAAAGAGCGGGATTTTCTGCATTGATCGACAAGAGCGATGCCGGAAAGCTGGTTGCGACGGCGCAAAGCCTTGTCGGTGCCGCCTAGTGCGGGGCGCTGGGCGCCTGCGAAACGCCGACGCGAATCGACGATGCTGCCATCGTTCTACGTCCTTCCGGCTGCTAAAATAGCCCTCTCACGCTTATGTTTGAGAATCTTCAGGAAAAACTTCAGCGCGCGTTCAAGACACTGCGCGGACAGGCCACGCTTACCGAGGAGAACATCCAGGAGGCGCTGCGGCAGATCCGGTTGGCGCTGCTGGAAGCCGATGTCAATTTCAAGGTCGTCAAGCAACTGATCGACCAGATTCAGGCCAAAGCGGTCGGGCAGGAAGTGTTGACGGCTCTGTCTCCGGGAGAACAGGTCATCAAGATCGTGCGCGACGAGATGGTCGCGGTGCTGGGGAAAGATACGGCCAAGCTGAAGTTCGCGTCGCAGCCGCCGACGGTTGTTCTGATGGCGGGACTGCAGGGATCAGGAAAGACGACTACGTCCGGGAAACTGGCGAACTGGTTGAAGCATGGCGGGCATCGGCCTTTGCTGGTTTCGGTCGACGTGTACCGACCGGCGGCGCGGCAGCAGTTGAAGGTGGTTGCCGACGCGATCAAGGCGAATATCTACGAAGGTGAAGTGACCGAGTCGAATACCGCGACCGTTGAGCGGCTGGTCAAAGAAGCGCGGCGCGAGGCCATCAACACGGGCAGCGATGTGCTGATCGTCGATACGGCGGGCCGCTTGCACATTGACGATCAGTTGATGGAGGAAATGCAGTCGCTGAAGAAGCTGCTAAACCCGTCGGAGATCCTGTTCGTCGCCGATTCGATGACGGGCCAGGACGCGGTGCGCTCGGCGGATGAGTTCCACAAAAAGCTGTCGCTCACAGGTGTGGTGCTCACGAAGATGGACGGCGACGCGCGCGGCGGCGCGGCGCTTTCGATCCGGCAGGTGACCGGGCAGCCGATCAAGTTCATCGGCGTGGGCGAGAAGTACGATGCACTCGAGCCCTTTCATCCCGATCGCATCGTGTCGCGAATTCTGGGCATGGGCGACATTCTGTCGCTGATTGAAAAGGCCGAGTCGCAGATCGACAAGAAGAAGGCCGAAGAGATGGCGAGCAAGGTGCTCGCGGGCGACGGCTTCTCGCTGGAGGATTTTCGCGATCAGCTCCGGCAGGTGCGCAAGATGGGATCGATCCAGAGCCTAATGGGGATGTTACCGTCGATTGGGCCCTTCAGCGGATTACAGAAGGCTGCCGACAAGGTGGACGAGAAGCAGATCAATCGCGTGGAAGCGATCATCAACTCGATGACCGTGTACGAGCGCAACCATCACGAGTCGATCAACGGCAGCCGTCGGAAACGCATTGCGCGCGGATCGGGGACGAGCGTGCAGGAAGTGAACAATTTGCTCCGGCAGTATGCGCAGATGAAGAAGATGTTCAAGCAGATGGGAAAGCCGAGTTTTGCGCGCCGACTGGCGGGGATGAAGATGCCGGGGATGTAGTCGACGGCCGTCGGCCGTTGGTCGTTGGCTAAACCCCAGAACGCGGCATTTGTGGAATCCCACCCTAGCGCACAGGCCGCGCTAGGATGGGGCACCCGCGGATTTTCTAATCACCAACCCTTTGTCTTGGGTTTTGGCTGACGACCAACGACTCCTCTATGAGATGGCGCTCGCTCGAAGAATCGACACGCGGCACGGATGCGCGTTCGCTGCACGAGATTTTCGCTGAGCGAAAGGCCAAGATCGCCCAATACGTGCCGGCTGAGACCCTTGCCGTGCATGCTGGCGTGATCGCGGACCTCAAAACACGAGGACTGTCGGCAAAGTCGTTGGCTGTGGGGTCGCGGATGCCAGAGTTTTCTCTGTCCGATCAGAATGGAAAGAGAGTTTCATCCGCGGAGTTGTTGCGTCGCGGGCGGCTGGTGGTGTGTTTTTTCCGTGGGCGATGGGATCCGTTCTGCTGCGGGCAGATGGAGGCGATGAACCGGGCGCTACCGCAGATCGAGGATTCGGGTGGCTCGCTGGTGGCGATTTCTCCTCAGACTGTGAAGCAATCGTTTTTCATGGCTGATCAGCATGGGCTGAATTTTCCTCTGCTGAGCGACTCCGGGAATCGGGTGGCTCGACAGTTTGGACTCGTCTATCGGGTGCCGCCTGAGCAGGAGACCATTTATCGGCGGGCGTTCCTCAACCTGCCCCTGGCGAATGGAGACGAGAGTTGGGAGTTGCCGATTCCGGCTGCTTATCTGGTGGAGCGCGATGGAACGGCGGTTTTCGCTTACGCGAACGAGGATTATACGGAGCGGGCAGAGCCGGGGGAGATTTTGGAGAGGCTGCGGTGAGGGCAGCCGCCACCGACCTGGAAAACAAGGAATCGGAAGTCCTGTTCACCGCTGTGAACTGGATCTTTTACATCGGGTTGTTTGAGGTAATTTGGCTTTTCCGAGCGCGCTTTCGGCAGCCCAGCGCCTGACGAGGCCAGATCCGTCGCTGCGCTCGGGATCTCGGCAGGAGGCTCCCGCTTCGCTCACGCCTCCTATACGCCTCAACTTGCCAATCCCGCTAACTTCCGCGATAATAATGGTTTGTCTTAACCCTCCTGGAAGGACTAGGAAAGGAAACCAAGTTCCGTGTTAATGATTCGTCTGGCGCGCACGGGTGCGCGCAAACAGCCGCAGTATCGTGTGGTGGTTATCGAGAAGGAACGGGCGCGCAACGGGCGCTCGGTCGAGGTCGTGGGAACGTACAATCCGCGGGGCGCGGCGGCGCATATCGATCTGAAGCGCGACCGCATTGATTATTGGGTGTCGAAGGGCGCAAAGATGTCGGAGCGCGTGAGCAAGCTGTTCGCGAAGCCCGTGCCTGTTCCAGCCGGCGCCGGACCTGCTGCCTAGATCGATCTCGACGGTTCGCGCGGCGCAAAGGCGAAGCTTAGCGGCTAAAGCCACAGCTGTTAGGGGTTTATGGCACGACTGAAGTCGTGCCCTTCCCGAGCGAATCAGGATTTCGATGTGCGATTAATCTCGCCAGTCAGGATCTCGATGCGCGGGTTGCTCGCAAGCCAGCGCTTTTCCGAACGTGTGGGCGACCTGGAACGACTAGGGATCTAAATCCGGGAGCAGCGACGAAGCGACAGGATCCGATGAGCGAACAGGTTGGAGACGCAAAGGTTCTTCTCGAGCACGTCACGAAGGCGCTCGTGGATGCTCCTGACCAGGTGTCGGTAGATCAGTTCGATGAAGACGGCGAGACGGTGCTCGAGCTGACGGTTGCCGAGAGTGATCTGGGCAAGGTGATTGGCAAGTCGGGACGCACGGCGCGCGCCCTGCGCACGCTTTTGAGCGCAGCGGGGAGCAAGATCCACAAGCGGTACGCGCTCGAAATCCTCGAATAGAGATCGACCAGGATTCCACACAGGACGATATGGGCGAGTACATCAGCCTGGCTCGCGTCCTGAAAACGCAGGGACGGCGGGGCGAAGTCGCCGTCGAAGTACACTCGGATATTCCGGACCGGTTTGTCGAAGGCATGCGGTTGTTCGCGCTCGATGAGCGGGGCGCGCGGCGGCAATTGAAGGTCGAGGAATTGTGGCCGCATAAGAGTGCTCTGGTTTTGAAGTTCGAAGGAATCGATTCGATCTCGGATGCCGAAACCCTGTTGCGTTGCGAGTTGCAGGTGCCGGAGAGTGAGCGCGCGCAGCTTGAGGCCGGCTGGACTTACGTCAGTGATCTTACCGGCTGCATTGTATTCGACGGGGATCGCGAAATTGGCAAAGTTGAAGGCGTGGAATTCGGCGCCGGCGAAGCTCCGCTGCTGATTGTGCGGGGCGAGGCGAAGACGCCGTACGCGATTCCGTTTGCTGAAGCATATCTCGCGCAAGTCGATTTGGCGGCGAAACAGGTTCGGATGAAGTTGCCGGAAGGCATGCTGGAGATCAATGCTCCGCTGAGCGAGGAAGAAAAGCGGGAGCAGAGAAAGATTGAGTAATTGGGAAATTGAGGAATTGGGAAAAGTGGTAATCGGGTAATTTGTAATTGAAAATCGACAAAAGCCGGTTCGGGCTTTATCAATTTCCCAATTACTGAATTTCCCAATTACTGAATCTGTGGTGGCTCAATTACCCAATGTTGATTGATTTAGTCACGATCTTCCCTGACTTTTTCCGCGGGCCGCTGGATTATGGAATTCTTCGGCGGGCGCGGGAGACGGGACTGATCGCAGTGAACATCCACGACCTGCGGGAGTTTACGCGGGATAAGCATCGCACAGTGGATGACCGCCCATTTGGCGGCGGCGAAGGCATGGTGCTGAAGCCGGAGCCGATCTTTGAATGTATCGAGAAGTTGAAGGTTGCGTCGCGAAACGAGCGGCTCGCGGGACAGGCAAAAGAGTCTGTGATTCTTTTGTCGGCCCAAGGCCGGCGACTGGATCAGGGGTTGGCGCAGGAATTGGCCGGAATGGACCGGCTGGTTCTGATTTGCGGACGCTATGAAGGCGTCGACGAGCGCGTAAGCGAGCATCTGGCGGACCGGGAAGTCTCGATCGGGGACTACGTGCTGAGCGGCGGCGAACTGGGAGCGGCGGTGATCGTGGACGTGGTGACGCGGCTGATTCCGGGCGCGGTTGGGAATGCAGCTTCGACACAGCAGGAATCGTTCACGGCTTCGGGAGCGGAAGTTCCCGCGGACGGACCGAGTTCGACTTGCGTGTCGGGCGGATTGCTGGATTATCCGCACTACACGCGACCGGCGGAGTTTCGCGGGATGGCCGTGCCGGAAGTGCTGGTGAATGGCAACCACGATGAGATCCGGCGCTGGCGGCGGAAGACGGCTTTAAAGAAGACACTTCGCAACCGGCCGGATTTGATTGATCGGACGGCACTGAGTGAGGAAGATCAGCGGCTGCTGGCGGAGATTGAGCGGTAGAAGTTAGTTTGTGGGCGAGCGAAAAGCAGGCCCTTCGCTTCGCTCAGGATGACAAGAATTTAACCAAGGAAATCAACATGTCGAACCTCATCATTGAAAAGCTTTTGGCGAAAACCAAGCGCACGGACTTGCCCGAGTTCGTGCCCGGCGACACGATTCGCGTACATGTGAAGATTCGGGAAGGCGACAAGGAGCGCGTTCAAGCGTTCGAGGGCGTTGTGATCTCGCAATCAAGGGGCCCACAGGCCAGTTTCACCGTCCGCAAGATCAGCTTCGGGCAGGGCGTGGAGCGCATTTTTCCGGTGAACTCCAAGGTGATCGACCGGGTGGAATTGTTGCGCTCTTCGAAAGTGCGGCGCGCCAAGCTGTATTACCTGCGCGCTTTAAAGGGCAAGGCGGCACGGTTGAAGGACGTCGACCGCGAACACGCTGCGCCAGAGCCAGCCACAGCGAAGTAGTTGGCGTAAGAAGTTTGAATAGAGGCAGGCGCCGGTCGCTCCCGCGATAGCCTGGTCTTTCCCGGGAACGATAATCTTCAAAGCCTAGAACCGTGCTCCGGCCGAACTTGCCTTGTGCTGGTCGGCCTTTTCTTTTGGCTGCTTTTTCTGCTCGAACTTCTGCAAGAGGTATTGCAGAATCGCGCGATCGCCTTTGCGGACTTCACGAAACTCGATTCCCAGCCCGAGGTCGAGGGCGGCGTGCCGTACTTGTCCCTTGAAAGCCAGATGGTAGTTGGCGACATTGAGCACGAGTTTCAGATCCGTGCCCGGCAGGATCAGACTCTTGGTGTTGACCAGGCAGCCGACTTCCGAAACATCCTTCAGTTTCCCGTCCAGATGGGTTGGCACGGCGCCTTTCTGGAGCAGTTCCACCACTCCATCTGTGCCGATGCGGTGAAAGCGACGACGGTTTCCGGGCTGGGATGACGGGAGCGCCCGGAACCGCGCACCATCGCGAGTCACCGGCTCGTACATCTGCTCCATGTCGCCCAGTTCCGCCGACCAGAGGGTCTTCTCGGCCTCGACGCACTGCACGCCAACCTGGCCGTGCAAGCGCGAATTCGATTCGCCGATCCAAACCACACGGCAAAATGCCTTGCTGCGGCCACGTTCGATGGTGACGATCTCTCCCGCCTCTTTCACGCAGCGCAAGCCGGTGAGCCGAGCGCCGTGGGAGGAAATGTCATAGGTGCAGGCCATTTCCAGGCGAGGTTTGGAATCGTCATCGTAGTAAGTCACGCGGACTGGCAAGGCCACGGAGATGCGTCTATCTGATCGATCGACAGCGTCTTTCGAAAGCAATTTCACAGATGA
Organism: Acidobacteriota bacterium; assembly: GCA_046728215.1. Taxonomy (GTDB): domain Bacteria; phylum Acidobacteriota; class Terriglobia; order Terriglobales; family Acidobacteriaceae; genus Gp1-AA133. Next base: position 38,439 of record JBKPEB010000056.1, on the reverse strand, counting down.
GTCCCAATGCCTTTTGTCGGGGGGATTCGGCTTGCAGGGGGAACAACGGAAGAGTAGCAAGTAGTTGCAGGACCTTCAATTTACGGCGGTACTCATATTATGCGTTACCGTTGCGCCAAGTTATGCCGGAAGGTGCTATTGAGAAGCGCAGAAACGCAGCAGTGCTCGGGTTAGCGGAGCACAGGCAAGCTTTTAACCGCAAAGGACGCCAAGAACAGCCGCGAAGGACGCGAAGGAAACTGGCCGCTACTCGCCTAAGAGTTTTTGGGCTTCCCCTTGCGCTTCCACAGCATAGTCGGCGAACATCACAGAAGATACTTCTCCGTGCCTGCCAAGACGAAGTCCGCAAAACTCTCCCCCTCGGCCGCAAAGCTGCGCCTGTTGAAGCGTTTGCGCTGCACTCTTCGATACGAGAAGAAGGCGTGGGATATCGGTGCACGGCTGGTGGCAGGCGTCGATGAGGTCGGACGAGGGTCGTTGTTTGGGGCGGTGGTGGCGGGCGCAGTGATTCTCGATCCGGCGTACCGGATACGCGGTCTGCGCGATTCGAAGCTGCTCCCCGCGGAGCGCCGGGAAATTCTGGCGGAGCGCATTCGGGAACATGCTATCGCTTGGTCGGTCGCGGCGGTGGACGCGGCGCGCATTGACCAGATCAACATCTACCAGGCATCGCGGCTAGCGATGAAGATGGCCGTGGCGCAACTCACTCCCGCGGCGGACTATCTGCTGATCGACGCTCTCCGTCTGGATTGCGAGCAGGCACAACGGGCGCTGATTCACGGCGATGCGCTGTCCGCCTCGATTGCGGCGGCGTCGATTTTGGCGAAAGTGGAGCGGGACCGAATGATCTGCGCATGGGATCCGGTCTTTCCTGTTTACGGACTGGCGTCGAACAAGGGATACAGCACGCCACATCACCTGGCGGCGCTTCGCGAACACGGGCCTTCCCCTCTGCACCGCCAATCGTTCGCGCCAGTGTGGAATGCTCCAGTTCCACAAGAAGTGCTCAGCTTTATGTTGGAGGAGGCGGCGCAGGAAGAAGAAGCAGAGGCACTCGGCTCTCGGCTCTAGGCTCTGGCTGCTTCTGGCTGGTAGCTCGACGCTCGCCTTGCATGGCTTAAAATTCCTACATGCCTCGTATTCTTTGCGTGACTGCGCATCCCGATGATGAAGCTGCGTCGTTTGGCGGCACTTTGCGGCTCTACCACGAACGAGGAGCGGAGATTTACCTCATTTGCCTGACCGCGGGACAGGCAGCGACTCATCGCGGACCAGCGAAGACAGATCATGAGCTTGCCACCATTCGGCGCAAGGAATTGGCGGCCTCGTGCGAGATCCTGGGGATCGATCGCTGGGTGGTACTGGACTATGCCGATGGGCAGCTTCACCGCGTCGATCTGCAAAAGATCGTGGGCGATCTGGTGCGGCACATTCGGGAGTTCCGTCCGAACGTCGTACTGACCTTTGGTCCGGAAGGAGCAGTGACGGGGCATACCGATCATACGATGGCTTCTATGTTTGCGACGCTGGCGTATGAGTGGGCGGCGCGCAAGAATCGCTACGCGGATCAACTGATTGACGGGGTCGAGACGCATCGGGCGCAGAAGCTGTACTATGCGACTTTTAATTTTGTGCTGCCGGATCGGCCGCCGACTTCGCCGGCACCGATCACGACCGTGATTCAGATCGGAGACCGGGTGAAGACCAAGATTGCTGCTTTTCAGGTCCACACAACGCAGGCTCCGGTGTTCCCGCTTGTGCGCGATACGATCCTGTCGCGCGGGCCGGAGGAAGTGTTCCATCTGGCGGCGGTGTCACAACCCGGAACGCTGCATCCGGAGTCGGACCTGTTCGCTGGGGTTGACGCGCAAAGCTAAACGCAGGGGGCGCGGAGAACGACCGCAGAGATCGCGGAGGAAAAACCTCTTAACCGCGAAGATCGGCAAGGGCGCGAAGCAAAGTTCTGGTGCTGCTTGCAGTAGCTACCTTTGCAACCCCTTGTGTGTTCCTATTTGGCTTTGAGGATATCGGCCATCAGGTCGGGCTTGCTTTCGTCGCGCACGAGGGTTGGGTACTTCTCGCCTTCGTGATAATCGATTCTGAAAGACTTGTAGTAGTCGGTGTTCTCCACGAGCAGGTCAATCGGATCTTTGCCGCCCTTGGCGGACTTGATGGCGTCGTGCAGGACGTCGGCTGAGAACTTACGGCCGTTGACGGCGATGATCTTCATGCCGGGTCCGATGCCGGCTTTGGGGGCCATCATGCCCTCGATGGTATCGATGACAGACCCATCCTCCCGAAGCCGCAGGCCAACCGTGTACATCTCTCGAATCTGTCCCGCTTCGCGTTCGTCACTGCGAAAATAATCGGTGGGCGTGTCCTGGTACACCAGCCTCCATCCTGTTTCCTGAATGCCGGTGAGCGGCGCGCCGGGGCCGTGGTTGGTGAGGCGCTCGGTCCAGAAGCCTGCCCAATCGTAGGAAACGACCTGGTTCAGGGCCTTCATGACATCGTCGAAGGTGTAGGGCTTCACAACTGGCGGGCCTCCGGGTGCTCCATGGAAGAGCTTGCAGAAATCGTCGAGGGACTTTGCACCTTTGGATTGCTGGCGAATGATGGCATCGACCCACATCCAATTGAGTGTGTCTTCGTCGTAGAAATCGACGGAACGGCGCCAGGAGTACCAAGTATGGCGTGCGAAATAGAGTTGCGGTGCGGCGTCGGCCGTGTCCTGCAAGTTTCGCCAAGTGCGGCCCGGAACGTGGTCGAGGTCGGCGGCTACACCGGCGAGGTATTCGCGAAACTGTTCGGGAGTCCAGAGTCCGCTGCGCGCAGTGAGAATGCCGCCGAGATATTCGGTTAGACCTTCGTAGACCCAGAGAAGATCCGTTTTCATCGCTTCCTGGTAGTCGGGCGTTGCCAGACCGGCGGGGCGCCGATACTTACCATTCCAGCTGTGCACGTATTCGTGGGGCAAAAGCGACGCTTCGAGTTTGCGGTCCGTCTCGTCGACCAGGCCGCGTTCGCCTACGCGGCTGTCGTCGGACTCGTGGTGTTCGAGTCCGAAGTGGGCGACGTGATCGCTCAGCGTGTAGAGAAAGTGATAGTGCTGGTAATGCTGCGCACCGAATAAGGCGCCGGCCTGGGCGACCAGCTGTTTGTAGTGATCCCAGACCTCCTGCGGAGGTTCCAGGGCGGCCGCGCTATCGGCGGCAACGTCGAGTTCGGCGGAAGGCTGGCCCGTAGTCAATGGGACCGCCTTCAGATACTGGCCGGTCAAGACCGGCGAGTCGACCAGCATAGTGAGAAGTACAGGATTGAAATGAAGGTCGCCGCCATTCGCGTTGCTGACGGGGAGAGATGTCGCGTACTTCCAGCCCTCGGGAATTTTGAGGCTGGCGCTGAAGGTGATGTCGTCGCTCTTCCAGCCCTTCGGGTAAAGTACCACCTGGTTCCAGCTGAGGATCAAGAGCTTGTCGGTCGCAGAGGAACCCGAAGAGAAGCCGCCCACCAGGGTGGCGGGCTCAAGGTAGTCGAGATCGGCGAGCACTTCGTTCTGACCGGCAGGGACCTCTACATTGATCGTCCACCCATCGAGCAGGTCGCGGCGCCACTTCAGGGGCTGTCCGGCGGCGGAAAATTTCAGACCCGCCAAGTCGATGACGGGGCCGTCGGGCGCGTGTTCGCCAGGAATCCACTTGGGGTAATAGAGGGTAAGCGTGCCGGCGCTTGCCGGGATGCGCAGCTTCGCATGAATGATCTTGCGCGGCGCTTCACTGGCGTCGACCGCGATGGATACGGTTGGACCGACGGCGAATGCGGAGATGGTCAGCGCGAACAGCACAATACATCCAGACACAACACGACCTCGAAGTGAGGACATGCGGCAAGGCTCCTTGTGATCCCAGCAAAGCTCGGCCAGTGGCCGGCAAACCGATGAATATATCAGGTGTCAGGGGCAGGTGTTGGGTGTTGGGTGTTGAGTGTTGGGTGTTCGCTCTCAGGTGCCTGGTGCCAGGTGCCATTAGAATTGAATTGTGATGCGATCACTTTGTGTTTTTTGCGGGGCGAATTTTGGGCGGCGTCCGGCTTACCGCGAGTCGGCTTCACGAATCGGAGAATTGCTGGCTCAGCGTGGGGTGACGCTGGTGTACGGCGGTGGGAAGGTTGGTTTAATGGGAGCCTTGGCGGATGCGTGTCTCGCGGGCGGCGGCCACGTGATCGGGGTGATTCCTCGGGCTCTGGAAGAAAAGGAAATCGCGCACCGTGGACTCAGCAAAATGCATGTGGTTGGGTCTATGCACGAGCGCAAGGCGCTGATGGCTGACCTGGCGGATGCTTTCCTGACTCTGCCGGGCGGGTTCGGCACGTGGGACGAGTTTTGTGAGGCGCTCACGTGGTCGCAGTTGGGCCTGCAAAAGAAGGCATGCTCGTTCCTGAACGTCGAAGGCTACTACGATGCCCTGCTCAGTCTTGCCGACCGGGCTGCCGAAGACGGATTTATTCGGGCAGAACATCGTCAGTTGCTGCTTGTGGATGATGATCCCGAGCGACTATTGGATCGCTTGGGGAACTACGAGGTTCCTTATGTTCCGAAGTGGGTGGGGAAAGAGGAGCGGTAGGCCGAGCATGTCGCAACAGAAGGAATGAGAAAGTCTGGGGAACTGGTGGCATCGCCGGCGAACACGAGGTCCCCTTCGACTTCGTTCAGGGCAGGCTTTCGACTGCGTTCGGCTGGCGCCGCATTTCGCTCAGGATGACAATTCAAGAGCAGCGAGCGGAAAACCTGACTTTTCAAATTCCAAGATTCTTAGGAGCTGAAACCTGAGACCTAAACACCTGACACCTGCGCTTTCCTGCTTTATCATCCATCCGTGTCCCCATCTCATCGCGGCAAGTTCATTACGTTTGAAGGTTTGGATGGCACGGGCAAGAGCACGCAGATCGAGAAACTGGCGAAAGCTCTGCGAGAGCGTGGGCTCTCCGTTGTGGTGACGAGAGAACCCGGCGGCACCGCTACCGGCGAGAAGATTCGACATGTGATTCTGGACTCAGGTACTACAGGGCTTTCGCCGATGGCGGAGATGGCGCTGATGTTCGCCTCGCGGGCACAACACATCCGAGAGGTAATTTCGCCCGCCATGGCGGAGGGGAAACTGGTGTTGTGCGACCGGTTTACCGATTCGACCGAAGCGTATCAGGGGGCGGGCCGCAAATTGGGTAGCGAGGCGGTCTTGGAACTGCATCGCATTCTTTGTAACGACCTGCAACCAGACTTCACGATTCTGATGGACTCGGACGTCGCACGCAGCGTGGAGCGAGCACGGCGGCGAAACCAGGCGTCCGCGAAGAACGGCCGGGAACAAAAGGACGAAAATCGCTTCGAGCAGGAGAACCGCACGTTTTTTGGACGGGTGCGGAATGGCTACCTGGCGATCGCACGGCGCGAACCGGAACGGGTCACGGTGATTGATGCGCGTGGAACTCCTTCACAAACTCACGCCAAGATTCTTGATGCAGTGTTGCGCCGGTTTCGCGTTCCACAACCCCACTAGCGCGCGCTACAATCCTTTGCTTATGTCAAACGCCTTCCTTCGCGTCTTCGTGTTGTGCGTGTTCGTGCTTACGAACTGGAGTGCGCTTCAGGCCCAAACCGCGACCCGACCGTCGCATGCACAAGTGAAGACGCTCAAGGTCACCATTCTTTCCACGATGCTTGCGGATCGGGGAATCGGAGAGTGGGGCTTCGCCGCCTTGGTCGAGAGCGATGGCCATCGCATTCTCGTGGATACGGGGGCACGCCCGGAGACAGTGCTCTCGAATGCCCGCGAATTGAACGTCGATCTGAGTGAGGTCAGAGAGGTCATTCTCACGCATAACCACGATGACCACGTCGGCGGCCTGCTGACGCTACGGCGCGAGTTCATGAAAAAAAATCCTGATGCGCTGTCGGTGGCGCATGTGGGCAAAGGGATCTTTTGGAGCCGGCCGGGGAGCGATGGGAAAGAGGGCAATCCGATGATAGCTCTTCGCCAGGAGTATGAAGGCACCGGCGGCAAGTTCGTGGAGCACGATCAGCCGGTCGAGATCTTTTCGGGAGCATGGCTGACCGGCCCCGTGCCGCGCACGTACCCGGAACACAACTGGTCGGTGAAAGGCAAAGTGAAATCGCCAGACGGGCTGGTGGAAGATACGATTCCGGAGGACCAGTCGTTGATCATGAATACTGCGAAGGGTCTGGTGATGATTACGGGCTGCGGCCACGCCGGCGTGATCAACATCCTGACTTTCGCGGAGAAGGAATTTGCCGATACCCCAGTCTACGCGGTCGTGGGCGGCGTCCATCTGTTTCCGGCGACGGACCAGCAACTCGACTGGACGGCCGACAAGCTGAAAGGCTTCGGACTTTCTTACTTTGTGGGCGCTCATTGCACGGGAATTGAGAGCGTGTACCGGATCCGGCAGCATCTCGGATTACCACGGCAGTCGGCGGTGGTCGGGGCGGTGGGGGCGACGTTTGTGCTGGGAGAAGGTATCCACCCTGGGCTGCTGGCGCAGTAGGAGTTGGTCGCCCACGGGTCATGGTGCGTCGCGACGTGTTAGATTTTCACTCGTGCCCTTCTCTGATTTCCACGGCAACCAAAAGATCGTCCACCGGTTGCGCGACATGCTCGCGCGGGAGCACTTCCCGCACGCGATGATCCTGGCCGGTCCGACCGGCTCGGGGAAGTACACCCTGGCCCTCATGCTTGCCAAGGCGATGAACTGTCTGGAACAAACAGTTTCTGATGGTCTCCCGGATTTCTGCGGAAAGTGCGCCAACTGTACACGCCTCAGTCTGGCTGAAGATCTGGAGGCGCGCTTCGCTGAAGCGGTCGAGGCGCGTGAGAATCTTCGCGAGACGGACAAAAAAGAAACGCGCATTCTGATCCAGACGCATCCCGATCTGCTTGTGATCCCACCCGATCCTCCGCAGTTGGTGATCAAAGTTGACCAGGTTCGCAAGGTCATTGAGAGCATCTACTACCGTCCGGCGGAAGCCAAGGAACGCGTCTACATCTTTACTGACTCGAGTTTCATGAAGGAGGCGGCCAATTCTCTCTTGAAGGTTCTGGAAGAGCCGCCGGAGTTCGCGACGATTTTTCTGCTCACGGAGAATGTGGGCGAGTTGCTGCCGACCATCCGGTCACGGGCAATGACATTCACTCTCGGTGCACTGCCAGCCGGGGAGATCGAAAGAGACTTGGCGAAGCAGCACCCGGAGTGGACTGGCAAGCAACGCGAACTGGTGGCACGGCTTTCGGAGGGTGCGGTCGGCCAGGCGCGCAGCTTCGATCTAGTAAAGTACAGCGCGGCTCGCGCGCATGCGCTGACGATTCTCAACACAGCGCTTCGCACCGGAGATCACAGCGAATTGTTCAAAGTGACCGAGACGTACCGTCCAGGCGGGGACGGACGCGAGAAAACGGAGCAACTCATACGCACACTGTACTCGCTGCTGCAGGATCTGATGTTTCTGAGTTCGGGTGCCTCTGATCTGGTACATAACACGGACATAATGGGAGAACTCCAGAAGTTGGCAGCGGCGGGCGACTTCGAATGGATTTCCGCGGCGGCCGACCGGTTGTCGGAAGTTGAGCGCGGCATGCGCCGGAACCTGATGCGGTCGCTTTCGCTGGACGCGTTTGAGGCGGCCCTGGAGAAGGCCTAGAGACCCGGCCCCGAAGGCCGTCCCGGTACTCCAACTCCCGAAGTCATTGCCCTTCCATCACTTGAGGATTGTCTAGCTCAGATTCCTGTGCTACGTTAAATGGAAAGTCCACGCCTCATTTCCACAAGCACAGCAACGAGTGTTGTGGTCGGCGCCCTGGATTCGTGTGGTGGTGCCATGAAGGATGTAATCGATTCCATGCCAACCGAACGTCCTCTAGAGCAGGAAGGCTTTGCGAACCGCAAGTTGATCCGGCCTTCCCTGAACCGCAACGATCACAACTCTACCCATTCCCAGGCCCCCATGGAACGACGCGAACGCCCCGCTGGCGGTGGTGGTGGGAAGAAGACACCACCCCCGGAAACGACCAACGCCGAGAATTTCTACTACCAGAAACAGATGCAGAGCAAGACGCCGATGGTGATTGTTCTGCGCGATGGCGAAGAGGTGCACGGGGTCATCGAGTGGTATGACAAGCATTGCCTCAAGGTGAACCGCACGTCCCAGCCGAATCTGGTGGTCTACAAGCCGGCGATCAAGTACATGTACAAAGAAGGCGAGAACTCGCGCTAACGCGTCCGATGGTCTTGCTACTTTCGATACCGGCAGGTACTTCCGGCACTGTCTGACAGCTAGGTTCTGCTATCTCAGAGTGATATACTGCGCTCCAATAACCCTCTAAACGAGCCATTTTCGTCGCATCTGGCCAAGATGCGGGTCCGAAGTGTCGACCCACGCGAAGAGGGAGCGGGACATGAGCACGATCACCTTTACAGAGCCGCAAAGTTCGGCGAACCGACAGCAAGCCTTGACTCCGCGAATCGCACCGCGACGCAGAGTGGCGGTTCCGCTCAATGTGACGGTGTTGCGCTCAGGCGTGCCCGACGCGGTTCCGGGCCGTTCCGTCGACGTCGGCGAGGGTGGCATTGGAGCAGTGCTGGCAGCCGAGTTATTCCCGGGAGAGTTGGTCGGCGTTGAATTCCGCTTACCTGATTCGGGAGCAGTATTGGCCAAGGCTCGTGTTTGCTACCAGGAAAGACTTCGTTGCGGGCTGCAGTTTCTGTCGATCCCCGCTGATCAGCAAGCAATGTTGGGCGCTTGGACTTTGGGAGCACCGAAGCGACCGCAAGCAGCGCCGCAGACGAAGATCGCGCTTTCCCGTGAAGCTCCGGCGCGAAAAGAGCTCGCCCCCAAGTTCCTTGCAGATGCGTCTCGCCGGCAGCAAGCCGCCTCGCGGTATTTTCGGCGAAAGATTTTCATGTTACTGGCCGCGTCGGTAATTGTGGCGGTGGGCGTGGGTTGGTGGCAGTGGGAGCAAGGCTGGGAGGAACTGGAATCGCGCCTGCCGGGACGGTCAGAAGAAGTCGTGCAGCCGCCAGTCGCGGTCGGTTTCGAGGTGATGCAGAAGCTCCTGGTGCACAAGGTCGATCCCGTCGCGCCTGTGGGGAGGGTCACCGGTGTGGCTGTGCTGACCGCAGTCATTGGACGTGATGGCTCGGTCATCAGTGTGCGTCCGGTCAGTGGACCGGAGGTCCTGACAAGCTCCGCAATGGATTCGGTGCAGTGGTGGAAGTTTGAGCCCTACCGGCAGAGCGGCGTTCCTGTCGAAGTGGAAACCAGTTTGGCGATTGAGTTCCGGTAGTGGCGCCGCTCAAACTCGTGTGTTGGCGGGTATCTTGTCCGCATCACTCGGTGCGGGCCGGCGTTTCCGAATCCGATCCAAAACGATCGAACTGCTGATTCCGAAGCATCCCACTGCGCCGAGAGCGGCCACCTGGTAGAGATCCGGTCCAAGTCCGATCCTGTCCGCGAATAGCGCAAAGACCGCGCACACGATTCCGATCACATTCAGCCACTGCGGGACCCGCACCTGTGAAGGGGAGTCTTGAAGCAAGCGCCGCTGAAACAGGACTGCGGCCAGGCCAATCGCGGCGAGGACAACGGCGGCCACCGGGCTGTGAAAGGCGGCGCCCCGCGTGTAGATAACCACCATGGCGATCGCAAGGACCAGAAGTCCAGCGGCAATCACGGTCCACCGGCGATGGGATCTGTTCGAGTTTTCCGGCACAGTCTGATTTTTCTTGGAGCCCCTATTGTAGACAGACCGTGGCACGGTTGCGAGTGGCAAGTTTCGATCAGCTGACCCCCAGGCAACCACTCTGCCTGGCGGTAATTGCCCTGGTTCACGGCATACAGAACCAGTTCGACCCGGGTAGAAATGCCGAGCTTCTCGAAAATGCGAAACAAGTACTCCTTGACCGTGTGTTCGCTGAGTCCCAATTCCTGAGCAACCTCACGATTGGAAAGTCCTTCCGCCACCAGCGCTACTACCTGCTCCTCGCGAGGTGTGATAAGAGCCTCCGTTCGCGCTGACGACTCGCAAAGAGGGTACCTGAAACACCAGTTCGATCAGACAGTTGATCTGTTCAGCAGTTGCCCAAATCTGGCCGCGGTGTACAACCTGGATGCATTTGCACAATGCCCGGAAAGGGAATCTCGAGAAACAGAACAATCCGCGCGCACCCGAGCGAAAAGCGTTCACCACCAACTCGCGATCAAGGGCCTCAAGAACAAGAATCTTTGGCACCCGCGGGTAGGAAATATGAATGCGCCGTAGGAGCGCCATGTCTTGCCAGGTCGATCCCTGTCCGCTGGCCGCCAGCAGGACGACGTCCACCCGGAAAACCTCCAGGGATTTGAGAATCAATTCGGGATCGAGGCTGCAGGCGGTCACGGTAAACTCTGGGCGGCGGCGTAGAGTTCCCGTGAGAAGTTGCAACTGCATTTGGCTGGAGTCCGCCAATAGAACGTCGATGCTTGCCAGCGGTGGGGCCAATGGGTGCGGGTCTTTGCGTTCTTGTCAGCGACATCCCTGAAAATCGGGAACTGATGCAAGACGCCGGATTTACGTTTCATCCCGGAGACTGTGCGGACTTGCGAAAGATGCTCACTCTTCTGATTCACGCAGAATTCCTGCGCGCAGCCGCCGGTCGGGCTGCCCGGAAGCGAATCGAGGAGCAACACCTGTGGTCGGGCATTGCCAGCCAGATCGAACAGGCTTACCTGGAAATGATGGGTTGGACTCCGGGGAAAATAAAGCCCACTCAAACGCCAACCAAACACCTTGTGCCAAGCCGTCCACGCGTGACGGCAACGGTGGGGAAGTAACAACATCACAACTGCAAACCCGGCGCACGGCCCGACGACGGCGTGGCAATCCCGTATTTTCAATTACAATCAACCAGGCTCGCTAGATCGGCCGCGCAGTCCGAGTGCGCCGTTGGACTGGAAGGGCGGTCAACGACCGAACAAGGGGATTTTTTACCTGATGGAAAACACGATCCTTGTAACCGGAGGCGCCGGCTTTATTGGTTCCAATTTCATCCTGCAATGGATTGAGAGGGAAGAAGCGCAGGTTGTCAATTTCGATAAGGTGACCTACGCCGGGAATCCACGCAACCTCGAGCGTATCGCTGAGAATCCTCGATATTCCTTTGTACAGGGCGACATCGCCGACCGGAAACTCGTCGCAGAATGTTTGCGGCGCTACGCGCCGCGGGCCATCATCCACTTCGCCGCGGAGAGCCACGTGGACCGTTCCATTCTCGGGCCGGATGATTTCATTCGCACCAATGTCCACGGCACCTTCTGCCTGTTAGAAGAAACGCGAGCCTACTTGTCGGAATTGAGCGCAGACGACCGGCATTCATTCCGCTTCTTGCAGGTTTCGACCGACGAGGTGTACGGATCATTGGGCCCGTCCGAACCGGCGTTCTCGGAAAGCACCGCGTACGCACCGAACAGCCCATACTCGGCATCGAAAGCGGCTGCCGATCACCTGGTGCGGGCTTACCACCACACCTACCAACTTCCCACGTTGACGACGAACTGCTCCAACAACTACGGCCCGTTTCAGTTTCCAGAGAAACTGATTCCGCTGATGATCTTGAATGCTCGCACAGGAAAACCTCTACCCGTTTATGGGGACGGGAAGAATGTCCGCGACTGGTTGTATGTCGGCGACCATTGCGAGGCACTGCGCACCGTGCTCGCTAGGGGACGGCCGGGAGAAACCTACAATCTTGGCGGTTGGAGCGAGAAGACGAATATCGAGATCGTCGAAACGATTTGTGGGATTCTTGACGAATATTGTCCCCGAGATGCCGTTGTTCCGCATCGTAATCTGATCTCGTTCGTCAAGGATCGCCCCGGTCATGACCGACGCTACGCGATCGACGCGCGGAAGATCGAGCGAGAACTGCAGTGGCACCCAGGGGAGACTTTCGAGAGCGGAATTCGAAAGACGGTCTTCTGGTATCTGGAGAACGATGAGTGGACCAAAGAGGTGACCAGCGGCGCTTATCGACAGTGGATGGACCAGCAATACTCTGGCCGGGCAGTAGCCACATCTCCAGCGCGAGCGAAATAGGTACATCGCACTGATCATGCCAAGCGTGTCTGCGCGCAGTCCGAAATACAAAGGCGTCATCCTGGCGGGCGGGTCTGGCACTCGCCTGTATCCGGTAACACAGGCCACCTGCAAGAGTCTGCTGCCGATCTACAACAAGCCGATGGTCTACTATCCTCTGTGCACACTGATGCTGGCGGGCATTCAGGATGTCCTGGTTATCTCCACGCCCGACGACACACCGAAGTTCGAACGACTCCTGGGCGATGGACGTCAGTATGGCATTCACATCGAATACGCTGTGCAGCCGAAGCCCGAAGGGATTGCCCAGGCTTTTCTGGTGGGCGAGCGGTTCATCGCGTCAGACGCTTGCGCGTTGGTGTTGGGTGACAACATTTTCTACGGACATGACCTCGCCAAGGATCTGCGCGCGGCTACAAGAGCGAGCACGGGGGCAAGAGTCTTCGCCTATCCCGTACACGACCCAGAGCGTTATGGCGTGGTCGAGTTCGACCAGAACGGACGCGCGCTGAGTCTCGAGGAGAAGCCGAAGAAACCGAAGTCACGCTATGCAGTGACCGGACTGTATTTTTACGATCACCACGTAGTCGAGATCGCGAAGTCGCTGAAGCCTTCCGCGCGTGGAGAGTTGGAAATTACCGATGTAAACAAGACCTATCTCGAGCGGGGTCAACTCGAGGTGGTCGTGATGGGTCGGGGGATGGCGTGGCTCGATACCGGTACGCATGAATCGTTAATGGACGCGTCCCTTTATATCCAAGCAATCGAAAAGCGTCAGGGCCTGATGGTGGCCTGCCCCGAGGAAATCGCCTACCGTTCCGGTTACATTTCGGCGGCGCAACTGGAGGCTGCGGGCAACTCCATGAAAAATGGATATGGCGAGTATCTGCTCTTGTTGCTTCGTGACAAAGTCTTCTAACTGGTGATCGCACACCCATGAAAAAGATCAGCACGCCTTTAGAGGGTGTCTTCGTCCTGGAACCCAAGGTATTCGGCGATACCCGCGGCTTTTTCATGGAGAGTTATAACGAGCGGGCCATGAGCGAGGCCGGCATCCACCAACGATTCGTGCAGGATAATCATTCCTACTCCACTCGCAACGTCGTCCGTGGCTTGCACTACCAGATACAACATGTACAGGGCAAACTTGTCCGCGTGGTGATTGGAGAAATTCTTGACGTGGCGGTCGACCTGAGAAGGAGTTCCCTAACCTTCGGGCAATGGAGCGCTGTTACATTGTCGGCCGGAAACAAACACATGCTCTGGATTCCGCCCGGCTTCGCGCATGGTTTCCGCGTGGTATCCGAAGACGCACACGTATTGTACAAGGCGACCGACTACTACGTGCCGGAGGCAGAACGCACGCTGGCGTGGAACGATCCGGAACTGGCGATCGATTGGCAACTTACAAGCGAACCGGTTGTCTCCGGCAAGGACCAGCGGGGCACCCGGTTTCGCGATGCCGAGAAATTCGATTAGAAGCAGACCCCCATGCGCGTGACTATCTTCGGGGCTACGGGATTGCTGGGCCATGCGCTGATGCGCGAGTGGCGCGGAGATGAAGTCACTGGACTCGGTTCGCGCGATGCCGATATCCGTTCTTACGATCAGGTAGCCGCCGCGATCCAAGAGCATCGCCCCGAGTGGGTTGTGCTAGCGGCGGCTTACACCGATGTCGACGGTTGTGAAATTAATCGCGATCTGGCTTTCGACGTGAATTGCCATGGCGCCGTGAATGTCGCGAAAGCAGCGACACAAGCCGGGGCTCGCCTCATCTTCTTGAGTACCGACTATGTTTTCAACGGAGAGAGCCGACAGCCTTACGAGATTGATGAAGCGCTAGCGCCTCAGACCGTGTACGGAAAGTCGAAAGCGGAAGCGGAAATTGAAATTCGTAGGATATTTCCGAAAGCCTGCGTCCTTCGAACATCGTGGGTGTTTGGTGTGGGCGGAAAGTGTTTTCCGGATACCATCCTCAATCTTGCGCTCACCCGTGATTACCTCGAGGTCGTTAACGACCAGCGTGGCAGTCCAACCTACACGGTCGACCTGGCGCGGGCTATTGTTTCTCTCTGCCGTCAGGCGGCAACCGGAACGGTGCACGCAAGCAATCGAGATGATTGCACCTGGTATGAGTTCGCAACCGAGCTTGTCGGAGCCTCTCAACTTCCGGCGCGTGTGCATCCGACCTCCAGCGACAAGTTTGTACGTCCCGCCAAGCGGCCTGCGTATTCCGTCTTATCTCTAACGAGCCTCCAGAAACACGGGATTTCCATGCCGACCTGGCAGGATGCCCTGCACCGCTACCTCGATGAACGCCGCATTCCCAAATAGGTTGCTTGCAGCCTAACGAACCAAGCAAGGCAATTCCATGAAACCAGTTTTCGACTGCAGAATGCTTGTTTTACGAGGAACCTATGCCGGATCTATGGGTCAGTGAACTGAAGCGTCAACTCGAAGCGGACTACGGAAAAGAACAGAACGAACGGCGGGCCCAGCCTCGCAGCCAGACTGTGTTCAGCCGTATCGAAGACGCCACCTACGCGATTCTGCGGCAACACGAGAAGAAGTCCGCTTAGCGCCCGGTAGCGCTATTCATCGGGCGGCTTCTGGCCAGCCTTCACGGCTCCTGCGTTCACGTCGATCGGCGACGCACCAGAACGCTTCAACTCCTCATTTAGCGCCAAGATGTCCTTACTTCGAACTTCTGACCACCGAGTGAGTTGTTCGTCAAGAACATGCTTTACTTCGCCGAAGGATGCGACGGCTTGAGTGGTCGGCGCCGTGTCCGCCGAGTCGACGATCGCCAAAATATTCGCAAGGCCAGTGTTCAGCCTCGCCAGTCCTCGCCCCGCCGGAGTGCTGAGGAATTGAGCCCCATATCCGCCGGACGTGCCTTCGATTTCTCCCACCGTCTTGTCGAGATCGGCGGCCTGAGAACGAACGCTTGCATTGCTGGAAGACAATAGTGCTTTCAATTGAGCGCGGCCGTTGCGAACTTCGGCCAGCGCACGGGAGTCGCGCAGCAGAGCTTCTGTGATCTGCGTCTCCAATTCAAACTGTGCTTTTAGCTGTTCGGCAGAGGCATTCACCCGGGGGTCCATCTTGATCGTGAGCGGCTGTGTAAAGGTCTTTCCGCCCGCTGTCAGTTTGACAACATATGCGCCTGGCAGGACTGAGACACCCAGCGGGTAGATTGGAGTGTCACCATAGATGGCAGAAATCGGATAGTCGCGTTCCAGGACAGGGGGAGGCGGATAGTGCAAATCCCAAATGAATCGATGCATGCCCGCCGCGGTCGAAAGACGGCGCTCAGGCCGAATCCAATACGTGGGAACGTTGATGTCCTTTTCGTCGAGCGCATCGGGCTGGTCGGCACTTGAGAATCGGCGCACAACCTTTCCGGCCGCATCCACGATCTCCAACGTCACTTCGCCTGCCGCCTGCGACTGCAGCCAATAGTCAAGCATGGCGCCATCGGGAGGATTCTGGCCTGCTGGAATTTCGGGGGGAAGCGGCGTATCGGTACTGTTGTTTCTTCGAATCCGGTACGTCACCTGCGGTGCGAAAAGGTGAGCTGCGGAGGCTGCGATCTCGGCGCTGTGTTGCCGCAGCGGCGTAACGTTGTCGAGAATCCAGAATGACCGCCCGTGCGTGCCGACAATCACGTCATCTCCATGCACTACCAGATCGCGAATGGAAGTTGCAGGAAGGTTGAGCCGGAGCGACTGCCAGTGATCGCCATCATCGACCGAGAAATACACGGTGCGTTCAGTGCCGGCAAAGAGCAGACCCTTGCGGACCGGATCTTCCCTGACGCTGTTCACCGGGTCGTGGTCGATCCCGTTCGTGATCAACTGCCAGCTTTTTCCTCCATCGTGCGTGCGATAAACGTAGGGATGCAAATCATCCAGCCGCAGACGGTTTACCGCAGCGTAAACGGTGTTCTGATCAAAATGCGATGCATCAAGCTGCGCGATCTTGCTCCACGGAGTCAACTCGGGCGGTGATACGTTCTGCCAGGTTTTCCCTCCGTCGCGCGTTAGGTGAATGAGCCCATCATCGGTTCCGGCCCAGAGCAGATTCGCGTCTTTCGGTGACGGCGCCAGGGAGTAGACCACGCCACGATGTTTTCCCTTCGCCGGATCGGCTCCGACGAAGGGGCCTAGCGTCGCAGGAATTCCGGGATCTTCACGCGTCAAGTCAGGACTGATGGTTTGCCAGCTGTTGCCACCATCGGTGGTCTTGAAAACCATGTTTGATCCGAGATAGAGAGCATGTGGGTCCGCGGGCGAGAAGATGAGCGGGGCCGTGCGATTGAACCGGTACTGTCCTGTGCGCAACACGACAGGAGAAACATCCTGCGTCTGACCCGTGGTGCGATAGAATTTTGTGACTTTGCCGCCGTAGATGAGGTTGGGATCCAAGGGATCGGGCGCAACGTATCCGTACTCCTCCACGCCAACCGGGTACCAGTCACGAAACGTGATGGAGCCGAAATCACTGCGGCTCGCAACCCCGGCACTGCCGCTTTCCTGTTGTCCGCCGTAGACCCAATATGGAAATTGGTTGTCGGTGATGACGTGATAGAACTGAGCCGTCGGCTGGTTATACCAGGAACTCCAAGTAGCGCCGCCATTCACGCTGATGGTCGCACCCTGATCGCTCGCCAGCGCGAGGATCTGCGGATTCGCCGGATTGATCCAAATCGCATGGTAGTCGTCACCGCCCGGCGCACCTTTGATCGCGGTGAAGGTGTGTCCGCCATCCGTCGAGCGATACGTGGAAGTGTTGGGAACGTAGACGGTGTCGGGATTGTTGGGGTGTACTCGAATGAAGGCAAAGTCATCGCCACGTCCGCAGACACGCTCTTCCGAATTCGTTCGAGTCCAGCTTTCACCCGCATCATCGGAGCGATACACGCCGCCGACAGTTGCCGACTGCACCATGGCATACATGCGCTTGGGATCGCTCGGAGCGATGGCGAGTCCAATGCGTCCAAGATTACTGCCGGAAGGCAGACCTTTGGTTAACTCACGCCAGGTCTTGCCTCCGTCTTCGGACTTATAGAGGCCGCTTCCGGCGGCTTCATACGAATTACCCGTAGTCCAGGGCGGACGACGCGACGCCCACAGCACGCCGTAAATCGTTTGTGCATTCCGGGGATCGAACGCCAGGTCGATCCCTCCCACATCGTCGGTCTTCGACAAGACCTTCTCCCATGTCTTGCCGCCATCCACTGAACGATAGATTCCACGCTCAGCGTTTGGCCCATACGGATGGCCCGCAGCCGCTACAAAAACGCGATTGGGATCCTTGGGATCGACCAGAATCGCTCCGATCTGCTGCGCATCTCGCAGCCCGAGATGCTGCCAGGTCTTGCCCCCATCCGTGGATTTGTAGATTCCATCGCCGACCGAGAGATCGGGCCGCCGCAATCCTTCGCCGCTGCCCACGTAGATGATTTCCGGATTGGAAGGCGCGAGCGCGAGAGCACCGATGGAACCGGTGGGTTGATCGTCAAAGATCGGGACCCAAATATGCCCAGCGTCGGTTGACTTCCAGACACCGCCATTGTTGGGCGCCATGTAGAAGACATTCGGCTGGTCTGGAATTCCGGCGATAGCTACGGTTCTGCCACCACGAAATGGGCCAATCATGCGCCAGCGCAATCCTTGATAGAGGGCTGGATCGATGGTTGGACCCGATGCCAACGTCAGGTTCGCGCTGAAAGCAAGGAAGCAGGAGAATGCCAACAAAATTCGGCGAAGTGAGGTCACGTTGTCCTCCGGGGCGGAGGCAAGCATAAACAATCGTGCGCTCACGGCACAATGAGGTTGTGCACTCCGCGTGCGACAGGCTTTCGTTACAGCACCCGCTCGTGGCGATAGCCAGCGTCGGCCAGCGCTTCCAGGATGCGCTCGATTTGATCCTTGCCTCGCGTCTCAAGCGTGACGTCAATCAGCGTGTCACCCAGGCTGACGCCGTAATAGGCGCGATCGAACTGTAGTTCGACAATGTTCGCATGATGCCCTGCAATGATCTTCGTCAACTGATGCAAAGATCCCGGACGGTCGGAGAGGTGGATCTGCAGCCGAACCAGCCGAGCATCTTTCACGAGACCACGCTGGATGATCCGGGACAGAAGCGTTACGTCGATATTCCCGCCGCAAACCAAGGCAACCGTTTTCTTGTTCTTCAGCTTTGCCTTTCGGTGCAGGAGAGCGGCTACGGCCGCCGCACCCGCTCCTTCCGCAAGCATCTTCTCGCGCTCCAACAGCGTGAGAATTCCGCTGGCAATCTCCTCTTCTTCTACCGCCACCACGTCATCCACATACTTCTCGATCAGCTGAACGGTCCGATCTCCCGCCCGCCGAACGGCAATTCCATCGGCGATGGTTGGATTCGAAGGGATGATCGTGGGCTGATGCGCCTTGAGCGCTTCCAACATCGAGGGCATGCGCGCCGCTTGTACTCCGATCACACGAATGGCAGGCTTTGATTCCTTGATCGCACAGGCAATGCCGCTGATCAGCCCTCCGCCACCGATCGGCACCACGACGGCTTCCAGATCGGGGACCTGCTCCAGAATTTCAAGGCCCAGGCTGCCCTGTCCGGCGATCACGGTTGGATCATCAAAAGGATGGATGAAGGCGAGGTGCTCGGACTCGGCCAGACCGCAAGCGTGCTCGTAAGCCTCATCGTAACCGTCCCCATGCAGAACAACGTGCGCGCCGTATCCTTTTGTCGCATTCACTTTGACCAGCGGCGTCATCACAGGCATCACGATCTTCGCGCTGATGCCGTTCCTGTGGGCGTGATACGCCACGCCCTGCGCGTGATTGCCGGCGCTCGCCGCGATCACGCCTCTTTTCTTGTCATGTTCGCTGAGGGTGAGAATCTTGTTGAGCGCACCTCGCTCTTTGAATGAGCCGGTGCGCTGCAGGTTTTCCAATTTGAGAAAGACAGGCTGGCCACTCATTTCGGAAATGCTGGGCGAAAGTGGACAGGGAGATAAGTAAATCGAACTCTGAATTCTTGCGCGGGCTTCGCGGATATGGTTGAGACTTACCTCGGGGATCGACATGTTCCTGTTCCCTGTTGGGATTTGCAGTCCGTCGTGCGGATCTGCACGTAATACCAGTCAAAAACAAAAACCCACCAACCAGGTCCTCTGGTGGTGGGTCTTGAAGAGCTTGCAAAGATTGTGTTTCGATTAGCTCATTTTCCCCAGTCAACCGAGGCTGCCTTCCGGATGGGAATACTAATTCGATGGGCACGATTGGCTGTCACGTGGTGCACTCCTCAAAGATGAAGGGGTAATGCTAGCACAAGCATCCGGACTCCAAGAAACCGCGGTCGCACAGAATCATCGCTGGCAATTCAAGACTTGCGTTTGCCCCGTGCAGCTAAATCACGGTCTTTGCGGTTCTAAACGTTGATAATCGCTCCGGCAAATCATTTTTGTTTCTATTACCTTTGTTTGCTTGCCAGTCAGCCTTTCTTTTGCTTTCCATTTATGTTCTAATTCTTTCCACATTTCCACACGGGCGTCTTTGGGGGCGAACATGCGCATACGACAATTCGGGCTGTGCTTTCTATTGGTTGCACTCATGCTTCCCGCAGCATTCAGTCAGGTGGACACGGGGACTATTGCCGGCACTGTCCGCGACAGTCAGGGCGCCGCAGTGGCGAACGCAAAGGTCACGTTTGTCGAAACGTCCACGAACGTGACGACAAAAACGCAAACCGATGGTTCGGGCGACTACGCTTCGCCTCCTCTGCGACCGGGCAGCTACAAGATCACCGCAGAAGCGCCCGGCTTCAAGACTGAGACGCGGGGCACGCTCGTTGTGCGCGTGCAGGACCGCTTACGCCTCGATTTCGCGATGGCTGTTGGTTCGGTTTCCGAAAACGTTGTCGTGACCGCTGAGACACCCACGATTCAAACCGACACATCCTCCCTGGGGGAAGTAGTTTCGACCAAGGAGATGACGCAGTTGCCGTTGAATGGCCGCGACTACATTCAGCTGGCAACGCTGACCACGGGCGTCGTGCGCACCAGTTCCGGAACAAACGGCAACACCGGTGGCAGCAGCACAGGCGGATTGAACAGCTTCGTCGCCAACGGAACCCGTGGCACTTTGAATAATTTTCTGCTCGACGGCATCGACAATAATTCCAACGACAACGGCGGCGTGGTCTTGCGCACCAATGTCGACGCAATCCAGGAATTCAAGCTGCAGACCAATACGTATTCGGCGGAGTTCGGCCGCAGCGCCGGTGCGGTTGTTAATGCGATCACGAAGTCGGGGACGAATCTGTATCACGGGAATATCTTCGAGTTCTTCCGCAACTCGGCACTGGACGCACGGGATCAATTCGAGGATCTCACGCAGAAGAAGGCGTCCTTCAAGGAGAACCAGTTTGGCGGCACGCTGGGCGGTCCCATCATCAAGGACAAGCTCTTCTGGTTCGGCGACTACCAGGGAACGATCATTCGCAACCCGCTGAACTTCCAATCTAAAGTTCCCACGCTTAACGAACGGGCTGGAAATTTCTCCGATGCTGGCGAGCCCACCATCTACGACCCGAATAACGGGTTGCCTTTCCTCGGCAACATGATTCCTTCTGACCGCATCGACCCGATCAGCCAGGCGTTCATGAATCTTTATCCCGAGCCAAATCAGCCGGCGGGCAACTCGCAGAACTTTGTGATTTCTCCAATCGAGCAAGACCGAATCGACCAGGGTGACGGACGCCTCGATTACAACCCTACGCAGCGCGATCAATTTTTCGCGCGCTACTCCATGAGTGGAAGGACCGACGTCCGTCCTGCTCCTCTCCCAGGCTTGGCGAATGGCGGCAATTCCAGCACGGGCAACGGCTTCGAGGACACTAAGGGTGCATCCTTGGGATACACGCGAGCGTTTACGCCGAGGACCATCAACGAAGTCCGGGTGGGCTTCAATTACGTGCATATCCGGCGAGGCGTGCCTCCGAACGGAACTGCGTTTCCCCCGCCCGAACTCCAGGTTCCCGGAGCTCCCAACGATCCACGTGTTAACGGTTTGACGCTGTTTTCCCCGAGTGGCTACCGGCGCGTTGGCGATCCGCGGTTCGCTCCCACAATTCTGGCGAGTCAGGAACGCCAGATCAACGATGTGCTCACTCTTGTGCGTGGCGCACATACTATCAAGCTGGGCGGAGAAGTTCGCTGGAGCCAATTCAACATCTCGCAGGAAGCGGCTCCGCGCGGTCAATTCACTTTTGATGGCGAATTCACCCAAAAAGTTGGAGTGGAAGGATCCGGAAGCAGTCTCGCCGACATGCTGCTTGGTCTGCCCATACGAGCCAACATCTCGACCGTGATCGAGTTGGGCAACCGCCAACATGTCCCCGCCTTGTTCGCGCAGGATGATTGGAAGGTGAGCCAACGGCTGACGCTGAATCTCGGCCTGCGGTACGACTATTTCTCGCCCATCATCGAGGTGAACAATCGGCAGAGCAATTTCGACTACGCGACTGGAGCCCTGATCCAGGCCGCGACCAACGGGGCTTCCCGTGCATTGGTGAAAGCGGACAAGGCAAATTTTTCGCCGCGCATCGGATTTGCCTTCACGCCCGACGCCAACACCGTCATTCGCGGTGCCTATGGAGTCTTCTACGCGGGTCAGGAAATCCGTACGGCCGCCCCGCTGCAGCTAGCGTACAACCTGCCGTTCTTCTACGAGCCAAGCTTCGTCAGCGACGGCGTAACGCCGGTGATCACCGTGTCGCAAGGATTTCCCTCACTGGATCCAAGCCAGGCCATAAACCCCGGCGTAACGAGCGTGGATCCCAATCTGCACACTCCCTACTACCAAAGCTGGAACCTGGCCGTGCAGCGCGCCTTGCCGGGAGCGATCAGTCTCGAGGTCGCCTACGCGGGTTCGAAAGGTACTCACTTGCAAGTGGTAACCGATCGGAACCAAGATCCCACACCAGGACCGGGCGATATTCAGGCGCGACGACCCTATCTCGGCTTCGGCGGGTTCACTTCCATTCAGAACACTGGTAGTTCGAACTACAACTCGCTGCAAGTGAAAGGCGAAAAGCATCTGAGTCACGGCTTGTATTTCTTAAGCGCCTTCACCTTCAGTAAAGCCATCAACGACCTCCCTGAGATTTGTTGCGCAGCGCCGTTTCCGCAGAACAGCTATGACACCGCTGCCGAGCGCGGACTCGCAGACTTTGACCAGCGACTCCGCTGGGTATTCAGCTTCGACTATGAGATCCCATTCGGGGGAAGTCGGTCGAACATCAGCAATCGAGCGCTCAACGCACTGTTCGGTGGATGGCACGTAGGCGGCATTTACACCATCTCGAGTGGATTCCCGTTCTCGCCGCTGCTCAATTCGGATACCTCGAACACCGGAGCGCAAGTCGCGGTACGACCCAATCAAATCGCCAATGGAAACCTGCCGCGCGATCAGCGCACTCCTGCTCGATGGTTCAATACTGACGCCTATCCCATTCCCGACGGCAGCACCTTCTTTTTCGGCAACGCGGGACGCAACAGCCTGATCGGGCCCGGGCAGAACGTATTCGATGGCTCGTTGCGGAAGGAGTTTGCTTTCACCGAAAGGCAGCGACTCGAATTCCGCGCCGAGTTTTTCAACGCGTTCAATCACCCGAATTACGCGCAACCGGATAATTTCGTCGATGACGGACCGGGAGTTGCGGGGCAAATCACGTCACTCGCTATCACCATGCGGCAGATTCAGTTTGGATTGAAGTACTCCTTTTAGCTGGCTGTCGAACGGAAGCAACTCCGCAAGCGCCGGCAAGTCGCGAGGGCATTTTCGCCCTCGTCTGACTGCCGCCGCGACAATTCATCCGTACTCGCTACTTTCCGACAGGAGACAAGGCGATGGCTTACACGCCAGCGCCGGTAGGGCTCTGCGCCAGCGTTACAGGCCGCTTGGGGACGGACACCTCGTACCCTATCCCGCGGGTACTCCAAACTTCGCTGAGCGCAGCGTGGCCGTCTTGAAACTCAAACTTCAGCGTGGCGGTTAACCCGGCAAGCGAGATTGCAGGGCCAGCCATGAAAATGGTGGTCTCCCAATTGCGGTTGTTGCGCAGCGCCAAGGTGTGGTTGGCAATCTCGGACACTCGATACTCGCCGGCCGGAAGTGTTGTCTTGCCCACGCTGAATTCAAAGGGAACATCCGCTTTGAAGTTAAGGGTCTGGTGCTGCTGCGCAAAACTGGCAGCTGTGAATAACAGAACAACTATCATCAGTGATGCACGTGCGGTATTTCTCTTCATAATTTCTCCTTCGTCTCTATGTCCTGCTCGTAACAGGGAAGCTACTGGCCATCGCTTGCAACGCAGCGGTGGGAATCGCGCTCTGTGCTCGCGGAGCGCTTTCGCCATTACCTCAAGGAAACTCCGATGGCGTACCTCACACGCTGGCGGTTGCAGATAGGCGCACAGAGACTATCTTCCACCAGCTATTCGGTAGCGCAAATCGCGGCCGAGGTGGGTTATGAGTCCCAAGCCGCGTTTAACCGAGCTTTCAAACGGGAGTTTGCAGCGCCGCCTGCCCGATTTAGAAGCAGTTCGAGGGTGAAGTTGCCAAGGCAAGGGAATCGAGCCTGAATTAACGAGAAGGTCGGTCGGCCCTAGCAGACGATTTTCGAACTCCGCTGGTCTTGGTCGATCTCCACTTGCCTCCGTGACAAAACATTCACATAAAGTTGACTGCCTCTCCAGAAACTAACTCGCCCGTTCCGAATCCAATCAGCCCGAAGCTATCCCTAGGAATAAGACCCGCTCAGGAATAGCTGCATCGCTCGGGCCACCTGAATTCGACCAGAAGGATTGGCATATCAGTAAAGAAGATTGCACACTCTATTCTGCTTTTGATTGTGCCCATGCTCCTCGTGGGCTGTGGGGCTTACAACAAACCCTCCCTCCATGCCACCTGCGATCGGGCCGCGGTTAGACTTCTACGCAGAGTTTCTTGATACGGCGAGATGGCCGAAAGGTGAGGCCCAAATTGCAGTCCACGATTATCTTCGCCGTAAGTATGCGCAAAGACAGCTCAGCGCGATCGTTGCGGTTGCCCGGCCGGCCGTCGATTTCATGCGCATTTATGGTGATGACCTGTTCCCAGGCGTTCCAATCGTCGCATACGGAGACTCGGATGCCCTGCGCGATTGGGAACCGGGGCGATCCATTACAGGCGCGCTCGCCAGGATTGACCTGCGCGCAACCGTAGAACTCATACTCCGCTTGCAACCTGGGACTCGAGAAATACTCGTTATTTCCGGTACGTCTGACAGCGACCGATGGCGTCAGTCCGACGTTCGCCGCCAGCTCGATCACCTTGAAGAAAAAGGTGAAGTTGACCTAGCTGCCGCGAGCGACGGTAAACTGGGACATAACTGTGTCAAGGCGCCCTATGGTTGGAGACTCTTGCAGACTTGCTTGAACGAAAAGCAGACTTCCCAAGTTATTGTTTTTTCGGGAAGTCGTTCAAATGAGGAAGGTGGCTATACGAAGTCGGTCAGGGCGTGGAGTTGGAGGTACGGAGTCGAGTGCGTGTGCAGGGCGCACTTACGGGAGCTTGGGAGTGTTGGGAGCGCCTTCCATTCTTGGGCTTTTGTCATCACCGCGCTCTTCGCGGCGCGCTCATGGTTCCTGTCTCCTGCATATGAAGGCCAACCACTGACCAGATGCGCTCAGCGGATTATTAATTTCACTGTTTCACTGGCAGTTCTTGCAGTTGCAGGAGGGCACCGAGCACATAGCATCGACCTGCTGGTGGGTCGTGTTTCCGGAGGAGAGCGTGTTACGATTTCCGGCCCTAACTACATTCATACTGTTGGTATTGAGCTGTTTTACCGCAGCACAGAACGACTCCAAGGTGAACATCTTCGGCGGCTACCAATTCACCCACGTAGCCCTCGGACATGACATTAACGGGTTCAACTTGAACGGCTGGAATGCCGCGTTAAGCGGGTACGTCAGTAGGTATCTTGGCGTAAGCGTCGATGTCAGCGGCAATTATGGCAGCCCGTTCGGAGTTAGCAACAAGACCTACACGTATCTAATTGGGCCAGTTGTGCGCTTCCCCAATCGCTCTAAGATGACACCTTTCGGGCATGTCTTATTTGGCGGTGCACACCTCAACGTCACAAGCCTGGGTATAGGGGGGGCCGACAATTCTTTCTCCTGGGCAATGGGCGGGGGAGTCGACGTCTACCAAAATTCCAGATTTTCGATACGCTTGGCGCAGGCTGATTGGCTGAGGACGCAATTCGCCGACTCGACGCAGAGCAATTTCCGATGTTCTGGCGGGGTCGTACTTAAATTCTGAAGAACCGATCAAGGCCGTAGTCCTTTGCTCCGGTTCTGAATCAGAGCGCACATCCCGGCAGCTTGCCTTTGGTTAGGAAGTGTCATGCAGCCACGTCGGCCCACACATTCCTTCAGTCGAAGGTGGGGACGAATAGCGCGGCTTGAAGCCAGACCGCACAGTTGAGGAGAGCAACAGCCGCACCACTATAGGTCCATGAACTGTCTCGACCTGTCAGTTTTGGCAGCTTACAGCAGAGCCGGTTCTTCCGAAGATAGATACGCTTCATCGCTCACGACGCGACTGTCTGGCTGTGTCAACGGTCGTGGTCCCACTGCGGATTTTCGTTTTCGACTGCGGTTGGTGGCTGGGCCGCACACATATGGAGTTGGTCATGGAGACGAAGCATGCGAAGTACGAGCGTCTACTCGAGCGCTGCAAGACGTTAGCGCCCACACTGACCGCGGTCGCACATCCATGCGACGAGACTTCGCTTAGGGGAGCAGTCGAGGCCGCCGATCTTGGCCTGCTCACTCCGATATTGTTTGGGCCGCGCGCAAAGATCCAGTCTGTCGCGAAGCAATCCGGCATAGACATTTCACGCTACGAACTCGTCGATACGGCTCACAGCCAAGCTGCCGCGGAGGAGGCCGTCCGCCTTGTCCGTGAAGGCAAAGCCGAGATGCTGATGAAAGGCAGTCTCCACACGGATGAATTGATGGGGGCAGTGGTCGCGCGTGACACCGGCCTCAGGACCGCGCGTCGCATCAGCCATTGCTTCGTCATGGACGTACCCATCCTCGAACAGGCGATCATCATCACCGACGCAGCCGTCAACATCTTTCCGACACTCGAGGACAAGGTCCACATCATTCAAAATGCGATTGATCTGGCACACGCACTCGGTAATACGCAGCCCAGGGTGGCGATCCTGTCGGCGATGGAAACGGTCAATCCCAAGATGCAATCCACCATTGAAGCTGCCGCCCTGTGCAAGATGGCAGACCGCGGACAAATCACGGGTGGCACCCTCGATGGCCCCCTCGCGCTTGACAACGCAATCAATCTGACTGCGGCGAAGATCAAGAAAATCGAATCGCCGGTCGCAGGTCGGGCCGACATCCTCGTCGTCCCCGACCTTGAAGCGGGCAACATGCTCGCCAAGAGCCTTTCTTTCCTTGCGGACGCAGACGCCGCAGGCGTCGTGCTGGGTGCTCGTGTACCGATCATCCTGACGAGCCGCGCCGACTCCGTGATGGCCCGGCTGGCTTCGTGTGCAGTGGCGGCGCTTGTCGCCCACGCTCGTCGTAACAATACGAGTGAAGCGGTGCGCCACGCAGCATGATCAGACGCCGGAAGCCGCAAACTGGTGACACATGGACGATGTAATTTTGGTTCTAAATTCCGGCTCCTCAAGCATCAAGTTCTCAGTATTCGTCGAACGAGCAGATCAGCTTGCACTAAAATTCCGCGGGCAAATCGAAGGCCTCTACGGCTCGCCTCGATTCATTGCCCGAGACTCAGCAGGAGCGGAATTCGGTGCGCACAAGTGGGGGGAAGGCTTTCGACTTGGTCATGAAGGCGCGGTTGCCTACCTGAGCGAGTTTCTGAGTGCCCGCCGCGAGGATAACCGTCTGACCGCAGTCGGCCACCGCGTCGTACACGGCGGCCATGAATTTTCCTTCCCCACGCTAGTCAGCCCGCAGGTGCTGGCAAAACTCGAGACATACATACCCCTAGCCCCCCTGCACCAACCGCACAATCTGGTGCCGATTCGCGTGCTCAACCAGCGGCGGCCGGAATTGCCCCAGGTCGCCTGCTTTGACACCGCTTTCCACCGTTCCCAGGAAGAGGTTGCGCAGGCATTCGCCTTGCCATCCTCGATCACTGACCGTGGCGTGCGTCGCTACGGCTTCCACGGCTTGTCCTACGAGTACATCGCTAGCGTACTGCCGGACTTCGAGCCAAAAGCCTCCTCGGGACGGGTCGTGATCGCGCATCTGGGAAACGGAGCCAGCATGTGCGCGCTCCGTGCGTGCAAGAGTGTGGCGACCACTATGGGCTTTACCGCAGCAGATGGTCTACCGATGGGTACACGTTGCGGCTCGATCGATCCTGGCGTGATTCTCTACCTCCTGAATGAGCTCAAGCTTGATTCCAGCGCTATTGAGAAGCTCATTTACCAGCAATCGGGGCTGCTCGGAGTGTCTGGAATTTCGAGCGACATGCGCACGCTGCTGGAGAGCCCTCAACCCCGCGCCCAATTTGCAGTCGATCTCTTCATCTATCGCATCGGACGTGAGCTTGGCTCTCTGGCTGCCGCCATCGGCGGCCTCGACGCGATCGTCTTTACAGGTGGCATTGGCGAGAACTCGGCTGTGATTCGCGAACGGGTTTGTGGTGACGCAAGATGGCTTGGGGTAGAACTCGACATCGCCGCTAATAACGCAGGGGGGCCGCGCATCAGCACCGAGTCGAGTTCGGTTTCGGTGTGGACTATTCCAACAAACGAAGAACTCATGATTGCGCGCCACACTCGGCGAGTCATTGGAACTGCAGTCGCAGCCGCTTAATTTGCTGAGAGGCAAGGAGAAACTATGGCAGCCAGCCCGGTAGTTGTTGAAGAGCGAGCAGAGGTTGCGTGGCGCGGATTTATCCCCGGCATGTGGCAGAGAGGTGTCGATGTCCGCGAATTCATCCAGTGTAACTACACCCCGTATAAGGGTGACGACGCCTTCTTGGAGGGCCCAACTTCACGCACACTCGGAGTATGGAAGACGCTACAGCCATTACTCGCGCAAGAGCGCGAGAAGGGCATCCTGGACGTCTCGCAAGTTCCCTCGGGCATCCTAGCGCATGCGCCCGGGTACATTGAGAAGGACCGCGAGATCATTGTCGGCCTTCAGACCGACGCGCCCCTAAAACGCGCGATCATGCCCTTCGGTGGCTGGCGAGTGGTGGCGACGAGTCTAAAGGGCTACGGCTATACACCAGATCCGCAGCTCGCTGAAATTTTCACCAAGTACCGCAAGACACACAACGACGGGGTATTCGATGCCTACACACAAGACATCAGAAAAGCCCGCTCGGCGCACGTGATCACCGGACTTCCGGACGCCTACGGCCGTGGCCGTATCATCGGGGATTATCGACGAATTGCGCTCTATGGCGTGAACTTTCTGATTGCCGACAAGCAGCGCGAGAAGCGCGAGTTGGACGACTATCATTCGACCGAAGATGTGATCCGGTCGCGTGAGGAACTTGCGGAGCAGATCCGCTCGCTGCAGGAGTTGAAGGAGATGGCGTCGCTTTACGGCTACGACATCTCTGCTCCCGCCGGCACCGCACGCGAGGCAGTTCAGTGGACCTACTTTGGCTACCTCGCTGCAATCAAGCAACAGAACGGCGCGGCCATGTCGGCTGGTCGGCTCTCGACGTTCTGGGACATTTACTTTGAGCGCGACCTGCGCGCGGGTACGCTGACGGAGTCCCAAGCCCAGGAAATCATCGACGACCTGGTGATTAAGTGGCGTATTGTGCGCTTTTTGCGCGCCCCCGAGTATAACCAGCTGTTTTCCGGCGACCCGGTGTGGGTCACAGAATCGCTGGGCGGGATCGGCGAGGACGGGCGCACACTGGTCACTAAGACTTCATTCCGCATGCTGCACACGCTTCACAACCTCGGACCGGCGCCCGAGCCAAACCTTACAGTGCTCTGGTCTCCGCAACTGCCCGATGGCTTCAAGCGCTTCGCGGTGAAGACTTCGATCGATACGAGTTCCATCCAGTACGAATCTGATGACCTGCTGCGGCCTAAATGGGGTGATGACTGCGCCATCGCTTGCTGCGTTTCGGCGATGCGGGTTGGCAAGCAGATGCAGTTCTTCGGAGCGCGCGTGAATCTTCCCAAGGTTCTGTTGTACGCATTGAACGGCGGTCGCGACGAGATAAACGGAGAGCAGGTGGCACTCAAGCATCCACCAATCACTGCGGATGTATTGATTTACGACGAAGTGATGGATCGTCTCGAGATGACGATGGATTGGCTCGCAAAGACCTACGTCAATGCTCTCAACGTCATCCACTACATGCACGACAAGTACTGCTATGAAGCGATCGAGATGGCACTGCACGACCGAGACGTCCTGCGTACGCTTGCGTGCGGGATTGCTGGCCTCTCCCATGCTGCCGATAGCTTGTCGGCGATCAAGTACGCGAAGGTGAAGCCGGTGCGTGACGAGCGAGGGATCATTGTTGACTTTGAGACTGAGGGCGAATTCCCCTGTTTCGGCAACAATGATGACCGCGCGGATGACATCGCTCGCTTGCTGGTCTCGATGATGATGACGAAGATCCGCAAATACCCGAGTTATCGCAACTCCGTCCACACTCAATCGGTACTCACCATCACTTCCAACGTGGTCTATGGCAAGGCAACAGGCACTACGCCCGACGGTCGCCAGAAGGGCGAGGCCTTCGCACCCGGCGCCAACCCGTCGAACGGGCGGGACACGCATGGCGCCTTGGCTGCCTTGATGTCGGTCGCCAAAATTCCATACGACGATGCAGAGGACGGTATCTCGCTCACTTTGTCCGTTGTGCCCAGCGCATTGGGCAACGAAAGTGATCGCATCGCCCGCGGTACCGGCGTGCTCGATGCATATTTTTCGAGCGGTGGCTTCCACGTCAACATCAACGTGTTGAACCGGGAGACGCTTCAGGACGCGATGAAGCACCCTGAGAAGTATCCCCAACTCACGGTTCGGGTGTCAGGATACGCGGTCAACTTCGTCAAGCTCTCCAAAGAACAACAACTTGACGTGATCAATCGCACGTTCCACGGCACCATGTAGGAGGAATTGCATGAGCCAGCCAGTCATCGGCAGCCGCTACGATCTTCACGTCACGCGCAAGGGGGCAGCGGAGAGCAAGGCCGCGCGTGACTATTTTGCGGTGCATCCGGGGGACATCGAAAAAGTCCAAGACGAGGAGGATGTGACCGGATACGTGCATTCCTGGGAAGTGGGTAGCACGGTGGATGGCCCGGGATTACGCTTTGTGGGTTTTCTGACGGGCTGTCCGCTGCGCTGCCTGTACTGCCACAATCCAGATACCTGGCACAAATACAACGGCCATCCGGTGTCGGTTTCCCGCGCGATGCGGCAAATCGGCAATTATGTGCAAGTCCTCAAAATCAGTAAGGGAGGCATTACGCTCTCCGGCGGCGAGCCCCAGTTACAGCGAGAATTCGTGACCCGGATCTTTCGCCACTGTAAGGAACTCGGACTGCACACCTGCCTTGATACCTCGGGTCGCCTTGGCGATCGGTTCACCGACGAGGAATTGATGGACATTGATCTCCATCTCCTCGACATTAAGTCCGGTGACCCGGAGGTCTTCAAGAAAGTCACGAACCAACCCCTACAGCCGACGCTCGACTTCGCGCGGCGACTTTCCACGCTGAAGCGCCCTATGTGGATACGCTTCGTCCTCGTGCCAGGGCTCACTGATGATCGCGATAACGTCGAAAGGGTGGCCGATGTCTGCGCAGGGCTCGAGTCCGTTGAACGGGTGGAGATTCTCAGGTTCCATCAAATGGGCCAAGACAAGTGGCGCAAGCTCGGCCTCGAATACGCGCTGGCAAATGTCGCGCCCCCCGGCGTCGAGCTAACGGAGCGTGTCCGCGGGCAGTTTCGCAATCGCGGATTGACAGTGTATTGATTCGCAAGAGAAAGAACCATCGTGGAATTTATCAAGACCTTTCTCGAGCAGCAGCCGATGATGGCGCTTTTTCTCACCATCGCGATCGGCTATCTCGTGGGCGAGGTTAACATCAAGGGATTTTCTCTCGGCGTGGGGGCTGTTCTCTTCGTCGCCCTCGCGATGGGTTGGTTTGCACCGAAGTCAGTACCAGCGGCGATGCTCGGAACGCTGGGGTTGGCGCTCTTCCTCTATACCGTGGGCATTCAATACGGCAAGCAGTTCTTCACCGGCCTAACCAGCCCTAACGGGCGCCGCGCAAACTTAATCGGGTTAAGCGGTGTTCTGTTCGCGGGTGCTGTCAGCTTTCTGTTGATGAAAACGATCGGTGTCAGCGTGGGAAATGCCTTGGGGCTGTTTGCGGGAGCGGGAACCAGCACGCCGGCACTACAGGCTGCTATTGAAGCTCTTCGCAACGACGATCCTGCGGTTGGCTACTCGGTTTCGTATCCAATTGGCGTAGCCGGTCCCATTTTATTCCTGTACCTGGCTTTTATGATCTTGAAACCGAAAATCGAAGCGTCGGCGAGCACTGGGCTGGAAATGCTTGAGATTCTGGTGCGCAACGCGGACCTGGCCGGCAAAACACTCGCCGAGCTGATGACCACGTTGCCGACGGGCGTTCAGATTGTCGCAAGGCGATCTGCCGGCCGTAATGAGCCCGCTTTCCCCACTGCAGTGGTAGCCGAGAACGATGTCTTGCTCGCCGTCGGTGCCAGCAAAGAGGTGCTCAGTGAAGTGGGAAAGAGTTTGGGCGAAGAGGCGGCGCCGGGGCATCTCGTCAAGGATCGCGAGCACTTGGACTATCTCCGTGTCTTCGCGTCTCGTCCGGCCATCGTGGGCAGAGCGCTGGGCGACCTGGAACTGCCGGGCGAGAATGGCTCAGTCGTCCTCCACGTTCGGCGGGGCGATGCCGATCTGCTGCCACAACCGAACCTGATTCTCGAGTTCGGCGACCGGGTTGGCTTGTTAGCCAATCGCGAATGCTTCACGGCAATGCGCAGATTCTTTGGCGACTCGATCAAAGGCACTGCCGAGTTCAGCTACATCTCCATCGGTCTAGGTATGGCACTCGGTTTTCTGATCGGTGCTGTGCAAGTACCAATCCCGATTATCGGCAAGCTAATGGTGGGGTTGGCGGGCGTGTTGATCGTGGCACTCATACTTGGAAACCTCCGACGCACGGGCGGCATGAACTGGACCATCCCGCTTTCTGCCAACCTCGTTCTCCGAAATTTCGGGTTAACCCTTTTTCTCGCACAAATCGGAATGTCTTCCGGACCAAAGTTCGCGGCGACGGTCTCGGAAACCGGTTTCCAAACGCTGGGACTTGGTGTTGTCGTGCTGGGCGCTCTCGTTCTCCCGGTAATGGTTCTCGGCCTGTTTGTCTACAGGATGCCGTTCGATGAAGTGGCAGGCATTGTGGCAGGCGTTTGTGGCAATCCGGCGATTCTTACTTTTTCAAACAGACTGGCACCCACCGACAGGCCCGACCTCGGCTACGCAATGATTTTTCCCGGAATGACGATAATCAAAATCCTGTTCGTCGATATCGTCGCTAAAGTGTTATGAAAAGCAGAACAACTTCGGTTCCCGTCTCGGCACGAGCAGGATTGCAGAAGAAGGCAATTCGGCGTGGCAATAAGACAGTCTCGTGCGTAACACTGCGCTGAGAATTCCTGGGACTAGAGAGGCGATTTGCGAACCACGGAGTCTTGCCGTAGACGAATGCCCAATGGGCACGGAAGCACAATCCAACTTAGAATTTCATCACGATCCCGGCTGAGCCCCGAACGTTTCGATTTCTTGTCACGCCTGAGAAACGTGTGCTCAGCCAGTCCGCTTGCACAATTCGGAATCCAATTCCTTTGCGTAAACCCACATCAATGCCTCCTCCCACCAACATGGCAAATCCAGTACTGGAGCCTCCATCGGACGCTGTAATTCCGCCAAACAAAGCATGCACGAAGGGCTGCACCACGGGCAATCGCGCAGTCAGAACTGGCCCAACCGTGTAGGTGTGCACATGGAGATTCTGCTTATAGGCTCCGCTGAAATCTCCTGTGATGCCCAAAACATGCTTGAAATTTCCCGTAAGTGATGCGTTCCACCCATGTGCGTTGAAGGCTGGTTGCAGATGAGTGAACTGGTATCCGCCGAAGATTTCGACCCTTTGGGCGGCGGCAGTCATGGAAAAGAAACCGAGAACCACGGGCAGCAGGATCAACGTCGTCAGCGATTTCCTTATGTTGAGCATCGGCTCTTCTCCTGTCTCATTGTCTGGGTCCGCCCATGGAGGTAGGAGCTCGTCCTAGACTAAGGCAAATATAGTTTCGTGTTGACGAATCATTGAACTGTCAGGAATGACAGATAAAGTCGAGGTCAGTTGATATGACGCATTGCCCCTTCGAGAGAGCAGGATAATCAAACACCAGTTAATCAATCGACCCTTTTCAGCCTCAGTCAACTTCCGTCGGCGATGGCAGTCACGTCATCCGCCTTCCCTCTCCCTTCAACCTACTGGGTACGCAGGGATTGTGAGAGGCTTTGCAGATTGTGGGGAGCGACGAGAATGGTGCCTCCCCGGGGACTATCAATATCAGAAATCAGAAAGAATGCGATGGAGACGGCAACTGGCACGATCAGAAATATGCGCCGATCTGTCCGATGTGCACCGTACCCGATCAACAGGTTGCAACAGATGGCAATGGTCGCCATTAAGCCCCAGGCCGCAATGGGGATGCGGTTCCACCACGCCGCTTGCGTGTATCCCTGCGAGTTCAGCACATCGTTCATTCCGGAGACTACGAGGGCAAGTGGAGGAGTAGGCTGCGCCGCGGCTCCCGGCAGGACTGCAGACCACAGCCGCTTCTGTAGTTCAACCGTATCGTCATCGATTTTCGCGAGCCTCTCGTTGTTGCGTGTCGTATAGAACAGCACTCGTTGATCGACGTACTTCTTCAGTAGCTCGCGGACTTCGGCAGCATCCCCGGCGGATAGCAGATCGGCCCGCACGTACTCGGTTCCGATCGCGTTGGCCTCAGCCTCTTCGTAGTTCTTGCGCTGATCGTAGCGGCTGACGGCCATGGAAAAGCTGAAGCCTATAAGAAGTGCCAGAAGGGTCAGGGTTGCGCTCAAGACGACGCTGAAGTCCTCCCGCCCCTCTTCCTTCAAAGGAATCACTCTGTTGCGGAGCAGGTCGCCGATATAAGCTGAGAGGAAAAGAAGCACGAACGACAAAGCCAGCACAAGAAATGGAGAGTCGATTGGGTTCATTGCGTTTGGCGTGGCACTATGTATACCCGTACCAAATACCTGACTTTTCAATTTGGTAGCATCGACACTCCTCCGGTGTCTAGCGAGTAATATGCCTCGATGATGGTCAGCTTACCTGCACCGGCGACTTTTCTCAGTATTTCGCTCTTCACGCGC
Source organism: Acidobacteriota bacterium (assembly GCA_046728215.1). Lineage (GTDB taxonomy): Bacteria > Acidobacteriota > Terriglobia > Terriglobales > Acidobacteriaceae > Gp1-AA133. The sequence continues at coordinate 3,759 of JBKPEB010000056.1, read as the reverse complement.
AATTCTTGCGCAACGCGGTGGATGTGGTCACGAACAGCGAGATCAAGAGTTTCGGGTCTCTTCGGGTCCATCTTGGCGCACGAAGCAGCAATGGGAGTCACAACGGCATCAAGATTCACCGACTCCGACTTCCCACCGGAACAGGCGGCCGTCACGGCGCCGCAGCTTTGATGCCCCATAACCACTATCACGCGTGAACCGAGGTGTACGACCGCGTATGCGAGACTGCCGATCGATAAAGGGTCGTCATCCTCGCCGGCGGATCGCACCACAAACAAATCGCCCAAGCTCGCGTCAAAGACTAATTCTGGGGGGACACGACTGTCCGAGCAACTCAGCACCGCGACTTGTGGATGTTGGGACTTAACGAGGGCGTGTCGCTGAGCGAGAAAGTCGTGCGGCGCGGTCTTTCCAATGACGAAACGGTGATTCCCGGAAAGCCAGATCATTCCAAATGTTTCCGGCTGTAACTTTGGACGTTTGCTGAGCCCCCGCGGAAGTGGTGAAGATCAAAACTACAAACACTGCAGATGCATGTAGGGCGCGGATCATGAACTCTCCTCATGAGTGCCGATCGCTTCAGGATGCGGACTGACGGATATTAAGTTCGGATGAGCACATGTCTGAGTCAACGCAGCTTGCGGGGTACTTTAGTTAGATAGAAACCATCCTTAGCAGAGCACCACAGACACAGCTAACCCACCCTCCGAGGTCTCCTTGTATTTGCTATTCATTTCCTTTGCGGTCAGGCTCATCGCATCGATAGTGGTGTCGAGATCGACACGACGTTCCTCAGGGATCTCTTCGCTAGCTATGCAATAGGCGGTCCACGCCTTGACCGCGCCATAAGCGCAGCGCTCAATGCACGGAACCTGAACGTATCCCGCGACCGGATCACAGGTCATGCCAAGGTGATGTTCGAGTGCGGACTCGGCAGCATTCGAGACCACTTTTGGACTCGCACCCAAGGCCTGCGCAATCATGGCAGCACCCATCGAGGAACCAACGCCCACTTCGGCCTGGCAACCCCCTTCTGCACCAGACAGAGTGGCGTTGTGCTTGCAAAGGTAGCCAATTGCGGCTGCTGCCAGAAAACCTTCTCGAATGTTTTGTTGCGAAGTGTTGAGATCGCGCAGCGACTTTACGACTGCTGGGATGATTCCTGCGGAACCTGCAGTAGGAGCGGTCACGATAATGTGGCCGCGGGCGTTCTCCTCGCCCATCGCAAATCCGTAAGACGCCACCCGCGTGACCGCTCGCCCCGCGTCCCCCTTGACCGATGTCTTTAAATTGCGCTGCATCGCAGCAGCTTTGCTATGCAGTTTGATTGGACCGGGAAGAACGCTCTCAGCCGTCAATCCGGTGTCAACACCACGCACCATGACCTCCGACACCTGATCGAGAAACTCCCAAATATCCTTCTCACTCTTGCCAGAGATGGCCATTTCGTTGGCGAGCAGCAGTTTTGGCAGTGGGATCTTGTCGTCAATGAGATACTTCTTCAGATCTCGAGCATGCTCGAAGGTATACTTGGGCTGTCCTTTGTCGGGCGGTTTGTAGCCCTTCCATTCGATGAACCCGCCCCCCACCGAGTAATATTCCAACTCGTACAGCGTATCGCTCCCCGCAAGCAGTTTCGCCGTCATCGTGTTTGGGTGATGGAAATCGCCTTTCGACGCGTCGAAGATGACATCCTTCAATGTCAGATCGAGGGTAGTAGGGCCGATTGTGACTTTGTGCACTTCGTTGGGATTGGCGGCTAGCCCATCGAGGAATGCGGGAGGACACGTCGCAGGGGCTTTCCCGAGCAGGCCGGCAAGCGAGGCCCTGTCTGTTCCGTGACCTTTGCCGGTCGCGCTCAAGCTGCCGAACAAGTGGACCTTGAGCGCAGTGGCTCGCTTGAGCTGATCCTCTGGAAGCTTGGAAACCCGCTGGAAGAAGTCATACGTGATTCTCATCGGGCCCATCGTGTGTGAACTCGATGGCCCGGGACCCATTTTGTAAAACTCTTCGAGCGTTGTCATGATCGGGCCTTTTGACTGCTGGACAACCGCGAGTTCTGGCGAGAGAGCGGGGGCAGCGGGAGCAGGCTGGACTGCTTTTTCAGTGGCTTCCTTTCCAGAACATCCGGTCAGCAGTGTGGTAACGGATGCGGCCAGAACCGCCCGGCCCAAGTCCCTGCGGTTGAGAACCGTTCGAGGTTCACCTTTAGGAACTTCGGTTCCACACGTTCCACAAGTTGTCGTATGGCAACTGCCACACCCCTTTGCTGAGCCGTTGATCACGTTGAGTAACTTGTCCATTGCCGTTCTCCCTTCAAGAAGGCTGCTCACAGGTTCTAAAACCCTTAAAGCCATCGTTGAGCCTGGGGATTCAGAAGCTGGTGTACCTCCACAAAGCTCCTGTCATTCCTGCTATGCACTCCTCGCCAGAAAGAGAAGAGTCGATTTCCTCGATCCTACAGAGGGTGGCAGACACGTCGAACGGTGAAAACTGTCACTTCTGTCAGAGAGTGGGGGGGACGTATTCCCGTAAATCACGGCATGGACACGGGGGTAATCGAATCGCGAAATCCTGAAGGAAATGCGTGACTGTTCTCGTGGACCAAGGCTAAGCCGCGACTCGGAATTCCAACCACCGTCGGAAGAGTATCCCCTAGCTACCGGCGATGCCCTTGTTGACCAGGATTTTGACCTCAACGCGACGATTCTCAGCTCGTCCGGCTTCAGTCTCATTCGGTGCCGCTGCTCCGTACTCGCCCATGGCGCCCGGTGCCACGATATGCCGCACCGGCACCTCACCTTTTTGCATGAGATAAGTGACGACGGCTTTGGCTCGGTCCTCGCTCAGTTTCGTGTTCATCGCAGCGTTGCCGGTCGAGTCGGCATAGCCCATCACCTCGATGATGTATCCTTTAAGGCGAGTGGCGGTGTTCGCCAGCTCCTTCAGTTCTATCTGGTCTTTCGCCGCGATCTCGGAACTACCAACTTTGAAATTAACGGTGGCTTCACCCTTCACGTCATATTCGCTCAACGCGGTAAAACGCCTGGTGTTCTCCTCGATGTCCTTGATGTTCTTCTCAATGTGCTGTTGATGGGTCGCGATATTCTGCTGGTTGGCTTCGATGTTTTCCTTGTGCGCGGCGAGTTGCACCTTGTTCGCGGCGATATCCTGCTGGTTGGCCTCAATCGCCTGCATGTTGGCGGCCACTTGCTGGGCGGTGGGATGCAACCCGGATTGGATCATCTCGGCCGTTTCCAGGTCGTCGCCATCGACCGTGATGGTCTTCGCTACCACCCGGCCCTGCTCATCCGACGTTCCGTCGACGTCCACCTTCAGTCCGGGGATAAGCACCACATTGGACATGAGCTGCTTGTCCAGACCAAAGAGTCCCTTGTCATCCTTGGTCGTGGTATCGTCGGTGAGGACCACGGTCACGTTTCCCTGCGCGGACTTCACGAGCAAGGTCTCTCCGGTCCGGGAAGTGATCATTCCTTTGACTTCGGCTTTGTCGGCGCCAAACGCAGTAACCGATGCCAGAAAGAACAACGCCATCAGATTCACTACCATCGTTTTTGGGTGCATGACTGCCTCTCTTTATTCTAATGATTTGATTCTTACCGAAATGTCCGTCCGTTCCGTTCTTGCCTAAACATGTGAACGCTTTGTTCAATGGGCCGGTGATCGGCTCTGCCCAAGATGCGACTCCAAGCCGGCTTGGTCCGCAACAATGCTAGGGCCGAGAAACAGATCAGCGAC
>JBKPEB010000055.1:0-33479 GCA_046728215.1 Acidobacteriota bacterium | reverse complement strand
TTGCTTACGGTTTTCGCGGCGCAGTTCCTCACTTTGTTTTTGAAGTTCCTTGCGCATCTTCTGCGTCTGGCGGCGCAGCTCTTTGTGCTGGCTACACAATTCGTTGCGCATGTGCTCGGTCGCGGCCTCCATTTCGCGCCGAGCCTTCTCGATCTCCGGGCGGGCACGTTCGACTGCTTCTTTCGCCTCGCGCTGAGCCTTCTCGATTTCGGGTCGTAAGCGCTCCAAGCTTTCCTTGGCGTCACGTTGCGCCTTCTCGATCTCGGGTCTGGCTTCTTCCACCGCCCGGCTCGATTCCTGCAGCGCGAACTGCATTTGCGGCTGCATGCGAGCGAATTGGTTGCGGACCTCTCCCAGATCGATGTGAGTCTCAGCATCGAAGTTGATATCCGGTACGTCGAAACTGTCTTCGAAAAGGTCGCCGGAGTCTTTGCGTTCGGGCAAGGGAAGGGTCAGATTCTGCTCGCGCTTGTCGCGAATCACGCCTACGGTCACGCTGCCGCTGGTAGTTGAGCGGATGGCATGGCTGAAGTCGCTGGTATCGCGCACGATCTGATCATTGACGCGAACGATGACGTCGCCCGCCCGGAAACCTGATTTTTCGGCCCGGCTGCCCTTCTCCACGGAACGAACCAGCACGCCCTTGCCATTCTTTACGCCGAAGAACTCGCCCAGTTGCGGGGTGATGTTCTCAACCATCAAACCGCTACGCAGAGAAGAATGCACGACCACGACCGAAACGGGCACATCGAACTCGGGCATCGCCGGCATAGCCGGCATCTCAAATTTGAAATCTTTCGGCTTTGGCCCCCACCCTACGGATTTTTTCCGGTCGGCAAGCTGCACTTTCAGGGTCAGCGGCTGGCCATCGCGGCTGACCCCCAGGGTGACCACGCGGCCGGCAGGAGTTTCGCGGATCATCCGGCGCAATTGGGCGCCGCTTTCCACACTCGTGCCGTTCATGCTCAGGATGACGTCGTGTTCCTTGAGTCCTGCTTTCCCCGCAGGGGCATCCTGATCGACCATAGTCACTTCGACGCCGCGCTCATCCTTGAGCTTCAAGGCGGAAAGCCGTTCCGTGGTTACGTCGGCGATATCGACTCCCATGTAGGCGCCGGTGTTTTCTTCGTCGGGCGAGAAGCCTGTGTCTGACGAGACCAGGCTGAACGCGTACGTTCGATCCATGTGATCGAGGATCGGGCATTCGGCGGAGTAGGCAGCCAGACTAAGAGGTACAACAAGCAGGGTGGCAAGCAGGACGGAACGCATAGGGGAACCTCCAGCAATATCTGCCGCTTCTTGCTGAAAATGACCGCGGCGTGGACCGTTCCACGCCGCGCAAATCCTTACCGGCTGGCCCGCAGGAACTTAATGTCCCCCGTAGTGGTGCGCACCTTGAGCGTTGGCCCGCCGCCGTTCAGCTTACCTTCCGCCGTAAAGCTCTTCGGGCCCGGCCAGTCGCCGCCTTCGCTGGTCACGCGAATGTCGTTGAAATCCGACATGATCTTGTGGCCATTTGCCAGATCGATGCTGGCGCGGATGGTCAGGGCGACGTCGGCTGCGATATAGACCACGATGTCACCGGCCGAAGTCTCAAGCACCGAATCGGTACGCTCACCGGTTGAAGAAATGAACTTGGCCAGAATCGCACCCGCGCCGGTTTCCGCGTGTGCTGACGAAACTCCGTTGAGCTCAATGCGTCCCGCACTGGTTTCGGCGCGCACCACGCCCTTGGCCCAACCCAGGCGAATGCTGCCCCCGCCCGTTCCGATTTCGACGGGTCCGGAGATGTCGCCGAGTTCAACGTTACCGCCACCGGTAGAAACCGTCAGCTTCCCTCCACACTTGCGAACTTCGATGTTGCCACCACCCGCTTCGAGTGTTGCTCCCTGGGCGCCGGAGACGAGCAGGATGTTGCCCCCGCCGGTCGTGGCGTTAACCTTGCCCTTGGCGTTGTTGATGTTGATCCGGCCACCGCCGGTTTCGAGGTGCAGGTCGCCGTTGACGGTACCGATTTCGATGCTGTCACCACCGGTTTCGGCAGTGACAGGACCACCGATGTCATCGATGCGAAGCTTTCCGCCGCCGCTCTCGGCTTCCACGCGGCCCACAATTCCGGTCACCGTCAGGTCGCCGCCACTTGTTTCGAGCCTCGCCAGTTCCAGATTGCGAGGAACGTTGATGACAAATTCACCGGAGCAGAGGTGATGACGTCCACCTTGCCAGTCGCCCTCCACGAGAGTGGCATTTCCTTGGGTCGTGGCGTTGATCTTGTATGCTTCAAATTCGCGCCGGGCCTGCTTCTCATTCGAAGTATAGGAACGAGTGCGGATCACGTAAGTAATGTCCTGCTGAGGGCCGCCCTGCACACGAACTGCACCAAAATCCACGCGCACGCGAAGAATCTTGCTCGCGGAAAGGGAACCGGTGATTTCTTCGGTCCAGGCATCACCGTCGCGGAATACCCGCACCTGCTGCGCAGTTGCGATCGAAGCAAGGAATGCTACCGCGACCAGCACTCCCGCGATTTGTGAATACTTCTTGAGCATAGCGTTTGTCAGCCAACCTTCAGGGCCTAGCAAGTCCCGTGAAGTGGGGCGTGTTCTCCTTTGTTTGAGGAGCCAAGGCTCCGAATGTCTACTTCAGTTGCGCTGCGAAGTCCAGAAGCTTCGCCGCCTTTCGTAGTGCCGCCGTCCCGGCGGCTGTCGGGTGGGCGAGACGGCCCTCGCGACTGCCGGCAAGATGCCCGGCGCTACTGAAAACCTAACTAGTCAATCTCCGGTAACTGCGCCAGTACAGTGCGGGCTTGCGACCGGATGTACTGGTTTTTATCTGTCCCCGCCAGTTGCTGCAAGGCTGCCCGAACACTGCTGTCTGCTTTTACGGGTCCCAGCAGATGAAGCGCCTGCGTGCGCACACCGGGATTCTCGTCAGGGCGCATCAGAGCGTTCAGTACCGCATCTCGCACCCGGGTGTCGTCTTTCACGTATGACCCCAATCCCTCGATCGCCTTCAGCCGAACGCCGGGATTCGTGTCGTTGCGCAACGAGTACATCAAAGCTTCTCGGACGCGCGTGTCGTCGGGCTTCTGGGTAAGCAGGTCGACGGAATCCATGCGAACGCCGGAACTGTAATTGCTGCGGGCCGCGAAGAGGAGGAGTTGCTGGATGCGCTGATCGTTGATCGAGGCTGTAAGGTCCTGCGTCGTCACTGTGTCGTATTTAATGTTGACGCGGTCGGAGCCGGATTCCTGAACTACGGAGCGAATACCGGTAATGGAAGCTTCCTGTGGGACTTGCTGCTGGGCTGGATTCTGAATTGAACCGAGGTCGGGGGGATTGGTCTTTGTCTGGATCATGGTAATAATCCCGCCCCCAAATCCAACCATGAAAATCACCGCTGCCAGTGCGGGAGAAAAGCGTACTTGCCGCAACCAGTTCGCGGGGTCGAAGGTAAGTCGTTGCCAGAACCCGCCCTGCGGAGCCGTCTCGAGGGCTTCCTGCAGTTGCATTCGCGAAGCGGCCAGAAGGTTCGGCGTTGGTTCCTGTACGGGATGTTTCGAGAGGGTCGAGTGGAACGTGCGCGCAGACTTCAGTTCCGCAGCGCAATCCGGACATCGGCCGAGGTGCTGCTCGAGTTCGTAACGAGCGTCGTCGGCCAGCTCGTTATAAATGTAGAGCAGAATATTTTCTTGTACCCATTCACACTTCATAATTGCAGCCCTTTCGGGATTCCTCCAATAAACTTTTGGCCGACGGACTCATCGCAGGTCCGACAGCGCGCCCCGCAATTTCTGCGTGGCCCGGAAGAGCGTGTTCTTCGCCGTCTCTTCCGTGGTGTGCAAAATCTCGCCCACGGTCCGCAGTTTCAAACCGTGGTAATGCTTCAACTCAAAAACCATGCGCTCACGCGGCGTGAGCTTATCGAGCGCGCAATTGATGCGCGCGCCCAATTGTCGCCTCATCAGATCGCGCTCCGGATTCGCGCCCGCACGCGCATCCGGTACCTGATCGAGCAGACTGTACTCTTCGCCCGCTGCGTCGGTCGAGACCGGAGCGTCTTCCTTACGAACTTGTCGTTTGCGCAGATGATCGAGGCAGAGGTTGGTGACGATGCGGTAAATCCAGGTGTAGAAGGAGCACTCGAAACGGAAGCTGCCTACATTCTTGTAGGCCTTAAGGAACGCATCCTGGAAGATGTCCTGCGCGTCGTGTTCCGATCCGGTCAGGTGCAGGGCAAGCCGCAGCACTGCCTGATCGTAATGGCGAACGAGTTCCTCGAAGGCTGCGCGGTTCCCGCGCTGCGCCTCGCGGATTAACATCGTGTCGTCGATGCGGTTTCCTTGCCCAGCCATGTGGCCCCGTACGGCATGGCCCTGGGTTCCGCTACCCTGCTCTGTCGCAGCGCCCTTCACGCCCGGGTAGGAACGCTCGCCAACCGTAATTGGTACTGCCCACGCATCGGCCGGCATGTCAGTTCGTCTATCCTCAGCAAGCCGCGCTGAAAAGCGTATCCGGCCTGCGTAGTAATGGACGGGACAGCATCCGTATCGTGAGCAGGGTCGGGAGCCGTTTGGCAAGGTTCTTGCCTTGTTGCTGAAAGCCCCCGCAGGTCATTGATTCAACAAGTCTTAGCAGTGCACAACTTTCGGTGCAGAACAGCTGAGTGAGCTTGTTTTGTTATTCGATTGAGCAGAATTGTAAAAAATTCATGAAATATCAAGCGCAGTCGCGGGTGATCGAAAAAATAAATGGCCCCCGCGCCTGATACGAGGCCGGGGGCGGCAAGGTTCCTGAGATGCCCTATTCCGCTGCTTCTTTTTCGATGACGACCTTCACGTGCGCCGTCACATCCTTGTGCAACTTCACCGGCACGTCGAACTCGCCCACCGACTTCAGAGGTTCATGCAGCTGAATCTTCCGGCGATCGATATGAAAACTCTTCTTCTCGAGCGCCTCGGCGATGTCGCCTGACGTGACCGATCCGAATAACTGGTCGTTTTCGCCCGAGCGGCGTTGGAACGAGACCGACAGGCCTTCGAACTGCTTCGCCAGCGCATCGGCTTCGTGCTTCTCCTTCGCCGAGCGACGGACGGAAGCCGCTTTCATCTGCTCGATGACAGCCTTGTTCGCCGAATTGGCCTCGATCGCCAGCTTGCGCGGCAGCAGGAAGTTGCGGCCATAGCCTTCGGCGACTTTCACCACGTCGCCACGCGAGCCCAACTTCGGCACATCTTCTTTCAGGATGACTTCCATGAGATGACTCCTAAAATTGAGTAATTTTGTAATTGGGTAATTGAGAAGCCACCGTCCCCGACGGTGGAAACGACCGAGTAAGTTGGTGAATCAAATACTCAATTACCAACTTACACAATTACCCAATTACTGATCTGACTTAGTTTGCCCGTCCCGCGAACGGTAGCAGGGCGATATTGCGGGCGATCTTGATCGCGCTCGACAGGCGCCGCTGGTGTGGCGTGCATACTCCGGTCAACCGGCGCGGGACGATCTTCCCGCTCTCGGCGACGAACTGTGCCAGCAGGCGAACGTCCTTGTAATTGATGTTCTCGATCTTCTCGACGCAGAACTTGCAGACCTTCTTGCGGCGGAAATATTTGCGGCCCCCTTCACGCGGGCCGCCAGACCCGCCACCACCCGGACGAGGACCCCGGGACTGTGGACGTTGGCTATGTCCTTCGGAAGCTGCCGGCGCTTCGGCCGTGGCAGTTGGTGCTTTTGTTTCGTCAGCCATGATGCTCCTTCATTTCTCGGGTGGAACGGGCACTCCTGCCCGCTGCCGTTCAGCTTTAAGCCGTCGCGGGCGTTGTTTCGCCGCCCTCGGCAGGGGGTGCAGCCGCAGGCGCTGCGGAAACCTTCTTGCGCGCGTCACGGATCGCCTTGATCTTGTCGAGACGCTTTTGCTCTTCGTCGATGCGCACACTGATGAATTTGATCACCGGCTCGGTAACGCGCAGCCTGCGCTCGAGTTCGTGCACCAGTCCGCCGCTGCCTTCGACGGTCAGCAGCACATAGACACCGTCGTGAAACCGGCGAACGGTGTAGGCAAGACGCCGCTTGCCCATTTTCTCGACGTTCTTCATCGTGCCACCCGAGCTGGAGACCGCAGTGTCCAGCGTCGAAATCAGCTTGTCGAGATCTTCTTCCGGCATGTCAGGCCGAACGATGAACATCAATTCGTAAGTACGATTCATTCATTTTCTCCAAATCTCTCACGTCGCATCTGGCGCCGCGTCGTCTTCCTTTTTGCGGTTGAAGCGGTTCATCGCCGCCGCCGGACCTTCCGTCAAAATCACCTGTACCGCTTCGGCGGCGATGTCCAGTGCCTCATCGACCACCTTGAGTTGCCGCTTGCTGAAGGGCTTCAAAATCTTCTTCTCGGGTGCGATGCCCAATCGGATCCGCAAGAATTCCTGCGTTTCCAGCGCCCCGAAGATCGACTCCATACCGTTGTGCCCCGCCGAACTGCCCCGCTGCCGAATGCGAATCGTGCCTAGCGGCAGGTCCAGTTCGTCGTAAATCACGATCAAATCCGTCTCGGGCCGCAGCTGGTATTCGGCCAACAACTCCCGCACCGCGAGACCGCTTAGGTTCATGTAGGTCTCCGGCTTAGCCAGAAGAACCTGCTCGTTCCCGATCTGCATTCGCCCGGTCAACGCCCGGCACTGTCGGTTGCGCACCTCGACGTTCCGCTCGTTAGCAATCCGATCAATAGCAAGAAAGCCGAAGTTATGCGGCGTGAACTGATATTCGATTCCAGGATTGCCCAGCCCGACAATCAGTTTCACGCCATGTCGCTCGTCGCTCGAGGCTCGCGGCTCGAAGCTTATTTCTTCTCCTTCTTTTCGCCCTTCTCGGGAGTAGCTGCTGCACCTTCTTCCTCAGTCTCCTGCTTGCCCTTCTTGATGACTTCTGGCTCGGCCGGAGCAGCAGCTTCCGCAGCTACCGCTTCTGGCGTCGCAACCACTTCTTCCTTGACCGTCGTCACGTGAGCCACCGGCTGGTTCTCATCGGTAAGGAATTTAAATTTTTCGCTGTGCGGCAGGTCGGCGACGCGCAAGACCTTGCCGAAAACCAGCTCGCTGACATCCACGTCGATATGGCTCGGAATGTCTCCGGGCAAGCACTCGATTTCTACTTCACGCAGCATCTGCTCGAGAATTCCGCCCTGCTGCTTCACGCCGGCCGGCTCGCCCACCAGCTCGATCGGCACCATGACCGCTAGCTTCTTGTCCATGGCGATGCGCTTGACGTCGATATGCAGCAGCTTGCCCTTGATCGGTTCGTATTGCCAATCGACGATCATGGCCTTGGTCTTCGCGCCATCGAGAGTTAGATCGAAAATCGTGTTGTGTCCGGTTTCCGAATTCAGGATGCGCGTCACCTGGCGCGGATCGACTGCCACCGGCAGAGAGTCCTGCCCCGCACCATAGACCACGGCGGGAATCTTGCCGCCCTGGCGAACGCGGCGAGCCTCGTTCTTGGTGCCCGCGGTTCGCGGCTGCGCTTCCAAAGTGTTGTTGTCGGTAACTGTTGCCATAATTGATTTTCCTAACTGAATAATTTGCTGACCGAAGTTTCCTCGTGGATCGACTGAATGGCTCTACCAATCAGCCCCGCGATCGAAAGCTTCTTGATCTTGGGCTCGCGTTCCGCGGCTTCACTCAGTGGGATCGTGTTCGTGACCACCACTTGCGTGATGGCGGATTTCGAAATGTTTTCAATCGCCGGGTCGGAGAACACCGGATGCGAACAGCAGGCATACACTGCGGTCGCGCCGTTCTCGAGCAGGGCGGCCGCGGTCTTGACCAACGTCCCCGCCGTGTCGATCAAGTCGTCGATGACCAGGCAGGTCCGGCCGTTGACGTCGCCGATCACGTGCATGACTTCTGCCACGTTCATTTCCACGCGGCGCTTGTCGACGATGGCCAGGGCCGCATCCATCTTCTTCGCGAAGAACCGTGCGCGCTCCACGCCGCCCGCATCGGGCGAGACCACCGTCAGGTTCGGAAGGTTCAGTTGCTTGAAATAGCTGACCAGAACGGGCGACCCGAACAAGTGGTCGACCGGAATGTTGAAGAAGCCCTGCAATTGCGGCGCGTGCAGATCGACTACCAGCGCGCGATCCGCTCCGGCAGTGGTCAGCAGATCGGCCACCAGCTTTGAAGAGATCGGTACGCGCGGCTTGTCCTTGCGATCCTGCCGGGCGTAGCCGTAGTACGGAATCACGGCCGTGATTCGCCTCGCCGAAGCCCGTTTGAGCGCGTCGATCATCAAAAGCAATTCCATGAGGTGCTCGTCCACCGGGCGGCATGTGGGCTGCAAGACAAACACGTCGGCCCCGCGCACGTTTTCCTGGATCTGCACGTAACATTCGCCGTCCCGGAAGCGCGTGAGCATGGCTTGCCCGCGCGTCAATTCCAGGAAGTGACAGACTTCATCAGCGAGAGCTTCGTTCGCGGTCCCGCTGAAGATCTTGAATTTTTCGTCCACGCGCGGGCGCGCTGGTCGGCTGCGCTCGCTCTTCTCTTCAGGCACCTGCTGGCCTTTTTTTTCCGCCGGCGTCGCTAAAGTTGCCATGTGGGCTCTCTTCGTAGACTGTCTAAAGGTTTCGGTTTCGAGTTTAGCGAGGGCTGCGTTGGTGTCGGCATGCCTCACTACCCGCAAACGAAATGCTGCTGACCTTGCTCGATCGAAAAAACTGGCTGGGCCGCTAGGATTCGAACCTAGACAAAGTGCTCCAAAGGCACTTGACCTACCATTAGTCGACGGCCCAGTAAGTACAGTTTCAGGTTTCCAGTTTCGAGTTGCAAGTGGAACTTGCAGCTTTGGGCGTCCGCGGCCTTTTGCCGCTCGAAACTAGAAACTCGAAACTTGCAACTTCTTCCAGTACTGCCGGCGCGTCAACGTGGTCGTCGCCTGAGCCGGAATTCCATCCTTGCGCAAACGGGCGACCGCTTTCTCGGCTGTGGTCTTATTCTTAAAGAACCCATACAAGGCCGACCCAGACCCTGACAGCGACGCGTAAAACGCGCCCGCGCGCTCCAGCGCACACTTCACGTCACGTAGTGCGGGATATTGAGGAAAGACGACCTTTTCGAAGTCGTTTTCAATCCCGGTACGGACGAGGTCGAGAAGCAGGGTCTCGGCCCGGCCCCTGCCCTTGGCAGGGACACCGGCGAAACGTCCTTTCGAGGTCTTTCTCGAAGGAACGCTGCTCAGCCAAGCAGAAATCTCACGGCCGAACACATTGATTCTATCGAAGGGGTTGCAACCCGTCAATTTCAAAGCACTTTGGACCGCGTGGCGCGGGGCGCCCTCGCCCGTCGAGGCCGAGCCCACCTCGGCAGGTTTTTCTGCGGCGTTCATGAGTGCATCCCAATCCGCAAAAGCCCGCGGAGTCGAAACACCGATTTCCGGCGTGGCAATCACGCAAGCCGTGGCGGCCAAGTCCGGCAGAGGATACACATCCTCCCCTCGACCAACGCCAAGCACGGTTCCTCCAACAAGGAAAAGGGGGACATCCGATCCCACTTGGGCGGCAATCGTCAGTCTTTCCGCAGGGGGGACCGACTTCCTCAATGCGATTTCGAGCCCCAGCAACGCCGCGACGGCATTTCCCGAAGCTCCGCCCAACCCTCCTTGTACTGGCAGGCGCTTCTCGATCTCGAGTACCACGCGGGACTTGGCGGACAGCGCGTCCATCGTCCGTTCGAGCATCTTGTAGCAGCTGTTCGTCTCGTCGGTCGGAACGCGCGCATCGGCACAGCGAATCTCGATCCCCGATCCGCGATGGATACTCAGGCGAAGCACGTCGTGCATCGCGACAGTCTGATAAACCGTGCGCAGATCGTGAAAGCCGTCCGGGCGGCGCGGGCCGATGCACAGCCCGAGATTGATTTTCGCGAACGAGCGGACAGTGATGGGCATTCGTGCAGATTTCAGATTGAGATATCAGATTGCTGATTGTAGATGCGGGCGCTCATTCGATCGCAGATTTCTTTGGCTGAAGGGAGGGTCTGATTACGTTCGCCGCCGGTGGTAGATCGCGAATTCGAAGCCGGGATTCGGCGGGAACAGCTCAGCGACTTTTCTCAGCCTGTCGGCCATGGCTGACGGCGCCAGCAGCGGATAGTCCCGCTCGCGCAAATCGTAGTAGTCGACATCCAAATACAGGGAAAGGAGATAGATCGAGATCGCATCCGAGAACGCCGATGCGAAGAACTCGTTCTTTGCCTTCTCACGGTCCGGGCCTGGCCCGGTTGCGCTTTTTCGAGCGTCCCAAGCATCCAGAGACGTCTCTCCCCGGACGTCGGCCTCGACCTGCTTCCACGCAAAGTCGGCGAACGCCTGCGAGACTCCGATCCGCTCGACAATGGCGTGCCCTACGTTGATATAGAACTCAAACGCTACCGAGAACTTGTCGTCCATGAGGCGCGTGGAGATAAACACGCACTGCGCATCGCCCAGATTCAAGTTGCGATGGCAGACCGCATTGTCGCTGAGCACGACGTCGTAGCGATCGGCGATCACCGTATCGTCGCCCTGGCTAACCGTGAGCGGGACGAAGTAGTAGGCTTTCTTCTCGAGCGCGGCAGCGGCGCTACGTGGCACGGCTGCCACCATGCGCTCGAGGTCACCTTCAGAAATCGTGACCTCTCCCGAACGGGCGTAACAAACACCGTTCGAGGCCTGTGAGACGGGTGTCTGCCGAACCACTTCGGCGGGGGTCCGCGTCAATGCTGGCGCAGCATGAGACATATTTCAGCATTGTAACGCACAGGCTCTCAGACCTCCCCCAGACGGCTTCAAAACGATGTAAGCTAAGGGTTTATGGATGGGTCGGAACGAACACTGAAGCATCGTTGGTACGCCGTACCGGTACGAGCCATGTTCGTGGCGTTGTTGCTGACTCTGCTGACTTTTGCCGTCACATTGCTGATTTCGATCGCAGTTCTGCTGGTCCGCGGCTGGCTTCAGGGCGAAAATCCCGACATGCGGGTGGCTTACCGGCACATTGCCCTGCCGGCCGCAATGACCGTGGGTGCGATCGCCCTGATCACTTCATTAGTAGTCGAAATTCAGCACTACCGACGCTCCCGGGCCCTTGCCGGGATCGCGCGTGCCAGCCGCTAAGCGGTTCATGTATTCGCTTGACAGTTTCCGAAGGACCAGTTTTCAGGATGTCTCCGTGGGCCGTGAGTCGGTTACTTCCGGTAGATTTCGTGCTGGCCTCCTCTCGGTACAATCGAAAAGATGCGTCCGCGCATTGCCATCCCGGTTCCGCACTCCCGAGACGCCGACTATGCCGGTCGTGCACTCCCGCAGTACGAGCGTGCCGTCGCCTTGGCGGGCGGAGAGCCTATACGCATTCCGTTGGATTCGGCTGCGTCAGACGTGGAGAAGCTGATCGCAGCCTGCGACGCCGTCCTGCTCCCTGGCAGCCGCGCCGACGTGTTGCCGGAAAAGTATGGGGCAACACGCGATCCCAAGACCGCCGACGCTGATCTTCCCCGCGACCTCGTAGACGAACTCCTGCTGGGGGAGGCGTATGAGCGTCGTAAACCGATACTCGGCATCTGCTACGGACTGCAGATCTTGAATGTTCACCGCGAGGGTTCTCTCCTCCAGCACATCGAATCGCCCGTGAACCACGAGGCGGGGCGCAAGGTTCCGGTTGCCCACGACGTAGTGGTAAGTCCAGGCTCAATGCTGGCGCGAATTGTGCAGGAGGGGAATGGCAGTCCTGCGAGGTTTCCGGTGAATTCGAGCCACCATCAATCTGCAGAGATGATCGGTACTGGATTGACAGTGTCGGCTCGCTGCCCCGAGGACGGAATCATCGAAGCGATCGAAGGCACCGACCCGGATCACTTCGTGTTGGCGGTTCAATGGCATCCAGAACGATCAGTAGAAGAGGATGCCCCGTCACGAGCGATCTTCGAAGCTTTGGTCAAAGCCGCGAGTCCGAGAATATAAACGGGGAAGTTGATGCGTTTGCAGCCGTAGATAGACAGGGACATCCGTCGCACCACCGACGGAGCCGGTAGGGCCCTTGACGACACTCCAGCTTTTACTTCTTCGCCGACGTCTTCACAGACGGCAGCTTCTTGGGCGCACTCGGAACGCGTTCCAGCAGTACTACCACATTCGCAATCGCCGCGCCGTCCGTACCAATGCCCTCCGGCGTTTTTGCTTTGAGTCCAACACAATCGTTCGAAATCCCTAGCAGCTTAGCCACGTGCGCGCGTATCGCTCCGGCGTGCGGCCCGATCTTGGGCGACAGCAGGATCAGAGAAGAGTCCACATTCCCGATCGCATATCCTGCAGTCCGCATGCGCTTGAGTGCCTCGTCCAGGAACACTCCCGAGTCCGCGCCCTTCCATTGCGGATCGCTTGGCGGAAACAACGTGCCGATGTCCGGAGCCCCAACCGCCCCCAGGAGCGCATCTGTAATGGCATGCAGCAACACGTCTCCGTCGGAGTGGCCGCCCAGGCCCTTGTTATGAGCGATACTCACACCGCCAATCTTCAGCGGGATGCCCGAAACAAATTCGTGCGAGTCCCAGCCGAAGCCGATACGCATTGCAGGTTTCATTTATTAGCTCTCAGCCTTCAGTTCTCAGTTCTATGAGAATGCCTCTTCTTCATCGTGACTATCGCGTCACTTTGTCAAGTAAAACTCCGCCAACTCCATGTCGCCTGGCGTCGTAATTTTGATGTTTCTCGGCGATCCCATCACCACCGCGACCTCGTGACCCGACCGCTCGACCAGAGACGCTTCATCGGTGCCCATGAAGCCATCTGCCGTCGCTTCATCGAACGCTTTCTTGAGTAAGTGATAACGAAAGCCCTGTGGAGTCTGCGCCATCACGACATGCTCCCGTGGAATGGTCGCCGTGATCAGCGCGCCGTCGGCAGTGCGCTCCACTTTTTTGATGGTATCGACCGCCGGCATTCCGGCGATGGCTGCGCCAAACTTCTCCGCACCACGAATGACTTCCTCGATGATCTCGGGAGTCACAAACGGCCTCACCGCGTCGTGGACCAACACGACATCCTCCGGCGCTGCGGCGACCGCTGCCAGCGCATTGGCCACAGAATGTTGGCGGTGCTCCCCACCTTCGACAAGTTTCACCTTGTTGGAGATGCCCGAGCCTTCCGCGCGTAACCGACCTTGAAAGCCGGCGATTTCATCCTTTCGTAGTGCGACGAAGATCTCCGCAATCCGCTGGCTCTCCACGAACTTGCGCAAGGTATGAATCAGAATCGGAGTGCCGCCGAGTTCGGTGAACTGCTTGGAAGGAGCTTTCCCTTTGCTGCTTGCCGGGGTCATGCGTGTGCCCAGCCCCGCAGCCGGAATGATGACCACAACCTTCATGGCGGGCGACAAGTATACGGTCCAGGGAGTGCCAGTTCAAATGCCAGCCCGGGACGACCGGCAGATTTAGAAGACCCTCACCTTGAACGTCAAATACTTCTTGGGGTTTTCCCGGATTGCCTTCACGAGTTGGCGGGTCTCGACCAGCATCTGGTCGGTATTGTTATAGAGAGAGGGATCTTTGAACAATTTACCTGCAGTGCCTTCCCCTGCCTCCAGCCGGTCGGTCAAGATCGAGAGCTTCGTTAGCGAGTTATCCAGTTTCTGCGCGAGCGCCTCGTCCCGGGTGAGCTTACCGATCGTTCCTTTGCCTGCGTTGATGTCGTCCGTCAGCTTCTTGACGTTAGCGATGGTGTCATTCGCGTTGTTGTAGAGTCCGGGATCCTTCAGGAGTTTACCGGCGGTGCCTTTGCCCTGTTGTAGATCGTCGATCATGGCGTTCACCTTGTCGACCGCGGCTATCACCTTGTTGTAGGCTTCTTCGTTCGAAACCAGCTTTCCAAGGCTGCCCTGGCCATTACGAATTTGATCGACAATCCCCTTAAACTCGTTCACGGTGTCAGCAAAACGATTGTAGAGCTGCGGATCGTAAATCAGCTTGCCGATCGAACCCTGTCCGCTTTCGACAAACGCCAGGATGCGGTCCGTGCGCTTCAACAGCGCATCCAAATTCTGCAGCGTACCCTGGCTGGAGCGCACTACGTCCTGAATGTCAGGCGTCTCACGAGTAGCTAGGGTGTCACCATCGGAAATTTCGGGACCCTTCGCATGGGAGCTGTCGATATCGATGTAAGTTTCGCCCAGTACTCCGGCCGTACTCAATGATGTGACCGAGTCTTTCCGCATGCTCGACCTGTACTTAGCGGTCACTTTCATCCTGATCTCAACTGGAGTTAGCGGCTTATCGCTGACGATGCGGATGCCCGTGACGTTACCGACATCTACCCCTGCCAGACGCACGGGTGCGCCCACCCGAAGCCCGCCGGCATTGTCAAAATAAGATTTCAATACGATCTTGGGAGTGAAGAGTCCGGTCGTTCCGCTCATCAAAAAAATGAGCACGCCCAACGTAATGCTGGCGAACAGCACCGTTAGGCCGACTCGCAGTTGTGACCACTTCAGCTGCTTCTGGCTAGGCACTCGTTCCTCGCCCGGACGGAATCGGCGCCCGGCCCAAGCATCCGACCAACGCCATCAGCACCTCGGCAGGTGGAATTCCGCTGATCATAGCAGACCATAACATTGACTTCACGTCAGCCGGCGGCGGGGTGCCAACGCTGGAAACAGCGCGAGCGCCACTAAGTAGGCCATCGCTCCCGAAGCCAGGGTCATGGTTAGTCCGAAGCGAATGGCGATCACCATGGCTAGAACCGATCCGAGCACACTCGATGCCGCGTTCATTGCCCAGGCCCATTCCACGGCGTTGTCTTCCGGATTCGCCGGTTCGCCGAACTCCGCAGCCGGCACCTCGAGCTCGGCTGTGTTGGCGATCGTTCGCAAGCCGGTGGGAAACGGCATGCCCATGCACAGTCCCAGCGGCGCCAGGACCAACGCACTCACACCCAGCTTCAGCACAAAGGGCAGTCCGATCAAATAGGAAAGAAACTTCGGCAAGACCAAGCTGCTGATCCCAATCCCGACAATCAGCACAACCAGTGGAATCCACCCTCGCGCGGCCTGGGAGAGCCATCGCCGCGATAGAAAACTCCCCGCTCCGCTGGCCAGCAAAAGAATGAAGATGACGACGGTCAGTGCATACGTCGGGTGGCCCAGGAAAAGCACGAAGCGCTGAATACAGCTGATCTCCACAAGAATGTATCCCAGTCCGACCGCGACGAAGTACAAGAGCGGAAGAGAACGTTGACCACGTCCGCTCCCAAGAGCCATGGGCACAATCAGAAACGCCAGCACGGCCAGCAGCGAAATCACGAACACCCCGCCCAGCACAACCACACCTAGGTTGACTTTCCAATCGATGCCGCGCTGCAGTCCGCCATCATGCAGAATTTGATCCATTTTCAACGTGAAGAAAAAGAAAGGCGCGTCGTCGTTCACCGGCGCAACGTTGTACGCATAGTCGCGAGCGAAGCCTTGCGGATCATTGCGCGCGATCAACGCTGAAAAGGAGTTCGGTCTTGGGTCCGTCGGCGTGTAGAGCGCAACCAGGTCCTCATGATTCTCGATGTGGGTGCGCACCTTTGCTTCTTCCTCGGAAGTAAACGGCGACTTTTTGGCCAGCACCACTACTGGAATTCCATCTTCATCCAGGTCGCCCTCGGACACGACCATGAAATGATGTGCCGGATTATTCACGCCCATTTTGTGAAGCGCTTCCATGGCCACGGATACCACGCGCAGCGCCTCCCGTGGCTGCCGGAACTCCCACCGCGTAATCGCGATCAGCCCATCCGGCTTCAGATGCTCGAAATATTCCTCAAACGCATCCACCGTATACAGGCTGTTCTCGCTCAACGCGAAGGCACCTGCTGCCGTGGAGGCCCACGTATCCACCAGCGTCATCTGCACCACATCGAACTGCTGCTTGGCGTTGCGCACGAAGGAGCGGCCGTCGGTGACCTGCAGGTGTACCTCGGGACGGTCATACAGGTGATAGGAATAATCCGCGTAGCGGCCGCGCATGATCGAATTCGCAATGATCGGATTGATTTCGATTCCGGTGACATTCGGGCTACCGTTCGCCACTGCCCGCAACACATCGACTCCGCCGCCAGGCCCAATGATTGCGTATTCCCCATGCGGTCGCAGGACATTTGCCAGCGCGGGCGGCGCAGCCATCAGATTCTTCTGCCAATCCGTCCCCTGCCACGCATGCGGATCTACATTCATGATGTAGGTGGACGCATCCGCATCGATGACAATCGCCTTGCCGCTCGAACTCTGGCTATCGACCTCTACGCGCGAGATTGCATTCCAGCGGGCGAATTCCACCCACGACTTATCGCGGAAGACGCCCTTCGCGTAAATCACATCGATCACGCGGCCTGAGTGGTTCACAACAATCAGACCTACGAGCGCACATGCCAGCAGGGCTGCAACTTTGCGAGAGGACGATGAACCCGCCCAAACTGCCGCGGCGATCGCCATCATTAACCCGGCAAACAGAATCGTGTTCGGTCCGCCGATGAAATTCAGCAGCGGCACCGCGCTTAAACAGGCAAGCGCACCACCCAGAAGATCGGCTCCGTAAAGCCGGGTAATTGTCTTTGCCTCGCGCGCGAAGACAACCGAGAACAACAGGCCGGTCAGAAAGAATGGAACGGCTGCCGCCAGGTAGAGCACAGTCAGTTTCCCGAGATTGCCCCAGGAAAGCTCCAGCGAAACGGGCACGTGCAGGACGATTTCCAGGACGAGTGGAATGGCAACCGCATTCAAGCAACAGAGTAGAGCGGCCAGCGATCGCGTCTCCCGACGGTTTAGTTCGTTCTTGCGCAGATAGGCAAACACTCCACCTGCGCCCAATCCCAGGAGCGCAATCGAGATCGCAAGAAATGCGAAGTGATAAAACAGCACCACCGAGAAAAGACGTGTCAGGGCCAGTTCGAGCAGCAGGGCCGCGAAGCTGCTCATTCCGATGCCGAGCACGAGAGTCGGCGCGAAAGAAGGCGCCGAGGCAGAAAGCTGGGTTGGGGACATCGTGCTCGCCATGATTCGAATCGGAGCGTCAGTCTAGCAGAAAGGAAACGCTCAGCTTTCGAGGATGACCTGGGCTATTGCCTGATGGGCAGTGTGGGTAAGAGACAGCGCGATGTTGTTCGCGCCGAGCTGGGCGGCGAACTCGGCCGCCTTACCGTGCAGTACCAGCGTCGGCCGCCCGCCCGGCTTACGCGCAACCTCGATATCTCGCCACCGAACGCCGTGATTCCATCCCGTGCCGATGGCTTTCATTCCAGCTTCCTTGGCTGCAAACCGAGCTGCGTAGCGTTCCACACGATTCGCCTTCGAGTCGCAGTATTGGATTTCGCCGTCGGTGAAGATGCGCTTAAGAAACCTCTGTCCGTGGCGCGCTATGGCTTCGCGAATGCGCGGGACCTCGGCGATGTCGATGCCAGTGCCGACAATCATGCTGGAACGGTAGCACAGTCCTCAGGTGCCAGTCGTCAGTCGGCACTAACAATCGGAAGACTCGACCACCTATCCATCAGGCGACGGAAAGAGGCTATCCCCTGCGTACACCAGTTGATTTTTCACCACCCGCGCTTCGGCGGTAAGACGGTGCGGTTTCACGGGACCCTCTCCATCGATGTGCAGCACGGTGTGGCCATGAGCGACCAGCCAGTCGGAAACGAGCATGCGGTGGCACTGAAACCAGAGGCGTTCTGCACACATGTACGCCGTGCGCGAGGTTTCCCCGATCTGAACGAGCGTTGTGATCATCGCCTCGAATTCGGGCGTGAGCATGTAATCCGCATAGTTTCGGAAGCTGGCATTGCGCAACCCGACATTGGGAGAATCCCCGAGGATCTTCTTTCGATATCCGCCAAGACCCTTCTTCCACACGTATCGAATATCAGCATCGCCGAGAGTCTTCTCCAGTGCTTCGCGATTGAAGTGCGGCATGCGTCGTGACATCGGGAACGCCCGTATGTCGACAAGCGTTTGGATTCCGTTCATCTGCAGAAGCTGCATGAACTCTGGGAGAGAACGGGTGGAATGTCCGATTGTGTACAGGCTGGCCACGGGAATTAGATGAAACACGGGGGCGGATGAGAGAACAAATCAGACCGATTCAGTAGCCTGACGTGCAGCTTCCGAAAGAGCCTCACCTACCAAATTGTCCTGTTCCGGAAAGACCGTGCGCAGATCGATCAGAACACTCCCTTCCTGTACTCGAGCGATGATTGGCAGGTCACGGCTGCGAAGGCGATTCAGCAACTCATCTGCACTCATTCCGGACACGGTGACGGCCAGCAAACGCGTGGGCAGCGTCGAAGAGGGGGCTGCTCCGCCGCCGATAACCGATTGGCCATGCAGGATTCTTAGCTGCACCCTGTTCGATGTCCTCAGAGCCTGTGTAATTTTCTCAGCCCGGGTTACAATCTCTTCTGGCGAAAGCTGAATCATGCGCAGCGTCGGAATCAAATCGTAGTTACCTTTCACGTATGCAAGCAGCGTCGCTTCGAGCACGGCGTAAGTTAGCTTATCTACGCGTAGTGCCCGGAAAAGCGAATTCGCACGCATGCGCGTGATCAGATCGGGGCTGCCCGTCAGCATCCCGGCTTGCGGCCCACCCAGCAGTTTGTCTCCGCTATACGTCACAACGTCGACGCCTGCCCGCAAGCTGTCGGCCACCATGTTTTCACCGTGCACGCCCACCGATTCCAAATCAAACAGCGCCCCGCTGCCCAGGTCCTCGACCAAAGGAATGTTCCGTGCTCGCGCGAGCGCGACAAGGTCCCCGAGGGCCGGCTGCTCAGTGAATCCCGAGATCTCGAAATTCGAGCGGTGAACGCGCAGCAGCAGCCGCGTGTTCTCGTTGATGGCCTTTTCGTAGTCCGCGACGCGAGTGCGGTTCGTCGTTCCCACCTCGCGCAGGATGGCGTTCGATTGTGCCATCACATCGGGAATTCGAAACGATCCGCCGATCTCGACCAGTTCTCCGCGCGATACGATCACTTCGCCTCGCGCTGCCAGAGTATTGAGTGCCAGCCACACCGCAGCTGCGTTGTTGTTCACTACGATGGTGGAAAGCTGAGTCCTCGTAATTTCATCGTTACGCCTAACCCCCGCGAATAGACCCTGAAAAAGCCGGTTCACGTGTACATCGCGTTGGCCCCGTTCTCCCGCATTGAGGTCGAACTCCAGGTTCGAATAGCCCGCGCACGCTCTTTGAATATTTTCGAGGGCGTCATGGGAAAGTGGCGCCCGCCCAAGATTAGTGTGCAGGACGACGCCCGTTGCATTGATCACCGGCCGCAGCGAGAATCGCACGCGCTGTCGTAGCTCCTGCTCGATCGCGCCTGCCATCCCAGTGATGGCGATTTCGACCATCTGGGCATCGAGGCGTCCGCGGGAGATCTCCGCACGCACTCGCTCGACCACAGAACGGGCCGCGTCGGTTACAGCGGCATGACCTTCGCGCTCCAAGGCTGCCGAGAGTTCTCCCAAACGCAGCAGTTCATCGACCGAGGGTAGTTTGCGATAGAGATCGGATGTGGAAGCAGGTTTCACCGCGACGATTATCCCACGCCAGTGCAGAGCGGCACCCCTGCCCGCGCCGGCCGAAAGCTCGAAGAATTTGCTAAAGCGTATGCAGATAAACCAGCAAGTCCTGCACCTGCTGCTCGTCGAGAGTCTGACCGAACCCAGGCATCTTGCTCCTGCCGATCCGGATGATCTCGCCCACGCGATCGTCATTCGCGGGCAACCCGCTCTCCGATAAATACGGCTTCTTGAAAATTCCCTTCAGTCCTGGCCCCTTTTTCCCGCTCGTCGAATACGGTTCATGACACTGATCGCAGTGCCTGTCGTAGATGCGGCGTCCGGCGCCTTGCTGCGGATTCAGGCCAAGTTCCGCATCCGATTTGCGGCGTTCCGCATTGCAGGCTGCGAGCCAAAGGAGTAACCCGACTACGCAGCCCAGAACTGAAACAACCGGCTGCCTCTTTTTTCGTTGTTTGGGAAATGGTTCCAAGCGTGCCTTGTGAGCCTGTTTTCTGGTCCTTATTTCGGACGTACAATAATAAGCAATTTCAATGGCCGTCGTCGTCAAGCGCATCTACGATAAGGTATCCGCGGCCGATGGGGCGCGTGTGCTCGTCGACCGCCTTTGGCCCCGTGGGATCACCAAGAAGCAGGCCGCGCTGGATGCCTGGCTTAAGGAACTTGCCCCATCCGACGAGTTGCGCCGGTGGTCGCACGCTCATCGCGAAGCGTGGGAAATCTTTCGCAAACGCTATCTGCGCGAACTCGCGCGTCCCAGCGCGTACGAACAATTGCAGGACCTCTACCGTTTAGCCCGAAGCCGTAAGCGTCTTACTCTGCTCTATGCCTTCAAGGACGAAGAGCACAACAACGCCGTAGTACTAAAGAGCCTCTTGGATGGAATGAAGAAACCGCCCACGGGCACCGGGCCCGCGGCCGCAGAAGGCGCCCGCAGGCTGCGCAAATCCGCCCGCCGTCCTGTTTAAGTCGCCCCGGCAGGGCACACTCTAAGGAAATTCTGGTTTCTACTTGTGGGGAGGATTGTCTTGCACGACGGCCTCGATGATTTCATCGATTGCGTCCGTCACTTTCTTCGCGGGCACGTTGAGGTTGTTCGTGAGGATGGAAAACGCGATCGGTTCCCCATGGTTTGTCGTCGCGTAGCCCGACAGGGTTTTCACGCCGCCCAGTGCACCTGTCTTGCCGAAGACCTTGCCTTGCGCGTCCGTGCCCTTCATGCGGTCCGCCATCGAGCCGTCGATCCCGGCAACCGGAAGCGTCTCGCGATAGGCCTTGCCCCAAGGTTGCAGCCAGGCGTACTCCAGTAATACGGAAACCGCATGTGGCGTCACAAGGTTCTGCCGCGACAAGCCGGAGCCGTCATAAAAGACGTACTGGTCACTCGGCACGCCGGCTTTAGCCAGAAATCCACGTACCACCTCGAGCCCACTCTCGATAGTGGCTGCGGTCCCTTTTTCGCGGCCCAGCAGTCGCAACAAAATCTCAGCATGCAGGTTTTGGCTCACCTTGTTGATGACACGAATGTCGTCTATCAATGGCCGCGATTCATAACTTGCCAGTACCATGCTCTTGCTTGCCAGACCGGGACGCGGAGATTCGTCTCCGCCCCCGCGTGCTTCTGCCGTCGCCGTCACGCTAAAAGTTGAAAGCCCGGCCAGTTCCGTGTGATGCGTCCGCTCGCGTCCGTAGACCGTGATGCCGCGTTTTTCCAGCAGACTTCGAAATAGCGCCGAAGCAAACGCCGCCGGATCATCGATGGCCAGCGCTTCGTTCGCCCCCTTGTCGTCGACCGGCATCTCGCCCCACAACGTAAGCGACGTTGATCCGGGCTCGCGGTTGAAGAAAATGCGCCGCGAGGTTCCCGCCGGCGTCGTCATGATGCGGTTGTCGACGTGGTAGTAGTCGGCAAAAGGCACGATCGTGACAAAGGCCCGCTCGCCCGCTCGATCCGCCGGCAAAATATTGACGAAGACGACGTTGTCGTTGATGGTCAGGGCCGAGACCGGTGCACCGTCACCCCACACCAGATCATCCTGACTCCAACCTTCGCCATAGCGCTCGAATGCGAAATAAGAGTCGTCGGCCACCAGGTCGCCATCGATGTACTTCACACCCTTCTGCACCAGGCTGTCCGCCAGATCCTCCAGCACCTTGATGGGGTGGTCGTTGCGCTGTGTGTGCAGGTCATAGGGCAACTCGCGGCCTGAGAGATTCGGATCACCGCGTCCCACCAGCAGCAGATCACCGTTCAAGCGCCCGTGGGTGTCGAGAAATCCGCTGGTCTCGACCGACGTACGGAACTTGTAGTCGGGACCGATTAACGCGAGCGATGCCGCGGTAGTGAAGAGTTTGGTATTTGAAGCGGGGGTGAATAACTTGTCGGCGTTCTGCGCGAAAAGCACTTCGCCGGTATTGAGCGAACGAATTTCGATTCCCCAGAATCCCCGCGCCAAGTCAGGTTCGGCAAGAATTGACGCGATCCGAGCCGGTAGCTTTTTTTTCTTTTTCGCAGCTTCCGAGGGCAGTGGCAGGGCAAGGCACAAAGCCACCAGCAGGACGAGGCATGACCGGAACCGGCGCATCGGCAATTTCCATGCAGATTCTAGCACTGAAATGAGTGCAAAAATCAGTGACCATTTCCCCCGCCAAAACTGACCCTGGTCGCAGCTCTGCCGAATTCCCAGGAAAATCGGACCCGCAACTTTGGCCCCTGTCCATGACTGCGCTGACGCCTCATTTAGAATCTCGTCCGATGCGCCCCGTTTTTGATTGGAATATCGGATCGCGCGCGCTGCCACTCGGCAAACGGACGCTGCTCATGGGCATCGTCAACGTCACGCCCGACTCTTTTTCCGACGGCGGCGAGTTTCTCGATCCCGAAAAAGCTGTCCAGCACGCCCTCCAACTCCTCAACGATGGCGCCGACATTATCGATATCGGTGGCGAGTCCACCCGCCCCGGCGCCAAGGTCCTCGCGTCCTCTCCGGCCAGGAAGGCGGACGCCCAGAAAGTTGTTAGCGAAAAGGAAGAACTGGAACGCGTTCTGCCGGTCATTCAGACTCTCAAGCAGCAGCGCCCGGACGCAATCATTTCAATCGATACCTACAAGGCGGCCGTTGCCCGCGCTGCCGTCGAGGCGGGCGCCGAAATCGTCAACGATGTGGGCGCCTTTCGCTGGGATCCAGCGATGGCCAAAACCGTTGCCGGGCTTAAGTGTGGCGTCGTGCTGATGCACATGCGCGGTCGCCCCGAAGAATGGCGCACCCTCGAATCCGTCGCCGACATCGTGACCCTGGTGAAACGCGAATTGCGCGAGTGGTCGGACGCCGCCCTGCTCGCAGGCGTAAAGCAGGAACGAATCGTGCTCGATCCCGGCTTCGGCTTCGGCAAGAACTTCGAACAGAACTATCCTCTGCTACGCAGGTTCGACGAATTGCACCAGCTCCGTTACCCGCTGCTGGTTGGAGTCTCGCGCAAGTCCTTTGTCGGCAGAATGCTCGCTCAAAACGGCAAAGACGCTCCGATCGACCAACGCCTCTACGCCACACTGGCAGCTGAAAGCGCGGCCATCCTGAAAGGGGCCCACATCCTCCGCACGCACGACGTCCGCGCCAGTCGTGACGCAGCCCGCGCGGCCGACATCTTTGCCTGATACGCAAACAGATGCATCATTCGCACCATCTCTAGCATCTCTTGCTGCGGCCCTTCTCGGAATATTTTCTGACCATCCAACATGGACCCTTTTCTTGATCTGAAACAAAATCCGCGTGTGACCGTTCGCCGCGACGCCGATCCCGATCCCAACGGCACCTGCGTGATTTACTGGATGCAACATGCTCAGCGCGGCATCGACAACGCCGCACTTAACGTCGCAGTCGCTGCGGGCAACGCGCTGGGGAGGCCAGTCGTCGTGTTCTTCGCCCCTCGGCCTTTCCCGCCCGGCAATCTCCGCCACTACGCGTTCCTTGCGCAAGGTATCCCCGACATCGCGGAAGCACTCGAGAAGCGGAATATCGGATTCGTGCTGCGTCGCTTCCCCGACCATAGCCTGTTGAAATTCTGTGAGGAAGTGAGATCTGCGCTCGTAGTTGGGGACGAAAATCCTATCCGTCAAGCTCGTGGCTGGCGCGAATCCGTGGCGAAGAAACTCAAAACTCCCTTCTGGACGGTCGATGCCGACGTCATCGTTCCCTCGAAGCTGCTTGAAAAAGAGCAATACGCCGCGTTCATTATTCGGCCCAGACTCGAATCGCGTCTAAGAGAATTTCTGGTCCCCTCACCAAACCCGAAGGCCAAACTCCCTTGGACCAGGCCGCGTAATCTGGAATGCCTCTCCTCAACCATCGATGTGGCGCACCTGACTGGGGGCTGGAAAATCGATCGCTCCGTCGAGCCCGTTCCCTCGTGGAAGGGCGGCTCCCGCGAAGCACTCCGCCTGTTGAAAGATTTCGTTCAGCGCAAGCTGCAGAATTACATCCAGGACCACAATCACCCCGAGCACGCGGGCACTAGCCGTCTTTCACCCTACCTGCACTTCGGACACATCAGTCCTGTCACCGTCGCCCTCGCCGTAGAGAAAGCCGATTTGCCGAGCGCCGCTAAAGGTGCTTTCTTGAATCAGGTCATCACCTGGCGCGAGCTCTCGGTGAACCTTGTTCACTTCAATCCGAACTACGACAACTTCGAGTGTGGGGAACCGTGGGCCCATCGCACGCTGGCTGCGCACGCCGGCGACCCGCGCCCCCTGCTCTACACCGAGGCGCAGCTCGAGAATGCCGAGACTCACGATGCGCTGTGGAATGCCGCCCAGATGCAGATGGTCTTGTACGGCTGGATGCACAACTACATGCGAATGTATTGGGGGAAGAAAATTCTCGAGTGGACCAAGTCGCCTGCGCAGGCCCATCAGATCGCTGTTCACTTGAACGACAAGTACGAGATCGACGGCCGCGACCCAAACGGCTACGCCGGAATTGCTTGGTCCATCGTCGGCAAATTCGATCGCCCGTGGTTCGAGCGTCCCATTTTCGGCCAAATCCGTTACATGTCACGAGCAAGCACGGGAAAGAAGTTCGATAGCAAGAAATACATCGCGCAGAACACTCAGGAGAAGATGTTCGCTGATTAGGTTTGCGCACGGCCGCGGCGTACGATGGTGCGTTTCAGCGCACTTGGCTTAAGATAATGGGGCTTCTTGGACCGCTCGCGGCGGCCCTCCCACAGTCACATTACCAGAACGGATGCTTGCATCATGCTCATTAAAGAAATTTCCGAGAAAGAATGTCTCGACACAGTCTCGCGCGCTTCGGTGGGAAGACTTGGTTGCTCTTTCAACGACCAGCCCTACGTGGTGCCCATCTACTTCGCTTATGACGGCAAATGGATCTTCGTCTTCTCGACCTATGGCAAGAAGATCGAGTGGATGCGCGCTAATCCCAAGGTTTGTGTCGAGATTGAGGAGAAGGTAGGCGAGTCCGAGTGGATCAGCGTGCTGGTCAATGGTCGCTACGAAGAATTGGCGGTTCCGCAGTTCGCCGAGGAGCGCTCTCACGCCCGCGAACTGTTGGCGAAAAAGCATCACTGGTGGTTGAACGCGCTCGCGGAACGCCGGGTCAGTGCCGAGGACCAGGAAGTGGAGCCTCTGTTCTTCCGCATTCACGTCGATACCACGACCGGTCTGCGCTGGCGAACTTAGCCGTTTCTTGAAAAGGCCGCCGACCGGCCCTTTAGAAGAGCTTCTCCGAATCCACCAAAATCGTCACCGGTCCCTCATTCACTAGGTCAACCGCCATCACCTCCTGGAACCGCCCGGTTTCACATTGCAATCCGGCTGCCCGGACTCTCCCCACAAAGGATTCGTACAGTTCTCGCGCCTTTTCCGGTGAAGCGGCATCATCGAACGAAGGCCGCTTCCCCTTGCGCACGTCGCCATACAGCGTGAATTGTGAAACCACCAGCACCGCGCCTCCGACATCAACCACTGACCGGTTCATCTTGCCGCCGTCATCTTCGAAAATCCGCAGTCCGACCACCTTCTCTGCCAGGTACTCGGCGCTGGCCTCAGAGTCTTGGTGCCCAACCGCTAAAAGCACGAGCAGTCCTGTGCCAATCTCGCCGGTGACCTCGCCCGCCACCATCACTTTCGCCCGGCTGACTCTTTGAACGACTGCTCGCATAGAACAAATTGTCCTGAACTGTTTTTGTGAGTGCCCAATTCGCGTGTCGTCCGCCCGCGGATTGACCCTAACGAAACACCCGCCTACAATCGCACGTCATTCGTCGGCAAGGAGCGCCAATGCGTCGCAATACGACACTATCGCGGATGTTGCCTTTCTTCGCTTGCGTCTGGTTCGCCCAGGCAGCCCTAGCGCAGCAACCCGCTGAACCAGCGCACAACGAAGTCGTCATCAAGAATGCCATCGTCATGACCGTCACTCACGGCAACCTGAAAAACGGCAGCATCTACATTAAGGATGGCAAGATCGCTGCGGTGGGTGAGTCCGTCAACGCGCCCGCCTCCGCCACCGTGATCGACGCGGGCGGAAAGTATCTCACGCCGGGCATCATCGATTCCCACTCCCACCTTGCGCTTGACGACGACATCAACGAAGCAACCAGCCCCGTCACCCCGCAAATGATGATGCAGGACGCCTTCGACTACCAGGACAAGGCCATCTACCGCGCGCTCGCCGGCGGGGTCACGACTTCACTTCTGCTGCACGGCTCCGCCAACATGATCGGGGGCCAAGCTATTGTCATCAAACACAAGTACGGCGCCGGACGCGATGCCATGATCTTCCTGGGCGCGCCGCGCTCTATCAAGTTTGCCAGCGGCGAGAATCCAAAGCGCGTTTACGGAAGCCGCAACGAGTTGCCTTCCACCCGCATGGGCAACTTCGCCGTGCAGCGCGACGCCCTGGTGCAGGCGCAGGATTACATGCGCTCCTGGGACGACTACAACACCAAGGTCAAGCGCGGAGACAAAGATGCTACCGCCCCCAAGCGTGACCTCAAACTCGAAGCCCTGGCCGACGTTCTCCGCGGCAAGCTGATGGTGCAGATTCACTGCTACCGTGCAGATGAGTTTCTCACCGAGATCGCCATGGCGAAGGAGTTTGGCTACCACATCCGTGCTTTCCATCACGCGCTGGAGGCCTACAAAGTTCCTGAAAAACTGGCCGCCGAAAATATCGGCATCGCCACCTTCGCCGATTGGTGGGGCTACAAAAACGAAGCCTGGGATGCGATTCCGTGGAACGCCGTCATGTCAATGCGCAAAGGAGTGCGCGTCGCCATTAAGAGCGACTCCGATGACTTTGCCCGCCGCCTCAATCAGGAGGCCGCCAAGACCATGCGCTACGGCGGAGCCACTGAAGAAGAAGCGCTAAAGATGATTACCTTGAACGCCGCCTGGATTGTGGGCGTCGACGACAAGGTCGGCTCCATCGACGTCGGCAAAGATGCCGACCTCGTGCTTTGGGACGGCTACCCGCTTTCCAGTTCCGCCGTGCCGAACAAAGTCCTTATCGAGGGCGACGTTTATTTCGACCGCTCCCTTGCGGGATACGGTATGCCGCACTATACGGAGGGACAGTGAAAAGACAGTTCTCAGTTCCCGGCTCTCAGTTCTCAGCGAAGCCGAGTGCCTTCTCCGCCACGTTCCTGCTGTTCTCTCTTACCTTTGTGAGTACGCTCACGCTGGCCCAAGAGCAGCCCATTGTCCTGAAAGGCGGCAAGCTGCTGACTGTCTCGCATGGTGTGATCGAGAACGGCATACTCATGATCGACGGCGGCAAAATCACCGCCGTAGGCCTGGCATCTTCGGCGAAAGTCCCCAAGAATGCCAAGGTCTTCGACGTCACCGGAATGACTGTTTATCCAGGCCTCATCGACTCGGAGACCTCTCTCGGCCTCATTGAGATTTCCGCCGAGAACATGACCAACGACCGCATCGAACTCAGCGACGAGATCATGCCTCACATGCATGTCTACGACGCGTTTCACGCCGAGTCTGAACTTATCCCCGTGACTCGGCTGAACGGCATTACCAACGCGATTGTGGCCCCCGACAACCTTGACACGTTGCCTGGGCAGGATTCTTTCATCCAACTTGTTGGCCCTTCTGCTGCTGAGATGCTCCTCGTGCGCGATATCGCGATGCCGCTGAACTTCACTGGCGAACAGCGCCGCAACGAATCGCGGGAGAAGCGCAAGTTTCCCGAGACCCGCATGGGCATGGCAGCCCAACTCCGCCAGGCGTTCCTCGACGCGCAGGACTACCAGCAGAAAGCTCTCGAATACGATAAGAAAAAAGCCGACGCCGAGCGCGACAAGAAGCCTTTGCCGGCCTCCCCGAAGCGCGACCTGAAACTCGAAGCGTTGCTGCCCTACCTCGAGCGCAAAAAGCCGGTTGTGTTAGCCGCCCAAGGTCCGAGCGATCTTGAGACCGCGGTTCGCCTCACGCAGGAATTCAAGCTCAAAATCATTCTCAACCACGTTAGCCACTCCCGCGCCATGCTCGACTACATCGCAAGCTTGCATGTCCCGGTCATCGTTGGACCGATCTACGAAACACCGAAGGAATACGAGCGCTTCGACACCGTCTACAGCCTGCCTGCGGAGTTGCAAAGACGAGGCGTGAAGATCGCCTTCGCCAGTTTCGACGCGCACAATGCCCGCAATCTCCCCTATCAGGCAGGGTTCGCCGTCGGCTTCGGACTGCCTGCCGAAGAAGCGCTTAAGGCGATCACGCTGAACGCGGCCGAGATCTGGGGGCTCGCGGACCAACTCGGTTCGCTCGACGTCGGCAAAACCGCGAACGTGGTGGTCGCCACTGGCGATCCGCTCGACGTGAAAACCGACGTGAAGCGGGTCTTCGTTGCTGGCCAGGAAATTCCCATGACTAGCCGCCAAACGCGGTTGCGCGACGAATACTCGAAGCAGTAAGAGTCAATCTCGCAAGGATGGCAGCAAGGGGCCGACGCAAGCGCTCCTCTTCGCGTTGACCCCCTTCCACGTCAACAATTAGGATGCTTGGGGCTTTCAATACAGGATACGGCGCGTCAGCGAGAAACAATCCGTGCTCGCTTTACATACATTTGCACACACCGTTAGACTGAAAGTTTCTATCCAAGAGTCGGAGGAATCTCATGGCAGGCGATAAGCAGAAAGAAATCGCAGAAAAAGTAAAACAGATCATCTCCGAGCAACTCGGAGTCGAGGAGGCCGATGTCACCCCCAGCGCGTCCTTTGTTGACGACCTCGGCGCCGACTCGCTCGACAACGTTGAACTTGTCATGGCGCTCGAAGAGGCCTTCGACATCGAAATTCCCGACGATGCCGCCGAGAAAATCCGCACCGTGCAAGACGCCATCGACTACATCGATAAGCATTCCAAGGTCAGCAAGTAGTTACTTGAATCCCGGCGCCGCCGGACGAGGAGAAAGAATGGCAGCCGTTGACGAGAAAGTAAAGCAAATCATCGTCGAGCAACTTGGAGTCGACGAGGGCGAGGTCACCACCAACGCGTCCTTCGTCGACGACCTCGGCGCGGACTCGCTCGACACCGTCGAACTGGTCATGGCCTTCGAAGAGGCCTTTGACATCGAAATCCCCGACGAAGATGCCGAGAAGATCCGCACCGTTCAGGATGCCATCGATTACATCGGCAAACACGCGAAAGGCGGGAAGTAGGTTTGACGAGGCGGGTCGTAGTAACAGGCATCGGCCTGATCTGTGGCGTCGGCAATACCACAGATGAAGTCTGGAAAAATCTGCTGGCGGGCAAAAGTGGGGTAGCCAAGATTACACAATTCGACGCCTCCCATCACGCCTGCCAAATCGCCGCCGAAGTCAAAAACTTCGATCCTCTGAATTTCGTCGAGAAAAAAGAAGCTAAAAAAATGGGCCGCTTTATCTACTTCGCCCTCGCCGCCTCGGAGGAGGCGATGAAGGCAAGCGGCCTGCAAATCACGCCCGAAATTGCCGAGTGCGTCGGCGTACACATCGGGTCCGGCATCGGCGGATTCGATGTCATCGAGCGCGAACACCGCGCGCTGCTCGAGGGCGGCCCGCGGAAGATATCTCCCTTCTTCATTCCCGCCGCTATCGTGAACCTCGCCGCTGGACATGTCTCTATGCGTTTCGGCGCGAAGGGGCCGAACGAAGCCACTGCCACTGCCTGCACCACAAGCGCGCACTCCATCGGTGATTCCTTCCGAATTATCCAGCACGGCGATGCTGACGTCATGATAGCCGGTGGCGCCGAGGCCGCCATCACTCCCATGGGCGTTGGTGGATTCGCCGCCATGCGCGCGCTCTCGACGCGGAACGACGATCCCGAAAGAGCTAGCCGCCCCTGGGACACGGCTCGCGACGGTTTCGTCATCGGGGAAGGCGCAGGCATTCTCATACTCGAAGAATTGGAGTTCGCCAAGCGCCGCGGCGCGCCCATCCTCGCCGAGCTGGTCGGCTATGGCATGAGCGGAGACGCATTCCACATCACGCAACCCGCGCCAGAACACGAAGGCGGCTTCCGCGTGATGAAGAATGCATTGCGCGATGCCAAGCTGCAACCCGCCGATATCGGCTACGTCAACGCG
Source organism: Acidobacteriota bacterium (assembly GCA_046728215.1). GTDB lineage: Bacteria > Acidobacteriota > Terriglobia > Terriglobales > Acidobacteriaceae > Gp1-AA133. The sequence goes on along the minus strand of JBKPEB010000055.1, from coordinate 3,297 downwards.
CACGGCACGTCCACCCCGATTGGCGATGTGCTCGAAGCTCACGCGATTCGCAACTTCTTCGGCGAACGCAGAGTGCCGGTCAGTTCCACGAAGTCAATGACCGGGCATTTGCTCGGGGGAGCGGGCGGATTGGAAGCCGGAGTTTCCGTGATGGCACTCCGCGAACAGATACTGCCGCCCACGGTAAATCTTGAGAACCAGGACCCAGATACGAAAGAAATGGACTTCGTCCCGAACCATGCTCGTCAAGCAACGCTGGACTACGCCCTGTCCAACTCATTCGGCTTCGGCGGGACGAACGGCGCACTGGTCTTCAAGCGCTGGTCGTAATCAGTTCAATCAGCCCATTTCCCGATAGCCCAGCTCGAAAGCGCTGGGCAAACGTCTCATCCAGAGTGAGCCCCGTAGGGCCGACAGCCGGGGCAGTGGGCGCGAGCCCGCAAGCTCCGGACAGGGAATCCGGCCCCGCGACTCACATTCCGCCCCTACTTTCCCACGTAACTCACTCGCCATATCGAATTCGATCCATCATCACTCACTAACAACGATCCATCCGGCGCCACCGTCACCGCCACTGGCCGTCCCCAGACATCGCCGTTATCCAAAACAAATCCCGTCAAAAAATCCTCATACTCTCCACTGGCCCTCCCGCTTTGATGCAACGGAACGCGAATCACTTCGTAACCCGCGCGGGCCGATTTATTCCACGACCCGTGTTGCCCCGCAAAAATATCGCCCTGGTATTCCGCAGGAAACTGCTTGCCCTGATAAAAGGTGATGCCGAGCGACGCGTTATGCGGCTGCAGCAAAACATCTGGAACAATCGTCTTATCCTTCAACTCCGGATGCTTACCCTTGTGCCGCGGATCTTGATGCGCACCCATGTACCACCACGGCCATCCATAGAATCCCCCCTCCTGCACATGCGTGACGTAGTCGGGTACCAGATTCTCGCCGAGCGCATCGCGTTCATTCACCGAGCACCATAACTCGCCCGTCTTCGGACTGACCGCCAATCCGCCGCCCGCATTACGGATTCCGTATGCATACACGCGCTGATTCTTGCCGTCGGGACTGAACGCCAGAATGACCGCGCGATTCTTCTCGTCAGGCGTCGTGTCTGGATCGTCCACATTCGAGCGCGATCCCACTGCGACGAACATCGTCTTACCGTCCGGAGAAAACTCTACCGAACGCGTCCAGTGTCCATCGGTGGGCAAATTCAACAGATGCTCCGATCGTCCGCGTGCTGCCATGTCTCCATTCTTATAAGGGAAGCGTACGACCTCATTCTCGCAGCCGATGTACACCCACTGCGGCTCTGGTCCTGGTGGATAAAACGCGATGCCATACGGATTCTTCATGCCGCCCGCGAACACCTGCATCTGCTCGGGCTTCCCGTCGCTGCCCATGCCGCGGAACACACGCACGCGTCCCGCGTCGCTCTCCGCCAGAAAAATGTCTCCGTTCGGAGCCGTGCGCAGCATGCGCGGATTCTGCAGACCCGCGGCGTACAAATCCACTTTGAACCCGGCCCGAGCCTTAGGCCAGGCGTCCCGCGGTCGAGCCACGACATCAGGACCGTTGTCGCTCGATTTCGTTGCAAATGGCTGCGGCAGATCGGCCACCGTAATTTTTCGAACTTCACCCGGCGTTTGGTGGCGAAAATCCGTAAAGGGACCGTGTAGCGCAGGAAGTTTGAGGGAGGCCGCCTTCACCTCCCCACCTGCCGATGCCCGGGCGGGAATCCCCTTCTGCAAATACTCGCTTTTCACGTAACTAACAATCTTCCAGCGCTCGGTCGCGGGGAGTTTGGCCCACGACGGCATCTCGCGTTTCGGATCGCCCTTCGTGATGAACCAGAACACTTCGCCCGGGGTTACTTTGCGGATCACATCTGCGCGCAAAGGAGGAATGTTGCCTGACCCCGCGCCAGTTTCCCCGTGACAGCGAGCGCAGCGCTTGTGGTACAAGGGCTTGCCCGCCTGCGCGTCGCCTTCCGAGCCTTCAAAAGGATTTTTCAATTCTTTTGCGGACTCCGGCGCACCGTGAAAGTTCTGCCCAAAACTGCTAGCCGCCGAAAATAAAACGGCAATGATTGCAACCCCATAAACCAAAAGCCTGAGCATCTCTATCCTCAACGGTAAGATCGACATCACTAGCAAAGCTATCTAGTCCGCACTTTCGCTTTGCGGGCATAGGCAACGCCGCGCTTCAACTCCGCCGCCAGGTCGGTATCCGGCGTCGCGATGTGAACGGGCTTATCCGTTACCCGGCCGAGCCAGGTGTTCAAGTGCTCGGGAGTGCTCGTCACCAATCGGCCTTCCCTTGAGACCGGCATCCCCTCCGACTCCCAACGCTGCGCGACCGACACAGGCTCGCCCAGAAACTCCGCGATCGCTTTCCAGCCCTTCAGAACTTCAGGCTGACCTTCGGCTTGCGTTTGGATTGCTTTCTTCGCCATGATGACCGATTCTCACTCCACTTTCGTGAACAGTGAGCTCAAGAAAGTCCGAAACATTAAGCACCCCCAGCATGATCCGAACAAACGCGGGTACTGCGCGCCGCTTCTCGTCGCGATAGAGATACGGATTCGTAAGCCGTACCTTGCGCCCACCGGTCTCCAGTTCGCATCCACCCTGTGCGGCCACGTTGCGAACCCACTCAGACTTGCGTCCGTAAGTCAGCGCAATGACGAAGCAATTTCCTCGCCGAAACAAGATTACCGGCGTCCGGATACACGCGTCCCGTATTCCGTCCCACGTGCACAACGACGCCCATCCCCGGCATGCGCGTAGCCAGCGGACCAAGAATCCGGTTCGTAACATGCAAGTTGAATCGCGCAAGCCAGCGCGGTGCCGGCATCGGACCACCCTCTGGGTGTTCGGATGCAATTTCCTCCCGTCCGGAACCCGATTTTTAAAGATTTCGTAGAAGCGCAGCAACAGGAATCGGTTCGCCGCTAAGCATTGCCCCCAATCAACCCTCCCACCTCGGTCATCGGACCAGCCGAAGCACTCGTCGTCCTTTAACTCGAGCACCGCCATGGCGTAATCACTCATGTACAATGTCATATCTGCCATCTTGTTGTAGTCTCCTCCAGCCGCTAGTCTCAATGAATCGTAAGCAACGAAACGGAATGCGACGGCCTCGGGTGACTAGTGGCCTGTCGCAGAGTAACCATTACTAGGCTGTTAGCATCAAAGCTGTCATGGCTACTGGCAGCGAAGTCGTGCTTACCCGGCAACAGCATTCCGACCTAAGCAGCATCGCCCAATCTCGTTCTCTGCCCGCCGG
>JBKPEB010000054.1:0-8506 GCA_046728215.1 Acidobacteriota bacterium | reverse complement strand
ATCTGCAGGCGGGCCCGGATCGCCCAGACTTCCTTGGGCTTAAACGGAGCCTTCTGCCCCACCAGCTTGCCCTTGTTCCAAGGTACGCGAATATGCGGACTGATCGTGCATTCCATGATGGACCTCCTTTCGTTGACCCGGGCGGCGTGGATTCGCCGACCGAGGGCACAGGGCCGAGGCGCGTGGCCTGGCCCTGGCAAGGTCCATCTTCGATTTGGAGTTGTCCGCTATCGGGCGCCGATTACGACAGGCTCTGACCGGCCATGAGCGGCCGTTCATCAAATCGCTCGATAGCGGACTTCGACATTGCACGCCTTTTCATCGACCGTTTCCACGGGCTGCCATTTGGAAATCCATTTGCCGTCAACGAGCATGCCACGCCTCCTAGATCCTGCGCTCACTCACCGGCTTCTTGAAACGGAAGGCGAAGCGATCGGTCTCTCCCTTGATCGAGGGATCGAACACCTTGATCGAGTGCGGATCGTCCTTGTTCGCGAGCATGGTGCTTTTCGCGTCCAGTACGAAGCCGGCCGCCTCCACTTCCTCGCGAACGGATGCAGGCTCAATCCGATGCAGCGACTGGGCGTCGCTCGCGCCCGCCCCGGCGGCGGCGGCGTGGTCGACGATGACGTAAGACCCACCGGGTTTCAGCCGCTCGTAGACGGCTCGATTGAAGTCAGCCGCCGTCGCACCCTTCTTCTGGATCAGCGCGGTGTGGAGATCGTGGTAGAACAGGTGCAGCCATAGGACATCCGCTGGTTGCGTGGCCTCCGGCATCGCGACGAGGTCCGCTGAGACGGCTTCGACGTTCTCTCGGCCCGGCTCCTTCGCGAGAGTCTGCATGCGGCCGACCTGATCGTGTTTTAAGTCGGCGATTTCGGTCGGCACGAAGCTGAAGACCCGCCCTTTGGGTCCCACGGCATCGGAGAACAGGCGCGTCCAGTCGCCGTCGCCTGGGTAAACGTCGATGACGGTGGAGCCCACATCGACGCGTGCGAACCGGATCAACTCGGACTGCTTGGATTGGTCGTACATCGGGATCTCCGTTACGGTTGGGGATTCGACGAGCGCGCGGCGCGCTAGACGGCGTTCTACGGCTCTTTCACCGTATTCGTGGGCCTTACGAGGCTCGTTGTGCGGCTCCGATCGTCTGGTGGCGGACGGGCACGCCCTCTTGCAGGTTGTTCGTCACCTGTACGATATCGGATGCGGCAATGTCGAATGTTCCACCGCTGTGACGCCATCGCGCGAAAACTACGCCGGGCGAAGACTCTTCTCGCACCGAATGCATGAACGCCGGGGGACCGACCGCAGCGATTGCTTCGGCGACTGGTGTCATTCGTCATTTCCGAGTAATGGGTAAGTCGTCAATTCCTAGGACAAATGTCCAGCAGGGCATCCACTGTGCCTCGAAGGCTGTGGTCGCTTCTGTGCGCTGGCGAACATGGTGTGCCGCTTCTTCAAGGGCGACCTTTTTCCGGCCAAACTCCCTTGGCCAAGCCATAGATCAGTGTCGGCTTGGTTCGACGCATCGAATGCGTCCCATACGCTGTGGAATCGAGGACCGATTTCCTCGACCCAGTCATGCACGATCCGGGCGTACTGCCGAGTGCCGAGGTTTCCAGCCCGGCCGACTTGGATGTACCAAGAACCTCCGGGCCGTCCCGCTACTGCTCGGCCACATCAAGCTCGAAAGCACCGTCCGCTACCTCGGGATCGAGGTCGACGACGCGCTCGAGATCGCCGAGCCGACAGAAGTGTAGCTGCCAGACGGGAAAGCCGTCGGTTGGCGCCCGGTGCGCAAGGTCGCTGACCGGCCAGGAGTCGTCCTTCGCGCAGTGCGCCTAAACTTGCCGAAAGCTGACTTTGCAGCTACTCAATCACTTCATCAGCGCGCAGTACCAGCGACTGCGGAATCGTCAGCCCCAGCGCCTTGGCGGTCTTGAGATTCACGACAACGTAGTCCCGGGTGGGCTGCTCCACCACTCCCTCTCGGACGTCATGCCGCATACGCTGGCTTTGACTCGCGGCAGGGTTCACCGAAAATCGCTCCACCTTGCCAAGATGTAAATGGCGAAAGCGACGACGATGGACGTACCCAATATGATGGCACCCGTCTGCTTGAAGGAATCAATTGGGTAAAGACCGGTTACGATCATCGCGATACGGCCACTGATTACAACAAAGAGAAGTGCTACCGCAAGCGCGACGGCCGGTTTCTTCCTCGTCAGGACCAACAACCCGGCGGTCGCGTAGAGGAGGCCGATGGCGGCACCGGCATAGCTTGCCGTCGTCACGTCGGCAGTACGGATTCCCAAGAATTTGTGACTGAATCCCGTGACTACCTCGGCGAGTCCAAAGAGAATCATCAGTAGCGCGACAATGCTCACAAGTCGACGGTGCCCTCGAACAACCGGGTCGATTGGCGTTGGCGTACCCTTCACAGAATGCATGCGGCTATGCGGCTAACGAATCAAGCTAACCGGTCCGGTTGAGCGAGTCGTTAGGCCTTGTCACGGCCCCCTGGCCTTGGTTGGAACGGCTGTACTGCTTTGTTTGAAGCGCGGCAAGTTGTCGTTGACTTGAAACCACGGAAGTTGGCTTTGAGTCCAGACATGATCGTCCGGGCGCACCCGTTGAGGTTCATCTAGACTGCCCAAGGCTACCTGCACACGATCGCCGAGCACTTCTTCATGCATCGTAAGGGTGCTCCCGCACGTTGAACAAAAGCCCCGCTCCGCGTATTTCGACGATCGGTATCGCGTCGGTGCACCCCTGACCCAGGCGAAGGATTCGACGGGAAAGTGGACAAAGGCCAGGGCTGGAGCTCCAGAATGTTTTCGGCACATCGTGCAGTGACAGATCACCGCCCGCATGGGTGCTGCCGTAGCGCGATAGCGAACTGCCCCGCAGAGGCATCCGCCCTCGAATGTCACTGGTTCCGCCATACAATTTTTCGGAGGCCTAACGAACCAAGCTAAGCGGCCGCGAGCGGACGGCGCGTGAGCGCCGCCGGCGAGCGGTCCGGTTAAGCGAGTGGTTAGGCTGCACTGATTCTGCTACCACACGAAGGGCACAAGACGATACCGAACCCGTTGCTGGTATTCGGCGTAACCAGGCAGCGCCTGAGCGAGCAGGCGCTCCTCGTCAAAAAGGCGCCATATCAGAAACGGCATCATCGCAGCGATCGGAACAAATCCCCAGTATGACCCAAGTGCCAGCGGGGTTCCAATGAGGTACAGAGCTCCACCCGCGTACATCGGATGGCGAACAATCGCATACGGCCCGGTCGAGATCAGCTTTTGATTGTCGACCACCGCGACGGTTGCTGACGTGAACGTGTTTTCTCGATACACCAAGAAGATTAAATAGAACCCGATCAACACCAGCACGTCCCCCGCCACAATGCCGTAGAGCGGCACGACGGACCATTTGAAGCGGTGGTCGAATCCCGACACGACAGGAAGCGCTATGAACCCAATTGACGTACAAAGCATGATGAACTTTTGAGCCGGACGCTTCTCTGCAGTTGGACCCCCGGTCATCCGACGCTCGAGCAGTGCCCGGTCTCTTATCACCAGAAAGAGCGTCGTCAAGACAGACGCACCGATAAAGATCGACAAATAGACCAACGCTTGCCAGTAATGAACGGTCCCAGCGGAGCCCAACACTAGGACTGCCATCACGATCGCGAGGACAACTAGTGACACCCATGCTCGTGCAACAACTGTCTCTTGCCTCATTGCTTCGGCGGAAGCTGCGATATGCGGCCTAACGAACCAAGCTAACCGGCTGCGAGCGGGCTTCGGGTCGAAAACGGATTCTACTCACCGGGCGCTATCGACCGAAGCGGACCGGCGTTCCGGTTGGCTTCAGCCTGCAGGTATTGGCTGTCCATGATTGGCCCAAGCTCAACGAGATCACGGACAGCACTGCGCTCAAGGGGGCGGCCCTCCGAATAATCTTTGGATAACCTTCTCGGCATCTGAATCAAAACAGCGGCCATGACTGAGCACAATTCGCCGCGACTGCCACGAATGCACCTTTCCGATCGCCGCCTTCGCCTTTCGGCGCTGGACGAGTAGCGGCAGGCGCATACCGAAGAATATTTGACCGTAGGGGTGATACATCCCGGCGAGCTTAGTGGCCGTTCGCCATGGCTCGGAAATCTTGTCCAATTCGATGTTGATGATCGTATCAGCGACGATGAGCGTCCGTGAAGCCTTGTGGAAGAAGATGAACTCCTTGAAATAGCCGCCGGGAAAAAGCAGTTGGTCGATCTCCCGACGCCATTCTTCGGGCGCACTGGCGTCGAGGTCTCTCGTAAAGTCGACATCTACATGCCGCGCCTGTGCACGTCTGCGCACATTCGGTGATGCCCAGGAGATCGTCTCAAGAAACGCTTTCGCCCACTCCCCGATATGCGCATAGTGGAATTGGTTGGGCGACACGAGATGGCGAACTCTACCCAACTGCTGCAGTTCCTTGGCCAGTCTATCGTCGAACTTGATTGGGGAATGGAGGAAGAGATCGCCGTTTGAAAGGCGCGCCACTGTCATTCGAGTTGTGAACGGAAGCGGCAGTCTGACTCCTCCTACGGTCAGATATTCAAATGGCCCATCGACGACGCCGATGTCCGGCGCTAATGGTTTGTAAACGTTAATTGGCTCGTAAAGAGAGAAGCCCATGTGCAGATCGCCAATATGCTGCTGAATGTCGAAACGACCGCTCTTTAGCGCAGGCTGGCTATGACTTATTCTCAGCACCGCCAGTATCCGCTTCGGGGGTGCGCCGTGACAACGGTGTGCGTCCTAACGTCGAGTTCGTTCAAATTGCCACGCTCGTGGAAAACACCCAGGCATGACCTGGTTCTCGGGGTGTAACGACGCAAAGAGTCAGCCCGGCGCCGATTGGCACCGGGCATTTGCTGGCCGGACCCTACTTGCCGCTATATACAGGGATAGCGCGGAACGCAGGCGCGGCGCCGGTCGCGACATCCAGCGCCTCGCCGACGAGCTCTCCGCGGTCATTGATGTCGTTCGCGTACAGAAGATGCGGCGATCCGGGCAGCGTCAGATCGTTGAGGTCGGTCATGGTGCCGTTCTGCCAGATGACCGCTCGAAGCCCGAACGGTCCTCCTCGCGACAGGCCGACGATCTGGTCCTTGTCGTTGATGCCGAACGCAGCGGAGCGAATGTCGCCCGGGAACTTGCCCAGCGAGTGCAGGCCGCCGCTGGTGGTCCAAACGAACGCTTCGTAATTGCGCGTCCCGTTCTGGCTTGCCGGCAGCGAAAAGCCGACCACCGTGCCGTGATTGTTGATCGCTGTGGGCGTGTTCCAGGTCGTCCCTCCCAGGTCGCCGATGTTCGTCGGGACGCCGTTCTCCCACAGCACGGAGTGCCTAGCACTGACGCCCCCGACCGCGATGCCGCATGCGCCGGAGATGCCGACCACCTGGCCGAGATCGTTGATTGCGGTAGCGGCGCTGGTCGAGTCGCCCGGCAGCGGCGGAAGCTCCTGCATCGTTCCGTCCGGTTCCCAGATCACCGCGCGAAACTGCAGGATCTGGAAATCGGTGTCGCACGTCGGGTCGACGACGCCGTTCTCCGCCCAGCCGACCACCTGTCCAAGGTTGTTCGCGGCGGTCGCGTAGCTGTTGTAGCCGCCGGCGAACGGAGGCAGCGGCGCCATCGTGCCGTTCTGCCACTTGAAGCCCCGACATATCTTCATGGTTGGCGTGCCCGACGCGAAGAACGGCCAGCACGAAAAGGATTCGCCGAGCGGATTGTCGGTCGCGGTGTCGGAAATCCCCACGATCACGCCGTTGTTGGCCTTGACCGGCCAGGCGACCGCGCTGTTGGCGCTCGCGCCGCCGAGACTGCCGAGATCGATGACGCTCGGTCCGCCCGTCCACAACGTCGCGTGCGAGACCGTGTCGCCGGGCTGATTGGCGAACCCGGTCGCCCAGCCGCGATTGTTGATGCTGTTCGCTCCACCAGCGGTTCCGCCGAGATCGTCGAGCGTGACGATGCTGTACATGACCTGTGCCATGAGTGTCGCCGGCATCATGATTCCGGCGAGCGTGGCGATGGAACCCAATCCCGTGAATCGAGCGCGCTTCATGTTTCGTCCTCCTGCATAAGGGGTTTCGCGGGCGCGGGATCACGTCGCGTTTCGCCGGCGATTGCGTTCTTGCCGTAAAGGCGCTCCGCTCCCGCGCGATCAAGCATGCGGCTCGCCGCGTCGCGATGCTGGCTGCTTTCGGACGTGCAAACGCCTCCGACATCTCAGTCCGAAAACAGCTAGTGCGCGCGGCGCGGCCGGCTTATGCTTGTGGCGTGGAAGAGAACTTCGGTTTCGATACGCGCGTGCTCGATCGCGCGCGCGCCAGCCGCGACGCGCGCTTCGACGGCAAGTTCTTCATTGCCGTGACGTCCACGCGCATCTACTGCCGGCCGGTATGCAAGGTGCGCGACGCGAAGCGATCGAACATTCGTTATTACCCGACAGCGGCCGCCGCCGCCGAAGCGGGATTCCGTCCCTGCCTGCGCTGTCGTCCGGAGGCCGCCCCGGGCACGCCGGCTTGGCTCGGAACGCTCGGGGTCGTGCGCCGCGGCTTGCGTCTGATCGAGGACGGCATTCTCGACGAGCGCAGCGTCGAGGAGATGGCGGACCGATTGGGTATCGGTGCACGCCATCTGCATCGGCTGTTCGTGCAGCACGTCGGCGCGTCTCCGATCGCCGTCGCGCAGACGCGCCGGCTCCACTTCGCGAAGCGTCTTCTCGACGAAACCCGGCTACCAATCACCTCGATCGCGATGGCGGCCGGCTTCGGCAGCATCCGCCGCTTCAACGACGTGTTCCGCAAGACCTATCGCCGTCCGCCGCGCGAGATCCGCAAGCTCCGAGCCGCCGAAGTACCGGAGGCCGACAAGGATGAAGTCGTGCTCCGGCTCGCGTACCGACCGCCGTACGACTGGAAGCAGATCCGGAATTTCCTCGCCGCGCGCGCCATTCCGCGGATCGAAGTCGCGCACGCCGAAGGCTATGCGCGCACGGTCGCCACGCCGGAAGGAGCCTGGGCGATCGTTCAGGTTCGCCACGTCGAGGGCGAGCACGCGCTCGAACTGCGCGTGACCTGCGCGAACGCGACCTCGCTGCTGCAGTTATCTTCGGTCGCTCGCCGCGTGTTCGATCTCGCATCGGACCCCGCGACGATCGATCTGGCGTTCGCGGACGATCCCGTTCTCGCGCCGCTCGTCAGCCGGCGGCCGGGGCTGCGGATCCCAGGCGTCTGGGACCCGTTTGAATGCGCCGTGCGCGCGATCGTCGGTCAACAGGTGAGCCTGCCTGCGGGCCTGACGCTAGTTGGACGTCTGGTGGAGCGCGCAGGTCGTCCGATCGCCACGCCCGTCGCGGGACTCACGCATCTGTTTCCCACGCCATCCGCCGTCCTCGCGGCGGATCTTAGCGGGCTGGGACTCACCGGCGGGCGCATCGATGCGCTCAGGGGACTGGCCACGACGATCGTCGAGGGCGCGCTCAATTTCAGCGGCGCGGCCGAGGACGTGGTCCGTCAGCTCACCAGCATCCGCGGTATCGGTGTGTGGACCGCGCAGTATGTTGCCCTGCGCGCGCTCGGCGAGCCCGATGCGTTTCCATCCGCGGATCTCGTGCTCCGCAGAGTTGCCGCCGACACCGACAAAGCGCTGTCCGCGTCCGCGCTGGAGAAACGCTCCGACGCGTGGCGCCCATGGCGGGCGTATGCGGCAATCCATCTCTGGGCCGCGGCACACGACAGGGCTCAAAAGAGAAAACGCGTTACCGCTACCCGGACCGCCCGTCGTCCTCAGACGGACCGGCGGCGGACGCGGCCGGTGGCCGTCGCCTCGCTACGCGGCTGAGAGCGTGGCCGTCGTCAGCGATGGCACCGTCGAGGTCACCTCTCGCACGCCGTGCATTACGGCGGTTGTAGAAGACCGGACCTCCCAGCTTCGTACAAGCAGGTCGCCCGGATGTAGACAGAATTCTCAAGGGTGCGAAGCCGAGCGACATGGCGGTCGAGCCCACTAAGTTCGAACTAGCTCTGAATTTGAAGACCGCCAAGGCCCTAGGGCTCACGATCCCGCAGTCGCTGCGCCTGCGCGGGGACAAGGTCATTGAATGACCGGTTTCACACAGACGGTTTGTCGGCTTCACGCCCTGAGGTGCTCCGTCAAGAAATTTGTGCGGTCGTGGCCATGTCACCGATTAACGGCGAGCCACGGCGCTTGAGGGCGTTCAGGTAGACGGACTCATCGTAGGGCGTGCGCGCCTGCCAGCAGCGGTACACGATGCGAATCCACTTATAGGCCAGGGCGCGCAAGGCGGCTTGGTGGGAGCACCCCTTGGCGCGCTGGCGTTGGTAGTAGGCGCTGGCCCAGAACGAGCGAGGAATCGTGCTGCCGGCCCATTCGACGAAGGTTTGACGCAGGAAGATCGGACAGGCCAGTCGCCAATGGACCCA
>JBKPEB010000053.1:0-43713 GCA_046728215.1 Acidobacteriota bacterium | reverse complement strand
GCCCACCCCGCCTATCCCCTGTCTACGCTTCACTGCGTCCCTCGCGGTAGCAGCGCAAGACTCGGGGCCGAGCGGATCGCTACTCCTTACTCGTAAGGCTCTTTCATCCTCTCCTTCATGCCGGTTTACCCCGGCGCACTGTAATGGTGATTTTGCGCCAGCTACAGCCTCTGCGAAGTATCTCGAGTAATCTTTGAGTTGCTGTCCGCTAGTCGTGTGGCTGCAGTTCTTCTTGGCGATTGGTTCGCCATTGAGAAAGACAGTCTCTATCGAGTCATAGCCTGATACGTTCGTGAGCGGATTCTCTTTGAGCAGGAGCAAGTCAGCCTCGCTTGCCGGCCTGGATGGTTCCCACATCCTTAGCAGACCAAACGCCAGGGCCGCTGGCGCGAATCCTTCGTGCCGCGGACCAACCTGTCAATTCTGCCGGTGTCTGGATGCCCGAGGGATGCCTACCATCTGGTATCCATGCGCCCCGTATTCATCGCTGTCATTCGTTGCTCTCTGCCTCTACTGCTTGCATTTCGTCTTTCCACCTTGCGTGCTCAAACGTCGTTGCCGGATCATCCGCAGCCGCAGCAGTCTTTGCCGGATGCGCCCTCTGCCGTCCGTCGACCAGCCGATCATTCGAAGCAGGTTTCCGCCGGTGCGGTGCAAGCCGAGCCACGGGTTGACGAGGCATGGCCCCGCAAAGCCATTCGCGCAGATGAGACGATTTCCATGTACCAACCACAAATGGAGGCTTGGAAGGACGACGAGTTGCGCGCCTACGCGGCGCTTGCGCTGGAAAGCAAGACCAAGAAGACAACGAAGTACGGAGTGGTGTGGTTCACAGCCCGAACGGAGGTGGACAAGGTCAACCGTCAAGTAACCCTGGACAACTTCCAGATCACCAAGGTCAAGTTTCCTACGATGGAAACCAAGGAAGTGGAATATCAGACCTTCCTGCAAGCGAAGCTGCCCGGGAAGTCCAAGGTGATTGCTCTGGACCGGTTGGAAGCTGCCTTGGCCGCGAGTGATTCGGAGCAGGCTGGGCCCGATGCGTTTCAGGTGAACAACGATCCCCCAAAGGTTATCTTTTCCACCAAACCTTCGTTACTTGTTCTCATCGACGGCCCAGCGAAGTACAGGGATGTCGGTGGAACCGAACTGCAGTTAATGCTGAATACCCGAGCCACGATTCTGCTCGACACCAAAACAAACGTCTACTACCTGAGTGTGATGGATGGTTGGCTGCAAGCCAACGATCTCGTGGCGGGCCCTTGGTCCTATGCTTCGAAAATTCCCGATGATATGAAAGAGATCACCAAGCGCATCCAGGAAAATCAGAAGGCAAAGGCGCCGGAGGGGACCACCCCGCCCTCACTGAAGAAAGCGAACAAAGAAGGGAAGATTCCAGTGATTTATTTGAGTGTGGGTCCTGCGGAGCTGCTGGTAACCGAAGGTGCACCGCAGCTTGAGCACATCGCGGGCACGGGTCTGGACTACGTCAAGAACACGACGGCCAACATTTTTCGGGATACCGGGAGTCTCGATTACTACATTCTTCTAGCGGGGCGTTGGTTCCAATCAAAATCCCTGGAAAGTGGTCCTTGGGAGTTTGTTGACGGAAAGAATCTGGCTGAAAAGTTCGCTGCCATTCCCGAAAGCAGTCCCAAAGCTGGTGTATTGGTGTCCGTTCCGGGAACCGGGCCAGCCAAGGAAGCGCTGATCGCAAACTCAATACCGCAAACAGCCACGATAACTCGCCACGAGGCCCACTTGAAGGTTGAATACGATGGAGACCCCCACTTCAAGAACATCGAAGGCACAGGCCTGCAGTACGCGGTAAATACCTCGACCCCGGTCATTCAGGTAGATGTCCAAAATTACTATGCTGTCGAGAATGCAGTCTGGTTTGTGGGAGCGACGCCAGGTGGGCCGTGGGCAGTAGCAACCTCAGTTCCGGAAGTGATCTACTCGATACCTCCGAGTTCCTCCCTGCACTACGTCACTTACGTCAAGGTGTACCGCTCCACGCCGGACGTCGTATACGTAGGCTACACCCCGGGTTACTACGGCACGGTCGTGTCTTCCACAACCACTACGGTCGTGTACGGCACAGGTTGGTACTATCCGCCCTATGTAGGGCACTACTGGTATGGAGCGCCCTACACCTACGGAGTCGGCGTGGCCTCTACGTGGAGTTCGGGAACGGGTTGGAGCATCACGATTGGTGTCGGCTACACCTATGGCTATCCCTATTATTATCCGTGGTGGGGGCCCTGGGGTTACTACGGCGCTTGTTGCTGGGGGCCAGCCTGGGGATACGGATACGGAGGCTATGCGAGCGCGAACGTATACGGCCGCTGGGGCAATACCGCTTACGCGAGTACGCGCGCCGCGTGGGCAAATCCCTACACAGGAAACTATGGTGGGGCAAGCCGAACGGCTTTCCAGAACACGCAACGCGGCACTGTAGGCGTTGCCGGCCGCGGCGCCAATGCCAACATCTACACCGGCAACGCCGTCGCAGGGCGTGGGGCTGTGGGCTATAACCCGAATACAGGGATCGTCGCGGGTGGCGGCGCCGGTTACGCGGGCAATATGTACACCGGCCAGGGGGCGGCAGGCCGCGGCGGATTTGCCTACAACACAAACACTGGTGCCGGGATTGCTGCGGGTTCTAACAACATCTATGCGGGAAAAGACGGAAACGTCTACCGCTACGATCGGCAGAGTGGAAACTGGTCTCAGAACAACGGCAACGGATGGCAGTCCACGTCCAAACCCCAGGCCAATCTGCAGCAGCAACAGCAGGCACGCACTTCAGGGCAACAGCGCAGTCAGAACTTTAGTCGTTCGATGAGTGGCGGAATGCGCGGCGGCGGTGGCCGAAGAAGGTAGCGAATGCTGTAGTCCTGACTTGCGGCAGAAGCGTGCCAGATCTGCGTAGTCACTTTTTAATGTCCACCCTAACGTGTTCTCGCAACATTTTCCGATTAAGAGGGATGCCGTCACACGTCCGTCGATAGGACGGCAATCTTCACTGCAAACTGGAGCCTCGATGCGGCGCGCAAATACCTGCAGCCTGGTGTCATTCGCTGTCAAGCCTTGGCACGATGTCACATGCCCAGTGGCCCCGATGTAGTTCGCGTCAGAACAGAAATCGAAAGGCCGTTCTGGCACTGTTTACCCTGACAGTATCGTATTGGCACGCAAGTCCTTTATTTTCGAACGGCAAAGAACAAGCGAGCGAGGAAGGGCTGCAATGTCCCTCATCGCGTTCGCGATGTGCTTGCCTTTCAAGAACTAGACCGGAACAGACGGAAGTGCGTTCGGTAGTCTCTTTCAAATCCAGCAATTAGGAAAGCCGTATGAGCCGATTAACCAAATTGAGATTCGCGCTCATGTTTCTGATCTCAATCTCGCTCTGTGGCTGCCAGGATTTAGTCCCACGTGACACGCAGAGCCTACTCATCCCCAGGTTTCACAGGTCGGAGATAGTTGGTTTTATCGCGGGCCTTGGTACGACGTTTGCTGCAGTCCCGGACTTGCTGGCTATGCTTCGCCGTCGCTCCGCTACGGGAATGAACCCGAGGATGGCAGGGATCATGGGCATCTTCCAGATCTTGTGGGTCTACTACGGATTGTTAATTCTATCGAGACCCGTGATTGCATGGAATGTGATTGCGATCTTAATCAATTCCTTGAGCGTCGCGGCGTACGTTCACTTCGTCAATAAAGAAAAGGGAAACCACGTCATGAAGTGACCTCACGTGTTCGGTCTCCAAGCTCCGAACCAAGGCTGCGCTCATGCCATGTCCAGCGCGAATCGCGATCCGGAATCTGCAATGATGCGAGTTTTGCGAAAGCCAAGGTTCTCCCGAGCCAGCCGGTTAACAGACAGAAGGCTCCTATGAATACCCGATTTCTTCTTCTGACTCTTGCCCTCCTCTTCACGGTACCTCTTCATGCACGGGATAAGACTGACGTCATGGTGATGACGAACGGTGACCGCCTAACTTGCGAAGTTAAGGGACTGGATTCCGGTGTGCTATACGTCAGCTTCGATTACATCGACGGTACCGCCTCCGTGAATTGGACGAAGGTAGCCCGCTTGGAGAGCAACCAGTTGTTTGTCGTGAAAACGGAGGGCGGCGCGGTCTACACCGGGATACTAAGAACTCCCGATACACCGGCTGACCGACCGGTGAAGATTCAGGTCCTGGCTGCGGAAAAAGAAGATGTTCTCGAGCGTTCCCAAATCGTCGAGATGGTCGCTACGTCCGACAGATTTTGGCAGCGATTTAATGGCGAGGTAACTCTCGGTGTGATTTATTCAAAAGGCAATCAATCGACGCAGTACAGCTTTGGTTCGCAGACTGCATATGTTCGGGAACGCTGGACTGCGCTCGCCAGTTTCGATTCCAACCTGTCCTCCAGCTCAGGGACCAATGCTTCCACTCGAAACTCTCTCACTTTGGGCGGGCGCCATCTGCTGCCCTGGAACAACTGGTTCTATGCGGGTCTCGGCGCCTTTTTGCAAAGCTCGGAACAAGGAATCGCGTTGCAGAGCACTGTGGGTGGCGGTATCGGACGTTACTTTAAGAACACAAACCGCACGAACATCTCGTTAGTGTTCGGGCCTGCCTGGCAAAACACCGACTATAAACAGTCCGGCGTTTCCGTCAAGAACCAGAATCTTGCGGCGGCCATCTTTTACGGCGAAGCAAGGTTCTTTAAGTTCAGTAAGACCAACTTCGATCTAACTGCCGCTCTGCTGCCTGCACTTTCGGATCCGGGCCGCGTCCGCTTCAACACCAGTGCCTCCTATTACATCAAGATCGTCAGCAACCTGAAGTGGAACGTGTCATTTTATGGAAACTGGGACAACCGGCCTCCGCAGGGCTTTTCCGGAAGTGATTATGGAACCAGCTCAGGGCTCAGCTGGACGTACGGCCTCAAGTGAGCTGGGATCCCGGTCACCTTCACTGCGATGTTGCTACCGTGGCAAGGTCGGATTGACATCCGTGTGTGCTCGAAAAGAGATTTTGCCCTGCGATCCCCTAGCGTGCTAAAGCCACCTCGCGCTCTGTAACAGACTTGTGTCCCTTTCCTGGATGCTTACGATTTCTCAGAATATTCGCCCGACCTGGAAGAAGAACTTCGCGTGGCCGTAGTTGCCGACAGCCCCTCCGGCTTCCACCGGTCCAAACCGTGTATTGACGATGAGTGCCCCAACGACGTCACCCGGAACGTTGGGGGGCTTCGGACCGCGAGGAAGTTGGTAAGTCTTGCCGACCTCGAACACTCCTAGAAAATCGATGGTGCTTCCGAGCAGCGGCGAAAGGTTTTTTAGTGTCCTGATGTACCCGACTTGGCCCAAGAAATACTGGTTCGTTAGCAGTTCATTGGTACCGTAGGCGGCGAAGCGCGTCACTCCACCGAGTTGGAATGCCGGAATGCCGGCGTTGAATCCATAGGTGGAACCGCCATAGGCATTCAGAAACACTGTGGTCCTGCGGTTCAGTTGGAAGAAGCTCTGGATCTCCAACTCCGACACGGGAAAGCCCTCCGGCGCCGCGGGCTTGACGTTGAAATACTTGGTGTTGAACTTCAAGGCTTTACCCTTGCGCGGAATGACCGGGTCATTCAGGGTTACGAGGGAGTACTGCAGTTGAACGTCGCCGGTAGCACCGGAAACGATTGGAAGGATGTTGGTGTCTCCAATCTGCGGTTTCAGTTTCTGGTAGCCTCCCTCATAGCCGATGCGCAGCTCGCCCGTGTTGCCAAACGCATATCCGAAATCCAATCCTCCGAGAGCCTCGCGGTTCCTATAAACCGCCAGCAACGTGCTTTCGTTGAAGACCGGATATAGAGAACTGTTGAAGCCGGCTCTGGGCGCGACAAACCACTTGCTGGTCCAGCTCAAAGGGCGGTAATACTCGGTGCGGATTCCGTATTGCGAGCCGACCATCACATCGTTTCGCAGCTCTCTCCGGTAGCCGCCGAAATCCAGGAACGTGATGCGCGCTCCCATGCTAAAGAAAACATTGTTATAGTTGGAACCGTCGATAATGATCACTGGTCGCACGATCGGCGGAGAGTAGGGCTTCGGTTCAGCTTGGATCTGCAGGCCGGGCTTTCCATCGCGCTCTACCATGGAATAACTAACGCTGGAAAGCGCGCCCAATCCGTTCAACTTCAGAATCTCTCTGTTCAGCATTGCCGAATCGACTGGCTTTCCGACGACTTCGGACATGCCCTTTTCAATGGGCTTCGCGACCTTCGGTGGAACTCCAGTCACTTCTATGAATTGCGGCACAGCTGTCGATCGGTTGCGGCGAGAATCCCTTTCTGCAAGGTATTGGTCCCACGCCGCCTGGTCGACCGAGAGTCCCAACAGCCGTTCAGCGTCGGCAGCCGCTGCTTCATATCCCGCATTGATGATTGCGTCCGCCCGCTTATATTCCATGGAGTCGAAATCTTGCAGCGGCACCGTGATCATCACGTCTGCCTTCTCCATCGACCGTCGTTCGTTGACAGCGATCACCGCCGAGATCGACCGATTCAGTACGGCGAAGCTCGAGAGGTGCGCATCAGGCTTCAGTGGAGCACCCGCAAGGTGAACACCCACAACTAAATCCGCCCCCATGTCTCTTGCGACGTTCACCGGAATGTTATTGAGGAGCCCGCCATCGACATAAATATGGCCGCCTGAGCGGACCGGGGTGAAGACCCCCGGCAAAGACATGGTGGAGCGAAGGGCAACATTCAATTCGCCACTCCGAAAGATGTGTTCGCTGTTCGTCGACAAATCCGTCGCCACGCATGCAAATGGTATGGGAAGATCATCAAAACTCTTGAGCTGAGAGTAGGGAAGAGAGATGCGATCGAGGATGAACGAGACTTGCTGACCAGTGTTGAATCCCGATGGAAACTGCAGTCCGTCGCGTATTCCAAATTCCATTCTGCTCGGGTATTCACGGGAGTCCTGCTTCCTTCGGTAGGACAGATCGCCGAACGGAGTCTCCCCGCCGATCACGACGTCCCAATCGATTCCTTCGACAATCTCACGTACCTCACCGGCGTGCCGTCCGGTGGCGTAGATCCCTCCCACTAACCCGCCCATGCTGGTCCCGGCGATATAACTCACCGGAATGCGGTGTTCCTCGAGCCACTGAATGACCCCGATGTGCGCCAACCCGAGCGCACCACCGCCCTCGAGCACGAGACCAACTTTCGGATGATTCGCCGCGCCCGGGGCGGACTGCGCTGACACAAGCGTTGAAGTGACACAGACCAGGATAACTGCAAAGAGATTATGTGATTGAAAGATCATGGGACTTGAGAATCCCCACTTCTCACTTGGAAAATAACAGGGGCATCAGACGGCGTAACTGTCAGTTCTCGCAGTTGTCCCCAACAAGTTTGGAGTAGCAGCGGTACTTTGCGGTTCCTAAACATCGAAAGCGACCTGAGGCAAGTGCGCGTGTCGCAGTAGAACTGGACATAGAAATCTACCGTGACCGGCATCGCCCTAATTGGCGAAGAACCGTTATTACACTCATAACCGTTCGGTTATGAGTGGGAATACGTGGTTAGCAACTGACAGGTTTCCGTGCCGCCGTATTTGTATGAGCTGGTTTTAAGGGCGGCGTTACAATGCAGCGCCATGCGATTTGCCGGAAGGCCGGGTGATAATCACAACCTAATAATGATCATGTTCGGCTGCTTTCTCCCGAGCCCTTGGTTGGCTTTAGCACCACCAACTTTACTCGGGCGTGGGAGCCGACATTGTGATGGAATCATTTCACCAACAATCTGTAGTTGGTGTAATCGCTGATTACAACAATTACCGCAGTAGCCCGTCATTCTCCCTCATATTCCACCTCGCCTTCCAGGTAGAAGGCGCAGGTTCCTTCCAGTTCGGTGCGATCACCGGTCAGCCGACAAATCATCTCACCGCCGCGTCGAGATGCCTGGAAGGCACGAAATTCGGTCTTGCCGAGCCGCTTCGCCCAATACGGTGCGAGCATACAGTGGGCGGCACCGGTCACCGGGTCTTCTGGAATGCCCTTAGCTGGAGCAAAGTAGCGGCTGATGAAATCGTATCGGTCATCGCCGGGCGCGGTTACGATAACTCCAGGCCTGTCCATGCGCGCAATGGAGGCCATCTCGGGAACAAGTTTTCGCACCACCTGTTCATTCTCCAGAACTGCCATGTAGTTGAACGAATTGATCCAAACCTCACGAGGAACAGCACCGAGGGCTTCCGCCAAGCCGGTGGGCGTGGCGACTTCCTGGGAGAGACGCGTTGGGAAGTCCATAATGTAGCCTGCCCCCGAGCGACTCACGGTCAGCGGTCCACTTGCCGAATAGAAAACGACCCGGTTGCGCCCGATCTCCAGCCGCTCCATGACCACCGCAGCGCTGGCAAGGGTTGCGTGGCCGCACAGCGGTACCTCGATTTGCGGCGTAAACCAGCGCAAGCGATATTCGCCGCCCTCAGGCACGAGAAAAGCTGTCTCGGAAAGGTTCTTTTCGGCAGCAATGGCCAGCATCATCGCGTCCGAGAGAAAACGATTCATTGGCATCACCGCGGCCGGATTTCCGGTAAAACGGCGACTTGTGAATGCGTCAATCTGGTAAATCGGCGTACGCATGAATCATCGATAGTACAAGAACATTGGACGTGGAGAGAGCAGATGCATCGCTTACATGTGAAGTGCCTCCGGTTAGTCGGCAACCCGGAAACTGGCACATGCTTGTTGTTGGTGTAACATCCCCATTTACACTCAAATCCTCCTCCCGTGGGCTGGATTGCAAGAAACCTCGGTGCTCCCGTTCGGGGAACTCATTTCTGTGTCCGACTAGAAAATTTTCACGCTCATAATGCCCCGCAATTGCGTTTAGAGGACTGTGGATGCACGATCAAAAACACGCGCTAGGACTCCAGCGGCCTAAAACACTTAATTATTCGTTTTAGGACGTTTTTTTCGTGCCTTCGCCTCAATCCCAACGCGTTCAAGACTGAACGAAGCGCTCAGATCTCAGAAATCTTCGTTTCCGAAAAGTGGGCCACTGCCTCAGATCCTTAGAAAGATCTTCCGACGGTACATCCAAAACAGGATGAACCAAAAGATCAGCATCACTGCAAAACCATGGAGTACAGGCTGAATCGTCGGTCCTGCCATAGCGGCTACCACCCTTCCAAGGTGACGATCCAAGGCGTTCCCGAAAAACCTCGACATGGTCCAACTCATCACGTAAGCGGCAATCGAATTCATTCCCACTACCACCAGGGGAAACGCCCACCGCTGCCATCCATTCAATTCGATCAGCGCGTAAAAACCGGCAAGGATCAAGATTACCCACCCACCGCTATAGAGTGTGTACGAGGATGTCCAGACCCTTTTGACGATCGGGCAAATGCCGGCCCATTGAAACACCAGCCCGAGCAAGAGCAAGCTTGTTCCCGCAATTACAAGCCCCCGCAATTTCTCGGATTTTGACTTGTTGCCCTTGAGCCATTCTCCCGTCAGAAGCCCGAGAATCATGGTCGCGAGGGTCGGAATAAAACTCAAGGTGGACCAGCCGCCCTCGTTGAAGACAAAGGGCTGCTCTCGCGGAAAAAGGTTCAAGAACCAAATATCAAACGCCCATGCAAGATTGGAATTCTTATTCCAGTGAGAGAGAAATCCGCTGTAATTGTGAGACCAATTTGGTGGAACCCCGACCCTGGCGTAGTCAAACTGGGGGCCAGGCGCTGGATACAGCGCAAACGCGGCCCAAAAGCAGATCAAGATCAGCACCAGCGCCAACACCTGGGTTCGCGGACGCGTGAAAGCCAGCAGAAACAGGAATACGTAACCCAATCCGATCTGCGTCAGGGTGTCTTCAAATGTGAAGTAGGTTTGAGGCGACCGCAGTGAGCGAAGAAAGATTCCGAGGAAAACCAGGAGTAGCGCGCGTCGGACCGCATGCCCAAACATCGGTCCGAAGGCTTGTCCCTTCTTTTTCCGATTCGCGATCGAAAACGGAAGCGCCGCGCCTACCAAAAACGAAAAGGCGGGCTGGATCAGGTCATGCAGTGAGCATCCTTGCCATTCCACGTGCTGAGTGTTAAATGCGATCAAGCGCCATAGCATGCTCTGCGGAAAAGCTCGCGCCACCTCAGGCAGACGCATGACTTCTGCGAGCATGAGCACCATCACCATTCCGCGGAAGGCATCCAACGAGATCAGCCGAGCGGTGCCTTCGGATTTGCGTTCAGGCTCTGCTCCAGGCGCTTCTGCTACGGGATTCGCAACCTGCACGCTTTCGATCATCAAATTTTCCTATGACCAACTGATGACGATGCAAAGTCATTTCCGTTCTTGCTTTGTTCCCGCGATGGCATTTAAGTCTGAATTGCAAAGCCCGGGGAATCCGAGTGGACGCTCCACTTCCCACGCGTGAAGTCAGGGAATTTCTGGGGAGCACCATTCTGTGCCACAGATGCCTCACTCAACGGAGTAGGCGCACTCCATGCGGCCGCATCGTAAACATTGATATCGGGCACAAGTCCCTTTTTAAGGCAATCCATCAGGCGATAATTCATGACGTAGTCCATTCCGCCGTGGCCACCAGTTTTGCGCGCCATTTCTCCAGTTGTCTTCCAGAGCGGGTGCTCGTACTTCTCGCGAAACGCATCGATGTTCTCCCAGTCCTCCTTCTTTGATCCGTCGACAAAGACACGCGGCGGGTAATCGGCGAACGCACCCTTTGTGCCCGAGATCGAGTTGAGGCGGCTATAAGGGCGTGGGTTGACTATGTCGTGCTGGAGAAGAATGGTGCGGCCCTTTTGGGTTTTTATGATGCTGGTGTTCATGTCGCCGCAGATGTACTTTTCCGCCCGTTTCGGATCCCCGTCAGCGAAGTTCGCTTTTACATATGCGCTCAGCGAGGCCTCGGCTGAACTTACCGAAACCATGTAGTCGAACCGGTCGCCCCGGTGGATGTCCATGTAGTGGGCCACGGGGCCCAGTCCGTGCGTCGGATACAGATTGCCATTGCGCTTCATATGCGGGAAGCGGCGCCACAGTCCTTCCCCTTCACTCGATGTCAATATGCCGCGCAGGTCGTGAAGATAGGCTGCCTCTCCGTGCGTGATGTCGCCGAATAGTCCGTCACGCACCATGCCCAAGACCATCATCTCGTTGGACCCATAGCAGCAGTTCTCCAGAATGACGCAATGCTTGCGAGTCGATTCGGAAGTGTCGACAAGATCCCAGCACTCCTGCAAAGTGGTACAGGCCGGCACTTCGACGGCGGCATGCTTGCCATTCTTCATGGCGCTAATCGCCATCGGAACATGCCAGTTCCAGGGAGTAGCTATGTAGACGATGTCGAGTTCAAGCTGAGTAAGATTCTTGAAATCCCATTCGCCCTTGCTGAACCCCGCAGGCTCTGGTTGGCCAGCGCTCGTGACCGCCTTCTGCGCGCGCGCCACCTTTTCCGGCACCAGGTCGCAGATCGCTTTGATCTCTACATTTTCGACTGCGAGCAAATCCTTCAGCAAGCTGGTGCCGCGTCCGCCGACGCCGATAATTCCCAGCCGCACGCGCTCTCTCGCGTCGAACGGGACACCAATCATCGTCGAGTTCGCACTTTTCGGTTTTCCGGCTGCAAGGAGATCTGGGCGCAGAATGTCGGTCGCAACGACGAGTCCCGCGCCGCCAATAGCCGTGCGTTTTAGAAAACTCCTTCGTGAGATTTCTTGCGATTCTTTATCCGTTGCCAAGGTGGTGGCCTCCTGCCAATTGCGATCCGTCAGATGTCTGTAAGTTCTACACCAAAGTGCGTTGAACTTCACGCCAGGGAGCAAACTGGACTTGGAAAACTGGGGAATGACCCGACGGGCAAAATCACTCGGGCAGGCCCAGGATTTTGGCAAGCGTCCCACCCAAAATGAGGCTCTGGGTGCGCGAGGGAACGTCACATGCTTCGAACAGTGCTCGATACTGAGCCAACACCCGCTCGATCCCGTCTAGGCTGGTGTCTGACCCGAACATCAACTTTACGAAGGCGCTTGGGTCGTTTTCTGGCGACTTCGTTCCTTCCTCGGTACTGGACCACCAAAAGATATTGCGAAATTCGCTGAGGCGAGCATGCATCTTCGTCAGGGTCGAACCACTGAGGTCGAAGAACACGTTAGGGTTCCAGCGTGCGACCTCCGCCGCCCACTGATATTCTGGATTGCCGCAGTGGGCGCCGACCACTGTGATTTTGGGGAACCGACGCGCAATCTCCTCCAGGTAGAAAGCCCGCATGCGGTGAGATGCTACATCCTCCGGTTCATCGAACTTCTTCCGCAAAACGATCCCAGTGTGGAACAAAACGACCCATCCATACCGATTCGCTAATTCGTAAACAGGCATGTAGGAGGGATCCGTATAAGGTTTCTTCACGAACTCGAGCTCCCCAAGGCCACGGTAATTCAGCGTGTGGAGTTCCTCAACTTGCTGTACGACGTCGGGTGCGTCCAGATCCACAAAGCCAAATGGAATGATTCGCGTCGGATGCTGCTTCGCCGCTTCGGCGATCAGCTTACGGTTGGGATATGGAGTGAGCACACACGCCGTCATATTCAGTCGCTCGCACACTTTCACAAGATCGCCAACGAAATTAGGATTCTTTTCGTCGAAGTGAACGTGAATATCGACAATGCGGTGCGATCCGTTCTCCGAGCCGTTCGACGAAACGACGGGGAGACTCGCCTCAGCACGGGGTGTCGCAAGGGAGTCCCGGGATACCGAAACTGCGGCCACCGTGCCTGCGGCAATCAAGAATTCTCGACGTGAAAACCGACGGTGCATTTGAACACTCAAGTAGTCTACGAACCGAGGAGAATAAGTGATGGACGTGCCGTCAGTGCTTATAAAGAGGTGACCTCACCCGTGTCAAGGGCTTGCCGGTTCGAGCGGCATGCGTTTTGCGGTATGGTTGCAGCTCTCCCGCCTACGGGCCGTCTGTTAATTCACGGTGGATCGTGGTGATGTCGTTACCGGTGCTGCGGTCCCGAATGTCGATGGCCGGCTCCACCCCCATCTGCCCGTAGGCCTCGACGGCATGCCTGTATTCCTTCCGGACCGTATTAGCTGGCAATTCGTGACCAAGGGAGTCTGTAGCACTCACAATTGAGACCTTACGGGGAGCAAGGGTCGCCACCAGATCGGGCAAATCATAAAACTTCAAAGCACCGGGCACGACGCTTTCAAGCATCTGTCGATGGATTCTATTTTCTACAACGGAGTCGTAAGAGGACAACATGCCTTCGAGGACGATTTTGCGGATCCGATGGTCCAGCACTGCAGCATACAAGGCCGGTACCGCGCCTCCCTTCTTTCCGTAACCAAGAATCTTGTCCCGGTCGACATCCCGGCGCGCCGAGAGCAGATCGACGGCCCGCGTTATGTCAAGGACACGCATTCCAGCCAACGTCTTGCCGACAAGCAGGGCCGTCATCGCATCCCTAAAATCTCCGAAGTAGTGGTTAAACCCCTCGCTGTTGGCCTCGGTATTGAATTGAGTCTCGCCGAATCCTCGGGCGTCGATGGAAAGCACAATCATCCCCGATGTCACCAACTGCTCTGCCTCCAGGGCCGAAGCCTTCTTGCCCTCTCCGCTGACCATTACCACCGCCGGCTTCTTGTCATCGCCTCCATCAGGGACGAAGAGAAGCGATGGAATCTGAATGCCGGACTCGCTCTCGTAAGTCAGCTTCTCGATGTGATAACCAGATCGAGAGATCGCACCGTAAGATCTCACCTGTAATGGCGTGCTCGGAGGTTCGTAGTGAATCAAGTCCTGTACTTTGCGAGCCAATTCTCCAGTCGACGTCCGGCGATTCGCCTTCAGCCGTTCCAGCCGCTTGTGGTTCAAGGTGAATACGCTCTCCCCGCCAAGCGAGGTGGAGACCTGGCCCGTGGAAGTGCAGCGCAGCTCCTCGGGAGTGGCCATCTCGATCTGTGGCTCTGGATCCTTGTCATCAACACCGTTCAGCAAGTGGCCGAACCATTTGTACGCCGCCAGACGACGCGGCTTGCTGTATCCATGACCGTCGTCGGCTTCAAACATTCCCAGCTTTTCCTTTGCGCCGATCGCCGAATAGACTCTCGTTGCTTCCGCAAAAGTCTCTCGGGCACCAGCAATGGGAAAAAAGTCGCGAATGGCTGAAAGCAGGAGATAGGGTTTCGGAGCAAACGCATACAGATAATCGGGATAATCAAATCCATCCCGTAGCCAGAAGGGGAACGTTTGCTCGGCGTCCTGTGGACCAATCGTTTGGAGCATCTGACGCCACGAAGTGATATAGCAGGAGGGGGCGGCAACCTGTATGCGATCATCCAGCGCAGCGATATAAGCTGTATGGGTACCACCACCCGAATTCCCCGTTAACCCGACTCGCGTGGGATCCACTTCCGGTCGCGAGAGGAGGTAATCGAGGGCCCGTATTCCGTCCCAGATGGTATAGCGGGCCAGATGGTCTCCAATCAATAGGCACTGGGTACCGACCACCGTGTGTTCAACAGTTGAGTCGCCCACTTTCGACTCCCGTAGGTCCTCGTCATATATCTGCAGCCGTTCCCCCTGGCCGATCGGATCCCAGGTAAGCGCGACGAAGCCCTTTGTGGCGAGTGAACCCAGCATCTGTTGCCAGGTCGGATTTGCCTTGCCGCCAGGCTCATGACCCAGGGGGAACAGGATCGCCGGATAAGGTGGGTGGCCTGTTGTGGGCACATAAAGATTTGCAGTTACGTAGAATTGAGGTTGGCTCTCGAAGATCACTTTCTCAATTTTGTACGCCGGTCGCTGCACGACTCCGACGACGCGCGCGTTTAGTGGCGTTCTCTCGGGAAAGCCTCCGAGATCGTCCAGCATCCGCTCCCTGAGATATGCTCTCCGTCGGCTCACATCTTCGATAGTTACCAGCCGCTCGATCTGGCGTTGTCGCCGCGAGAGCAGCTGCAGGCCGATGTTGTTCAAGTACGACGGTAACATCCCGTGTATCTCGTGGAATTGCTCCAGCCCTGAGGCGAAATCTAAGTCCTCGGCTTCTTGGGCCGCAGCGGTCACGGCGAACAGGCCGGCAAGGATAGAAACGATGTACACGGATTGCATTCTCACCCTCCTTGTGGATCGCCGCCAATTCAAGAGCCAATCAAAGGGTTTCTGGCGACCCGCTTAAAGTTGAGCAGTCCATGAAGCTCAATACGAATCGACTCAAGCAGATAGCGGAGCGACAATGCTACCTGCAGCGCGATAGGCCAGTACATGAATCGAGAATCCAGCTGGGTGACGGAAATCAAATGCTTCCATCGATGGAAGAAAACAAACAGGAAATCATGATTGAAAATCTGGCGGAGAGAGTGGGATTCGAACTCCATCCCTCGTTGATTCCATGCAACTTGCAGATTCCTCAATAGGCTAAAAAGGCACACAAAGCACCTTAGGCGAGTTGGTAGCACAAATTAGCACAATTTAGGCGGCGGGTTGGGATCTTGGCCGTTCTTCTTCGCCATCTCTCACTTCAAGTGGTCGGGATCCATTTCAGGTGTACGCAGCCCCGCCATTTCCAGCGCCTGCAAAACGAACGCATTCCACGCAAACACGCGATGGTAGCCGAAGAATAGACGGTTCGGGTGGGTAGCAAGATATTCCTGGCTGGTGGGGAACTCAGGACAGATTCTTGTTTCCGCCCATAGGCGATTTTGGATCGCGTGGTCGGCTTTCGCCCAGCCGTGGAGCTTTCCGGCAACGTAACCGCATATCTCAAGTCGCATCCAACTCCCGCCGTTGTAGTAGACGCCGTCCATGTTGTGATTAGCGTAATTCGCGCTGTGCTCGTTGCTGATCATCGGATGCCACCGTTCCGTGAAGTAATCCCAGCCTTTGCCTTCCTCTGTCAAGCCGATAAAGATCGGACGCACCGTGCCGCCGGATGCGGGATGCGGAGCATCCCCGTGGGGCAAGAGAAGAGGAATGCGTTCCAGGTGATGGATCAACATCTCATCGCTGATGATTTTGCGTCCGAACAGCCACAGTGACAGGAACTCGGGGAAGATTTCGCCAAATCCGATCGCGTCCTTTATATTGCGGGCAGGCAGAAAAAACTTGAGCGCAGGATCGTAATAAGATCGGTAAAGTTTCTCAGCTTGCTCGATGTAACCGTCAGAAATCTTTTCACTCACACCTGGGATTTTCAACTGTTTGATCACTCGTAGCGTGACTGCCAGGATTCCTTGGTTCTCGCAGAGGTCCGTGGTGCCTTCCGAATAGTCGATCACATCGAGTTGCCCCATCACGAATTGAGCCCAGCATGTACCGTCATGATGGCGATCGTAGGTTCGCAAACAGTATTCGGCAGCCTTCCGAATCTTCGCCATGGGCAACGTTGTCCCAAAGCGCGCACGATTCTGTAGTGCCCACATGAGCCATAGCGGAGTGGAGTCATTTGACTTGCGCTCGAGATTCGCCATGTAAGGCTCAATCAGCGTATTGATTGCTCCGTCTTCGCCTTGGTTCTCCGCCCACACATTGAAAACTCGTTCGTTCAACTCACGATCGTGGATGCCGTTTAGGCTGTAGAAACTGTCACGCATGTACATTTCGCCGGCGGCTGAGTACCAGATGCTGGGCGCCACCATAGGTTCAGGATTCTGCGGGCTGGCGGACCAGCAGAGCATCATCAGATCAGAGTAAAGGGCCTTCTCCGTGTCGCCTCCGCGGAAGCCGAGACCGTCCGCAAGATACTGCTGGCTTGCAGACCGGTACCCGCGAAGCGTGTCGGGAATGTGCTCGTCGACAAAAATGAACGATGTCCTTTCAGCCGGGCGATCCATTGCCAAGCGGTGATAGGGTTCCAAGCGCGTCGTCAGGCGGCGAAGTTCCAGCGCTTTCAGCTCAATTCTTAGCAG
Source organism: Acidobacteriota bacterium (assembly GCA_046728215.1). Classification (GTDB taxonomy): domain Bacteria; phylum Acidobacteriota; class Terriglobia; order Terriglobales; family Acidobacteriaceae; genus Gp1-AA133. The sequence continues at coordinate 26,770 of JBKPEB010000053.1, read as the reverse complement.
CTCTCTAGACGATTGCGTATTGATGGCCTGGTCGGATTCCGTATTTGAAATGGATATCGCGCCATGTTCCCCCTGTAACGACGGGAAATATACCTCAGTCTGAAACTCTAACCATTCTGATGATGCAGGAATCCGATCGTTGTAGAGCGTTATGTTCCCGAGCAAGGCTAGCTGTTGGTCAACGTCCCAGAATTGCAGAGAGAAAGCCTGAGGCGAACGGTACTTTAGGCGCAAGGAATAGACTTCAGCATCTTTCGAGGGGAATGGAATGATTGCCCTGCCATCGGATCCAGGGATGGACAAGATTATGGTTCCGTCTTGTTCTTCCAAATGCAAATCGCCCAGCCTGTGCCAGGCCGCAGCAGGAGGCAACTCGATAAGAGTTCCTGAGTTCCCCTCTCCCTCTCGCACCAGTGCTTGACCAAAGGTCTGCTTTACGAAGAAATGACGCTGGCCGCGATCATCGCCGCGGCACACATAATAAAGGTCGACGTCAGGAACATGGCGCGGTGCTGGCTTCACGGGTTTTGCGTCTCTTCGAATGAACCGGCTCCATTGATTGCGATAGCCGGAATCTGTGAGCAAGCCGACGGTGATTCCTGCGTTCGTTCGAAATCCAGCAGCAGGAAAGTATTCGCGCAACGCTCCGCCTTTGCAGTTGACTTGATCGAAGCTCCAGAACGACGCAGGTGCGTCGAACGGCTCCAGGCAATTACTCACTTGAAAGAACAAATCGTCTACGTCAACTTGATGGAAGCGGACCCGCTTGCGGATGACATATGGTGCAGCAGCTTGATACTGTACTTCGGCAAAAACGGTCGTATTGAGGCTGGGGAGCTGGCACTTGCCCTTAAGCAACAAATGTTCAGCAGTGCCTTCGTAGGAGTCTGCCCGCCAGTTCTCTATTTGATCTTGCAGACTGCGATCGGAATTTTGGAAAACCGCAGAGAACTCTCCTCCGTCATTGTGTCGGGCAATCGGCCTTCCCTTGAAGTGGATAGCCGCTCCGTAGCCCTGTTGCGCATTGCCAGTCGGCGCTAAGGTCAGGCCTTGGTTGGACACAGGAACTTGCGCGCTAACGCTTGCATCATGGCCTTCGACCATTCTGGCTAGGCCGGCAGCAGCTGACGTTGCGATGAATTGGCGACGTGAAATCCGCATACGAGATGCTTCGCTTCGCAGTTGGTTATTCTTAGCTCGCGAAGAGCTCGGCAAGCACTGCTTTCAATCAGAAGCATGACTACGAATCAGAAATGGCAGAGGGCGCTTGTACAATTAGCGAACCGGCGCGGACACGACACCCACGTACTTATCGGCGCCGCCATAGTAGAACAGCCAGCGGTCACCGTCGCGAGCCATGCCTTCCACAAACACGACGTTGGGGACCTGGCCCTCTTTTTCCCAATCGTGTACCGGCTCGAAGACTGGTTCCTGCGCGCGCGCCAGGACCTTCGTGGGATCATTCTTGTCGAACAGCACCCATCCGGTACGATACACGTTCTTGTCGTCGGCTCCGTTGTAGACGAGAAAAATGCCATTTTCTGTCATTAATGGAGGGGGGCCGGGTTCTACGACGTGGGAATCAAACATTTTCGGCCGGCTGGACAGAACCGGGTGGTCCAGCGCGTCCGTCCAGTGGAGCAAGTCTTTTGAATACGCGATCGACATCTGTGTTTCCTGGTCAGCTGCGTCGCCAAGGTAGTACATCCAATACTTGCCATGGATCTTCTCTGGGACGATCGCACCCGATTTAGTCCATCCGATATTCCACTTCCCTTTGTAGGCAGGCATGATGACGCCCTTCCGCCCCCAGTGAATGAGATCGGTCGACGTCGCCAGACACAGCTGCGCATCTCCGTGGAGCGGACCAGTGGCATGCATGCCGCTGCCACCCTGTTTGTTGTATCCCGTATAGGTCAAATAAAACGTATCGCCGATCTTCACCACGCGAGGATCTTCTACCCCGCCGTCCGTCTCATAGGGTGCTTCAGCGACCATCACAGGTTCAGCTCGCCGGTCAAAATGAACGCCGTCAGTACTAGTCGCGTAACCAAGCGACGATTTGCCTTTGTGGTCTTGGGCCCGATAAAGCATCACAAACTTGCCGCCGTACTTGACGACCGCAGGATTGAATGTTCCGGCTGATTCAAATCCCTGCCCTTCGGGAGCAATGATGGGGGTTCTCGACACCCGATCCCAGGTTCCGAACGGTACTTTGAACGGTGTGGTGGTCGCGGCTGCGACTATCACAAGAATTAATAAAGACAGAACGCGCGTACGCGCCCGGATTATCATGCTGGTCATCGATTTGATACCTTCTTTCTACGGCCGCCTGTGAGCGCGGATACGTCGCTGCCACCCAGAGAAGTTTCCCTCAGAACTCGGCAACCAGGCGTAAAAGCGAGCGCCCGGGAACATGCAAAGTTTCCGCCACAAGATTTCCGTTCTCAGTGATTCGCACCGTACCGCCTTGTGCTGCTGGCATTGCGATCGCCGCCGAACGCGTTTCTGTGGTCGGGTTGTAAAGCAGGAAATTGAGCTGGTGCGGCGGGAATTCTTCCACCTTGAGAATATCCAGTAGATCGAGATTCACCAGCATCAATTCGCGATCAGTGATCCGTCCGAGAGCCTCAAACATCAGATACATCCAGATACATTCACCCGCTCCATAGATTTCCTTTCCGACGTTACCCGTTTGCCCTCCTAGTTCCAGGGTCCCGAGATTCTCGAAAGGAATGAACCCCATATCGACTTTCTGGCGATCTCCGGAGCACTTCTCGAAGAAAAAGAAGTTGCTGCGCCGTTGCTGATCCATGAAACGCAACACCCCTTCAGAGACAATCCCCCGTTTCATGATTCCCGTCCACGGCAGAATGGCCTCGATATTTTCTTTGAACGCGGGATACAGGATGGAAGCCGCTGCTTGCACCATGCCGCGGACATCGTGCGTTTTCTGGCTCGGGTCGGAATACCAGTAAAACATTCGCAGCTGTTCAAAGAGGAGGTATTCTGCCTCTTCCTGCATGCTTAACTCGGCCGCGGCTAGTGCGCCGTATGCGAGTTCCTGTGGCTCGTGAAAGAGGCGTTCCGATGGAACGGTGCACAGAGCGTGGATTGCTTTTCGCGCCTCGTCGCGATAGCGAGCTTCTCCCGTCAAACGATTGGCAATCAAAGCTGCCCAGGCATAAAGGCCGCCGATGGCGTAGTTTGTCCCCGCACCTTGGGCGCGAAGCGTCGAAACCTCATAGTAGATTGGAAACAGGTAATCGTATTCATGCGCCATTCGTTCTGCGGTCTGGAACGCATCGAGAAACTTGGCGATAATTTCTTTCGACCCCGCAAGGCTTCCGATCATTGGATATTTGACGAGACCGTTTTCGAAGGGATACCAGGAGTCCGCCCTTTCATTCGAGACGCGCACAAAATCGTTACTGATGCTGTGAGTGTCCGCATGATAAAAACCAGGCAAGCCGGTGATCAGGTCGTTACATTGTTGCTGCAGATCAGGCGACGGATGAAGACGTAAATAAAGGATGGAGGGCCACAGGACGTCGGCCACCGACATCAGTTCGAAGTTGTTAGTCGGCTGTTTCCACAATTGTGAGCTTTCTGTCACGTAGGCGCGAAGGCCAGTGTGTCCAGCGACCTCGACTTGCGTTTGTGCTTTTCGCTGGAGCTCCTTGATAGTCCCGGCCGCAAACTCGCTCCAAGTGCTCGCGCAGGGGGGCCAGGAAAGCTTCTCCTCGAAAAGAGGAAGCAACGCTCGCATCCAGCGAGCGACCGCCTGTTGCTCAGTCAGCAGTTGAGTGCATTGACGCTGCAGCAGCCAATACGTGAATCTAACTTCACCGGCGGGAAGCACATTGCCCGTCGCTTCGTCAGCGATGAGACCGACGCCAAGACGCTGAGTCCCGTCTCGGTTAAGTCGAGAGATGCTCGAACATCGATAAGCCAGGAAACGCGGGATGTTTTCAATCGACATCCAATCCATATCGCCGACATCGAAAAACATCAGAGTTTCGATACCGACGTTCTGATCCAGCAGATAGAGGGCGGGCAGATCGTTTCCCCATGCGCCCAATGAATTCCGCGTGGGCTGCTGTAGCAGAACACGCCTCCAACTTCCAGACTGCCCTTCCATCAGTGTCGAGTTGGAAGACAACCAGAGAATGATCTGAGGCTCAACCTGAGCTCCTTGCTGCAGGCGGACCGGGCGAGGCAGGTTGAGCGTGGTACGGAACCGAAACCACGGAAACGCGACACTCCCGTACGCGGAGATCTCAGCGTTCCAGTTGTACCTCAGGGATTTGCCATCGAGACCTTCGGCTTCGCCAGAACCCTCGTAGGCCAGGGCGGCGTTTGTCCTCGAAGCTGTCGATGCTGTTAACGGAAATGAGGGCCCCGTCACAAGCGCATTCTGTGGCAGCGTGGCGGGGTGCCATTCGTTCAAGACACGCACAGAATTTTGAAACGTCAATGAACCTCTGCTCGACCACACCTGCAGTTGCTGATCTCCATTTCGAAGAGTGTCTGATGTTGAAGCGGACTTCTTCTCAGGCTCTAACAGCAGAGCCGCTCGGGACGACCGCGCGCAGAGCGGAGAAGTTCCTATGGCTGTCGCGATGAGCGTTTTCATGAAGCCACGTCGATGAATAAGCCGCATGTGGCTATTAAGGGATGGCGCGGACGATAGCCCTGCCGAGCAGTCGTGCTCAGCAGGGCTTGCCGTCTTAATACTCGATTTTCAGTCCGAACTGAATGGCGCGCGGTCCGCTTGCACTGCTGATCGAACCAAAGCCACAAGCAAACGGACCAGGACAACCAGTGGTGTAGGCCGGGCTATAGGGAGTATTCAGCTGCGGACCGAAGCCGCCGGGTCCCCCAGGCTGCTGCAGAATGTGGCGATTGAAAATGTTGAAAAATTCTGCTCGAAAATCGACCACCATGCGCTCGCCAATGATGTTCGTTTTTTTACCAATCGTGATGTCCTCGCCGCGATCGCCGAAAGTTCGAGCACTACCAAGAGTGCGAGGCTCATTGCCAAAGGTGAAGGGGGCCGGGGCGGAAAATGCAGCCGGGTTGAAGAAGGGAGTGGTGAATGGATTCAGATCCCGGCCGTTCATCTGCCTCACCCCGGGAATCACATTGACCCGTGCGCTGCCGGTGAAGTGACATCCAGCGAATAAAACATCGCCCGCCGTACCGCTGCAAGGGGAATAGACCGCCGTCGGGATCCCGGATTGATAGTGCAATACTCCGGAAGTGTACCAGCCGCCCACGACGCGGTTCGCCCAGCCATTCGTATTCAACACTCGCTTGCCGCGCCCCATCGGGAGCTCATAGAAGAAGCTCATAACCAGGCGCTGGGGTGTATCGAGTTCGCTTACTGCTTTCTCCGCCCGGCGGTCATAAGAGTTCTGCCCAATCCAGGCGTTAGCCCCCATGAAGCCGGCAACTCCTGGTCCCTGCGAATCCGCGTCTGTAATGTTTTTAGACACGGTGTAAGACACCAGGAAATTCAGCCCTTGCGCGAAGCGCTTGTTCACCTGGGCCTGCATGGCATGGTAGGTCGAGTTACCGGTGCGATCGGGCGTAAAGGAATTGTCTTCCTGGTTGAAATCGCCATACTGTGGAAAAGGTCGCAGGGCTTGATTAAGAGGTCCCGTGAAACCTGCGTAAGGCAAATGTACACCCGCAGCAATGGCGTTCGGGCAGGTTGCCGCTGCCAGGCAACTCGAATCCATCGTCAGTTCACTTCCCAGCGTTAGTTGTGCCGGGTTGACCTGATTGGGAATTATGTTCAGCGCCGGGAGGTGAGTTCCCTTTGAACCCACATACGCAACGCTGACCTGCAAGTTCTTCGTGATCTGCCGCTGAACGTCCAGGTTCCACGATTGAATGTCGCCGGGCCGCCCGCTGTTTCGTGGTACCAGGAGCACACCCCCGTTCCCATTTTGTCCCTCGGGCGTGAACGGACCAGACGGGGGCAGGATGTGAGGAAATCCATCATCGATCTGAAAAGGCGCGCCGTTGCCGACGCTCAGATTTTCAATGTTGAAAAAGCCTAAGGCATCCTGGTCCGCGAACGAGCCCTCCTTCAATGGTTGGTAAAATATGCCGTATCCACCGCGCAGGACGGTTTTGTCATTGATGGTGTAGGCGAAGCCCACTCGGGGACCAAAGCCTCTCTTGAAAGTGTCCTGCAGGCGGGTCCTTCCATTGCGACCCGGGCCGCTCCCATAGTAGGTGTAGGCGCCGAGAATGTTTCCTGCGCCAGGATTGGGAAGGGTAGGATCAACCTGCGAGAAGCGGTCCTGTGATTCCCGAGCCGGCAGGTCCAAGTCGTACCGCAAACCGTAATTCAAGGTCAGGCGCGAAGTGATCTTGTAGGAATCCTGGGCGAAGAAATTGAAGCCTTTGTAGCGTATGCCAATGGTATGACCGTAGTTTAACGTTCCATTATTGACGAGCCCGAATAGGGCGCTGGCGACGGCATAGCCGCCGGTACCGTTCAAGCTGGTTTCGTCCGATTGAAAGTGGAACTCGCCGGAAGATTGCGTGTGCCGGCGCGTGTTGAATTGCAGGATGCGAAGTCCACCGCCGAATTTGAAAGAATGCTTGCCGCGAACCCACGACACAGAATCGTTTACCTGGTACACATTGTCGGCGAACTGCGAGTTGCCGCAGTTGTTCAGTCTGTCCTGATAGTCGGTTCCGATGAACTTGATGCAGGGAAACGTGTCGTTCGAAACGCCAGTCAGGCCCAGCTTTTGGGGCCAATTCTCGCCCAGGCCGTTGGATGCCTCTGTTCGAAACCGGCGACTGAATCCCACAAGAAACTGGTTTACGACATTTGGAGTGACGATGTAGTTATGGTTGAAACGGGCATATCGCGTGTCTTGCGGTGTCTGTGACCCGAGGAAGGGCCCCAGTATCGACGTCCCACCTGTTTTAGTATTGGCGTAATCAAAACCAAAAGAGAATCCTTGCTTGCTGGAGATGGTCTGGTCGATCTTGAGGTCCCACAGATTCGCGGTCGTCCTGGAAGTAGACTGGTCGAAAACGTTGTTAGTCAAGCCCCCATTGGTGGGCGGCAGCAACGCAAAAACGTTGGTCATAACCGAACTGGGAGTGTAATTCGGGTCGTTGGTCAAGATATTGTTAGGAATGGAGGCATGAGTAGTCGGGTCGTAGAGTTGATGATCCGGATTACTACACACTCCGCCGGTAAATGTCTCTCCGGCGCTGGACACGCACAAGGCTGAGAAGTCGCCGTTACGAAATGCTTCCGGGATGTAGCTGGTTGGACCAGAACTTCCCGTATGAAACCGGAATCCCTCGTAATCGAAAAAGAAAAACGTCTTGCCTTTGCCGTTATATAGGTGCGGGAGATAAACAGGACCCCCAATCGTAAATCCAAAGTCGTTTTGAGTATCCGGGGGCTTGGGTTGGAGCTGTGCACCAGTGGCGCGATTAAAAGCGTTCTGTGTGTTGAGCGTCCACGCATTTGCATCCAAAGCACGGTTGCGCAGGTAATCATAAGCGGAGCCGTGCAACTCATTGGTGCCCGACTTCATTGTCAAATTCACGATGCCGTCGCCGGACTCACCAAATTCCGCCGAAAAGTTGCTCTGCAGCACCTTAAATTCCTGCACACCATCAGAAGACACACCTTTATTCCACTGAGTGTTAGGCGAGACGAGGGAAATCGACACACCGTCTACGAGTACATCAGTGGCGCCCATCTGACCGCCATTTACTTTGAAATCGTCCGTTGAGTTGCTTCCCGGGTCATTGCCTACGTTGCCGACGAAACCGGGTATGAGGGTGATGAACTGCACTGGGTTACGGATCGTCCCCGAAACCTCCAGCGGAAGGTTCCTGATCAGAGTGTTTTGGACGGTCGATCCCACATCTGAAGTCTCGGTTTCCAATTGCGTGGCGTCGGACGTGACGGTTACCGTCTCAGTGGCTGACCCCAGTTGCAGTTGCAAATCCAGCCCGACGGTGCTGTTCGTCGATACTGTAATCCCCTCTTGCACATACTTCTTCATGCCAGTCGCCTGAGCCGTTACCGCGTACGAGCCGGGCGGAAGATTAGGCAGGGCATACACGCCGGCGCTCGTCGTCGTGGCCGTGGTGGTAACCCCAGTCCCTTGGTTCCTCGCGGTGACGGTTGCTCCGGAAAGAACGGCTCCACTAGGATCGACAACGGTTCCTTGTATGGCCCCGCCCGTACTTTGCCCCCACATTACGGTTGAGACCACGACGAGCAACCCGAGAACAGAACACACACGCAAGAGGTGTTTCACTCTGGCCTCCTTTGGCAAGAGTTTCTGGCCATTCCATCACGATCTACGGAAATTCATACCCCACGACGCCCTGCCCACACTTGTGTCCGTAATATAAAACCATTATTAAGGGAGGCCTAAGAAAGGAAGTAGCTTGTGAATTCATGGTGATTCACCTTGCCCAGTGGGAGGAGATCGGGCTGGATTGAATTCATTTTTCGGTGTGGTATTATGCTTGCACTTTTTCAACCTGGTATCACCTCGCCTCCTCATGAGTATTCCGGCCTCGCAACCGCCTATCCTCGACCATCCACTCACTGACGAGCGTTGGCTGCTGGTACAGCGGATAATATCGAGCCCACCATTTCAGAAGAGTTCCCGATTACGCGATCTGCTTCAATACGTTACGGAGCAGACAATCCGCGGCTTTGCTCATGAACTGACGGAACAACACATCGGTGAAGTGCTCTTTCACAAGCCGGAAGGATACCGTCCTCTCGAAGACAGCTCCGTACGGGTCCACGCCCGGCAGTTGCGGCTGAAGCTCCACGAATATTTCGACGGAGTCGGGCGAGATGAGGCGTTGGTAATTGAAATACCCAAGGGAGCTTACGCTCCCGTATTCCGGGCAGCCCGACCTGAGGCCGTCGCGCCTACGCCGGTGCGAATTGGACGCGTTGAGGCTCGATCCTATGGCGCACTACTACCGTGGGCCTTGTGCGGATTGCTGACCGTTCTATGCGCGTTTATCCTCTGGCTGAACCAATCTGTTCGTTCTGCAAATATCGTGGCTAATCCGCCCTGGCCTGTGTCCCAGGTTTTAGACACACGGCACAAAACCGTTATTGTGGTCGCGGACGGCAACTATGGAATGTCACGCATCCTGACAGGACAACGAGGCTCGCTCGAACAATACTTGAATCGAGATTTTCTCCAGAAGTCTGACGCACTCAAATTCGGCACTGCAGGCTCTCGTTTTGCGGATTACATTTCTGACTCGACTCTTACCTCATTTGCGGATGTGGCGAATGCCGTATCTCTGGTGAAATTAGCGGGTCCGCTGCAGAAGCAAGTCTCTGTGCGCTCCGCGAAGGATTTGAAAATACGGGATTTGGATCACGAGAACTATGTTTTCGTCGGCTCCCCAGCATCCAATCCTTGGGTATCGCTCTTCCAGGACAGGCTCAACTTTCGCGAGGGGGAGGAGGCGGTTGGAAAAAGCGTAAAGGCGTTTGTGAATACTACTCCGCTTCCCGGGGAACAGGCGCGTTATGAAGGCCTCCGCTGGACAGGAGGGGAAGGGGCCGACTATGCGACCATTGACCTCGTTCCGAACCTTACACACGACGGGAGCGTTTTGATATTGCAAGGGCTACAGCAAGAGGGCACGGAAGCGGCAGGCCGATTTTTGGCTGATCCGGAGAACTGCCGCCAGCTACAGCGCTCGTTGGGCATTCCCGCATCGGATACCATTCCAGAAAACATCTGGTTTGAAGCTCTCATTCGCTCCCGTAGTTTGTCCGGCTCGCCGAATTCAACCACGCTGGTTGCAGTCCGCCGAATTCGCTAACCGGAGTTGCGGCGCTCTTCGCGCCACCTAGAGGCATTGACTCGCTGCAGTACACTGTTGCTGCTTCGCCATTTCCTGACCGGAGACTCGACTCAAATGGGCTCGCGGCCGCATTCTTCTCTCGCTACTTCATATAAGCGCTGCAGCCGTGCACTCATAACCAGCGCACTGCTAATCGCTGCGATTGCATGGGCCCAGGCTGGAGTAGACACCTTACTGGAGCAAGCGCGCGACGCCGAGAAAATCAGCAATTATGCCGCCGCGACCCGCATCTACGAGCGGGCGTTAGTTTTGTCCCCGAAAAATTTCGAGGTCCTCAAACGTCTTGGAGTGCTGGAACAGACGGAGCTGAAATTTGACAGCTCGATTTCACATTTTCAGCAACTGCTTGCCCGTGAGCCGCAGTATCCGGAGGTCAATTTTTTCCTCGGTATGTCGTACTTCGGTCAGGGCGAATTTCAGCGTGCAATTCACAGCTTCGAATTGGAGTTGGCAAATGCGAAACCACATCCTCGCTGCCGTTATTACCTTGCGTTGGCTCTGCAATCCACTGGCCGCCTCCAGGACGCGATCTTCCAACTCAACCAGACGATCGCCAATCAGCCCAACGACGCAGATGCGCTTTTTGAACTGGCGCGAATGCACAAGAATGCCTCGCTGCAAGCGATCGAGCGGCTCAAGACTATCGACCCGGACTCATTTCAGTTGCACGCCTTGATGGGCGAAATATACACCGAGGAGAAGCGCTACCCCGAAGCCATCAAGGAGTACCGGTCAGCGCTCGACAAACGGCCTGATGCCCAGGGAATCCATTTTTCGATGGGAGTGGCCTATTGGGCTCAACGACTACCGGCTGATGCCCAGAAGGAGTTCAGTCTGGCGTTGAAAGAGAACCCCGGCGATCCGATGACCAATTTATATTTGGGGGACATCGCGGTGCAGGAACAACGCTTCACGGAGGCACTGACTTATTTGCAGGTAGCGCAGAAAGCACATCTGGAGGTTCCACAGATACATGTGTTGTTGGGAAACTGCTATCAGGCACTGCACGACCTGGAGAACGCCAAGTCTGAGTTTCTTGCAGCCATTAACGCTGATCCTGCCGCGGCTCCACCCCACTATCTGCTCGCGCAGGTCTACCATGAGCTGCGCAATCCCGAAGCCAGTGCCCGCGAACTCACCGAATACCAAAACCTCTTGAAATCAGACGCTGACAAAGCTTTCGAATCTCGAAACGGCTCTGATCGGGATTCAAAGTAGGTCGTTTGCCGGGCAAAGCAAATCGATTTCGGGGGATGGTCGCTGCCAAAGTTTTGCTGCTGATTGTTTCAGCATTCGTTATCAGTCCAATTGTCATTTGCCAGCAGCGCTCCAGCCCTGTCCCCGTGCAGCCAGCTCAGCCGAAGTTTACCGAAGTGACTGCAGCTCTCGGCGTGCGCTTTCAGTACCTCGCCTCACACACCTCCCGGAAGTATCTGATCGAAACCATGGGCTCAGGCGTAGCCTTGCTTGATTACGACAACGATGGACGTTTGGATATTTTTGCTGTGAATGGAGCACTGTTAAACGACCCTACACCTCGAGGATCGATTCCCCAGAAAACTGGCGCGGAATATTGGAACCGTCTCTTCCATCAGAAACCGGATGGGACGTTTGAAGACGTAACCGAGAAGAGCGGCTTAAAAGGTGTCGGCTACGGAATGGGCGTTGCAGTTGGTGACTACGACAATGATGGCTACGAAGACTTGTACGTAACCGCCTACGGCGGGAACCGGCTTTACCACAATAGCGGCAATGGCACATTTACGGACGTCACAGAACAGGCCGGCGTGGGAGGAAGTGGTTGGTCGACCGGAACTGCATGGGTTGATCTGGACAACGACGGTCTGCTTGACCTCGTCGTGCTCCGGTACATGCAGTGGGATTTCGATGACATCTGGTGCGGTGAGCGCAAGGAGGGATCTCGAGCATACTGCACGCCGGACGTATTCCGTCCCATCAGCCCGCTTGTCTACCACAACGACGGCAATGGGCACTTCACGGAAGTGTCGCAGAAGGTCGGAATTGCCCAGGCGGGAAAAGGATTGGGTATCGCCATCGCGGACTACGACCGGGATGGGCACATTGATGTTTTCGTTGCAAATGACTCAGTCCCGGAATTTCTTTACCACAATCGCGGAAACGGAATCTTTGAAGAAGTGGCTCTGCCCTCGGGAGTTGCAGTTGACGGAGAAGGCCGCTCGTTTGCGGGAATGGGAGTTGATTTTACGGACTACCGCAATGATGGCCTTCCAGCTCTACTGATTACCGATCTGGCCACCCAAGTTTATGCGGTGTACCAGAACAATGGAGACGGCTCGTTTACCTATGATAGTTATCCTTCTGGCATCGGGCGCATGACAATGACCCACTCGGGCTGGGGCGTCCGATTTCTCGACTACGACAATGACGGTTGGAAGGATCTTTTGATCGCCCAAGGACACGATTTGGACACAATTCAGTTAACCTTCCCAAACATTCGTTACCGCGAACCCATGTTGCTGGCGAGGAATACCGGTAAAAGCTTTGTCGATGTGTCCGGTGAGGCTGGTCCCGTGTTTCAGGAGGCCTGGGTGGCCCGGGGCCTCGCCATCGGAGACATTGATAACGATGGGCGAATTGATGCCGTTGTGACCACGAACGATGGTCCCCTGCACGTCCTTCACAACGACACCACGACTCCCCACCACTGGCTGACGCTGAAGCTTGTCGGACACAAGAGTAATCGCGACGCGATTGGGGCCCTTGTCAAAATCGTGACCACTCGGGGCCCTCAGTTCGCAACCGTTACGACCGCCAGCAGCTATCTGTCTTCGAGCGATAAGCGAGTGCATTTTGGATTGGGGCTCGACACCGCTGCTAAGACAATTGAAATTCATTGGCCCAGCGGTACTCGCCAGATCCTGGAGAACGTACGTGCCGATGAGATACTGCAGGTGGACGAACTATCGGCAACGGCGAACGACCATCCCCGAAACTAATGGACTGCCGTTCCGGAACCTTCTTTCAGGGTGTGAATCGCGTCGATCGATGTGTTGTCGAAGTGTTCCAAAAGTCCGCTGGGCCAGCATATCTCGACTGCGTCTATTTTCGTGGCAGAGCCGAGCCCGAAATGCAGCCGAAAATCGTTCTGTGAGATGTAACTCGAACCGCTGCGCACCTCATCCGTCATCTTTCGCTTGCCAACAGTGATCGTGACTTTTGCGCCAATTCCGTCGCGGTTGGAACGGGTTCCAACAGTCTTCAAACCTACCCAGTGATTGTCTGATCGCGTCGAGTTCGCCAATAAGCTCGGTTTGTCATTCATGTTGTTGATGACCACGGAAAGCCGACCATCGTTCCATAGATCGCCCACCGCTAGGCCCCTCGAGGATGTGGCCGCGCTGACGCCGGTTCCCGCCATTCCAGATATGTCCCTGAAGGTTCTATTGCCATTGTTGTGGTACAACAGGCGCGATTCCCGGTACGCACTCCCCAAATGATATTTGTCGACTTCTGGATACACATGACCGTTGGCGAGAATGAGGTCTGGCCAGCCATCGTTATCAAAATCAAAAAACATAGTCCCCCAACCGAGGTACTGTGTGTGCAGCCCTAGGCCGGCGTCATAGGTCACGTCCGAGAACAGTCCTGCGCTGTCATTGTGGTACAGGGTCGGCGTGTCGTCAGAGAAATTGGTCTTGAAGATGTCCGGGCGGCCATCGCCATCGAAGTCCCCTATCGTCACTCCCATGCCCGCCTGTTCGCGACCATCCTCGTTGAAGGCAACGCCGGCAGAAACCGCAACATCGGTGAAGGTGCCATCCTGATTGTTTCGATAAAGGATGCTCGGAGCACTGTCGCAAGCCACGTAAATATCAGGCCATCCATCGTCATCGAAGTCGAATGTCGCGATCCCCATTGCGTAGTGCCCTTCGGTTCGATCGATGTGAGCTTTGGCGGTTGCGTTCACGAATGTTCCGTCACCACGGTTCTGGTAAAGAACATTTTTCGCGCCCGCCAGGCCTCGGGGCCCGCACATGACGGGCACGCCCTTCCACGTACATGCGGCGCGCTCACCTGGCTTGGGTGCAGTGGCGAGATCGAAATCAACGTAGTTGGCAACCACAAGATCAAGATGGCCATCGCGGTTGTAGTCGATGAAAGCGCATCCTGTGCCCCAGGCCTTTCCCGTGCCCGCGACCCCCGCCTTCTCTGCCACTTCCTCAAAGACGCCGCCTTTGTTGCGGAAAAGACGGTTCCTGCCGTAATACGTCACGTAGAGGTCGTCCCAGCCATCGTTGTCATAATCACCGACGCATACGCCCTGGCCCCATCCCGTCGAAAGCAAGCCGGCTTTCAGCGTGACGTCGGTGAAAGTGCCGTCGTGATTATTGCGATACAAGTGATTCGTAGGCGCGTTTTCTCCGCTGGAAGTCTCGAGCATGATTCCGTTCACAATGAAAATATCGGGCCAGCCGTCATTGTCGTAATCGAAGATGGCCACTCCAGTTCCAGTGGTTTCCAGAATGTATTTCTTGGTGTCTACTCCTCCAAAGATAGTGGTCGCTGTAAGGCCCGCTCGCGCCGCGACATCTTCAAAATTTGCGATGTTTGCGTTCTTTACGTTGGAAGAGCCGGCTCCCGCCTGAGCAGCAAGAATATTGCTTCCCAGGATCAACAAGGAAATAAGAGATAACAACAACGGTTGTCGTGCCGACAAACGCCGCCGCAAAATAAGGGAATCAACTGGATCCATGGAGAAAGAGGTCTGGCTTCTGGAAGGAGACCGCTCCTGTAGAAGTGTTCCTCACATTAGCCTACAAAGGGACCGATCTGCAACCCTTGCGTCGCCGGCAGAGAATTGCCTGACTCTAAATCTCGGCTCAATCTCGTGGAAACTCCCACTCAGGCAGCAAGAAATCTCCCAACAGCTCTGCTTCCGGACTCGGCTTTTCTGCTGCACTTGGCTGTACTTCTTGAGAAGTGGCCCGTTCATCGCCGGCCCGGCGGTATGCTTGGCTAAGTAAACGTTGTGCCTGCACATTGCCTGGATCAAGCCGCAGACTCTCCTGAAGTTCGGTTACAGCATCGTGCACCCGATGCGTTGCCAACTCGGTTTTTCCCAGTTCGAAGTGGGCCTCGGAACTGTTGGGATCAAGTTGAGTAGCCTCTTCGAACGCCGATACCGCCTCTCCTGCTCTGCCGGCGCGGTTGAGGGCCAGTCCTCGAAAATAACTGATGAGAAAGCTTGGCCCCAGCTTCTGCTCAGCGGTAGTGAGCCCGGAGACAGCTTCCTCCGCGCGCCCAGTCCGCAGCAGTACCTGTGCCAGTCCGACGTAACTCGTGGGGAGAGGGTCGCCTGCAGCAACGAGTTGGCGAAAGACGCTCTCCGCATCAGAGTAACGATCGCTGGCCAGATAGGCTGCACCCAGTCGCAAGTGCAAAGCATAAGAGCTCGGATTCGACGCCAGCCCTTCCTGCACTGCGGAGATCGCCTCTGTATATCGATTCAGATCCATTAGCTCACGCGTCAGATTGAGCCAATGCTCTTCTCGGGAGGAGTTAAGCTTGCAAGCTTTGCGAAACGCGTCGACTGCGGGTTCCCGCTGGTGGAGGCGAGCGCTCGCAATGCCAATCAGAGACCATGCCGATCCGGCTTCTGGAGTCATCGTACCCTTCGCGGTTTGTGTTTTCAAAAAGCCCTGCGCCTGGTCAGCAGCCTTCGCATAATCGGCAGAGAGTAAATATGCGAGAGACAAATCAAATTGAGCCCAACCTGCATTCGGGCCGTTCAGGCGCTTCCTCAATTTGCTCAACAGGTCTATCGCGGCGTCATTTTCATGGGCTGAGACAAGCAGCGAAGCAAGGGTGACGGTGTGGGCATCACCGAGCGGCATAGTTCGAAGACGATCGAGAGTTGTGCGTGCTTCATCCAGCCGACCCAGCGCGAGGTATCCAGTGGCCGCCTGGACAAGAAAATTCACATCTGCCGGCCAGAGAGCCTGAGAGCGATCCAGTTCCTTGAATGCACTATCGTAGAGCTTGGCATCGAGTTGCACGCGCCCCAGGTAGTAATGCGCGAAATCATCTTCCGGAGCGATATCCAGGGCCTGGCAGAAGTGCGTACGTGCAGCCTCTAGCTTGTGTTCGGTCCACTCTAGAAATCCGAGGTTCCTATGCGCATCTTCTAGTTTTGGGTCCAATCGAATCGCTTCCTGGTATTCGCTTGCCGCCTCAGAATTCCGTCCCATTTGCGCAAACACAATCCCGCGGAAGTTTCGAATGTTGGCATCGAGTGGCGCCTCACGTTCCGCTGCAGTTAAACGTTCAAGCGCAACATCGAGATGATTCTCCTTTAGCGCAGCCAGGCCTTGCTGGAGAGCCTCATCCTGTGCGGGCCAAGCCAAAAATAGAAATACCCCCTGCGGACTCGCCAGACAGCGAGCATTCAGGACGATAAATGCGTGAGCAAGGAAAAGAAGAACAGCGAATTGCCATCCACGTTTGGGCCCACTACCTCCGCGCCCCACGTTTCTCAGACCCCGCAACACATGCCGGCTCACGATATCCATCAGATCCCGATAGATGCTTCCCGCCCAGCCCGTTTTTCACAGATTGGCAAGCTTCGGATGTTTAGGGATGCTGGGGCGCGCCCTCAATTTGATTGAGTCGCTCCGTCTGTTTCTCTAGTTTACTTCGCGATTCGCGGTTGAGCGAAGTGGATATCGCAAACTCGCGTGTTGCCTCATCTTTCTGTCCCAGTGACTGTAATGCTCGACCTAGCTTGTAATGCAGCGAGCCATCATCATCTGCTTGCAGGGCAATTTTGAACTCCGTTACCGCCTTTGCGTAGTCGTGGAGGTCGGCGTACCCGGTCCCCAGGTCCCGATGAAGCTCGGGATTTTTCGGGTTTACTTTCAGCGCCCGCTGCAGATAGCTTAAGGCTAGTTCGGTCTTGTGCTCCATGAGATAAGACTCGCCCAGATCGTGAAGGGCCCCGGAATGACGAGGATTCAGTGCCAATTCAGCTTCGAATTCCGCTCGAGCGGCATCGGTACTCAGTTCCTTCCAGAGCAGGTGCCCCAAGCTATAGTGCAAATTTGGCAATGAGGGCTTCATTGCCACCGCTGCGCGGTACTCTTCAATGGCTTTTGCGTCGTTATTCCTCGCAGCCGCAAGGTCTGCCATTAGCTGATGCACGCGATAGGACTCTGGGTCTGCCTGATACAGGCGAAGATAGGCTGCAGTCGCAAGTTTCTCGAAGCAGCGGGCACGCCAATAGAATGCAGCCGGGGAGTGCTGATCAGCGCTAGATAATCCGGCGAGAACATCCAGAGATTCCTGGTATCTTCCCAATTCAAACAGTGCCTGGGCAATCTGTATCCGGAAGTCCGCGGATGATCGATGCGTCAGAACCCGGAGGAAACAAGGCAACGCATTCGAAAACTGCTCTTGGTTCAGCGACTCTTGAACATTGCTTTGCGTGCAGTCCTTTGTCGAATTCTTGGCCGAGCCGGCGTCGCGGTCTTGAGAAAGCTCTGCAGCTCCCGAGGCGGAGCTTCCATTCTGCACGGCAAGAAAGGCCAGTGCCAAGCGGCCCACGGGATCCTGATGTTGCCGGATCTGAGGAGCTAGTGCCTCCACTCGTTCACGCAACGGATCGGGAAGCTGCTCGAAAGCTGCGTCTCCGAGCCCTGTTTCGCGAATGCCCAGGACCTGCTCCGCGCGGGGCTCGTCCATTGCGATTGCCTGAGACCAATCTCTGAGCGCTTCCTCGATGCTGCCTTGGATCAGCCTTACCTCTCCGCGCCGAACGAGCGCCCGCAGACTGTGAGGATCGATCCGCAATTCCTGCTCGAATTCGTCAAGTGCTTGTTCGAGCCTTCCAGCGCGCAAAAAAACTTCGCCATTTCCAACATGGAGACTTGGACGGTTTGGAGTGATCGCCAACGCGTTTTGAAAACGAATAACAGCGAACGACCACTCGTTGGAGGTCGAATAACTCTCCGCCAGCAACTGTTCAGACCAAGAAGAGCCCGGCGAAGTTCTTTCCAACCCGTTAACCTCTTCTTTGCCCATGTGCTCGTAGGCACGACCCAGCAAATAGAGCGAGTCCACGTTCTTAGGTTGCAGGCTGATCGCATGCTTCAGGGTGGCGATTTCTGCTGCAGTGTCCCCCGACATTTCCTGGGCAGTTGCCAACCACGACCAAATGTCCGGCTGATTGGGTTGCTGACGAGAAGCTGCTTTCAGATAGGGAATTGCCTTCCTGCCCTCGCCGTTCTTGCAGTAGTCGACCCCAAGGAAGAAGTTGGCGCCGGCCAGCGTGGGTTTGATCTTGAGCGCCTGGCGGAACTGCGCCATTGCCTCTGGGGCACGATCCTGGAGCTGATATATTAGCCCGAGATTCATGTGCGCCTCGGCAAAGCCCGGCGCTTCGATGAGCACGGCCTGGTATTCACGTTCTGCCGCGGCATAGTCATCGCGCTGTTGTGCCAGTTGTGCGGCAGCAAAGTGATTTTGAATTCGGCCACTGGCGGGACCGCGTGAGGTAGTGCTTTGTCCAGTTGATTGGCACCAATGGCTGGCCACGAGCATAACAACGGCGAGCAGGGTTCGACCCACGAAGCAACTGATCCGCCCACTCGATAATAAAGTCATGCATCGCGCCACATGAGCGATAATAACGCGCGCGGCTTTCGGAAAAAAGGCCTAGGGGCATGGTGCGGGACGGCAACCGCTGGCTGTTTTACTACGGCGGTGCGACAAAAAACATGGGCGTCGCAACGGCACCAGTGCACGAAACATCATCTGGGCCGGACGGGCCGACTTCTGGAACGATCTCGTGAAAAGTCTCTGATCACACATGACGAACGACCCACATGTCGTTATTGGAGTAGACATCGGTGGAACTAAGGTCGCGGCCGGTCTCGTGAATGTTGAAGGCGAAATTCTCGCACGAAACAAAACTTCGATGCTGACCACGGGTGAGCCATCAAACGGTCTGGCCGCGGTTTCTACCGCGATTAGAGGACTGTTTGCTGACGCGTCTTCGCAGAATCAGATCGCCGCCATCGGCATCTGTGCCCCAGGACCGCTAAATCCGCAAACCGGTGTCATTATCAATCCTCCCAATCTCACGATCTGGCATAACTACCCGCTGGCCGGAGAAATGCGCCGACTGTATCAGGTGCCCGTACGAGTCGATAACGACGCCAATGCCGCGGCCCTGGCGGAAGCCAAGTGGGGAGCGGGTCGTGGCTATCGAAACTTCTTTTACGCCAGCGTGGGCACCGGAATCGGCACCGGAATTATTCTCGATGGGCGCATTTTTCACGGCAAGACAGGCGCAGCGGCGGAAGGCGGGCACCTGGGGATCGACCGCAATGGGCCGGTTTGCAATTGCGGTAAGCGCGGCTGCATTGAAACCCTGGCAGCGGGTCCCGCGATCGCCCGACGAGCACGCCAGAAGCTTGGACAGAATCGAAGTTCCGTCCTTTGGGAAATGGCGGGGGGCGACATTGAGGCCGTGAACAGCGAAATGGTGGGAAAGGCTCATGCTGCAAATGATCCAGTCGCCAAGGAAGTGATGCGCGAGACCCTGGACCTGTTGGCATATTGGCTCGGAAGCATTATCGATCTTCTAGAGCCGGACGCCATCGTGATGGGAGGAGGGGTTTCCTTACTCCTGACGCCTTTTCTGGATGAGATTCGTGAACGCTGGCGAGGCGCTTGCATCAATCCGCGGCCACTGGACATCCCCTTGGCGCTTGCTCATTACGGTGAAGACGCCGGCATCGCCGGCGCCGCGGCGCTCTGTGAATAAAGGGGAATGCAATCAGGGAAGACAACGCTAAACTTGCAGAGCGGATGGCGTGAAATCGTACCGAATCCTTGAAAGGTGCCATGAAACTCAACCCGTATCTTCTGAAGAGCACTGTGGTGGCGGCACTCGGTGGACTTCTCTTCGGGTTTGACACCGCCGTGATTTCTGGCACTACCCGTGCCCTGACGGAAACGTTTCATCTGTCGCCAGCGGCGTTGGGGCTGACTGTCTCTACAGCACTCTGGGGAACAATTCTGGGATCCATGCTTGCGGGCATTCCCGGCGATAAATTCGGCCGCCGCGACAGTCTACGCGTTATGGCCGTACTCTACGTCGTTTCGGCGCTGGGCTGCGCCATTGCATGGAACTGGACTGCCCTCGTCGTTTTCCGCTTCATCGGAGGCCTGGGCATTGGCGGTTCATCGGTGCTCGGTCCGATGTACATCGCGGAGATTGCGCCCGCCAAATGGCGAGGGCGGCTGGTCGGTTTTTTTCAGTTCAACATTGTTTTTGGAATCCTGCTTGCGTATTTGTCGAATTACATTGTAGGAACGATGCACTTCGGGCCCGCTGAGTGGCGCTGGAAGTTGGGTGTCCCTGCGCTCCCCGCCCTATTCTTCCTTCTCTTGCTGTTTGGAATCCCGCGCAGCCCTCGCTGGCTGGTCAAGAAACAGAGAATCACGGAAGCCAGAGACGTCCTGAGGATGACAGGAGAGGAAGATTACGAGCAGGAACTACAAGAAATCATTGTTTCGATTGATGCCGAACATATCGCCAATGATTCCTTGTTCTCGTGGAAGTACCGTCTCCCGATTTTTCTAGCGGTGTCGATCGGCATGTTTAACCAGCTCTCTGGAATCAACGCCATCCTCTACTATTTGAACGACATTTTTGCCTATGCCGGCTTCGATAAAGTGTCGTCTGACTTGCAGGCCGTGGCCATCGGCGCAACGAACTTGTTGTTTACCATGCTCGCGATGTCGGTCATCGATCGCATTGGCCGCAAGACCTTGTTGTTGATCGGTTCCTTAGGCACTGCGGCCTGTCTCGGAGGCGTTGCCGCTATCTTCCTTATTCGCAGCCACCAGAATCTTCTTGTCTGGCTGCTGATCGGTTACATTGCGTTCTTCGCATTTTCTCAGGGCGCGGTCATCTGGGTTTTCATCAGCGAGGTGTTCCCCAATCGCGTCCGGGCGAAGGGTCAAAGCTTGGGCAGCTTTTCTCACTGGTTCATGAATGCGCTCATTTCCGGAATCTTTCCGCTGCTGGCCGCCTCCTCCGGCGGATACCCATTTGTTTTTTTCTCTCTCATGATGGCACTTCAGTTTTTGGTGGTCTTATTTGTTTATCCTGAAACCAAAGGCGTCTCCCTCGAACAGATGCAGAAGAAGCTGGGGATTGCTTGAGATGAAGCCCGTGGATTTTACCTATGAATAAAAGGACCTTTTTCAAGCTCTTCGCTGCTGCCATGGCGATCCCGGCTGTATCGCGCCTGTTGGTGTGGGCGGGAGGGGAAAGACTCAAAAACTGGGCGGGGAATCTCGAGTACAGTACTGACCGCTTGTACACCCCCACGTCGCTCGAACAGGTGCGGGACTATGTCAGGAAAGAAAACAGGCTGAAGGTGCTGGGCACGCGTCATTGCTTCAACAACATTGCCGACAGTAAGGACAGCTTCCTGTCGTTGAAGCCGATGAACGAGGTGATTGCCATCGACTCGGCGCAGCATACCGTGACGGTGAGAGCGGGTATAACGTACGGGCAGTTGTGTCCGTATCTTGACAGTAAGGGGTTTGCGCTACACAACTTGGCATCGTTGCCGCATATTTCTGTAGCGGGTGCGTGCAGCACCGCAACGCATGGTTCTGGCGAGAAGAATGGAAATCTGGCCACGGCGGTGTCTGGACTGGAACTGGTGATTGCTTCCGGCGACGTAGTGAATCTAACGCGCGAACGCGACGGCGGTACGCTTCGTGCAGCGGTAGTGGGGTTGGGCGCGTTGGGTGTGATCACGAAGGTCACGCTTGACATTCAGCCTACGTACCTGATGCGGCAGTATGTTTACGAGAACATGCCACTCAGCGAGTTGAAGGATCATTTTGATGCGATCGAATCCAGCGCGTATAGCGTGAGCTTGTTTACCGACTGGCAAAAGCAACGCATCAACGAAGTTTGGATCAAGAGCCGCCTCGAAGAAGGACAGACGTTTCACCCTACACCAGAGTTTTTCGGAGCCAAGCTGGCGACCCGCAATCTCCACCCAATCGCAGAACTGTCGGCCGAAAATTGCACTGAGCAGATGGGCGTGCCCGGTCCTTGGTACGAACGACTGCCACACTTTCGCATGGGTTTTACGCCAAGCGCCGGCAAAGAGCTGCAGTCAGAATACTTCGTACCGCGACAGAATGCGGTCGAAGCGATTCTGGCGGTGGAGCGACTGCGCGATCAAGTGAGTCCACACCTGATGATCACCGAGATCCGGGCAATCGCCGCCGACGAACTGTGGTTAAGTCCCTGCTATGAACAAGCTTGCGTTACGATTCACTTTACCTGGAAGCCGGACTGGCCCGCCGTGAGCAAGTTGTTGCCCGTGATTGAGAAAGAATTAGCCCCGTTTCATGCACGGCCGCACTGGGGAAAGCTGTTTACCACGTCTTCGGCGGCGCTAAAAGGTATTTACAAGAAGATGCCTGACTTTATTGCGCTGAGCAGGAGGTACGACCCCCAGGGCAAGTTTCGCAATGAGTACCTGAACAAGAACCTTTTTGGCTGTTAACAGCAAACTGCGTCGGTAACTCAAAAGAAGAAGCGGCACTGGCCTGGATTCTTGCGGGCATACTTCTCGTGCGAAGGATGGCAGGTCGAGCCTCATTGGATCACGTTGTTCGAAGAATAGACGCTAAGGACATTAACGTTCCAGATGTCTCGTCTTCGGATCAGACCGGATGTAGCTCCTATTGCCTTTATGCCGTTTAGCTTTCGTTGATCAAGTCGTCGAGAAACGCAACATTGATATTCAAGTCGTCAGCGGCAGCGATTAATTGTTCCGGCGTGACTCCATTCTCCTCGCAGAATCTCCACATGGAATGATCTACGAGCGACAAAGGCATACAGAGCGCATTCTGAAGCCAGTAGGTAAAGGCACTTGCAAGAACGGATCTATCCGAGCTTGGCGCATCGAACATCTTGTCAATGTCCGACAGCATCATTTCGCCGTAGTGGCGAAGATACAATTGCACTTTTCCATTGAAGTGTTCCCGGAAGCCGCGTGCAACCGTAGATACCAGTAACATCCCCCGAGCAGCGTCATCTTCGGTGAAGCCATGCTCGCGGAGAAGACCAGAGATCCGACGGGAGGGCGTGTCATCCAGTGATGCCAGGCTCACCATCTCAAGAAATCCCAGACTGGGATAATTTTCTTATAAGACTCCTGACTTGCCTCTCAGGCAGGTTAGGTGCGACTCCGCTGAGCAGAGAGAAGACTAGTTCGCCCCAACGATCATCCTCCGATATCCACGCATGCGCGGTTGTCGAGGTTAGGCGCTCATTAGTGAGTAGCTTGCGCAACAAAAAGTAAACGTCAGGTTCCTCTGTGTTGTTCATGTGTATATCCTCGCAAGTTCATACAAAGACGCAAAGCTGAACACTCAAAAGTGCTCGATTGCCGTGCCTCCCCCGAAGTCAATGCGTGTTACCCCCCCCGGCCGTACGGTTACAAGGTCGCGACCGGGAAGATCCCTGAAGCGCCAGCGCATCGAGGGTGGCGGTTGAGGAGGTCGAAATTGGATGGGTCTCCCGCTTAACGATAATGCGAAGATCCAAAATAGAGACAACCGCTCCGTTGTGTCATGCATGTCAACCTCCTACGGAATCGTTACGGTCCCGCGGCAGAATAAGTTTCAGGTGCACAATCGCCGTAGGCAACGACAAGGAGGCTGCTCTGCAAGCTTTAATCGCGGGGAATTGACGTTACCCTGGCGGGGGAACTTGCGCACCGTTTTTGAGGACCAGCCCTAATCGCAAGGGAGCCAACCGAATGCTCATTGATTTATCTTTGGGTTCAATAGTGAAGGATGGGTATGTCTGCAAGTCCCTGAAAGGTAGGGGGAAAATTGTTGCTCGGGGAGAGAGGATTTGATCCTCCGACCCCCTGGTCCCGAACTCAAGGAGCGCAATAAGGATGAGTGAGACAGAGTGAGTCCAAGTTGCAGGAATGCGAGAAGATCTCTCGGCTTGCGCAGATGTGAGTTGGATGCACTAAGACCTGAGGCTCGGGCGGTAGGCATTGGTTGTGAGTGCAATCGCCTGTTCTGTGATCTCGCGTTTGACAAGGGACATGACAAGTCTGCGTCCCTCTGTTCTCAACTTCTCTATTGCACGTTTTGTGTCAGGGACGCTGAGCTCTTGGCGACGTTCGAATTGCCGAGGTAGGTGACCGTAATTCTGGTTGAGCCTACGGGCAACGTGGAAATCGAAAGAGTTGCCTTATGTGCCCAGGGCACGATCTGAGCCGTTCCCAACACCTGCTTCCCGGCGGTGAATATGACGGGGCCAGTTGGCGTGACCGTAGGTGAGGTGATCGTAGCCGTGAACGTCACCACCTGCCCTAAGCCAGATGGGTTCACCGACGAACTGATGCTGGCCGCAGTCTTGGCTTGAAGAACGTGCTGCGGAAGCACAGCGGATTTGCTTCCCAGATTCAGTGCGTCGCCGGAATATACCGCGACCAGTGGATAAGGCTCGCCAAATGGGTCGGCGTTTAGGTTCGATCGGGCCAGCATGGCCACGCCGTTGCCATTCAGTGGGGCACTGCCGATCGTATGGTTCTGACCATCTCGAGACCACCGGAAAACGACGTTCCCGGTTGGAGCGACCGTTCCCGCAGTCGTCACCCTCGCCGCCCAGGTTACCGGCTGTCCGTAGAGAGATGGATTGAGGCTGGAGACCAGAGTTGTCGTGGTCACAGACTTGGGAGGTTGGATTCGTGCAATGTAACCCCACCTCCCGAACCACAGAGCACCGTCCGCTCCCGCAGTGATCGCAACCGGTCCAAAACTGAAGGTACCTTCCACGCTTTGCTCTGTGAAGACACCCGACGTGGTCACCCGGCCGACTTTTCCAACATAGTTTTCAGTGAACCAGAGGGCTCCGTCCGAACCCAGAGCGATGTATGTCGGTCCGCTACCCTTCGTGGGGATATTGAACGTAGTGGTGGCGCCCCCGGTAGTGACGCGACCGATCATGTCACCAGTAGCACAGGCAAACCAGAGCGCGTTGTCCGGCCCGGCTGTAATGCCATATGGAGAGCAAGCTGTAGGTATCGGATAGTTTGAAACATCGCCCTAGATGCTGATTCGACCAACCCAACGAGTATTAAGATTCGTGAACCACAATGCGCCGTCTGGTCCGGCGACGATGTCAGTGGGGTCGGAACTGGAGTACACCCCCTTCGCAGGGAATTCAGTCACAATGCCGGTCGTGGTTATGCGACCGATCTTGTTCGCTTGAGACTCTGCAAACCAGAGTGCGCCGTCCGGACCGGCGGTGATCCTGTAGGGCCAAGCATTGGGAGTGGGCAATGGATATTCCGCGATTTCTCCCGATGTGGAGATGCGACCGATTTGGCTAGTGGCCGACTCGGTAAACCAGAGCGCGCCGTCGGGCCCAGTAGTGATGCCATAGGGATTATGTCCGAAGGATGGACCTGGTAAGGGGTAATCGGTTGTGGCTCCCTTGGTGGTGATGCGCCCTATCACATCATGAACACCGTTTGGGCAAGTCGGGAAATAAGGACACGATGCTGTATACCAGATGGCGCCATCGGGTCCGGCTGTGAGCGCCCAAGGGTTACTTCCACTCTGAGGCAGAGGATACTCGGTAATGTTGAGGGTGGGCTGCACGGCTGACGGCTGCCCCAAGCACGCGGGGACAAGAAGCGCGAAAATTGCGAATACAAGAACACCAGGAAGCACCTCATTCTTATCAGCCATCGGAGACCTCCTTATCGCTCAAGCTAAGGCCCCGGCATCGTCCGCCTCCGGGCGTTCGATGAAGCCTGATTACGGACCCAAAAGCCTGGTCGATTTAGAGGGGCCCGATTAAAATCGCTCGCCTCTGGGGGCGTGCAATCGCGGTATGGTACGCCCTTCGGGGAAGCGACGCTACGACATTTTCATTGTCCTGCTGTTTCGACCGCGTCGGTAGGGGAAACGACAAGAAATAGGGGTGGGTACTTCCCAAATTAGGACACCCATAAGATTGCAACCCGGTCGCCGTTTTTTTGCCCAGCACCAAGCCAAGCGGGATCAGGTATTTCTCATTGGGTATGCGCCGGATAATCGGCCGTTAGAACGCTTTGGGCGTTATGAGCTTCTGACAGTTGAGAGATCAATAACTTGCCGCTAAACAAGCTTGCACGGAAGCACACGACGGTCATATTGAAAAACATGGGAGTAAGCGCTTGGGATCTCAAGCACAGGGCACACTCGGGGCACACCGCCGTTCACGGGAAAAATCCACTTCCTTAATTCAAGTTCACGTTGACATGATTTAGGCCTTCATAGCATCGGGAACTTGTCTCGCTCTATTTCGAAGCGGCTGGAGGCGATTTCGAGTCGGCCTATGATATGGAGTCTGCTGAGCTGGTAAGAACGATTGAGATCTCGTTTCCGCTTAATGAGCCTACCTGATTGCGTTGCCGCAATTGATTCGATCATCACATTCTTGCGATTGATCGCCGTAAGCGTTCGGTAATGACCGTCTCGACATCGTTGTAGATGAGAGCCATGCTCGCCAAGTGGGCGCTTCGGATAGGTGTCCACTTGGAGCGGAGATGGACACTTCCCAGCAAACTGCAGTTACTTCCCGAGACAGAGCAGCCGGCTCAGTCGCAGCGCAGCGGCAGCGACGAAGCATCGCGGAGATTCTCTGCGGCAGTGGTTCGAAGCGACCTTGTCGAAACTGTCGCGCAAGTCGGAGACGACCGTGGCGATCCGATACGCCCTCTCCCGTTGGGACGCCTTGACCCGCTATATAGAAGATGGACACATCGAGATCGACAAC
>JBKPEB010000052.1:0-6457 GCA_046728215.1 Acidobacteriota bacterium | reverse complement strand
GCGAGGACGAAAGACCGCCAAAGTTGCCATGGCTCGTAAGCTGGCCGTTCGCTTGTACTGGATGTGGCGCAAGGGATGGGATTACGAGCAATGGAAGAAGTTCGGTTCGCACGCGGGACAGCCCGGAAATCGCTATGGTGTGCAGTCGAACACCGAGTAATTGATTGGGCGTCCCGCTCCCCTTTTCCTGGGGAGTCCAAAGTAGTAATCATGATCGCAGTTGTGACCGAAGAGATGCATGGGTCGGATCGACATCTGACCTGAATTGATTGCGAGCGATCCTTGGTTGGCACCGGCAATTGTTTTTCAACTAGAGCGAAATGGCGCGCTCTCTGGAGTGCACGGAGTAGTACGCTCAAAAAGTGCTTGACACCGCCGACATTGTCAGAGAGGCGATATTACGTCAACCACCAGCGAGCAATTTCGCCTCGCCCTGCAGTGCCATCGTCGAGAGGTGAATGAGCGAAAGGAGCATGCCTGCCGTGTTCAGCCTGCCTGCTCCTGCCGCTGGTCATTCACTGCTTCTCGCTATGGAACGAGACGGTATATGAGCCAGTTGTCAAGATCCCCAAGATTTCGGTCCCGTGCTTCACGATCTGAAACTTAGTACTGGCCACACCGGGAAACTCCTCCGACCCGCTGCAGTCTGGATTGACTTTGTACGTGCCATTGCTACTTCCCTCGAACTGGGTAGTACCACTGAGCATACTCGAACCGGTCTCTGTTACGTGCCCGGCACCATCGTAAGTTTCGCTAGCTTGAATCACGATCGGGTTTTGTCCCGGATCCGGAAAATCGCGCACATGTCCGGTATATAAGGTTCCATAAGAACCTTTCAGCGTCTGCAGTGAGCACCGGCCGCCGTTCTCTTGATCATCTTGAGCTTGTACGCAAGGGCCGGCAAGCAGCACCAAGGAGCAACTAAGGACAGCGACATAGGTTGCAATAGTGTTTTTCATGTTTGGGACTCCTTTGCATCAATCAACTTCTCTGGCGATTGGAAGGTCTTCCAGCAGAAAAGACGCAACGGGAGTGCTATTCGTCGAGAGTGGGCCGTTTGGATTATCCGTGCGCCAGTAGAACATGAGCCGAGAAGCCCTTCGATTCAGAGAGTCGGCAGTTCTGGCGTGGGCGTATCGCTACAGAAATGTCGGCACATGATGTGGCGTTACGCCCCATCTGTCAAGTGTTTGCCTTGAGTGTTGTAAACAGGCGTGGCTGTTGAAAAACTATTTTTGAGCAGAAATCACTCAAAAATCTGTTCGTAAGTAGTTGATAGTTCGTTCGCGAAATCGCGGAGAATCGCTCGAAATTACTGTGTTGGTTCCTTTTTCAACAGCCACAGGCGATAGCGCTCAAAACCCCTCAATGCGTGTAATGGGGATGTTACGCCAATCAGACGGACGCCCCCACGACCTGCTAGTTAGTGGTACTGCAGTGGAGTTTCACGGAGAGAGCCGTGACACCGCACTATTGAATTGAACTGGCCGCCTGTGAGAAGACAGTGTTGGCGTTAGAGCCGATGAGCCGTATTGTGCCCACAACAATGACGAGGATCACAGCCAGCATAACGGCGTACTCAGCGATGTCCTGTCCTTGATCGTTTGTCCAGAGTTTGGCAAGGTGCGAGGTCATAAGGATCACCCTTCCAAGTCGATTCTGCCTCGCGATCCGCAATACGCCATCCGCGAGCACGGCAGTCAGCCCACGGACTACTTAGCAACGAGGATAAGAGCATCTGCCTGCGGCGCTGGCGGTGGAGGCGGCAATGAGCCTGTCAGCTTTCGTTGTTGCTCAATTTCCATCGCCGTGAACTCGACGACTTTGGTGGCTGTAATGTTCATACCTGGTTTTAGAGCCCAGGCATCCACCATTTTCCCTTCCACATTGAACTTTTGGCCCTTAATGATCTCGAACCGTTGATTGCTTCCGTCTTCGAGCGTCAGAGAGATGTAGTTGGGGGGACTGACGTGCCACACCCTGCCTCTGACAGTCTGTACCGTTGTCACTACCTTGGGCGTCGAGGTGATTGTCGTCGTTCTCTCAAGGGTCATGCCCGCCTTGAGATCGTAAATGCCGACTTCTTTGCCGTCTACGAAGGCCTTAAAGGAGTCTGGTACCTGGGCAATATGGCGGATCGTGCCGTCTTCCATCCTCAATAGCAAGTCGTTGCCAGATACAAGGACCACCTCGGCGCGGTCAACCTTCACCCGATGGCTCGCTTTTCCACTTGTGGTAGTAGTCTGCGTTCGCACCTGAGCGCTCCCGCTCAGCGCAACGACGATGTAAGTAACTCCCGCTGCGAGCGCCAGCGACAAGCGTGCCCATCCCCCTCCCCCCTTCATGGTGTGTTCTCCTTTGAAAGCCCCACGTCAGATCCGTAGGCAGTAGAGGGTAAAGCTCAATGTGTGTGATACGGAACTGTCACTACTGACAGAGCCACCGACGACCCCAGCGGCTCACAACAAGCTGGCTTACGGATCGCTCCACGTTAGGAGCGCCAAGACGGTAACGCGCTTCGCCGTAGATCTAGCTTGGCGAACTGCTGGAAACATGTTTAAGGGCCATTGGCCGACAATCTTTCGCGATATGGGGGTGAATCGACTGAAAGTCGTTCCTGATCCCGGATCTCAAGCACGCTAAATGAATCGCACCTCTTTTTCTCGCGTCCGGCTGCCCACGGATCCTTGAGGATGGCGTTCATCGTTTTAAGCGCAAGGCGCCCGAAAAGGGCCCGTCATCCCGTTATCTGTCGATAAATGTTGTAACCAGGCCATTTCACTCATTGACCCCTCGGCGAGTTCAGCGAAGGGAGTGAGGTGAAATGATTCCATTACAATGTCGGCTCCGGTCAGCCGACTAGACTTCGGAAGCGCAACCAACCAAAAGGCTCGGAGGAAAGGAGCCGAACAGGCGCTTCATTTCGTTGGTTGGAGCCAGAAGGGGACTCCCTAGCTTCCCTTTCCCGCTAGATAAACTTTCTGCGGACTGCCGCCCCCGTTATCGCTGATGCGTAACGATCCTGTTCGTGTGCCGCTCGCCGTTGGCTTGAACCTAAGTGTAATCGCGCAGCTCGCTTGGGCAGGTATGCTCGTCCCGCAGTTGTTCGTCTGCAAAAAGTCGTCAGCGTTCGCCCCTGCGATCGCAATTCCGTTGAAGTTCAGCTGCGTATCGCCGACGTTCGTCAGGATGATGCTCTGAGGGGAGCCGGTCGTGCCCACCGCCAGATGGCCAAAATTCAACGCGAATGTCGAAAGGGAAACGAGGGTTCCGATCCCATGCAAACCAACGGCGTCGGGACTGGCTGGATCCGGTGTGCTAATGCCCAGGCCGGCTTGCCTGCCATTTTTGGTCGAGGGCGCGAATGTAACGGTAACTCGGCAACTCGCTCCTGGGGCAAGCGCAGAGCCGCAATTATTTGTTTCCGTAAAATCGACTGGATTCATTCCGCCAACGTATATTTTATTAATCGTCAGTGTACTGGAACCCGTATTTGTCACGATGACCGGTTTGGCATGACTGGTGGTGCCAATCACCCCCCAATCAAAGTAAAGGTTTGATGCCGAGACGCTAACAGACGTTTTCTGGGCGATCTTGGCAACAAAACCATGATTGAGTGTCGCCAGCGTTTGTTGAAATGCGACCGGCGTCTTGGGGAATCCGGATTTTGTAGTTCCAATGATATAGGCACTTCGATCTGAATCCAGTGCGATGCTTGTTCCCGAATCTTCTCGTACGCCGCCCAGATAAGTGGAAAAAACGAAAGCGCTGCCCGACGGGTTAATCTCAGTAACAAACGCGTCAGTTCGGTGATGGGTTGTCTGGATGGCATTCGCCATTGGAAAGTTGTCTGAATCGGTCCACCCAGTCACGTACGCGTCGCCGATGGCATCTGCAGCGACGCCGTTGACGACGTCACTAACTGCTCCGCCCAAGTAGGTGGAATAGATGAAAGCACTACCCGTGGGGTTGAACTTGGTTACAAACCCGTCCGTTGCCCCAGCCGGGGTGGGCTGAATGGCATTTTCGGTGGGAAAGTTGGATGAGTTGGTAAGCCCAACCACATAAGCGTTTCCCGCAGAGTCCGCGGCGATAGCAGTACCATAGTCTGTTTCACCTCCGCCCAAGTAGGTAGAGTAAATTAGCGCGTCGCCGGTTCCACCGAACTTCGCTACAAAAGCATCGTTAAGTCCTCCGCCGAAAATAGGCTGGATCGCGTTCTTGGCAGGAAAATCCGTTGATTGTGTGGCTCCAGCGATGTAGGCATTTCCTGCGGAATCCAACGCGATGCCAGTGCACTGTTCTTCACCTGTTCCCCCCAAATATGTGGAGTAAACCAGCGTATTGCCGTCTAGGCTCACCTTGGAGACAAAAGCGTCATAACTGCCTGCATTCGCGGATTGAAATGCATTTTTGGTAGGAAAGTCTGACGAGTACGTAAAGCCGGTCACGTAGGCGTTTCCGAGGGAGTCCACCGCGATGCCTCGTCCGAAATCGGTACTCGCCCCGCCCAGGTATGTGGAATAAACGAGACCAGAGCCGGCTGCGTTGATCTTGGTGACAAAAGTGTCCGCGTTGCCGCCGCTTGCGGGCTGAAGTGCGTTCTGAGTAGGAAAGTCTGGCGAAAACGTCCAGCCCGCTACGTAGGCTTGCCCTGAAGAATCGACAGTGATGCCATAAATGGTATCCAACAGGAACCCACCCAGAAACGTTGAGTAAATGAGGGCGCTGCCGTCGCGATTAAACTTGGTGATGAACGCGTCTCCTTCCCCTCCTCCACTTGCCGGCTGTAAGGAGTTGAGAGTTGGAAAGTCGATCGAACTGGTGTCTCCAGCCACGTAGGCATTGCCGGCCGAATCCACGGCGACGCAGTGAAAGTGATCCGTGGAACTTCCGCCTAAATATGTGGAATAAGACAGCACTGGGTCAATGACCAGCTCTCGTCGATGATCGTACGCGGCAACTTCGAATCCCACTTCGTTCTTGCTCGTGATCACGTACTGCCCACGAACCTGCTGCCGAACCCCATTCACCTCCTGGTAGATACCCGGAGACCGCAATCGAACATTCCCCGCCGTGCTCGTCAGCACCAGGGCACCGTGCTCCAGCCGAAGTCTCTTCGCGCCTGCAATCCGCAGCCGAATCACCCGTGGGCTCGCGCCCGGTTGCAAAACAAAGTCGTATTCTAGTTCCCGATGATGGCCGTAGTAGAGTAGGTCCACGCCAGGATAGACATTCTCATAGCGGACCTTTGAAAACTGCCGGACGTTGGTGCGCCATTTCTGGGGATTATTTCCGATGAAGTAGTTGCTCTTACCCGGCAACATATCCAGCCCTGACACTCTTGCCACGGGATTCGCGTTCACCAACCTCATCCGTAAGACGGCTCGCGCTGATGGCGGATACTTATTCTTAGCCTGGCCTGGGTCGAGTGGAGAAGGAACTGATGGCTGGAGAGCCAGCACGGCTGCATCCGCAGTGAGAAATAAGGTGTAGCCCGCACCTCTTGAGACAAACTTCACTTGCGGGTCGCTCAGGCCCTCATTCATTTCAAAGGCCAGCGGAAGTTTGCCATAACCCTCGATAATCCTGGGCGAGTCGGGAGGATGCGCCTGCGCCTGGGCGCCGACTGTCAGAAGCATACATAGACTGCGGGAAAGCAAAAAGGCGGGTTTCATGGCGAGCCTCCACCACGAAGACGTGAACGTCAAAGCTCAGATCCGGAAAGGTACCAAGGTCGGGGGGATTATCTTCCGGTCACTTTCGGAAGTCAAGTGAGTGTACTCCTTGGAAAGAGAATGTTCGTATCCATCAACCCTGGCTCTTTTTTCCCGAGCCTTGGTTGGTTGGCAAAACCAAAGTTAAATCGCGAGCCGTCCGTCAAACGGAGTTTGTCAATTGATGAAACCAGGCCATTTCACTAGCTTGCGCCGTCTATTCGCCTTTTTTGAGGTTCAATGCATTATGAAAGAACGCCCCGCTTCAGAAGATTGAAGCGGAGTGTGGCGGAGTCAGGATAGTCAACGGCGATTTCTAGATTGTGGCGCTGCAGAATGGCACTTTACCTTAGGGGAAAGATAAGCGTTAGCACGAAGACCTTCCCCCCAAGGAGGCAACTCAAATGAGTCGTGACGTTAAGTATATCGGCATGGACGTGCACAAGGAAGCGCACTGGTGCAAACGCCGCATCGCTTCCGCAGCAAACGGCAACTCTGGACCTATAGTGGACTGGGCATTGAGACCCGCGACAGTGCGCAATATCGCTGGGTACGGGGTCAATTGCAACGCTCGAAGAAGCCGCAACAGATTCGCGGTCTGAATCGGAATCACAATCACGAGATGAAAGAGATCTTTAAAGGAGCAGCCACCAGGGCCAGCTGTGGGGTGGGGCCGTTACGCGACTTCTATGAGGCTTTGCTGGCGAAAGGCATGAAGCCCGAGATGGCACGTCTGACCT
>JBKPEB010000051.1:0-12288 GCA_046728215.1 Acidobacteriota bacterium | reverse complement strand
AAAACACAAGATCTAAGACGCCTGCGACGGTATCGCAAACGTTGGAAGATTGAAAGACTGTTTGCCTGGTTACAAAACTTTCGTAGGCTAGTTGTCCGCTACGAACGACACGCTGAGAACTTTCTCGGAATGCTCTACCTTGGCTGCTGCGTAATTTTGTTGAGGCATATATGAGATGGCTTGTAGTCTGACTAGTTATAGACTACATTTCGCTTTTCTTCTGTCAAACAGCACTCGACAGTATTCGACGGTCCCAAACCTGGGGGGCGAGCGGAGCGAAGCCCAAGCTGTACATGTTCCCCACCACAGTTGGGCGGCCCACTTGCTGGAAGCAGGCACCGACTGCGCACCATCCAGGTTTTGCTCGGCATGGTGATCTGGAGACGACCGCCCATCTGTCGCAGCGGCACTTGCAGGCCGTCACCCATCCCCTGGACAG
The DNA here is from genome assembly GCA_046728215.1 of Acidobacteriota bacterium. Taxonomy (GTDB): domain Bacteria; phylum Acidobacteriota; class Terriglobia; order Terriglobales; family Acidobacteriaceae; genus Gp1-AA133. The sequence goes on along the minus strand of JBKPEB010000051.1, from coordinate 11,849 downwards.
TCTTGCTCTCTCCGGCATCAAGAACGTCAGTCGAGCTTTAAGCGAAAAAACCCAAGAATGACTCGACCGAGATGAGGTGTCCGAAGCGGAAGAGAATCTGCAGCGCGGAACCACGAAATCGAGGTCCGCATCAACATGATCTACAACCGGCTCGAAGTAGCGACGTGCCTTGGCTGGAGCTGCGCCTCTGGCCAGCGTCATCTCGACGTCTCGCGCCATCCTGTACCCGGGACATCGAGCGTGGAACGTTAGTGTCAGCGCCGATCGTTGTGCTCTAACTTGCGCTGCACAATCGGCAATGGACCCGTTGCACCACGCTTTCTGGAATTCTCATCGTTATGTAGCCGCGTTTGAATCGGCTTTCGGTGTGCCCCCACACGATCACGCCAGGCTCGCCTGCGAACATGCGACGAATGGTCTGCTCGCTCAGGTCCCAGAGGCTGGCCAGTTCACCGACGGAGAAATGTCGTTCCAACGACGCTTCGCCCATTGGTCCCGAGACACTGCTCAACCAATCGGATTCGGTGGTAGGCGGTTTTCTTGTGTGCATGGATGCCTCCTTCGTTGGCGGGAAGAAAGACTGAGCCCAACGTTAGATCGGCTGGCAGCTGGGGTTCTTCCTCAAAGATCGCCGAAATATCGAAGACTTTCAGAAATTTACGATGATCTATGCTTACGATTGGTGGGTCTTCTCTAGCAGGCGGGGTTGGGCTTGACGCACTGCGGGTGCACCGATAACATCGCGGCAAGCCCTAGCCTGCTCGTCTTGCTTGGGCAAAGCCAGCGTCTGGCGCTCGCGATTTTTTGACCTACCAGCGCCGCCGGGTAACATGGAGCGAGGCGACCGACTCCGCGGATCGTCCGATGGCCACCAGAGGTCGGGACCTGGCCGGCTGGTCAGCGTTGCCCTTTTTTGCCTGGCTCTCCTCATTCTCCTCGTGAGCCTCTTGACGGCGCGACTACAAAGCTTCGACGTGTCCTCAATGTTGTTTGACGGCGCGTTAGCGGCGGTGTGCGTCGTGTTTTTTTTCTTCTCCGGAGCCTTGTGGTTGGCGCACCAGCAGCAGTGTGAGACCACCAGCGCGCTCGACGCACGCGAAGCTTCCCTGTTGGAAAGTGAAGCGCGTTTCCGGCAGATGGCCGACCACATCCAGGAGATCTTCTGGATGATCGATGCGCATACCAAGAAAGCCCTGTACGTGAACCGGGCATATGAGACGATAACCGGGCGATCGAGAGAGGCCCTGCGACGCGACCCGCTCTCCTACGCAGAGCTGATCCACCCACAGGATCGCCGCCAAATATTGACCAAGCTCGACGAAGCGACCCGCACCGGGAAATTCAATGAACAATTTCGGATTGTGTTACCGGACGGGGATTCACGGTGGATCTGGGTGGGTGGATTTCCGGTGCGGGACGGCAGAGGGAGGATACAGAAGCTGGTCGGAACGGCCAAGGACGTGACTGCGCAAAAGCAAGCCGAGGAGGAGATCAACAGAAACCTCATGATGGCAGAGGCCGCATGGGCCGAGGCGGACGCCCTGCGCAAAGCGACGTTGGCGCTGACTCAAGACTTGCAGCTGGACAGCGTTCTGGATACATTGCTCCAGTCCTTGCTGGAACTAGTTCCGTACGAGTCGGCACAGATCCTGCTGGTTGAGTCGGACTCTCGACTATTCGTGGCGCGCGACGCGCCCCCCCCTCGGGTCGCGACCCAGAGCGTGAGATATCCTCCCACCCTCGACGCGACCGACTACCCTTTCATCGAACGAGTGCTTGCAAGTCAAGTCGGTGTTTTGCTCAGGGACGCCATCGAGGAGCAGGAATGGCACGATTGCGTGGACTCCGGGTCTCCTCACTCCTGGCTTGGAGTTCCGTTGATTGTGTCAGGCCGGGCGCTGGGGCTAATTTCCCTGGCCCACTCCGTGCGCGGCACGTTCACCTCGGAGCATCTGCGAGTTGCCCAGCTGCTCGCCATCCCGGCAGCGGCAGCGATTCAGAATGCACGGATGTACGAGTGTGCGAAGATCTATGGCGATGAGCTCGAAAAGCGCACCTCAGATCTTCGTGCGGTCGAGAGTGCACTGCTGCGTTTTCACAGCGATCGTCCTTCCTAGATGACTGCTCGCTCTGTTAAGGGTCCCTGCTTGGGGGTTGGAGCTTACCGGAAATTCATGAGAAGCAGCAAACCCCGAGCCGGAACAGCCCTCGCCCTATCGTGGCAGCTATGAGGAAGGCCTTTCCCTGCGGCGCGTTGGGGGACCCTCAGTCCAGATCAGAGCGCAGGATCGCGAAATCAGGTGTAAAACTCCGGATATTTTACGTCCGTCGATTTTGCTGACTGCCGGGATGAAGCCTGGCGGACGGCTCACTGGGCGGATTTCGTTCGAACTCCGCTAGGGGCATAGTGACCGCGGTTACGCGACCCACGATGTCGCCCTCTGTAGGGTAACGAACCTGGCGGACCTGCACCGGGGATTGCGGGCATGGGATCAGGATCAGGTGGTTTCCATCCAGCTCACACCAACAGCAGACATAGCCATCTCGGAGCTCCACAAAATAGATCGGCCGATCAGTGACGTTTCGCCAGTTGCCCATCTTCACCTTGTTTTGTCGAGTATCTATGGCTACAACGGCTCCGGGCCGGATAATCGGATCGAGCGTATAGTCCTCCAGCCCGACGTATCCGCAAAGACAGTGTTCGGAATCGAGCTGCTGCAGAAGCTCGACGGGAATCTGAGCGTAGGCCTCAAACATTCGCGATAGTAAGTTCGTTCGGCCCAACTCCACGTCTTTGCGAAGGTCGACGGGCACGACGATCTTCTGCCCCGGCAGCTCGGGGCTCGATCCAAGCAGGTGAGTGTGTGGCAATCTGACCAACCGTTGCTCCCGGGCAACATCGAGTACATTGATCCCGAAAAAGGCCATCATGTCAATGCAGCTACACTTATAAATCAGACTTAGACTGTAGAGCTTATAGAGGGTCGGGGTGAACTTGCCGTTTTCGGCGTCAGTCAGCCAAGCATGGGAAATGTAGTACTCCTGATTGTTCTTGTCCCGCGCGATCCGCAGGCTCAGGTCTTGCACTGCACGGGTTGACAATCCGAGACGGAGACGCTCGGCTCGAAGCTTTTTGCCAGCTTCCGGATTCGGCGTCGACCCCAACATCGGCGTCGGCATGGCAGGCAGAACTTCCTTCTTTGTCGAATAAACAGTCTCTAAAGTTCAGAAGAAACAGCAAACCGGCAATGGGTGAAAGATGCGCCATGATACTCCTTGCTAGGCCTCACGAAGTTAGGATTTTGGGTTGGTCGCGAGTCCGACCGTCGACCGCGGCCGGGAGCTACTAAGTGCTGGCTCAAGATAGATAGGTGGCATGGTCGTAGGAGCGATCATTTTCAGCAAAATTGTCAACACCGCTGCCCTTTGGAGTTATACAGGCCAAGTCTCCGCAACGCGCCTCGTAACACGCAGATTGTCCGCGGAACATCGACAAGCATCTGGTGTGGGATCATGGAGTCCAAAGAGGGGCTGGTCGAGCGGGTGAGGGTAATCCTGGCAAGTAGAAACCTTTCCTTGTACCAGGTTTCACAGAGAACCGGCGCCCTCTACGGACGGTCATCCCCCAGCTTTCTGCCTCACAATTTCTACTATGCTCTCGGGCGGGCACATCTCAGCCCCAGTCTCCACCAATTACTTGCGCTGAGCCGGATCTCGAACTACTGTCTTCGCGACTGGTTGCGTGTCTTCGGATTTCATCTGGAGGACATTGGCCACTTGCAGGCCAGCCTCCCTTCGAAGCGAACCATGATTCTCGATTCCTCTCTGGAGGATCTGGAGTCCTGGGTTCCGTGGTTCCGAAACAAGCCAGGAAATCTTCCAGCTCCGGGAATCGCTCCCATTGGGCGGCTCCTGGAGTCCGCTCCGCACCAACGCATCCGTTCCCTGCCGCAAACCAGGACAATCGACTTCGTGTACGCGAGGATTGGATCGGAGGATGCTTTCGCCTTTCCAGACCTGCTGCCGGGCAGCATCGTCCGCGCAAACGCTCGTCTGGCCAAATCGATGCTCCCCGCAAGCGAAAAAAAACAGAGTGCTTGTTTCTCATCGAACACGCCAGGGGGTATAACTGCTGCCGGCTTCGTGCGGTAGGTAAACACCGGATCCTGCCACTGAGCACGCAGCTGCCCTATGCACAGGTGGAGCTAGAGATACCGGCGGAAGCCAGAGTGATCGGAGTCCTGGACCTTGAAATACGGCCTTTGCTCAAACCCGAGCAGGCGGTCGTGCCCAAGGACTTGGCAAAACATTGGAGGCCTTCGGCACTCGGATGGCAGGAGCCGAGGCTGAGCCAGCTGCTGCGCACTGCCAGGTTGAGACTGGGCTTGTCATTGCGGGAGGCTTCGGCAATGAGCCGGCGGGTTGCCGCAGAACTGGGTGACGAGCAGTACTTCGCCGCACCCGGCACTCTTTCCGACTATGAGGCCCTCGACACTTCGCCCCGGCACATTCACAAGGTGATAACCCTGTGCGCGGTTTACGGGTTGCATTTCTCGACGTTTTTGAGAAGCGTGGGCCTCAACACTGAAGAGGCCGGCAGACATCCTATTCCCGACAATCTCGTTCCTCGCAAACGTCCCGTCGCGCCCCGTGGCGCAGAAAATCACGGCCCGGTCGACAGCGGCTTCTTGGAGCAACTCCTGAGGCGATTGGAGCACGCGCCAACTTTTCTGGGAGGCTGTCTTCGGGGCTGGTCCGGCCTGAGGACTTCGTCGTTGAATGATTTTTTCTGGGTTGGTGGGGATCAGAACCCGGCCCACCCACTTCTAGCCAACGGATTGATCGTGCTTGTAAATCGCCATCGAAAGAGGGCCCTTCACTTCCGATCGAGGCCGTTGTGGCAGCAGCCTCTGTACGTGCTTCTGAAACGGGACGGAACCTACCGATGCGGTTGTTGCAGCCTCGAAGACAGCACACTGGTCATACATCCGGGCTTACCGAGCCATGAGCGACCGGAACATCTGCGGAACCACGACGACGCCGAGGTGGTGGGGCAGATTGTCGCGATTGCACGAAGGCTTTGACAGGTGGCCGGTCACTTTTCCGAACGTGAAACCTCAGGGCCGCCAGTTCCATCCTGACGAAGAACGGGGAAAATCATCCTCCATTGTCGGGATTGCGAACAGACCAAGGGAAAGGTGGAGCGCCTCCCGATCCTCGCACTACTCTGCTGTTCTTCGCCTGAGGCGGTCATTCGTTGTTTGCTGCTGCGCGAACCCGCATGAGCTCGTGGATGCCTTCGGAAATTCGTTGGCTGTTCCGGCAAGTTCGTCCATTTCTTCGCTGGCATGTCGCCAGTTTCATCTGCATCTCGATCGCCAGTTTCCTGGGATTGCTCGCGCCGCTTGTGCTGAAATCCCTGATAGATCGGGTCCTGCCTAGTCGGAGGATCGGACTTCTGTTCGCTGCCGTGGGACTGATCTTCCTGTGTCACCAGGGCCGAGCGCTACTTACCAGTGTAGGAGGCTACCTGAGCATGCTGGCAGCGGAGCGCCTGGCACTGGACCTGCGCCTGCGACTATTGCGGCGTCTTGACACACTCTCGGCCGACTACCACGAAGGCACCCCGGTCGGCGAGTCGATGTACCCGCTGAAGGAACCGATCGACGAAGTCTCATATTTTGGCTCTGACCTCGTGCCTTCCATCCTGCGAACACTCGTGGCAACCGCACTCACGGTGGGAACGATGTTGCTGTTAAATACCCGGATGGCTCTGACCGTCCTGCCACTCATCCCTGTCTTTCTCCTGACCAAGGAGCACTTTCGTGGCCGTCTTGAAGACGGCTCTAACACCGTCCAGCGCAATCAGATCGCATGGAGCAATTTCCTGGAGGAACACCTCTCGTCGATCGTGGCGCTGCAGCTGCTGCGTCAGGAACGTCGACGCGAGCGAACCGCATTCCATCTGCTGGGCACGAAGATCCATTCGTACAACAGACTCTACCGGACTGGGGTGTCGTTCACCTTCCACACCAGCCTGATCATAGGACTGGCGATGTCTGTGGTGATTGGATATGGCGGCTGGAGCGTCTTGACGGGCTCACTAACGTTGGGTGGCTTGGTCGCGTTCTACACGTATCTGACACAGCTGTTCGAACCACTTAGCGGAGCCGCAGCAACATACGTGCGGGCCCAGAAGACCTTCGCGAGCATCCGCCAGGTCGAGGCCGTGTTGGCGTTGCAGCCTGCGATTAAGGCTTGCCCAACAGCGATCAGGTTCCCTCAGAGTCATGCATGGACAATCGATCTCACGGAGGTTTGGTTTCGCTATCCGAGAAATCGTGGGCGGTTGTCGATTCCGCACCTGAACATTCGATCCGGAGAACAGGTGGCCGTAGTGGGAGAAAACGGCGCTGGCAAGAGCACCCTGGCAAAGCTTCTGGCGCGCTTCTACGACGTGGATTCAGGATCGATCTTCGTTGCCGGCCACGACGTGCGGGACATCGAGATCCAGAGCCTGCGTGAGCAGGTATGTTACGCCCCACCCCAGCCGATCCTTTTTAATGCGACGATAGCCAGCAATCTTCGGCTGAGCAGAGTGAGAGCCTCGGACGCCGAACTGGAGGACGTAATGGAAGAAGTCGGTCTCATGGGTTGGGTGAGCAGGTTACAGGGAGGCCTCAATCAGGGGATAGGCCCAGGGGGTGCGCATTTGTCCGGGGGACAGCGCCAGCGTCTTGGGATTGCGAGAGCGATTCTGCAGCGCCCTCGCATCCTGATTCTGGATGAAGCCACATCCTCGCTCGATGGCGTCTCCGAGCAACAATTGCTCTCCGGTCTGCATGCCCTGCTGCCAGGGAGCACGATCATTGTAATTTCCCATCGACCATCCGCGTTGCTCTCGGTTGGAAGGGTAATTGTTCTCGAAGCGGGATGTGTCGTCGAGGATGCCAGCCCGACCTCACTTCTGAGAAACGAGAACGCTTATTCTCGCTTGTTCAATGCCGCCGGCTCAACCCAGTAAGCGGTGACTTAAGGATCGATGCTGTCAGCCCAGCGGCAGTCGCCATCGGGATGCCTAACTACGATGGGGCTGTCGCAACGCCCGGCTTTGCCGGAACCGTAAGTCCAGGGGGAACGCTCAATTGACCCATTCATCCTCTTCGTCGTCTTCCTCGTCTGTAGATATTTTAGCGGCTGCCATGGCCTCGTCGATGGCCTCAGCGATTTCTTCGTCGTCGGAGTCGGCCAGGTCAACTAGGATTTCTCGAGCCTCCGCAGGACGGATACTGCCTACGGCGCCGATGGCGGCAAGCAGCAAGGGCTTTGGGGAGTGCGCGTCATTGAGAAGTTCGACGATGTGCGACCAGGCCGCGTCCAGTTCCCAGTTACCGGCCGCGTTGACTGCCTGATACTGTATTTCAGGATCGCCGCTTTTCAAGGCTAGCAGTATCTGATCGTCAAAACCGCGAACCCAGCGCATCGAAAACACAGCCGTCAGCATCCACTCTTTGTCTCCGCTGGAATACGCATGCCGGATCGCATCCTGGTGCCAGGTCTGGGGTGCTCGCACCGATGCTTCCAAACTCCGGCGCCGTACTTCCTTGGGAGTGCTGTTATCGCGGTAGAGCTTCTCGAGCGAGTCCTGGATGTTATGAAACGTACGCTCAGTTATGGGTACATCATCGGGATCCTCAAATCCATCCGTGTCCGCCTGTTCCAGGACTGGCCCAAGGGAAATGGTCGCCCGAGCGCGCAGTTGCTCTGGCTCGTCGGCACTGCCTGCGATCGTCAATAAGGTGGCGGCCAAATCGTCGTTAATCACGGTAAAATCGCCCGCGAGCTCGGCGGCGACCAGGCGGTCGGTTTCATGGGCTCGCTGATCAACCAGAATCCTCCACAACATCCTTCCGGCATCTGTTGGCCAGTCCCATGGAGGCGTGTCGAGCAAAGTCTTAAGGTCCATTACGTTTCCTCAGGGATCGCGTTCAATCGCGCAATTGCCACCGGCATGTTCGCACCGCCGGCACAGCTCAAGTCGACCTTGAGACACAATAATTGTCCGAATATCTCCTCATGGCAGGGTTGTGAGCGCTAGGGCCTGTTTTCGTCAGCCTCCCCGGTCGATGCAAAGCCCGGACCGTTAACCTGATACTCGGGAGCGGTCTTTGCTTGCGTTCTTGTGTGGGTTGCTGTGCTGTCTCTTCGTGCAATTTCTGCATCACGCTATCAAGTATCGTCATTTCGTTTAGGGGGCTGCAGCACAAAAATATCAAGTAACGTAACCGTGGTTGGCGGCACCACTCTGACCCTTAACTCGAACAACACCTACAAGAGCGAGACGGTGTGGAGCGCTGCAGGTAGCGGCTGCAGCACCTATGAGCCAAAACCGACATGGCGGGCGGACACAGAGTGTGTACGCCGCACGGTGACCGGCGCGGCGATTTACGACAGCGTGCGCTACCAAGGCCGCTCCGGCTGGTTCCAAGTCGGTGGCACGAGCCTCTTCCCCGCTTATTGGGGCAGTATACGGGCTGGTGGGCAATGCTGCGAGCACGACTGTTGGATCGTATCCTTATGGTCATACTTCGTCGTTACATGACGTCACCTCCGGCAACAACGGCAGCTGCGGCGATTCGTACCTCTGCACAGGAAAGTTGGGCTACGACGCTCCGACCGGGAACGGAACTCCCAATGGCACCACCGCGTTCTGAAAAACCTCGGCGGCGGCTGGCGCCGACTTATGGAAGGGTCGCCCGGACTCGGGCGCAATCGCTCCGGGCGCCGATGATCAGTAGCAAACTTAGTCATTTCTGCATGAAGGCGACTACTCGTCTAATTGGACGGGGCTAGCGGATCGGGGTCGCAACCAGTCACTTGTTGCCACTCGAAATGGCGACGAACAGTTCAGAGACATCGCAGATTCGAGCTCTCGATTGGTCTCATCGTTTCCAATTTTAATAACACACCACCCGGGCAGGAAAGCGTCAATGGCAGCCAGGAGGCTGCGACCAGCGCGAATCAGAGGTTCCAAGGCGTCCGTGCGGCGACGGCAACTACTTACCCTCAGATGCCCAGCGAGGCTGTACTTGCTTACCTGGCGGTCCACCCGCCATCGATGAGAATGGTCTCGCCCGTGATAAGGGACGCTGCGCGGGAGGCCAGGAATACGACCACGCCCGCCACATCCATTGGGTCACCAATTCGGTGGAGCGCGGCTATACGCTCGATCACGTCCGACTGGAACTCGGGATTGGCAAGACAGCTCTCCGTCCCCGGAGTACGGATAAATGTCGGTGCGACCGCGTTCACAGTGATGTTGTACTTACCCCACTCGACGGCAAGGCATTTGCTCAGATGCGCAATGGCAGCTTTGGTCATGCAGTACACAGACTCGGTCGGCAGCGCTACGAATCCTGCTTGGGAACTCAGATTGATAATGCGACCGCTCTTCTGCCGGAGCATGACTCGCCCGGCGGCCTGACTAGCGAAAAATGTTCCCTTCAGATTGACAGCCAGCGTCAGATCAAAGTCCTCCTCGCGCACGTTCTCCGCGAGGTTGTCTGGTGCGAGTCCGGCATTGTTGACGAGTATGTCGATCCGTCCGAGATGCCGTACGGTGTCATCCACCGCCTGAAATATCTGATCAAGGTGTCTCATGTCCATCTGTAGCGGAATAACCTGTCTGCCCATAGCTACGATCTGAGCCGGGAGGCTTCCCTGTGCGTTCACATCACGCAGGCCAAGTGCCACGTCTGCGCCGGCGTGAGCCAAGGCCAACGAAATGGCATTACCTAAACCTCGGGCAGCACCAGTTACAAGTGCCACTTGACCAGTCAGATCAAACATCGGAAATCCGTTCAAATTGCCTCCAGTGAATCGGGACACTCGACATCTTCGGTGTTATTCGAGTGCCCCGAGAATCCTGCCTTCAAGTCAAATTGCTGTGGGAGGGACGCGTGGCACACAACACCGTCAATTAATTCGCTTGATAATACGCCGGCCTCATTCGAGGCCGCTACAGCCCGCCGGTATTGCAACTACCAACGAAGAAAATTCGACACGGGAAGTGCCTCGGTCCACCGCGGAGACAAGACCATCAGACGCGAGCTTCGCAGAAACGGCGAGCAACTGAAGAGGTAGAATGGACCTATCCGATAGGAACAGGCAGGAACCCTGCACAGGAGAAGTCATGAAGAAATTCAAGCTGAACTGCGCCGTGGTCATTGCGCTGTATCTGACGGCGTCGATTGCGCGGGCCGATTCCTTGGAGCTGAAGAACGGCAGCCTGATTAGGGGCAGGTTCTTGGGTGGCTCCGAGAATGAGGTCAGCTTCCAGGTCGGCTCGTCGGTGCAGAAGTACAACCTCGCCGATATCCTTTCACTCAAGTTTGATTCCGAAAGAGCAGCCAGTGACCTGCCTGCCCGGCCGAGCGCTTCGTTCTCCAGCCAATCGGGGACAGCCGAAAATCCCGGCACAAACGCGACGGCCAATGTCACGATCCCGACAGGAACCCGTATTTCTGTGCGCACCATCGATGGCATCGATTCGACGAAGAACCACGTGGGGGATCGGTTCCAGGCATCACTGGAGGAGCCGTTGATGGTCAACGGTAGCGTGGTAGTCCCGAAGGGGGCCAATGTCTATGGCCGACTGGCAGAGTCGAAGGAGTCCGGGACGTTCACCGGCAGATCGCAACTGCGCCTGGAGCTCACCGGGATTGTGGTGAATGGGCAGACTGTGCCGGTGGCGACGGGAGAGTATGAATTGACCGGGAAGTCGCGTGGGGCGAGCACTGCGAAGAGAACGGTCGGTGGAGCGGCGGTCGGATCGATCATCGGTGCACTCGCTGGCGGCGGCAAAGGAGCGGCGGTCGGCGCGGGCGTCGGTGGCGGGCTCGGCGCCGGGTCGGAAGTCATCACGAAGGGAGACCAGGTGAAGGTACCGAGCGAGACCCTGCTCGATTTCACGCTTCAGCAGGAGCTGTCGATCCCAACGCACCGCGGCTCATAAACTCGGGTCCAACCGCAGTGTGAGGCGATATCTCCCATGTGCTTTGACGTGATCCTTGTCACACCCGAAAGACTCCCTTCACGCGCTCTTCCGAGAGGCGAGGACAGAGATCGCTGACCAACGTTGTGTGACTTCCCTGCTACCGCAGTGCGGGCAAACGACGTCCCCTTCCTCATAGTCAACCAGCCGCAAGATCTGAGAAAAGGATTTCTTACACGCGCGACAATAGAATTCGTAATGGGGCATGTGCACCTCGTCTGTTGCCGAATGGTGGCAAGAAAATTCTAGTCCCTGTGAGGGGCATTCCTTAGCGAGTTTCCGCTGTGACAACGACATCGTCCTATCGATCTGACGGGGCCCGTCAGCACCACCGCGACACCGGTGCGGATCGCGGCAGGGCGGCTCCATGTCGCGTCGAATTCAGCTGCGCTAAATCTCCAATCCGAGTGTATGCCTTGCGAGACTGATGATTAGAGGCGTTGATCCAGTGCTTGCCTAATTTCTGCTGACGACACAGCTGGCGCGGCGGAGAGCAGCCCGGCACTTCGAAATGGCAATGTCTTGGCGAAATGCTCTCGGCTTAGCGCAGCCAATTCTCTCGTCGAAGATCCTCGACGTGGGCGAATTCCTTCTCATTATCCGTGATGACGGTGTAACCGAGGGAAAGTGCCTGAGCCGCAATGAGCAGTCACTTGCGCCGATTGGTCTGCCAGCCTGCTCAAGCCGCGTGCGCAGCAATCCGTAGGCAGCATCTGCCGGTGCCTCGAAGGGCAAAACCTCAAGCGCACCAAGCACGGCTCCCAGCTGGGCGGAGAGTCGCGGTGAGCCTTTCTTG
>JBKPEB010000050.1:0-8516 GCA_046728215.1 Acidobacteriota bacterium | reverse complement strand
GCCTCGACCCAAAGGAGATTCCTAATGATTTCCCGGTGCGTCCGCCTCTGGACAAACGATGCAGGCCAAGACATCGCTGAGTATGCCGTAATGCTGGCTGTGGTCCTCGTCATTGTTGTAGGCACAATCCGATTGATCGGTTCCAACTCCAATACTGTCTTTTCGCAGGTTGCTAGTTCGATTCAGTGATTCCGATCGATGACAAAGACCTGCAGTGTGATGGGGATCACAGACGCTACACTCCTTGCTCCAATGGTCATTCTCGGTGGCCAGCGAGATTTGGTTTTCGACACTTCGATAGGCCCAATCGGGTCCGTGGTGTTCTCATCCACTGTCAGTGTCCTGGGTTCGCAGTTCACCCTAGATCCGATTACGATGCAGTGCTTTGCCACTTGTGGTGTTCGGTACGGCTTTCTGGTGCCGATGAGCCACAAAGTGGTACGGGGTACCCTGTCGCTGACGTTGAATGGAGTCACTGAAACGTACGATTTCCGCTATCAATCGGCTGTCCCAGAGCCCGCCAGCCTTCTATTGTTATGCACCGGCGTAGTTGGGGGTTGCGTGGAGGTACAAGGTAACCAAACGCAAATTCTGTCCCCGGCACGCGGTGATCATTCGGCACACAGCGGAGCGCGATTCGGCGTACTCCCGCAAGATGCCATGAACGTGCTGGTCCTCCGAAACGCGATGCTGATCCAGTCGCTGCACGGCGTCCTCGATGCGGGCGTGGGTTTCCTTGGCATTGGCGCTTAAGGTTTCTTCTATGTCGGCCTGCCGTTGGCAGTGGTGGCAAGGCTTCCGTTAGGCAATACTCAGTTTCTGGGTGCAGTGCGGCCAAGGTCGATCCCATGGTGGCACTAGGATACGAGTGAGGGATGTGTCGCGGGCAAGCTGGAAGTTATGGGTTTATCCGTGAGATTGATACCGACAAACACGCTTGTGGTCGACCCGGTGGCCGACTCCAAGATGCCAAAAAGAATCTAGCAAACACAGGGACTCTTTTCATATTCCGGCTTCGCCAATGTCTGCGGATTCTAGCATTCTAATTGACCTTGGGAAGTCGGGCGTTGCTCATATGTCTAGCGGGCGCACTGGCCAATTCGAACGCCCACGTCCATTTCCCCGAAGGAGCGGTCGACTGTCGATTGTTCGCCCTTGCCACGGCACATTACTTCAATCGCTGCGCAAAACCCCCGAATCTTTTTCCTTTTCGTCCTCTACCTCCTTCCGGGCTCTATTTTTGATAACGCCGATCAGTTTTGTACTATGGATTCCTACCTGGCCGAATACGTTAAATGATGACCAAGGTTGATTGGCCAATCCGGCCGAGCTAACAATCTTCACGAAAAGCTCCTTCCCACTGCTGCCACCGCCAAGGCCGACATCGAATTCATCCGCTGACCGTCGAATGTCGAGCACGACCGCGCGCTCCTGTTCGCCGACCGTGCACGCGGACGGATCCCAGAGGACTGTTCCAACGAAAGCCCACACCGGAGGACTGGATGTATTGCCGATGTAGACCTGGAATGTGTCGCCTGGTGGCGACCCAAAGCATCCGGAGATGCCGTTCAGGTAAGTTATCTCCAGTCTCTGAGCCACAGTGTGCGGCGGGATCTTCAATTCCACCATGGCCAAGGGCTCGTCGTCCGGAAACCAAACTACACGATAGAACTCCCCGGTCGCACCGCCCCAGAATCCGCCATCGGTAGCGGGTTCGGGTGGGCCAAACCCGGTGAGTCGCCCCGGCGGAGAATCTTCTCCAACATTAACAACGTCGAGGGTAGCTGGCCTGATAGACGCGTTTGCGGGTGCCGCCTGTCCGAGCATTCCTGGTGAAAACACCAGCACAAGAACGCAAACACCCGTCACTAAACAAAGGAGCCTTATTGGTGACGATAAACCTCGAACTGATAAATTCCTCATGTCTCCATCTCCGGTCGGACTAGCTGCTTTACGTGTCGGGCCGTAGGAAGGTGCTATCGGTCGCCCTCTCTGTCAATCCTGAATAGCGACAGATCAATGGCACCTCCCATTGCGTTGTAACCGGCATCGTTCGGATGTAGGTGATCGCCACTATCGTATGCTGGCAGCAATTGCGTTGGATGGCTGGGATCACGAACTACCTTGTCAAAATCAATGACATCGTCGAACGTCCCGGAAGTACGAATAAATTCGTTGATCGCCTCACGCTTCATTTCTCCTTGCAGGCTGAAATAGCCGGGGATGGTGGTGCCTTCAAATGGAGTCAAAGTAGCAGCGAAGATCTTCAGGTCCCTTGCGTGAGCACGTCGGACTAGCTGCGTCAGTCCGGCAATGATATCGGCCGCTGTGAGATCTCCTAAGGTAGATGAGGTCCCGATGTCGTTAATACCCTCAAGCACGATTACAAACCGCACTTCTGCTTGGCCCAGCACATCGCGATCAAAACGCGCCAACGCATTCGGGCCGATACAATCGTGCAGTATGCAGTTGCCGGCAATGCCTTCGTTCAGCATCGAAATCCTAAAGTGATGAGAACTCAATCGCCTGGCGAGGACATCCGGCCAGCGACTGTTGCTGTCCGAAGCGGACCCAGCGCCATCTGTAATTGAATCACCAAACGCTACGATGGCCTCGTCGATGTGTTTCGAGGCCCTTACTTCGACCCCCGTTAGGAAAAACCACACAGGTAGAACTTCCGTATACGGTCCCGGGCTTTCGCTCGCTGTAGCATCTCCCGGCGCAACATAGGAGATACCGAGCAAGTTGTGGGTCGTTGCGGGACCCGCATTGGCAGACAGAAAAATGCTTACGGCCAAGTCTGATAGTGCGGGCACAGCCAAGTTGACCGCATCGCTGACTACCAGTGCTCCGGGAGGGATAGTCACAGCTAAGCTTCCGCTGAAGGTAACTGCACGATCCGTTCCCATTACAAGTGCAGCCCCAGCGCCGCGTGTTCCAACGTGCGTTGCGGTAATAACGAGCGGCTGGCTTCCGAATGTATTCGACAACCGAACGCGCAGTCGATCACCTCCGACACTGGTGTGGACCACCATTCGTAAGGTCTGATTATTGAAGTCAGTCGGGAAGAATCCGGTCTGTGGACTTGCGCTCCAGGTGCCGACCCAGCGATCAGCGCGCCTGCTGGATTGGTCTTCTGCGGCGAAGACCAGTGCCACTATAATAAAGACAAACGAGACACACCTAACTTGCTGTTTGATTGCGCCTGACCCAAGTGTGCGTATGCCGATTTTGTGCATAGAGTTCTCCTCCGGAGAGCCACTTCGGCGGCATTCCAAGCAAGAGATTTCGCAGCACCAGTTCCTATCCGCTTTGCTCCAGACAAACCCGATTGAGCATCCAGCGAATACAACAGGGTGCTGCTTGTACTCCGCGTCCGTGATAATGGCAAGGCAATATCCCGCTCCTCTGTTCAAGATTGCTCACTTGATGTCGGAGCCGAATAATCAGCAAGGCATGGAATTCGGGGACAGAATCTGTACCGACAAGGGCGCTTGCGTTAGCCCACTTCCGGGTCGGTGACGCCACGGCCTTATCTGGCACATACGCAAAGCCCGACCGCCCGCGAACTTCAACGGCAGCGATTCTCAGGGCCGGTCGCTTACATCGTCAAGCGGAATGTTCCTGTAGACGTTTGATCCGTAGGGTGAACTACGATGATGGATGGCTTGCGTTCCTTTGAAATCTGTCGCTTTCGGTTAGGGCTGGCAGTTCACAAGTCCGCGCTCCTCCTCAGCGGTCATAACAGGGTTTAAGCTCCGCAACTCCGTCCACGACACTTGCGCTAAGCGGGGCGATCCAAGCTGAGGTCACGGAGGCGCTTGAGCTGCTCGATAGCTTCCTTAAGGTTTCGATTTTCGCTAGCCGAGGTGGCCCCCCGTTCGTCCATTTCCTCCATGCGGTGGATGATTGCTTCAAATGCTTCTGCAATACGCAGTGACTGGAGAATCGGGTCCCTTTCGGTAAGCGCAGCTTCGAACTTGTTGCGCCACTCAATTGTCATAAGCAGGCCACCTCAAGATGTAGGAATCGCAAGCTACAAAAAAGCAGGTTGCGCCGAGCCGTCCTCTCGTTGTCTCGGATTGCCTATTGGGTTTGCTTTAGAAATTCCGTCCGGACGGTATGCCAGCCGCTCATGACGAGCCATCCGGCCTACATCGTAGAATGGTCGGCCCCTCGCCTGACCGCAGACTTTGTAAGGTGCCCTACAGAGCGTGGGCTAACGGGCCTTTGGACCCGATGCGGTGCGAACCTGCTGCGGATTGTCACGCTAAATGACCAGCTCGACATGATCACCGGCAAAGGTCCGTCGGCTCGCCACGAAGTCTCCTACTTCGCGGAAAGCGACCCCGCGGCGGTGCGGATCGATGACTTCAAGTATCAGTTCATCACGCAGGCGGGCGGATGGCTCGGCACCGAGGAGCATCCCGACTCACCGATTCTCGTCAACTTACGCTTGGATCCTTTCGAACGCACAGGCACGCCGGCGAATGGGAGTTTACATGGGTCGCAGGAGTACTTCGGTTGGTAGGATGGATTGAACTGAGCCGCCGACTCAGCGCGCCAGCCGATTGGGGAGATGCGGAGCAGCGAACCGACAGGCGTCAGAGAGAGCCGGTTCGCTGCACTCCGTGTGTCAGGCTACATCGCGATCGCGGACAACATCGCGCTTTTCGCCCTTAGCTTCTCCCGTGGAAGAAACATCTTCCGCGCCGGTACGCTCCAGGATTTCCTTTGCTCTCTTGGTCCATTGCGAATCGTCAGAGTGCACCGAGAGCAGTAAGCCGCCATCCTTCACGCGGCCTTCGTAGCGCTTAGCTTCGTACTCCGGGATTCCCATGCCAACTAAGGCACCCGTGAGCCCACCCACCGCACCACCGACTCCAGCTCCTGCCAGTGCCGCCATGATCGGTCCTGCAGCGATGAAAGGTCCGAGACCTGGAATTGCAAGGGCCCCGATACCGGCCAGCCATCCCAGACCTCCGCCCAGCAATGCCCCTGTTCCGGCGCCGGCGGTGGCGCCTTCCGGAGCTTTCGTCTCTTTCTCGTGGGCGAAGTCCTTGGTGCCTGTGTTCTCGGGGAATAGCACGGAGATGTCTGAGTTGCGAAATTCTGCAGCCTTCAGGGCGTCCACTGCGCTCTCTACGCCTGCTCGATTCCGATAGATACCAAAAACTGCTGTGTTCTTTCCTGCCATGTTGTTTCTCCTTTATTATTCGAATGTTATTGTTGCGTTTTGACGCTCAGCTCGCTGTTGACTTTGTTCTCGCCAGCGACTTCAGCAGCCTTGGCTTCAATTGCTTTCTTCTCGTCTTCTGATTGCACCGGCCCTTTGAGTGTTACCTGACCGTTCTGCGTAATGACTTTGACGTTATGCGCATACGTTGAGAGCGATTTGTCTTTCACAATGGATTGTCGTATCTGCTGCGTAATGTCGCGGTCAGAACGATTGTCCTTTTGCTGATCTGCCGTGGGCTCATTGGCGTTCCGATCCCGCTGATTTGTCTTGGTATTGTCTGGTGGGGCCTGACTGTTTGGTTCTTGTGCATGCATCAGTACTCCAACGGCGAGTAGCAGACTTGTGCACAAGAAAGTGCGAACCATGTTCTTGCAATCAACTTTCATCCTTTTTCCTCCTGTAAAATTCCAAACGATCTTTAAACCACACGTCCAAGTAACGTCGCGCCAATCCGCTTACGCGACTGAGCGACGCAGCCCACCTCCCTGATCAGCTCGACCGCTGCTAGACGTAATGTAGTCTGGACCTCTGAATTGTTAGGTGCTCTTGGATTGGAGAGCTGCAGATCGCCAACCGACTTCAATGGCGATTCCGACCGGGAAGCCGATCGGAATGATTAAAGAAGCCTGTCCGAGGTTATTGCAGGGATCTGGGCGAGGCTATCGGCAACCGGCTGTAGGAATGTCTGGGGCTCAACGTAGAGGCATTGAGTATGTCTGGCAACCTACGGACCTGCCAAGATTTGCTTGTAGGTGAGCCTACCGATTCAACCCATGGCACGTATCGCTCGATGATTCTCAGGCTATGCTCATCCAAAGATGCCCATGCCAATGGGGCCCCGGGGCACAAAGCCGATTCCCAATCCTTCGTAGCCATCGAGCAATCCATTCTCTTCCAGGTCGCTGTTCATGAGCGAATACTCTGTCTGGGAGCTGCGACGGGTTGAACGACATGGGCTTTGCGGATGGTGCTGGGGCTAGCTTCCGAGAGGCCGAAATGCAATACCTTGCCGTCCTCGTAAGCTCTTTCGCGGCTCCCGCAACGCCTCGATTGGAACATTTGGATCGACCCGACGTTGAGTTCGCGCAGAACAGATTCTGCTTCAGACGCCGGAACGGTCGCAGCTTTTGCGCACAGTTCGCGGATACGATCATCCAATCGTCGGGAAGGCACTAGCTTAACACTGCCGGAGCGAAACAACGGAATTCAATAGGAAAATGTAGGCTGGGTTCAGCGGTCTGCGCTGGAGAGATTTTGGCCCTTGTTCAGCCGTAGCTCTTTGTCGTCCAAGGCTTTATTTAGTTCCTGGATTATGGCTACGAAGTTGTCAGGGTCCCTGCTCGACGCTAGCCCGCCTGCAGAACTCCCTCCAACGTTCTTTGTTTTCATTTTCCAATGGTAGTCCTCTAAACCCTGACGCTCTGGTCATGCTGCAGCGGTCGAAGTGCCTGGAATGGCCAGGACCTCAGAGGTCGAGGAGTTCTCAATAGCAGGCAGCCGCGCCAGTATGACCGTACCATTGCCGTTAGAGCTAATCTCCAAGGTCCCACCCAGTTGTCGGATTCTTTCTCGCATTCCCCTGATTCCTACGCCCGGCGTACCAGCCGACACCATTTCCTCCCGCTTCTCTATCGGAATGCCCTTGCCTTTGTCCGCCACCTCGACAAGCACGTGGCCGTCGAGGTGAAGAAGGCGAATCTTCGCAATCGGGCTCCCTGAATGCCGGTGAATGTTCGTAAGGCATTCCTGAACGACCCGGAAAATCGCGGTTTCCAATTCAGGCGAGAACGATAAACCTGATTCATCGAGCAGCGGGGGATGAAGCAAGTAGGAAATAGTGCGGACCTCTTTGCCCATCTCTTGGACCAGAGCTTCGCTGTCCGTGAGTGCTGTGGCCGTTTTGCTAAGGCGGTCGATATCAGCTCGCACCGCAGACAGATTCATTGCGAGGCCAGCCAACAACTGCCCAACGCTATCGTGAAGTTCGCGAGCGATGCGCCGTCTCTCTTCGTCCTGCAATTGAAGCAGCCGCGCCGACAGATCGCGGAGGCTCTTATTTACCGCGTCGAGTTCTGCTGTGCGTTCTTGGACTCTAGCCTCAAGTTCAGCCTGTCCATTTTGCAATCGTTGATTCTGTCTGCGACGTATTTCTCCTATCGCCACAACGACGCTTGATGCAAACAAAAAAGCAAGCAAGGAAATCAATTGGACCGTATCAAGAACCCGAAATGAATGAATCGGCGGAATGAACCAATACTTGACTCCGACGAGAGCGGTCACGATCGTCAGAACTGAGGGGCCGACCCCGCAACAAAGCGCAGAATAGACGATCACTGGGAACAGCAGGATGTACACCGCGGTGATACCGACATATCGAGTCAGTGCAAGACAACCCACCAACACAGCTAGGGTTGCTGCTGTCGGCAGACCATAGCGTGCCAGGGGATTTGTCAAGACTCGTTCTGTAAGCAAATTATGGGTCCGCCCCGTTCTATCCAGAAGTTCGCCGATAGCGCTGATGGCGGAGGGTTTAACCCCTAGCTGTGTCGAGGCCATTTTTAGCCTCCCTCATGCCGTCTGATGCTCGTTGTGCGGCAGCTGTGTCGCAATCGATCGGGACTTGACGGTGCCTTGGAGGGCATGCAACACACATATTGCGGTGTCGAGAGCTTCGCTTTCTGGTTGCAATCAATTGCCAAAATCATTGTGGTGTAGTGTGGATATTCCGCCAGCAGCAAATAGTTCCTATGGAACGATCGCGATTCAAGGATTATCTCGACAAGTTCCGTATGGAATCGTGTCAAAGCGGTCGCGTTCTGTTGGTCGAAGGAGTGTGGCGCCTGGCACCAGGAACGGGTGAATTCGAGATTTAGATGGATCGAATCCGCTTTCGATAATTGAAAATCTAATCGGTAAAATACGTTCTCTTCGCTGCCCTTTGCGTGAAGCACACCCGGATTCTGGTAGATCAAGAAACCGGCTGCTGCGGAGGCCGTTGGTTCTGCGGTTTAGCAAAGTGAAGTTGGCAGTAACATACTCGACCGTGCCATAACTCAAGCCTGCTCGTGAACAACTTCATTACTGAGGTAGCGCCTAACGGCAATCTCCAGATTAAAATGCATGGCTTCACAGCTCAGGATCTGACCCAGCGGTGATCGTTGTACAACCGCCAACACTCTGGGATTCATGCCAACCAGCCAGAGTTGAATGCGTTGCTGACTTTGATTTTTTGCAATTTGTGCGAACATTTTTAAAGCGGTGTACTCCATGTCGAGAA
>JBKPEB010000049.1:0-31547 GCA_046728215.1 Acidobacteriota bacterium | reverse complement strand
CGTGATGATCACGGTCGGTGCTACCGTGCTCGGACTCATACCGCTGGCTATGCACGGCGGACCACTCTGGGAACCTCTCTGCTACGCGCAGATTGGTGGTCTGACGATCGCGACCTTTGTGACGCTGCTGCTCGTCCCGGTAATCTACTCGATCTTTGTGTTGGATCTGAAGCTGATTAAGTGGGAATCTCCTGAAGCAGCCGAGCCGACGCCAGCAGTCGAACTGACGACCGCAGATTTTGATTACTCCCATTAGAGGGAACTGATTGTTCATAGAGGACATCATCATGATTACTTGCAGCAGCTCCGCCAGGCTATTTTCAGAGTTGAAAACCAGAATCGAAACTCGCCAAGCGCGGGTAGGCATAATCGGTCTCGGTTACGTGGGCCTGCCGCTTGCTTTGCTCTACACCGAAGCGAAGTTTCGAGTTACCGGCTTTGACATCGACCAGCAAAAGGTCGCAACTCTCACCTCCGGTGGATCCTACATTTATCGAATTCCACCTACAGAGATCCAGACGGCGCGCTCGCACGGTTTCTGTGCGACCGGAGAGTTTTCGAGCCTGACCGAAATGGATGCCATTATCATCTGTGTGCCCACTCCTCTGGACGAGTATCGAGAGCCTGATCTCAGCTTTATTACCAACACCGCTACGGCCATAGCGCCGTACTTACGCGCCGGTCAATTGGTGATCCTCGAGAGCACGACCTATCCCGGCACCACGGAGGAGGTGCTTATTCCAATCTTGGAGGAAGGCAATGGCCGCGGTTTGAAGGCCGCCCGCGAGGCAACGGCTAACGGAGAGAATGAGTTTTTTGTCGCCTTTTCTCCGGAACGAGAGGACCCAGGCAATGACAGCATCGCGCGTCGTGACATTCCGAAAGTCGTAGGAGGCCTGAATTCTCAAGCCTCAGAACTGGCCGCGGCACTCTACGGAACAATCTTCAACCGAACGGTTCCAGTGTCCTCGCCCGCAGTCGCCGAAATGACTAAGCTGTTGGAAAATATTTACCGCTGTGTGAACATCGCCCTGGTCAATGAATTGAAGCTCTTGTCATTGCGCATGGGATTGGATATTTGGGAAGTCATCGAGGCTGCCTCCACCAAGCCATTCGGTTTCCAAGCCTTCCACCCCGGACCCGGGTTGGGCGGACACTGCATCCCTGTGGACCCGTATTACCTATCATGGAAGGCGAAAGAGTGGGATTTCCAGACCCGCTTCATCGAACTGGCCGGAGACATCAACAACGCCATGCCCTATCACGTGGTCTCGTCAGTCACCAGAGCTCTGAATCAAAAGGGTAAGGCTCTGAAAGGTGCCAAAGTGCTGGTGCTTGGTGTGGCCTACAAAAGAGACATCGATGATCTGCGCGAGTCTCCCGCGCTGACGATTATTGAGCTACTGAATAAGGATGGTGCTGAGGTCAGCTACAACGACCCCTATTTTCCCTTTATAGGCAAAGGGCGCAAATACGATCTTCAGATGAAATGCGTGCCCGTGGACGACATTGCCAAACACGACTGTGTGCTGATCGTCACAGACCATTCGGATTACGATTACGGCTGGATCGTGGAGCACGCGTCATTGGTGGTGGATACGCGCAACGCGACGAGAGGCATTCATGCCGATAACATTGTGCGTTGTTAGATCGTCGGCCCCGAAGAGAACGTCTGTTCCGTTTGCCGTAAGCATCCCTGGGAGAAGGCGAAGGAGTTGGAACACGTGGATTGTGATGTGCGGCTTAATAATAGTTATTGCGGCCCTGCTTTTTCTTGAGCACCACCTCCGTGGGTTGCACTCGGCTCTGGCTAGATGATGACAGAGGTTTCAGATAACCAACGACTCTGAGTTCACGGCAGAACCATCCAAAAGGGGCTCCAATGAAGGAATTGAGCGAAAGTTCTGCCACTGTTCATCACAAGAGCAGTCTCGAAGTATGACCTTGCTTCAACAAGCCGGAGCCGCCGTTCTTCTCGTGTTGGCTTCGCTATTTCTGCAGTGCGGCGGCGCAGCAGCGCTCATCATTTGGATAAGAAATATTCCAAGAGAGACTCAGAAGGTACGGGTATTTCACTGTGCTGCGCTCGTCATGCAAACCACGTTAGCTGTCATTATGCTGCACGGAATTGTCATTCTTCTCTGGTCGAGTTGCTATCGTTGGCTTTGCCTTCCGTCTTGGGAATCCGCTTTCTACTTTTCCGCGAGCAGCTATGCCACAGTTGGGTACGGAGATGTGGTGCTTCCGATGAAATGGCGCCTGTTGGGCCCGCTCGAAAGCATGGTCGGCATGCTGATGGCAGGAGTTTCCATTGGACTCTTGTTCTCGGCCGTCACTCATCTGGTCGACAGCGAGTCGCGCTCTCGTCTACCGGTTCGCTCCGAACCGGTCGCCGCGGAACCCATCGGTTCCCGACAAAGGCGACGCTGTTACTTCGGTCGGTCGCGCTTCAAGGTCATCCCCTGAGGAATAGTTCACCGTAAGCACGGGGCTGCCAGCCTGGCAAATCACGTCGTAGGTAGTGGTAAGATCGAGGTGCGAGATTATTCCGGCGTGCGCCGAATCGTGGAGCCCCATAATAATAAGGTCCGCTCGCAGTTTGTCAGCAGTTTCAAGGATCTTCTCGCTTACCGGCGTCCCTGATTTAAATTCCGCGTACAGCTGAGGTCTGGTGTCGAGCCCGGCATTGTCGGCGAGTTCTGCCAGCCGCTGCAGGGTTCTTATGCGCACATTTTCCTGCCAGTCGGTCAGAGCTTTGTCGGTGCTCGATGGCCCAGCTGGAATGATACTCAGAAAGACAAGCTTGGCTTCGAACTGATTGGCAGCCGCAATGGCTAGCGGCAAGCCGTGGAGAGATGCGTATCCGAAGTCAGTCGCAAACAGGAATGTGCGGTGCGTGGAGGACGTTCCAAACCAGGGGCGGCCATCGGTGTGTGGCCCAAAGGTCAAGACTGGACAATCTGCCTGACGGAAAATCTCTTCCGCGACTGAGCCGAAGAACAGCTTGCCCACGCCGTGTCGTCCATGTGTGCCGACGACGAGGAGATCCGTGCTTTCTTTTTGGATGATTTCTCGCAATTCTGGCCACAGTTCACCGTGCCTAACGATGAATTTGTATTGAATGCCAGTAAGAGCCCCGGTATGAGTCAGCGAGTTCTCCAGATCTGCGGCCTCGCGCGATATTGCCTCTTCACAGGCAGCAATTGCACCAGGACCTGCCATAGTCAGACCCAGGGAAGATACTACGTGCGCCAAGCAAAACTTCGACTCATAGAACCGAGCGAGTGCCAGAGAATAGCGCAGCGCCTGTTCAGAAGCCTCAGAAAAATCTGTTGCGAGCAATATCGACCTTGGTTTCAGAGCCGCTGTGATTAGTGACATGCTGAATTAAACGCCGCTCTTGCCGCCCACAGAACCGTCGGATGAGGTGCGGGTGACTTGATCCGTAACTGCTTGGGGAGAGCTGGAATCAAGTGCAGCGCACCTCTGCTTCACCGACGGCTTTGCGTGCGCACTAAACTTTCTACGGTTTGCATGTAATGTGCCAATCGAGGCCGAACGGTATGTCCTTGTAGAACCAAAATATCTGAATGTTTTGTCCTTCGAAACCGTGCCCAGATTGAGGCACTGACCAAGGCAGGGCATGCCAGTTGCAGACTCGGTGGTTCGAATCGATGAGACAGGAGGGATTAGCGGGCGGCCCAATTGGCATGCCATCTGCACTGCCGTTTCCGGTAGCACAGCATCGATTACATGAAGATTCTCGTTCTCAACTCAGGTTCCAGCAGCCTGAAGGCGTGCCTGCACGAAATTGGCGATACCCTTCCGGAGAGCCCTCCGTTGCCGCTGTGGGAGGGACGCATCGAATGGAATGGTGATACGGCAGCGATTACCGTCAGGAACTTGAAAGGGGTGAGTAGGAAGGAAAAGCTGCAGATCTCATCGCGTAAAACACTGCTTATCGATCTACTGGCCACTCCGTGGAGGGGTGAAACACGCAGCATTACCTCTGCTTGTGAAATCGACGCAGTGGGACATCGCGTGGTTCACGGTGGTCCTCGGTTCGACGGTCCCGTTCTTATCACCAAGGACGTGTACTCGGCCCTTGCCGATCTCTCACAGTTTGCTCCGCTGCACATTCAATCCGAACTCGAAGGTATTAAGATTGTCGCAGAGCTGCTGGGAGACGTGCCGCAGTTCGCCGTTTTCGACACCAGTTTTCATCGCCACATGCCGGCAGTTGCACAGATGTATCCTGGTCCGTACGAGTGGTACGAACAGGGAATTCGCCGATACGGTTTCCATGGCATCAATCATCAGTACTGTGCCACTCGCGCCGCCCAGTTGATCGAGAAACACCTGAATTCGCTCAAGATTGTAAGTTGTCACCTCGGCAATGGTTGCTCAGTCACGGGGATTAAGGCTGGACGTAGCGTGAACACGACAATGGGGTTCACGCCTTTAGAAGGAATGATGATGGGTACGCGCTCGGGTTCCGTTGATCCTGGCATCCTGATCTTCCTCATGCGACGGCATGGACTTAATGCCGACCAGATCAATGACATGTTGAACAAGAAATCTGGCCTGCTGGGCATTTCTGGTCTTTCTGCCGACATGCGTGACGTTTTAGCTGGCGTGCATTTAGGAAATGAGAGAGCGAAGCTTGCTTTCAACCTTTACGTTCACAGCTTGCGAACTGCAATCGGAGGAATGGCGGCTTGTCTGGAAGGTCTGGATGTCCTGGTGTTCACGGCTGGAGTGGGTGAGAACTCCCCCGATGTGCGCTCTGCCACCTGCCAGGGGCTGGAATTTCTCGGTGTCACAATGGACATAAACCGGAATAAGGAATCTCTGCTCGATCGAGACATATCGAGTCCTGATTCCCGCGCGAGGGTGCTTGTAATTCGGGCAGCAGAAGAATGGGCCATTGCGGGCGAGTGTTGGAAGCTCTGCCGGTTGCCGTGGCCGAATAGCGCCACGATACGGAATTGACGAAGACAGACTTGTTTATTTCTAAGGATTTTTGGAGGAACGCGTGACCTTCCAACGGGGATGACAGAATTGGAGAGTGGAAGCATGTCGAGTGCGCAGGAAACGAAACAAGCGGGAAGACAATCAAGTGGGTCGAGGGTCTCGCCCCTGGCCGGAAGACCCGCTCCAAGGGAAATGCTTGTGGACCTGGCCAGATTGGAGAAGGAATACTTTGCCCGCAAGCCGGATCTCCAAGATGCCAAGCAGTTCGTTCTGTTTGGAACAAGCGGCCACCGTGGGACGTCTTTAAACGGCACGTTCACTGAAGCGCACGTTCTTGCCATTACCCAGGCCATCTGCGATTACCGCAAGGGGCAAGGTATTACGGGCCCCTTGTACATGGGGAAGGACACGCACGCTTTGTCCGGGCCTGCTCAGCGCACCGCCTTGGAAGTTCTAGCCGCGAATAATGTCTAGGTCATCATTCAAGAAAACGATGGCGTCACACCAACGCCGGTTATCTCACATGCCATTCTGGTGTACAACTGCACTCGCCAAGTTGGTTTGTCGGACGGTGTTGTCATCACACCTTCCCACAATCCTCCGGAAGATGGTGGTTTCAAGTACAACCCGCCAAACGGTGGCCCTGCGGGTACGGAGGACACGGGCTGGATACAGGATCGGGCCAACAATCTGTTGCGAGCCGGGAATCGCGAAGTAGAACGAATTCCGTACGAAAAGGCAATCAAAGCGTCTTCCACTCACCTGCAAGATTTGGTGTTGCCCTACGTAAAAGATCTGAAGAATGTCGTCGACATGGACGCCATTCGCGATGTGGGCGTGAAATTGGGTGTGGATCCGCTGGGCGCAGCCGCCATCGGTTACTGGGAACCGATCAACTCCATTTACGGGTTGGATATCACCATCGTTAATTCAGCGATCGATTCCACGTTCTCCTTTATGCCTCTCGATCATGACGGCAGGATTCGTATGGATTGTTCAAGCCCATACGCCATGGCTGGGCTAGTTTCCCTAAAGGATCGATACCAAGTGGCTTTCGCCAATGACCCCGACTCCGACCGTCATGGCATTGTGACGCCAACGTCGGGTTTGATGAACCCTAACCATTTCCTGGCTGTCGCGATCCATTATCTGCTGACGAATCGGCCAGAGTGGAGCGCCAAATGCGCAATCGGGAAAACGCTAGTAAGCAGCAGCATAATAGACCGTGTTGTGAGGAAACTCGGACGTCAGTTGTACGAAGTGCCCGTAGGCTTCAAGTGGTTTGTCCCTGGGCTGCTCGACGGCTCTGTGTGCTTTGGAGGAGAGGAGAGTGCCGGTGCGAGCTTTCTCCGCCGCGACGGCAGCGTATGGACCACCGACAAGGATGGGTTGATCATGGATCTTCTTGCCGCAGAGATTACGGCTCGAACCGGAAAAGATCCTGGTGTGCGCTACCGTGAATTGACAGCGGAGTTCGGGAGTCCTCTTTATACCCGAATTGATGCCCCAGCCTCACCGGAACAAAAACGAAAGCTGCAAAAGCTCTCAACTGATTCGGTGAAAGAATCACAGTTAGCAGGGGAGCCCATTGTTGCCAAATTAACAAAGGCCCCGGGCAACAATTCTCCGATCGGCGGACTGAAGGTGGTTACGGGAATCGGGTGGTTCGCGGCTCGACCATCCGGAACCGAAAACATCTACAAGATCTATGCCGAAAGCTTCAAAGACGAGTCACATCTGAATGTGATCATTCGCGAGGCTCAGGAGATCGTTAGCAATGCTCTTGGTCAGTCCTGAGCCCAACGGAAATTCTCATGGAAGTTAACGAGATCGCCACCGAGGAATGCAAGATCTTTCTTGAGCGTGCTTCCCTATGCCAGATGGGTAGTGCGTACGAAACTCAGGCCGAGGATCGGGCAGATTCTTCACGTCAGTCCTGCTTCACTCCATCGGTGCGGCGGCTCATCGTCAACGCAGACGATTTTGGCTTTACTTCAGGTGTGAACCGGGCCATCGTCGAGGCGCACACGCACGGGGTGGTGACCTCTTCGACGTTGATGGCCAAAGGTCCCGCGTTCGCCGGGGCATCACAACTGTCAAAGACGCTGCCCAGGCTGAGCGTCGGTTGCCATATTGTGCTCATCGATGGCGAACCAGTCCTTGGGGCAGAGCAACTTCCATCGCTTACAACAAGAACGGCGGCACCCCGCTTCCGCGATGGCCTGACAACGTTCGCGGCGCGGGCCATCGCCGACAAAATGAACACCGATGAAATCATTGCCGAAGCCCAGGCGCAGATTCGGAAGATTCAAGCCGCCGGCATCGTGGTCTCGCATTTTGATACTCACAAGCACACTCACTTGTTCCCAACGATTCTGAGGCCGCTGCTGCGGGCTGCGGCGAGTTGCGGGGTTCGTGCGGTGCGCAATCCCTTCGGACCTTGTTTTCCCCTGCTGTCAAGTCAGCTCCTGACACGGCCCAACCTCTGGATGCGTTACGCCAAAGTTCGCACCTTGCGCCGTCTTGCTGGGAAGTTCCGCGAAGTCGTAGACCGTGAGGGTTTCATCACACCGGACGGTACGCTGGGGGTTGTTGTCACTGGAGCGCTCGATGAATCGCTGTTCCGTGCGATCGCGCGCAGCATTCCAGAAGGAACCTGGGAATTGGTGTGCCATCCGGGATACAACGACGCGGATCTGCAGACAAGTAGGACTCGCTTGCGCGAGTCGCGTGAGACGGAACTGCGGGTCTTAACTCTGCCCGACAGCCGTGCGCTGCTCTCGCAGGAAGGCATCGAGCTGATCTCCTATCATGATCTCGTGCCAAGACCTGGCCACGGTCTAGCTGGGGCGTAGATTTGTTCCGGCGGGATTTTTTTTGAACCCGAGCCGCAATAGACTGCCGAACAAAAGCATGCGAGTTCTCTGCTGGTGAAACGCTATCATCCATGGCTCAATGCGGTGGGCGAGCGCCAAATGATAATAGGTTAAATTCCATTAAACACTCTATTTCCCGCATCCGAATTCGGTCTAGTCCGGAATGCGCGCTAATGAGGAAAGGATGAGGCGCGGTTCATTCGTCCGGCGGATTTCCGTTTCGGTTCGGTCTTTTGCCTGTTCCCGAACGACCGGGTTGTGAACTCATTTGCTGCATAGCGCCGTTCCCAACCAGGCGATGGAAGACGTTCTCATCGAGAAGATCGAGAGAACGCACCACAACGTCTGCCGGCAAATACTTGCCATTCTGGCTCACGCCGATGCTCTTCATTCCGGCGGCGCGTGCGGCTTCGATACCGTGCTCGGCGTCTTCAACAACAATGCAATGCGTGGGCGCGACATCCAGTTTCGTGGCGGCGACGAGGAACACTTCTGGGTCAGGCTTGCCCCGGTGCACATCATCAGCCGACACGATAGCTTGAAAGAGCTGGCTGGCTTGTAAGACGTCCAGGATTGTTTCAATGTTGGCGCGGGGAGCGGCAGATGCAATCGCTAGTCTCCAGCGTTGTCGGTGCAGCAGCTTTACCCACTCCAAGGCTCCCGGGAGTGGTGTAATGCCCTGCTCGCGCACATGTTGCCGATACAGTGCTTCTTTGGCGTCGCCGATGCGCCGTATTGATTCAGGCGTCGCCTTCTCGCCCAGCCATTGCCGGAGAATGGAGTCATTACGCTGCCCGAAGGTGGCTTGGAACTGTTCGTACGTGATCGGGGGACCTTCGCGGGTGATTGTGTCGCGCCAAGCCTGCCAATGGTATTCGGCGGAGTCGACGAGGGTTCCGTCCATGTCCCACAGTACGGCTCGATTCATAACTATGACATCCCGGTCGAGATTTCGGTGAGGATTCCCGACGCTTGCATTGATCCGGTAAAGTTCAACCTGGAGGTCCGGTTCTCACCCAATGGTTTCAGCTACTCGAGCCAGGGCGAATCGTTGGAGGCGATGGGTGTCGGCATTGAACTTGCGAATTCCTTCAGCTAGTTTCTCCGTCGCCATGGCGTCCTCATTATGCATCCAGCGAAAAGTGTTTTCATCGAGGCGCAATGTCGGTTCTTTGCTGTGCCGTGCTGTTACCGGATCTAGTTCGTGCTTCACAGTACCTTCTGTGTTCTCGAGTTCTTTCAGCAGTTCCGGGCTGATGGTAAGCAAATCACACCCCGCCAAACGGACAATCTGGTTGACATTCCGAAAGCTTGCTCCCATCACCTGCGTCTTGTAACCAAATTTCTTGTAGTAGTTGTAAATGCGCGCTACCGATGCAACTCCCGGATCCTGGTCGGGAGCTGTGTCTGTTCCACCGTGCTCCTTCTTGTACCAGTCATAGATCCGGCCTACGAATGGGGAAATGAGAGTGACGCCCGCTTGGGCGCAAGCGGCGGCCTGCGCAAAACTGAACAGTAGGGTCAAATTGCAATGGATGCCTTCCGATTCCAGAATCTCCGCCGCCTGGATCCCTTCCCACGTACTGGCAATCTTGATCAGAACTCGTTTTGGCGAAATCCCTTTCTTTTCATATAGCGAAATGAGTTTTCGGGCCTTCGCAACCGTACCAGCTGTGTCGAAACTCAGGCTGGCTGGGACTTCGGTAGAAACCCGACCCGGTACCACTTCGAGAATCTTCGACCCGAACAGCACGAAAAGCCGGTCGATGAACTCTTCAGCCATGCGCTGCTGAGTGCCGCCCTGTTCCGAAGCCACTTCAGCTGCCTCTTCAACCAGATTACGATAAGCGGGCATCTGAGCAGCTTGGAAGAGAAGCGAGGGATTCGTCGTCGCGTCGTGCGGACGATACTGTGCGATGGCCTCGATATCGCCGGTGTCGGCGACAACCGTTGTGTATTGCTTCAGGGACTCCAGTAACATCATTATTAATATCTCCTATTGTTTGGATTCGCCATTGCTCCGGGCCACAGAGGCCCTCGCTGGTGAAGGGAATCGTCGGAATTCGAGCGGTGGCCATCGGATTTGTGCGAATCGCGCTGACTTTAGCAAGGCGGCGGAGGTGCCGCTCGGCCCCGGTGAACTTCGCGGCAAGAAAACTCCTCACGCAATCCCAGGCGACGGCGATGCCTGTCGTGCGGCCTCCGAGACACAGGATGTTCATGTCATCATCCTCCACGCCCTGACGCGCTGAAAAATCGTCGTGACAGACTGCGGCGCGCACTCCGTCAACCTTATTCGCAGCGATCGATCCTCCGATGCCGCTGCCGCATAACAGGACGCCGCGTTCCACCGTTCCCACTGCCACCGCTCGTGCAAGGGGAATGACAAAGTCCGGGTAGTCGTCATTGCTGTCGTATTGCGAATTCCCGAAGTCCACGACCTCGTGACCATTTGCACCGAGCAAGATATAGAGCTTCTCTTTCATTTCGTATCCGCCATGATCGGCGGCTATGCCAATTTTCATCTTTTGACCTCAGATTCTGGTGCGGTGCGGTTCGGGCATGAACCTTCTGCAGGTTGCACTCGGTGGGCCAAACGCAATCACGGCATTTTTGTGGGTGACCAGAATTTTCGCGTGCCATGCATCCCCTCACTGCCCACATTGAGGCACTGCCCTGGGCAAAGGCGCATGCCAAATCACGTTCACTCGTCAAACACAATCAGGATTAAAGGTTTAGGTGAGAATCCGATTGGCAATCCATCTGCTGTTCCTTAATGTCCAGGTACGTAGATCGCCTGGCACATGGGGAGAGCGACGTGGGAGCAGGTAACTCAATTATTGAATGTGCGCTGATGGGGATCCAGCAGACGCACAAACCGAAGAAGGCGACAAGATGGAGAGGTATCCTCAAGCAGGCGCGCAAGCGTAGTGCCGCGCCCAGACCACAGTCTCTCATTCAGCCCGCTCTCCGATTTTTCGCAGCTCTGCTGGGCTTTGGTCTACTCGGCTACTTGGTCTTTCGGAGCGGCCCGGGGGCCGTTTGGAAAGAGCTGCAGACCGTCGGCTGGGGATTCGGTCTCGTTATCCTTCTGGGCGGGCTCTCACAATTAGCCAAGACATGCGCCTGGAGACGGGCGTTTACCTGCGATATCAGCGGCCTTTCCTGGTCCCGTAGCTTCGTCGCGCAATTGATCTCGGACGGGATCGGACAATTTGGTATCGCCGGAAAAGTGGTTGGCGAGGGCACGCGCATATCGCTGCTAGGTCCCGCAGTGCCCCTCTCGAATGCATTATCGGCTGGTGCGATTGACGGGGGACTGCATAGCTTCAGCGCGGTAGTAGTAACGGTTTTGGGCATTGTAGCCACTCTTATGCTTGCCCCTGTTTCTGTCAGCTGGCGAGTGTATGCAGTTCTGCTAATCGCTGTGCTGGTGTCAGTGGTGATCTTGGCGGCTGTGGCGGTTGCAAGCCGCTGGCCGTTGATGGGAAACGCCATTCGAGCGATTGGGCGATTGCCACGGCTGCGGAACTGGGTCAGCGGCAAACAGCCGATCATTGACTCAGCCGAACACGACCTCCTCAATTTTCATCGTGAAGCGCCAGCCGCGTTCTGGACGACATTGACCTTCAATCTCCTGTGGCACATGCTGGCAGTTCTGGAGGTCTACGTCATCCTGCGGTTTATGGGAGCAGGGTTCACTTTAGGAGGTGCTTTCATCGTGGAAGGCCTGACCAAGGTGATTAACCTCGTGGGCGCGCTCAACCCGGGCAACTTCGGCACCTACGAAGGTGGGAGTATGCTCATTGCGAAGATGTTCGGTGTGACCAGCACCACAGGATTGACGCTGGCATTGTGCCGCCGTGCACGCACCGTCTTCTGGGCAGGAGTGGGGGCGCTGTGCATGGTCGTGATGAAGAGGACCGAGGCGCCGCGGACAATAGCGGCGAAGCTAGATCCGGCAGTAGAGCCGTCCCACGGCGAATAGGGCTCCGCGATACCCAATGCACGGTAGCAAACGATCTTCGATTACCGGTTCTGTGACCAGATGAGGTCCAACGTGCCCGTTCCTGGGCACGGTATGGTCGCGCGGAACCAGGTTTATTGCAGAACCACCACATAAGAAATGATTTGATTCTGAGACGAGTTCGGCAGGTGGCGTGCCTACATCATCTGGTAGCAAGTGCTCCGCTTCCCTTTCGAGGAGCTGTCCGCACAAATTTGTCGAGCGCACTGCGCCGCTGCGCTCGCGAATGACGAAGCCAGCGGCTTAGGAGTCCAATCAATGATAAAGAGTTCTGCATTACTCATGATTACGTTCGCGATGCTCGCATTTTGCCCTTTCGGCCGTGCTCAAGATCAGGAGCCCACTATCGACTCGGCTATCGAGGTTGCGAGGGCCAACATGCGGGCGGACAGAGCCACCATCATCACACAAGCAATGAACTTCAGCGATAAGGAAGCTGGGGCATTCTGGCCGATCTACCGGCAGTACGAGTACGAACGATCCAGGCTGGATGATGGTCGCGTTGCCGTCATCAAGGAGTACAGCCAGAAGTACCCATCGCTGGCCGACGCCGAGGCCAAAGCGATGGCAGAACAAATGTTCGAGTACGACTCTCGTCTGGCTGCGTTGAAGAAGAAGTACTACAAGAAGTTCAACAAAGCGCTTTCGGCTCTTACCGTGACCAAGTTCTTTCAATTGGATCGTCGCGTCGACTTGCTGATGGATATGAATGTGGAATCCTCGCTTCCTCCGCTCACGCAGGCAAAGTACGCCGGGCAGAGAGATAGCGTGGCAGAACCGCCTCAGCAATGAGCGACCACGAATGTTATCCAGGAGAGACTCGATGTTTCGCTTGATTCAGCGGAAACCCTTGATTGGTGTGACGTTGCTGACTATGGCGGTAGTGGCATCAGCGCAGACCCAGCGCCAGAGCGAAACATTTTCCATTCAAGGGTACGTGGGCAGAGCGAACGTAACTCGGTTGCAGGGGCGTGCATTGGTTGACGTGCAGGACCTGGCGAGAATCACGAAAGGCGCTCTCAGCATTGAGGAGGACCGAATCATTCTGACGCTCGCCCCAAATGACGCTTCCGAAACGGCCCACGACACCGCTCGCAAATACGGTTTTTCCCTGGCTTTCACGCGGGCAGCGATCGAGGCAATGGCCTCGATAAGAGAATGGGGTGGGACGTTGCAGGTGGTCGTGGAGAATGGGTATCCCGTGGGAAAGGCTATGGCGGGAAACTCAATTCGGGCATATGAAGGTCGAGCTGCGGATAGCATCGCCTTAGCTGCGGCGGCGGCCTCGACCGAGTCTGACCACCGCGGGCTCGAGTTGCTCACGAACGAGTTCAACAATTTGCGGGCCTGGGCCGAAAGTTTCGTCGATGCCCGCAATGAAATGAGGGCCGTAAACCTGACTACCTCTGAACATCCACTCAAGGACGATGAAGAAGCCCAGAAGATGATGCATTGCGGTCAATTTCTGGCGCAGATGTTTACCGGCGGCACCTTTGAGGACGATTCGGCGTGTCATTAGCTTCTCAAACATGTGAAAAACACACTTCGCCAATCCATTGCGGTCAGCGAGCTCGTATCTGACGGAGCGTCAGGCTCAGCAGCGTCACCGCAAAAACGTCGCACGTGGGCACACGCAGAGGGGCTTCCATTACCGCTGGGTGTTACCAGGATTGAGGAAGACCAGGCCTTCAATTTTGCGGTGTGTGCTGAACATGCCGAGAGTGTGAAACTGTTTCTCTATTCCTCTACCGATTTGGCAAAGCCAGTTTTGACGTTTCCGTTCGATCCTATTCGCAATAAATCAGGACGGATTTGGCATTGCAGGATTCCGCTAGATCAAATACGCGATGCCCGCTATTACGCTTACTCGGTTTCAGGGCAGGCTGTGGCTGGGCTCAACGGCTTTGACCACGAAAAGGTCCTTGTCGATCCCTATGCGACACGAGTTTTCTTCTCCCCGGGGTTTGATCGCAAGCGCGCTATGAACCCAGGCCCCAATGATGAAAAGGCGCCGCTTGGAGTCTTGCCCAGACAACGGGCAGCGTTCGATTGGGCGGAAGATCTCCCGCCCCGGCCTGAATCGGACGCGATTATCTATGAACTTCACGTCAAGGGGTTCACCAAGAATCCCAATTCCGGTGTGCATCCCTCGCGAGCCGGCACCTATGCCGGATTGATGGAAAAGATCCCGTATCTGAAAGAGCTTGGGATCACCGTCGTCGAACTCATGCCCATATTTCAGCGCGATCCTCAGGAGGGTGACTATTGGGGATACATGCCTCTGAACTTCTTCGCACCTCACGCGCAGTATGCATCGAGTGTTGATGATCATGGGCAACATCTTGAGTTCAAGAATATGGTGAAGGCTTTTCACAAAGCCCAGATCGCCGTCGTGCTAGATGTTGTGTACAACCATACCTGTGAGGGAGATCACGTCGGCCCGACCTACAGCTTCAAGGGTTTCGACGCCGCAGGCTATTACATGCAGTCCTCCGACCCGACGAGCGCATACGCCAACTATTCGGGCACGGGCAACACGTTGAATTTCAGCCAGGCGCACGTGCGCAAAATGGTCATGGATAGTCTGCGCTATTGGAAGAACGAGATGCACATCGACGGCTTTCGCTTCGACCTGGCATCGGTGTTTAGCCGTAACGCCGACGGATCGCTCAACTGGGGAGATGCTCCGATTTTCAGTGAAATCGCCGCGGACCCTGAGTTGGGCCGGTTGGCATTGATTGCAGAGCCGTGGGACGTCGGAGGCTATCAGCTAGGGCGCGGATTTCCGGGCACGACCTGGCTGCAATGGAACGCGCGTTATCGCGACGATGTCCGCCGTTTTTTGAGGGGGGACGCGGGGATGGTTCCGGATCTTATGCGTCGTATCTACGGCAGCGATGACTTGTTCCCGGACAGCCGCGAGCATGCCTATCATGCCTTCCAAACCGTCAACTATATTGACTGCCATGACGGCTTCACCCTCTACGACCTGGTTTCTTACAATCGGAAACACAACTGGAAAAATGGTCACAACAATCAGGACGGTATGGACGCGAATTACAGCTGGAACTGCGGATACGAGGGAGACGAGAGCGCGCCAGCCGAGGTTCTGGCGCTGCGTCGGAAACAGGTAAAGAACCTGTGCTGTCTGCTCCTGCTATCGAACGGCATACCGATGTTCCGGGCCGGTGACGAGTTCCTGAATACCCAATTCGGAAACAATAATCCTTACAACCAGGACAGCGAAATTAGCTGGCTGGATTGGAGCCAGCTCCAGGCGAATCAGGACATATTCCGGTTCTTTAAACGCATGATCGCATTCCGGAAGTCTCATCCTTCCCTGTGTCGCAGCAGGTTCTGGCGCGAGGACATTTCCTGGTATGGCGTTGGACCTGCGGTCGATCTGTCGCCAGATTCCCGGAGCCTCGCTTTTTGTCTGCGTGGTGCGTCACAAGCCGATGACGACGTCTATGTAATGATCAATGCGTATTGGCAAGAGCTGCAGTTCCAAATTCAGGAAGGTGCGCCCCGGGACTGGATAAGAATTGTGGACACCGGCCTGCCGAGCCCTGACGATGTCTCAGATTACGGTTTGCGGCTGCAACAGTCGGTCTATCAAGTAGCTCCGCGATCCATTGTCGTCCTTGTTCGTGCTAAATAAGGAGTGACCGATGGCAAAGAAGCGCATAGGCATACTCACGGGAGGCGGCGACGTTCCCGGACTGAACTCCGTCATCAAATCGGTGGTTTACCGTGGCGCGGAAATCGGATGTGACGTCATTGGCATCCGCCGCGGCTGGGAAGGACTGACCCACGTCGATCTGAATGATCCGGCAAGCAAGACCCAATACATCCTGCCCCTGAACCGGGAAAACACGCGCACTATTGATCGCACTGGTGGGACCTTCCTGCACAGCTCGCGCACCAATCCCGCCAAGATGAAGAAGGTGCCTCCGGTTTTGCAGGGCCAGAAGTTCGAGGCCAAAGATTCGACCAAGAAGGGCGTGACCAGCACCGTATTCGATGTGACCCCGGCGGTGCTTAAGAACATTGAGACGCTCGGTCTCAACTACCTGGTCGCGATTGGCGGCGACGACACATTGAGCTATGCCTCGGAACTCGATCGTAAAGGCATGAAGGTGCTCGCGGTGCCAAAGACGATGGACAACGACGTCCGCAACACGGAGTATTGCATCGGATTCTCGACCGCGATTACGCGTGCCATGGATGCCATTGACCGACAGAGAACGACCGTGGGGTCACACGAGCGCATTGGGATCTTCCGTGTGTTTGGCCGGGATGCCGGTTACACCGCGCTTTACACTGCCTACGTCAGCGCCATCCGATGCTGCATTCCCGAGTATAAAGTCGATCTCAAGCACCTGATTGAGTTGCTTATGCATGACAAGCGGAACAACCCCAGCAACTACTCGCTGGTCATTCTCTCGGAGGGCGCGGAGTGGCAGGGGTACGCGGTAAAGGAATACGGGGAAGCGGATGCGTTCGGCCACCGTAAGAAGATGAGCGTCGCAGAAGATCTGAGCGATGAGATCAAGCGAGCAACGGGGGAGGAAACCGTGGTCAGCGACCTTACCTACGACCTGCGCTCGGGCAGCCCCGACTTCGTCGATCGCCTGGTGGCATTCACGTTCGCGGGTATGGCCATTGATGCGCTGGAAGAAGGCAAATCCGGACTGATGACCGCGATCAACGAGGGTCGCTACACCATGGTACCCATTCCCGATCCGAAGCTGGGCCCACGCAAGGTGGACATTGCGTCCATGTATAACACTGACCGGTACCGCCCGAAGTACGACCACAAGCTGGGCCTGCCGATTTTCCTTACGAGGCCATAGTGCCCACCGGCCGTTAGTGCGGTGGTGAGTGAGGTCTTGGCGATTCGCGACGAGTCTGGCTGAGCGTTGCCTCACACGACGGGCCAACACACGCAAAATCACGGCCACGCTCGATTTCAGGCTGGGTTCCGAGGCCGAGCTCGCTGTGCGGCTCATGATGTGGCTGATGCGCCTTTGGCAATTGCCTGTTGTGGTATCAGGGGTGCCGGTTGTGGCAATGATCGTTTCAGGACTCTTGCTGTGTTTTTCGCCAGTTTGTTAGTAACCCGTAGATTGTCGCCGCTGAACCGAACATTGGCTGTAACGGAACTCTCCAGCACCGAACGGCCATCACGCCAGATGTCCCGCAGTATTACTGCATTTGCCATTCGGCCTGCATTCGGGTCAGCAATTCCGTTATCGTTCGGAAGGCGGTACCATAGGCGCAATGTGGTCAAGGCATCAGTTCGAAAAGTCGGAAACGCTGACCTCTGAACAGGTGGATGCACTGCGCAGCGCGCTGCAATCAGTGATTTCGAGCAGCGCCTTCGCCGACAGCGAGCATTGCAAGGACTTTCTCCGCCTCGTCGTGGAACGCGCTTTGGCAGGAGAGTTGGAATCGTTGGGGGGGCACACGGTTGGCGCAGAAGTGTTTGGGCGGCCCGCCGATTACGAAACCTCCAATGATGCGGCCGTCCGCGTGCGAGCAATCGAAGTTCGAAAGAGGCTGGCACAGTATTACCGAGAGGCCAAGCAAGACCAGCCGGTTCGTATCGAACTGACTCAGGGTTCGGACATACCGGAATTCCATTGGTCGTCCGAGACAAGATCCGAAGACCCACACGCAATCGCTGCAACTCCCACGCCTGCTCGGCGATCTCGGCGTACCGCGGTAATCGCAATTGTTACCTTAGCCGGCCTCGTGATTGTTTCTGTCTTACTTTGGTTACGATATTACCCGCTACCCCAGCAGAACGCGGTACGGCTGTCACTCGGGCTTCCGCAGGGCGTAACCTTACAAAGGAACTGGCACCCGTTCGAAGAGATGGCGCTTTCGCCCGACGGCGAAACGGTGGCCTTTTCGGCAACTGACGCTTCTGGTCAAAGCTCTTTGTGGATCAGGCCTTTGAGCTCTACGGAAGCGCGTAAGATGGTCCAAACCGAGGAGGCGCTTCTGCCATTCTGGTCCCCGGACTCACAGTTTGTCGGTTTCTGGGCAGGTGGCAAGCTTAAGAAGATACGGCGATCGGGTGGACCTCCCGAGGTGATATGTAGCGTTGCAGAAATCGCGCAAGGAGCTTGGAGCCCCGATGGAACAGTTCTTTTCGCCAGAGCTGTAAACAGCCCGATTAACCGGGTCTCTCCCGACGGCGCAAATGCGACCCCTGCGACCTCGCTCCTGCCTGAACAGGTCAGCCAAATGTGGGTCCAGTTTCTGCCAGGCGGCAGACACTTTATGTATTTGGCTCGAACAAACCTTACGAGTGACGATCCGCAAGCGAAGGTCTATGCTCAGTCACTGGATGGCGGAGCTCCGATTGAACTCTTGACGAGTCAGAGCCGAGCAATAGCCGTACCGGACTACTTGCTGTTCGCGCAGCAGCAGAACCTGTTCGCCCAGCGGATGGACTGGAAGGCGTTGCGGAAGATTGGGGAACCGTTGTTGGTGGCCCGCAACGTCGCTGCCTCTCCAGCTTACCTTGGCACTTCCGAATTCACTGCCTCGCAAAACGGGGTGCTGATCTACGGCACAGCAGAGGGCTCATCTTTCGATCAGCTGAAGTGGTATGCACGAGACGGCTCAACCATCGGCAGTCTCAATCCGGTTATCGACTATCAGCAGTTCACGCTTTCGCCCGATGCGAAGCACCTGGCGCTGAACTCGTTCCATCAGCATGCTACCGGCAGTCTGTGGCTGATAGATATTGCGACTAACACAACGACGCCTCTGACATACGATCCGCACTCACAATCGGATCCCGTCTGGTCGCCCGACTCGCGCTATGTTGCCTTTAATCTTCTTCCCAATGGTGGAACTGATCCGCCGTTCCTCGTACAAAAGATTGAAATTGGAAATCAGCAGCCGCACCTCATCTACGGCGACGATGTAAGACACTGGGTGGAAGACTGGTCACCGGATGGTCGCTTCTTGGTGACGCACGACACAAAGACGGTCTCGATACTACCTCTGACGGGCGACACGAAACCTCAGGCGGTGTATTCATCGAGCTTCCGGAAAGATGCATTTCATCTGTCACCAGACGGGCACCTGATCGCCTACGGGGAGAACCGCAGTGGCAGATGGGAGGTCTTTGTTGCGTCGTTTCCTTCGTTTCAGGAAATAAAGCAGGTCTCAGTGGCCGGTGGCGCGCAACCACGGTGGCGCGGTGACGGCCGTGAACTCTTCTTTATCGACAATGAAGGGCAAATGATGTCAGCGACCGTGGAGCGTGGCTTACCCCAGGTAGGCGTCCCCAAAAAGCTATTCGACACGGGATTGATTCCAGATCCAACAATCAATCAGTATGCAGTTGCTGGAGATGGGCTCAAATTTCTGGTGCTTGAGCCGCGGAAGGGCTTTCTGGAAACTTACTCTGTGATCCGTAACTGGCCCGCGACGCTGAAGTAAACACCCCAGATCGGCTGCACGAACGGACTCTCGGCGAGCATCCCCTGCGCACCCGGGATTAGAATATTTCCGAGAAGAGGGCCGATCCTCATATGAAGAGGGCGGAAGCTCAAATATCGGCCGTGCTAGCACTCATTGCTCTTGGCACGCTGTACGTGCTGCTCTGGTGTCCTCATGCTCTTGCGCTGAATCCTTCGCTGGATGTAAGTCAATACGCACATACCCCATGGACCTATCGCGATGGGTTCGCGCAAGGCGCGGTCAACGCAATCGCGCAGACGCCTGACGGTTATCTCTGGCTCGCTACGCAAAGCGGAGTCGTTCGATTCGACGGTGTCCGGACGGTGCCGTTGCCTCTTGCGCCAGGGCGGCAGCTTCCGAGCACGTCGGTGCGAGCCCTCCTG
The DNA here is from genome assembly GCA_046728215.1 of Acidobacteriota bacterium. Lineage (GTDB taxonomy): Bacteria > Acidobacteriota > Terriglobia > Terriglobales > Acidobacteriaceae > Gp1-AA133. Next base: position 11,802 of record JBKPEB010000049.1, on the reverse strand, counting down.
GCGGCACGCGACGGGACCCTCTGGATCGGCACCCTTGATGGGCTGGTGAGTTGGAAGAACGGTCAACTGACCGAATATCCGTCGCTTGCGCGCCGCACTGTTCTCGCGCTGCTGCAGGATCGCGCCGGAACCGTGTGGGTGGGCGGTCTCGCGGGGCCCGCGGGAACCCTCTGCGCAATCCGCGGCGGAAGCGCCACCTGTTATGGCGATGACGGAAGTCTCGGCACCATAGTGGCATCCTTGTACGAGGATATCGACGGCAGCATATGGGTAGGAGCGGCAACGGGCCTGTGGCAATGGACGCCCGGTCCCCCAATCCGTTATTTGGCGACACCAATCAGCCGGGGCGGCAACATGGCGCAAGGCGATCATGGGGCGGGCCTAGTAATTGCTGTTGACAGCGTCCGTCAAATCATTGGAAAGACAGTGACCCATTATCCGCTTCATGGGGTGTCGTTGCCCTTGAGTGCTGGAACTGTCCTTCGCGATCGCAACGGGGGGCTTTGGATTGGCACAACTGCTCATGGTCTCGTCCATTCGTACGAGGGTAAAACCAGCATTTTTACCCACAAAGATGGCCTGTCTAGCGATCATGTGTACGCGCTCTTCGAGGGCCGTGAGGGATCCATCTGGGTTGCCACTTCCGAGGGTCTCGACCAATTTCGAGAGTTGCCGGTCACCTCGCTCACCGTGAAACAAGGATTATCCAGCCCCACCACGAACTCCGTGCTGGCGGCGCGCGACGGGAGCATATGGATCGGCACGACGGGTGGGCTGTATAGGTGGGACCACGGGCGCACGACCGTGTACCAGGGACGAAGCAATCTTGGTCTCGCCGAAGACGAGATTCAATCGCTCTTCGAGGATGAGCGTGGTCGCATTTGGGTTTCAAGCTTTAGCGGGCTTGCGGCATTTGGGAAGGGGAAGTTCACTGCGGTTCCGTCAGTGCCAGCCGGTACGAAAAATGCGATCACTGGCGACAATCACGGCGGCCTCTGGCTCAGTCTGTTCGGCACGGCGAACAATTACAGTCTGACGCATCTAGTCGACGGCAAAATCACCGAACAGGTGCCTTGGCGGAACCTGGGTGGGGGGCCGGGGACCGGCCTCCTGCCCGACCCGAACGGCGGCATCTGGACGGGGCTGTTGAGCGGCGGGATTACTTACTTTCGGGCGGGGCAGATACGGAACTTGCCATTGAGCGACGACGGGGCAGGCACGCGGAAGGTGTTGGATATTTCGCGCGATCGCAGCGGCACGCTTTGGGCAGCCACCGAAAATGGGGTCAGCCGGATCCCGAACACAGGTGTCAGAACCCTGACCACCGCAAACGGGTTACCCTGCAAGACCGTTCACTGGATCATTGAAGACAACCTTTCGTCCTACTGGCTCTACACGCAGTGCGGCCTCCTGCGCATAGCACGAACCGAGTTGGAGGCCTGGATCGCGGACCCGAAACGAAGCATCCAGGTGACAACCTTCGATGCCACGGATGGAGTGCGACTGGTTCCGATTCTCAAGGGGCTCAGGCCTGCGGTCACCAAGGCGTCCGACGGGAAAATCTGGTTTGTAAATGGAGACAAGGTGAGCTTTATTGATCCATCCCGAATCCGTAACAACATGCTCCCTCCGCCAGTTCGCGTTGAGCAGATTACGGTTGATGGCGAGACCTACGAAGCCGCGCAGGATTTACGCCTGCCTCCGCACGTTCGAAATCTGGCGATCGAGTACGCCGCACTCAGCCTGGTGGAGCCGGACAAGGTGCGCTTCCGCATCATGCTGGAGGGCCAGGACAGGGGATGGCGGGATCTGGCCAATCAGCGTCATGTTCAGTACACAAACCTGCCGCCGCGCAAGTACCGCTTTCGTGTGATGGCATCCAACAATACCGGCGTGTGGAACGAGCAGGGGGATCCGCTGGAGTTCTCCATCACCCCCGCCTATTACCAGACGAATTGGTTTCGCGCCCTATGCGCTGTCTTCTTTCTGGTGCTGCTGTGGGCGGCCTACCAGTTGCGGGTCCGGCGGTTGCGTCATGAGTTCGAGATGACCCTGGACGCACGCGTCGGCGAGCGTACGCGGATCGCGCGGGACCTTCACGACACCCTGCTGCAAAGCTTCCACGGTTTGCTGCTCCGGTTCCAAACCGTTTCCCAATTGCTGCCAGAACATTCGGATGCGAAAGAAAGGCTGGAAAGTGCCATAGAGCAGGCCGCTGCCGCAATCACCGAAGGCCGTGATGCGGTGCAGGGATTGCGCGATTCAACAGTGGAGGGAAACGATGTCGCGCTGGCCATAAGCACGCTCGGAAAAGAGATCGAAACCGGCTCGACCAGCCATCGGCCAGCATTCCATGTCGCGGTTGAGGGTGAATCGAGAGATCTGCGCCCGATCGTGCGTGACGAAATTTACAGGCTTACAGCCGAGGCGCTGCGGAATGCCTTTCGCCACTCTCAGGCACAGCGGATAGAGGTTGAAATCCGTTATGACAATGAGCAATTCCGACTACGGGTGAGGGACGATGGAAAAGGCATTGATCCAGCGATTCTCTCCAGCCAAAGCAGTAAAGGACACTACGGCTTGCCCGGTATGCGCGAACGGGCCACTCTTATTGGAGGTAAACTGGCGGTCTGGAGCGAAGTTGATGCAGGTGCAGAGGTGGAGCTGCGCGTTCCTGCCAGCGCTGCCTACATGACAGATCGCAAAGCTTCCTGGTGGTTACGGAAATTTGCTCCCAAGGCATGAAGTGGTAAACCGTGTCATCCTGCTACCAGGCTGCGAGGAGATAGGAACGGATGGTAGGAGATTGCATGATCACCATCCGCAAAAACACAGTGCGCGGCTTTCGAGTTGCGAGCTGGATATTGCTGTACATTCTTCAAGCGTCAACTGCGGCAGCACTTGACGCCCGGCCCGCCAAAATTGCAAGCCAAACGGATAAACGCACGCTTGGCCGACGTGGTGGCGAGAGGTCGGGGTTCGTAAGGACCGCGAAAAAGTACCTGATACCCCCGCCCACCACGTTCCGAATGCCCCAGCTCAGGCGCGCCCACGCTCCGGTGAGGCACCTCAAGTTCTCCCACCTGACCACGAACGATGGCCTGTCTCAAGGCTATGTTACTGCCATTTTGCAGGATCGCCGCAGCTTCATGTGGTTTGCCACGCGAGATGGCCTCAATCGCTATGACGGTAATACTTTCGTCGTGTACAAGAACAACCCCAACGACCCCACTAGCTTGAGTTCCAATTTTATTCAAGCTCTAATGGAAGATGATCATGGCGATCTGTGGATCGCCACCAACACTGGGGTGAACAGATTCGACCCTACAATTGAGCGCTTTTCCCGCTACCTGGTCCCGCCACTGATTTGGTGGAAATCAGAAAATTGCTGCCGAATGCGATCCGTAACAGTTTCGGCACGCGAAGGCACGTGGGTTGGAATTGAGACTCGTTGTGATATGCGTCTGTGGGACGATGGAAAAGGTGTTGATCGAGAGATTGTTTTCCGGTGAGGGAACTAGGGCTTGCACGGCATGCGAGAACGCGCCACACTTATGCGACCAAGAAAAGAATTTGGGCGAAGTCGAGCAGGTGTTGAAGAGGCTACTAGTCTCGCCGACCTATCGGGCAGGCGAAGGTGCGAAGGAGGACGCGGTTATGAACGCCGATATTCCGCGAATTCGAATTCTCGCGGTCGACGACCATCCGGTCATACGGCAAGGTATCGCCGGTCTGCTTAGCGTTCAGCCAGATATGGTGTTGGTAGGTGAAGCATCCAACGGTCGAGAGGCGATTCAGCAATTCCGCATGCAGAATCCCCATATCACGCTCATGGACTTGCAAATGCCGGAAATGAACGGCATCGACGCGCTCATAGCGATTCGAAATGAGTTTCCCGATGCAAAGGTTATTGTATTGACGACCTACGTAGGCGATGTGCAAATTCTGCGTGCGCTCGAGGCCGGCGCTCAGGCCTACCTGCTCAAGAACACGTTGCATAAGGAATTACTGGACACGATCCGTGCTGTCTACGTGGGAAAGAAAAGTTTATCACCCGAAGCCTCCTACGAAATCGCCGAACATGCAACCGATGACGCCCTGACTCCAGCCGAAATCCTTGTGCTGCGACTGATCGCACTTGGCAACGCGAACAAGCAAATTGCCGATCAGCTCTCAATCACTGAGGAGACAGTCAAGAGTCGAGTCAAGTGCATCCTTTCGAAATTGGGCGCCAAGGATAGAACGCACGCGGCGATGATTGGCCTGAAGAGAGGGATTATCGAGCTGTAGTTCCTATCAGCGTGCCTCCCCACCGCAAACACAAGCCTCTAAAGAGTGACGATTCGACCTCTTTTTGGGGTTTTGCGTGCCCCCGAAACGCGGAATCCTAGTTTGGTACTGAAAGTGCATCGTTGCGACGGCTATATTCCACATTCGCCGGCGGTTGGCCTGGCACAGGTTTGCTTCTCCTGCGCTTGGTTATTGGTTCCGCACTGGTTGTGCGGGCGGCTTCCAAGCTGTGGATCGATCCTCCCTTGAACGTCACCATTCCCGCCGTGCTCGCCATCGGAGCAGGCATCCTCCTGATTGCAGGATTATGGACACCCATCGTGGGAACTTCCGTAGCACTGATTGAAATCTGGAAGATGATTATGCTACCCGGTGATAAATGGGTTTGGCTGCTGCTCGGAACCGCTGGTGCCGCTCTCGCAATGTTAGGGCCCGGTTTGTGGTCAATCGATGCTCGCCTTTTCGGCTGGAAGCGCATCGAAGCTCCGCCCCGCGAAAAGAGCTTCCACTCTCGTTAAGGTTCCCCATATACCACAAAATTAATTGCCTCAGAAGAGGGTGACCTTCGTTCCCCCAAGAGTCTGCGATTTGCCCCCATGTGGGGCTGACCGCAAACAAAGCTAGGTTGACAATGGCTGCGTCATTACGACAACAGGTGCAGAGGTCGGGAGGCGCTTATGTGGAAGATCAGAAATCGCGGTTTCACGCAACAGGAAGTCCTAATCATGGCTGCAATGAATGTTGCACCCGCACTGATAGCGACCGACACGGGCGAGCGAACGATCTGGCGCTGCCGCGCGCACCGAAATTCATTGGCTTCTGGAGATTGTCATGGCAAAAGTAATTGAGTTTTACATACCGAAGAACTTTCGGAAACTGTTGACGATGTCACGTCAGCCGCAACTCGGAAAAGTCATCGTGTTTTGCCCACAGACGAAGAGATCAGCTTAACTGGTATCCAACTTTCGGGGATTGAGAGGAAATATGACGTTCAAGTTCATTCCTACACAAACCGGCTTTATGCGTCTGGAAGATTCCGAGAAACTGTTGCGGCTCATCTTCCCGAACTATCCCAACCTGCAACCGTGCCATCCCGCGCCACGTCTGGAGCCGATTCCCCAGAACGGCAAGGAATACTGGAACGCAGAGAGGATGTCTCTCTGCTAGTCACTTTGTTCGTATAAGAGCTCGTAAAGCACTGGAAGTGTAAAAAGGGTAGGAGGAGACTATGGGGTGCGCGACTATGGATTTCACAGACCTCGGAGACCTCGCAGCAACAGACCTTGTGAGCGTGAGCGGGCTCGGAGACCAGCAGTTTCATGTCGAACCAGAAATCAGCCCTGGGTACTGCTTCGAAGGCATTGTCGGCAAAAGCGCAGCCCTGCAGAAAGTCCTGGAACAAGTCGCGATCGTTGCACCCACCGATTCCACTGTCCTGCTTCACGGAGAGACAGGCACCGGAAAGGAATTGATAGCACGCGCGATCCACAACCTTAGCCCGCGACGCGAACGCCCCTATGTGCGCATGAACTGCGCCGCAATTCCCTCGGGGCTGCTGGAAAGCGAACTGTTCGGTCACGAGAAGGGCGCGTTCACCGGAGCCCTGATCCAAAGAAAAGGCCGATTCGAAGCTGCCGACGGAGGCTCGCTATTTCTGGACGAGATCGGCGACATTAGCTTGGAGCTGCAGCCGAAACTGTTGCGGGCTGTACAAGAGCAGGAGTTCGAGCGTCTGGGAAGCACACGGACGATCCAGGTCAATGTGCGGCTGATTGCCGCCACTCATCGCGATCTCCGAGCCATGATTCTAGACGAAAAGTTCCGCGAGGATCTTTTTTATCGCTTCAGTGTCTTCCCCATTGAGATACCGCCTCTTCGCGAGCGGCGCGAGGACATTCCTCTGCTGGTGAACTACTTTGTGTCGAAGGTGTCCGGGCGCATGGGGAGACAGATAAAGTCCATTCCCAAACGCGCTATGGAAATTCTTACAAACTGTCCGTGGAAGGGAAACATCAGGGAATTGGCGAATTTTATCGAACGTGCTGTCATTCTCTCACGTGGTCATGAGCTGGATGTACCGGTTTCCGAGCTTCCCACGTCATCCGAGATCAGTGTTGCTATGGGAACACCCTCTACGTTTCGACAAGCCGAATCCTGTGTAATCATCGACGCTTTGAGAGCAGCATCGGGACGGATTGCAGGCAAGGGGGGAGCGGCCGAGCGTCTCGGGTTGAAGCGTACTACCCTGCAAAATAAGATTCGTCGCTTGGGGATTTCGAAGGCGAGTTACTGCCAATAGTGCATTGCACCTCGGCTGGCGATGGACGCACGGATCTGCCAGCTTGCACAACATATCGCCTACTTCCGACGTGTCGCATAGCTGAAGTGTTCCTGCGCCTCTCGAGCACGCCCGCATAGAGCAACCGAGCTTCGTGATCGTCGTGGTCGATGGTCATGACATCCTCGTATCCTTAAGCCAATACTGCCCCACAGCAAGAAGACGCAAGAGACGGATTGTTTCTAGAGGGCGGGCAAAGTATTGTGGTCGTCTTCGAATGGCTTCATGTGCTGGTAGTCAAGCCAAGTCATGGCAAGGCAATTTGCGGCGAGCACCACCGCGCGGGACACATTGAGGCGGAGACTGCAGTCCTGTATGGATGACCGGATTGCAATTCTGAGCACCAGAATTGCGCGGCAGAGCGGATCCAGCTCCGCAGTCATTTTCTGGGCATCCATTCGAAGAATCAGAGCAAGACTAGCTGCCCGTCCCTCATTATCTAAATGGCATAGATGATCGACATGCGGGCATCGTCGTTCTTTGTACATCGCTTCACACGCGCGGATCGCCAGTCCTTGGAGCGATATCGCACGGACAATCGTCGCAGCCTTGGCCCACTCGAGAAGCCAGTTCCGGAAAGGACTGTTTCCCTGAAGCGTGGTCTCACAAGCCTGTGCGACTGCTTGTTCCGCTGTCGTTCGGTCCGCCGTAATGAAGAACGCGAGCCTATCCAGAAGCTTTGTTTCATTCCGAAAGCAGGCCACGATTTCGGCTGCTGATGCATGATTGCGAGCATCCACAGCCGTTGCACTCGAATTGAACCAGGACATTTGTTTCTCCTCTTTTCCGGGCCGCCCTGAGCCGGCTCAACCTACATGGGAATGCCTGATTAAGGAGTCATCGCCCTCATTCCCATACCGCCGTGTCCGCCTTCTCTGCGTCCACGATAAGCCCAGCCTTTCGCATACAGCAGTTGTGTACATACCGCTGGCGGCAAATAGTGCGCCGACACTCCCCAACCAACTCAGCAAACGCTCGCCGGCTGAATCGATATAGCTAACCTCCGTGAGGTCGACGACTAGTCCTTTCGGCACCACGTCAGCAGTGACCAGGCACCTGGCCTGCTCGGCCCACTCACCGACAAGCTTGCCTTCCATCTTCAGGGTCGGACCATTCGCCAACCACAGAATTTCTGCACGGAACATGGTTTACCCTCGGCAGTCTTCTTTTGCTCTCCCTGTCTACTAGCAATGCAAGTTGTACGCCAATGCTGCAGCCGTTATCTGATTGATGGGACTCGCCTGATACAAAGAGTGAATTCCGCCGGTTTGCCGCAATGCGGTCATTGTCCGCACGCGGGCAGGTGAGGTCGGTTAAGCGAGCCGATGGAGAACAGCCGGAGGGCGCGCTTTGAACATGCTCCGGAAATAGGAAAAAGACCTGCGGAAGGAGGATGACTGGATGCGGCCCTATCGCGCTCAGTCCCCATGGAAGTCCCACCGACACGTAGACAAACTGGCGTGCCGACACATGCCCCACACAGTGAACCGAAAAGCGCTGCGACATGTCCGCGCTTCAGACGAGGAAGTGGCGAGCATGGAGCCCGCCACCGGGGGAGTGGTCAGCTGAGATTTCAATGTGACCGTTATTCCCGATAATGAGCATGTCAATTGCCAACCACAAAAGAGGCGCTGCCGCTTAGCTGATCTGCCAAGGCTCTCTCGTAAAACACCATCCATGTCGAATTGTTGAAGAGAACCGAGGACGAAAAGGTCTAACTGGATGACAGGTTTCGCACCTCAATGTACTTCAAGGATGGCACAATCGGTGAGCGCCGAGAACCGTTCGCTGCAGCGTTCCAGGCGCGCCAGCAACTGCCGGAATTCGGGCAAGTGCCCAATGTGGGCGGAATGGCTGCTTTGAGCTCGGCGCAGAGGACCGACGCTGCTAACGCTGGTGAATCTCCCACTTATTTAGGAGTGTTCTAAGCTCGCTCAACAGATCTGTCTCAAACGACTCGCCATTTGACCGATTCCAAAAAACGTAAATACTCACCCAAACGGCCGAGCGGTTCCCTAGGTTAGGCAAACACAGGATCGCGCCTGAATGAGAGTCGATGTTGTAGGTGAGGGAATTTACGCCAATGGCCAGATCTGCGGGCACAAGGCTCGCGATTGACAGCAACACGGCCCTGACATTCTGACATCTAGGGCATGCGGGATCGACGTGCTTGAGGTCGGACTTGTGAGAACCAATCAACTCCACTTCAAAACCGACCAGACGGCGCTCGCCATTTGTCTGTTCAAATTGCGGCCAAAATTGCCAAAATATACCGTATTCGGCTACGAAAGATTGCACCCGCGTGTTCAGCGATGGTGATGACATGTGCACCTGTTCATAAAATTGCAAATAGCTTGCCACTCGTTTTTCAACCCGTAGCGGCCGCTGACTCGCCAGGATTCGACACTTGTCACAGTTCGCTCCGGCCTTGGCGAGCTTCGGTGCAAAAGAACTTCTGCAAGACACCGAATGTCGACGACTTGATCGTCGAGCGCCGCAATGAGCTCCTGGAACGCGGCCAGGTTCCGTTTGGTGCGCCACTCCAAATGACAAGCAAATAAATACAAAACGTCGCGATGTCCGCTTTTCTCCGACATGTCAGTCAGATCGATCGGTTTGTTGCAGACTGACCCAACGGGAGGATGGTTGCCAGCAGACTGGCTTTCCTGGCGCTCTCAGCGTTTACCAGTGTCGACTGCTTCCGCAACCACGATGCCTACCGCATCAACCACCACAAGGACAAAAAGAGAGCCGACGAGTACACAAGTAGCGAAAAGGTTTTCATCGACGCTGTTGGCGCGATGCAGGAGGTGGATCGGGTAAATCAGCCCTAGCAAATTCACCAATACTTAGCGCCGTCCAAAACTCCGTGGTTGGCTTGCTTCTCTTCATTTCCATAACCTCGAATAGGCAACGCGTGCATTTAGCTCGCTTTTCGTCATTTGTTTTTCTGGTCTTGTCGTCGACTACTAGCTAATTCACTAGGAACATGCTCATCCCGCAATTGCTGTTGCTGCATACTGCGGGCTGGTTCCGCAGGAACGCATAGCTCCAGGTTCACGCAGTGGGCTCTGAAGCTGCGGACGCGAACCCAATTGTGGTGTCGATTTGACCCTCTCATCATTCTCACTCTGTGTGTGTTCATGTTCTTTTTCCATCTCAGGCAATTCGAAACCGGGTCAAGACAGGGGTGAGTGGCAGGCGGCGCTTAATCGACATGCTTTCCAGCGAATATGCAAATCTCGCGCCGCAGTCACAGCAAACTCGGTAGGTCACGCCGTGCAGCGTGAACACGCGAGTGAGGTGAAGGTGGTGACACCCAAACAGGAAATCAAGGATAGGTAGGAGCATTGCCATAAATCTCCTCTTTTTGAGTTGGGCGTCTGTTTGATCGCGTGATCCCTTGCGAGACTCAAACAGTCCCTTTTCCAAAGAAGTGAAGGTCAATCAACAAGCCGACTCCCTTAATATGGAGCTGAATTCAATCCTGACACTGCAGGCCGCCCACCATTTCAGGCGTGTCCCTAAGCCGTTGGTTCTGGTGTAATTTCGGCATCCTGCCCGCGCGGGCTGTCCTGACCTTTCGAGGGCACTGCCACAATGTGGGCACCGATCTCGGGGCCTGATGCTCGCCCATACTCCGGCAATTCAGTGATTTGCCGCGTTACGCCTTTGGCGAGCGAAGTGCGATTGCACGGCTGTACGAACTGTTGTGCAAGCCGCTGCCGTGCTGAAGCACAAGAGCGACGAAGGAGTCGAGATGTATTCCACAACATCTCTGGATGGCGTTCCTACGATCCAGCGAAACGGACACAATGTCCTGGGCGTCTGGGATGAGAATTGGGAGTTTGCGAATGAGATCTGCGATTTGCTCAATTCCCTGGAAGACGATCCGCACATTTTTCTAACTGAACACGATCGGAAATGGCTGAAGGCGATGGATCGGGCCTTCAGGAAGGTGCAGCATGCCTGATCTCAAGACTGCAGCGAGCGTTTCCATTGTCGTGCCGTTTCATAACGAAGAACCCAACGTCATCGAAATGTACGGGCGATTGCACGCCGTTATGGAGGCCCTTGGCCGCAATCACCAGTTCGTTTTTGTAGACGATGGCAGCACCGACCTCACGTACAAGCTGCTCAAGGAACTCGCAGTAATCGATCCTCGCGTGACGGTCGTTCGGTTGCGCCGAAACTTCGGTCAAACCGGAGCGCTGGCGGCTGGATTTGCGCATAGCACGGGCGACTATGTGATCGCCATGGATGGCGACCTTCAGCATGATCCCGCGGAGATTCCTGGGTTCCTCGAAAAAATCGAAGAGGGCTACGACATCGTGAGCGGCTGGCGCAGTCATCGCATCGACAATCTGCTGCTTCGAAAGATCCCTTCCCGCTGCGCCAATTGGCTGATGGCGAAGCTCAGCGGCGTCAATATTCACGATTTTGGAACCACGTTCAAGGCGTACCGGGGCGACCTGCTTCGAGAATTGCCGCTCTATGGTGAAATGCACCGGTTCATCCCGGCTATGGCTTCATTCTATGGAGCCTCAATCTGTGAGATACCCATTCAAAACAACCATCGGAAACACGGCGAATCGCACTACAACATTTCTCGCACCTTCCGGGTGTTTTTCGATCTCATGACGATTCGATTTCTTTTGCGTTACATGTCGCGGCCGCTGCATTTCTTCGGCCGGCTGGGCGCGATCAACATGGGTTTGGGCTCGGCCATCGCACTCTGGCTCCTGATCTGGAAAGTTGCTACGGGAATTGATGTTGTGCAGCAACACGGGTTATTGCTGGTGTTTGCGGCCGTTCTGATATTGGTAGGGCTTCAGCTAATCGCGCTCGGACTCCTGGGTGAGTTGGAGGTGTGGCAGTACTTTAATCGTTCTGAGCGCAGGCCTTACGCCGTCTCTGTGGTGCTTGATCACCACGCCAATCGGACAGCTGCGACCGCATCGGAGGTGAATTCGTGAACACACGACGAGGTGCGCCGAACACGAAAAGAGCGCAGGCCATCGAGAACGGAATCATCCAATCGCATTCGCGCCGTAAGCCGGAGCAAATGTGCTGAGTGGGATCCAATATCGTTGCCTTGGACGTTATCGGGAGCTGGCGATTGTACTCCTGCTGACGCTCCTGGCATTCGCAGTTCGCGTCTACCGGGTTGACTT
>JBKPEB010000048.1:0-8701 GCA_046728215.1 Acidobacteriota bacterium | reverse complement strand
CTGGCGACCGCGCTTTCCGATAGACGGGACGCATCGTATTCGACTCGCAACGTGCGCTCTTTCTCGTTAAAAGTAATATGCCGAATACCGTAGACCTCATGCACGCTACCGATCGCGCGCATTTGGGTTTCCCCTGGTTGCTCGCCGTAGCGAAAAGCAACGTCGATTAAAGTCATCTCCAGGCCGTCCTTTCTTTGACCGTGCTGGTGTCGGATCCATTCTCCACCCTACCGAAAGGTCGAATGCGGTCTCGTCTTCGGCGCCCGATAGGCCATACCAGAACTGGTGAATGTGGGTACGTATCCCGCTGCCTCCGGTCTCGCACTGCTAGCCAACCCGGAAGCTGTAGTCGGCCAATTGCTCCCGGCGACGCTACCCGCAAACTCGTTAGAGTAAACGTGTAGTGAAGGCGTCCTTAGCGATGAATCAGAAGGCCCGTGTAGCTGCCAAAAGAATACGACCGAGTGCATGACGAAGAGCGTGCACGGAAGCACGATGAACCCTAATGTGCTGCGAAAGCTGTCCTTTTCCGTCCCCGTCCACATTTGCATGTGGGAAACTCGGCGGTGCCATTCGCCCGACGAAGGTCATTTTCGTTGGAATCTGTGTCCCTGCTCGCGTTGCGCAGCTGAAGTATGGCCCGCTCGATACGCAAGAAACTGTTCTGTTCTGCTCAGAAGCACACCCTGCGTTTCAGCCAAAAGCCGTTGACACTAGGGCTGAAGGTCGTCGGATACTCGCTCCGTACCTCGCCGAAGACCAACGGTAGGGACCTCATCCGCAAAAAGCTCGAACCCCTGCAGCTCGGAGGTCGCCCGCCACAGAGGACGTGGATTCCATAGTGGATTCCATACTGGAGAGCGACCTCGACGTGACGATTCAGAATTGAATGGCGCTGGTGGAGCACCATGAAGAACTGACCCGAATCGCGCTGAGCTTTCAGGACCGCGCCGGACATCTTCCTAAGCTCCCCCCTAACTTGTTACCCGCGTGCGCCTGTCCCATTTGAGGAAAGTTCCGACGCGAACAAGGCTACACCGTCGCAATGGTGGTAGAGGAGTCGCGAATCCTGCAGGTGAGTCCACCCTGCGGTTCGGCTGTGGTTGGGCAGATTGACAATAGTGTTCCAGAGGACTAGCGTTGACAGTGAGGTGGCTTCCACCTTCCCCTCTTTCAGGTTCCCTGAACTAAGTCAGCCCATCTGAAGTTATCTCCTCTTAGTGATAGCAACCTTTAGGAGGTTGATATGTTTGCACGCAACGTCTCTTTTCGCCTGAAATCCAACATGCTTTCTGATTATACCCGGACCTTTGAGAACGACATTCTTCCTTTACTTCGCAAGCAGAAGGGCTTCAAGGACGAAATCACATTGTCAAATCCCGGCAGCCTGGATGCGATCGCAATCAGTCTGTGGGACAGCAAAGCCAATGCGGAAGCTTACAACACCAATACCTACCCAGAAGTGGTGAGCACACTTGCACGAACAATCGATGGAACGCCCAAGGTTCAGACGTTTGAGGCCGTCTCCTCGACCTTCCATAACGTCGCTGTAGCAGTGTAAGGGGGATCGTACGGTGTCGGGGCGGCCTCCTTGAAGGCCGCCTCTCTTTCGAAAGCGACATTCGTGATCCGGGTATGTACGGATAATCTTACTTTGTTAGAGCCTCGCATCGCACGTAATAGGCGTATACTACTTACATACGCACTTCTCCGCCATCTTCAGCGAGCCGACGGTCTTCTGCGTGACTGGAGGCTGTCGTGGCTAAGAACATTAGAAACCATTCCAATAGTTTAGACATTCCTACACAACTAAGCAGACGTTTAAGACGGTTTTCCGCCCGCTCCCAACCACTGAGGATGGGAAAGAGCGGGACATCGCGGCAGTGCTCTGAGCCCGCGAGGTTGGCACCGACATCGACTGGCGACATGAGTGTTGAGAGCGGATCATACTTCATGATCGGGTCGCGTGACCTAGAGAAACGTATTAGGCTCGAAAGCGCTTGTCGTTCGCTGACGTCGGCTGACACATTCTTCACCTTAACAAGTCGAGCGTGATAGCAGATCAGCGAGGTAACCCTGGTGAAGTGTGCCTGTGCTGCTCCCATTGTTCGAACGAGGTCTCCCAAAAGCGTCGGTTTTGGGTGGCGCTGGGCCTGATGGAGAATTATGAAGTCTGTAATGTGCTTCTTGACTATCGTTGTATCGCTGTTTGCCTTCGCGCAGCTTCCTGCTGTGCCAGATGTCTCTGGTCTGGTGTCGGGCCGTAAAGCGCCCGCGTTCCCGGTAGCAGTTTTGCAACCCGCCCCCTTCGAGTTTCGCGGGATTCGGATCGGCGATGAAATCAAGGAAGCCGAACGAAGGTTTCTTTCCTGGAAACTACCGTCGCTTTCTTCGAAACCCGGCTTGTGCGGCTCCGATGGCATCAATCGGATCGAAACTTGCACTGATGTTTTGGATACCGGGGAGTACGTAAACATGACGATGTTGGATCAGAAGGTAGCCCAGATTTACGTATCCACGGACAGTCGCACACAGGGAAACACCTACAACAGCTACGTGCTTGCGTTGGCGAGGGAGTACGGCAGCCCGGACAAACTGGAGATTAGGCCAAACCGCAATGGTCTTGTAAATGAGTTCCCCGGAGACAAGCTCCGTTGGTCGAAGAACGGCCAATATATCAAGGCCAACGGGATCGAACGGTCCGTTACCATCGGGAGCGAGACACTCGATGCCGAAATGGACGCGCTAGAGAAGGGGCAGCCAATCTAAACGACCTCGACTTCGTCAACGTCGTTGCCATCCATTTCAACGTGGGTCCGAAATTGGATATTCTTTTCGGAGCTGCTTGACTTCTGTCAGTTTACAGCTTGCCAACCGGCCGAGTGGCGGAACGCAACCTGATCAATGTTGATCAGTTTTTTCTAGATGCCTGGAAGGATAGTTGTGAGAACAAGGTTTCAACACGGCGTAGCCCGCCATCGCCCTCGAAAGGCGGAGACGAATGAAAGTCAATAACCGAAGATTGCTTTGGGCTTTAGTAGCCTGCCTGGGCTCGTGGCATGCGCTCGTATTTGCGCAATCCCCCGATAACAAACAGAACCCACTGGCGTGCAAGAACGGTTGGGAGGCCTGCGATCGCTCCAAGTTGACCCAATCGGAGTTGGCCGAAGTGGCCGTCACGGATCATGTACGCACCGTTTCGGATTGTAGGAGCGGCTTGGAATCCTGTGATCATTCGAAACTTACCGGACCGGAAGCTACTGCGTTGGTTGGGGCAGAGCGCCAGCGTAACTTCTCGGATTGTAGGGACGGTCGCGAAACCTGCGACAACTCCAAATTGACTGGATTGGAAGCGGGCGCATTGGCTATCGCCGAACACACGCGCAACTACACGGCATGTCTTGAAGGCCACAGTCATTGCGATCGCTCCCAGCTGACGCCATTTGAAGCTGGTGCGATCCCGCCCGAACGTCACACCATTCCTCGGTAGGATTTTTCCGAGGCTGATTGAGAGACGGCTACAACTAGGCGGAGACACAAGGACTTGAGACACTCTGGGCAGCGATCCGATGAATCGAGTTGTGGCCTCTTATCGCATGATTGCTGAAGGCGGACGACACCGAGAGTTTATGGCCAGAATTAGTACCGGCGCGCCATTTCGATCGAGGAACGGCCACCCGCGAAAGGGTGTGCGAGTGTCCCTTAGGGAGCTCAGAAGCTCCCCTTGTTCGCTTCCATGCCTCTCGCGTTCTTGTAACTGAATACGAATGAAAGGAGTCTGCAAGTATGGCTACGAAGTTTACCCCACTGCACGACCGCATTCTGGTGCGACGAGTAGAAGAAGTTGGCACCACTCGAGGCGGCCTCATCATCCCTGATTCTGCCAAAGATAAACCACTGGAGGGCGAAGTCATCTCGGTCGGCAAGGGCAAGACCAATGACGAAGGCAAACTATTCCCGCTCGCACTGAAAGAAGGCGACAGCATACTCTTCGGCAAGTACTCCGGCACCGAGATCAAGATTGACGGAGAAGACTTCCTCATCATGAAAGAGGAGGAGGTCCTAGGCGTTGTGACCGGCACGACCAAGAAAGAGGTGGCCAAGAAAGAGACGGTAGGAGCTAAGAGATAGTGTGTCATCCTGAGCGTTCCTTTCTTGGACGCGAAGGGGCTGGGCGAGTCACGGCGCGGAATCCGGCCCACGGGATTGGACTAACACGCCAGAAGAGCATACGAATTCAAGACTTTAACAGGCTTAGGAGAACAAAATTATGGCAAAGCAAATTGTGCATGGCGAGGAGTCGCGGCAGGCGATCCTCCGCGGCGTAAATCTTCTGGCGGACGCGGTGAAGGTGACTCTAGGACCCAAGGGTCGCAATGTCGTCATCGAAAAGAAATTCGGTTCTCCGACGATCACCAAGGACGGCGTCACCGTTGCGAAGGAGATCGAACTGCAGGATAGCCTCGAGAACCTGGGCGCACAGATGGTGCGTGAGGTCGCCTCCAAGACCAGCGACGTCGCCGGCGATGGCACCACCACCGCCACCGTTCTCGCCCAGGCCATCTATCGTGAAGGCGTCAAGACCGTCGCAGCCGGCGCTAATCCGATGGCGATGAAGCGCGGCATCGAGAAGGCTGTGAACGTGGTTTGCGGCAACATCGATTCCAAGACCGGCGAGCGCGCCAAGGGTGAGCTCGATAAACTGTCCAAGCCCGTCACCGGTGACATGATCGCCCAGGTCGGCAGCATCTCCGCCAACAATGACGAGACTATCGGCCACATCATCGCGGATGCAATGAAGAAGGTCGGCAAGGACGGCGTCATTACAGTGGAAGAGTCCAAGACACTCGAGACGCAACTTGAAGTGGTCGAAGGAATGCAATTCGACCGCGGCTATCTCTCGCCCTACTTTGTTACGGATCCGGAACGCATGGAAGTCGCCTTCGAGAACGCCTATATCCTCATCAATGAAAAGAAGATCAGCTCCATGAAGGACATCCTTCCTCTGCTTGAGCAGATTTCCAAGAGTGGCAAACCGCTGCTTATCATTGCAGAGGACGTCGAGGGCGAAGCCCTGGCGACCCTTGTGGTCAACAAGTTGCGTGGCACGCTGCAAGTTGCTGCCGTAAAGGCGCCGGGATTCGGCGATCGCCGCAAGGCCATGTTGCAGGACGTCGCAACGCTTACAGGCGGGAAGGCGATCACCGAAGATCTCGGCATCAAGCTCGAGAACGTGAAGATGGAGGATCTCGGCCAGGCAAAGAAGATCACCATTGACAAGGACAATACCACCATTATCGAAGGTAAAGGCAAGCACGCCGACGTCGAAGGTCGCGTGAAGGAGATTCGCGGCCAGATTGAGAAAACCACCAGTGACTACGACCGCGAGAAACTGGAGGAGCGGTTGGCGAAACTGGTCGGTGGCGTAGCTGTGATCAAGGTGGGCGCGGCGACCGAAACCGAAATGAAAGAGAAGAAGGCTCGTGTCGAAGACGCCATGCACGCGACCCGTGCGGCCGTGGAAGAGGGCATCGTCCCCGGCGGCGGCGTGGCTCTGGTCCGCTGCATCCCCGCCCTCGACAAGCTGAAGGTCGAGGGGGATGAGCAGATCGGCGTCAACATCGTGAAGCGCGCCCTGCAAGAGCCGCTACGCCTGATCGCCGAGAACGCCGGCGAAGAAGGAGCCATTGTCCTAGGCAAGGTCAAGGATTCGAAGGACAACAACTTCGGCTACAACGCGCTGACCGGCGAGTACGAAGACCTGGTCAAGGCCGGCGTGCTCGATCCCACAAAGGTTGTGCGGACCGCATTGACCAATGCCGGCTCGATTGCGGCGTTGATGCTAACCACCGAGGCCCTTGTCGCAGACATCCCGGAAGAGAAGAAGGGCTCTCCTTCCGGCGGCCATGGCGGGATGGGAGACATGTACTAGGAATCGGGCAATAGTGTCAACTATTGGCGAAGCGCGCCTGTGGCGGAAAGAGTGATCAACAGCATGAGACACTAAGGGCAGTAAGAGAATCGAGCCTTAGACGCCCGACTCAGGAATCCTAGTCGGTCCCCCATCGTTGATGACCAGACTCGGTACCGAAGTAGTAAAGACCAGGACCATATGCGTAAGCAGTTTATCCCTCTAACTCCGGAGACGGCTCGGCCTCACGGCGAAGGCTGGCTAGACCTGGAGCGAGCAGCCGTGGTCGAGGTCACGTCGGAAGAGGAGAATTTCCCGGTAGAGTCTGCGTTGGTCTCGGGAGAAACCCGGGGCTGGCGTGCGGCTATTCCGGGAACTCAAACGATTCGACTGGTCTTCGATCAGCCGCAAAGGCTGAGACGCATAGCACTTGTTTTTGAGGAACACGAAACAACGCGCACGCAAGAGTTCGTCTTGCGAGCGTCTTCGGACGGCGGGCGCTCGTTCCGAGAAATTGTCCGTCAGCAGTGGAATTTTAGCCCACCTCAAACCGTCCGGGAGCTCCAAGCATATGAGGTTGAACTCTCGGACATCACCGTACTTGAGTTGATCATTACTCCTGACATCAGTGGTGGAACCGCTCGCGCCTCGGTCAAGAGTTTATGCGTGTCTTGACTCGGTACGAGATGAACGTCAGCCTCGATCGATGAAATCGTCCTTTAGGAGTTCACGATGCCCGCCGATCGGTAGCGTCTGAATCACCTCGTATCCGCATTAACCATAGCCACCAGCTGGCTGCGGCAGCCGATGAACAGGCGTCTGTACTTGTGCGATCCATAGCCATCGCCAGTCCGGGGCTTGCAGGGGTCGGGGGGCCGCTTGTTGAGTAACTTCAGATTCTGCGAATCGAAAGTACCCAACACATTCTCGTTTTCGAGATTCACGAACGCGCGGTGCCCTTACCCTCGGCGGCAGCGAACCCGGGTCCGCTCCGACGTCCACCGTGCCCACCACGTTGCTCTCAGTCGCGTTGAGGCGGTCGTGCTGTTGCTCGTAACCTGTTAAGGCGCGGTTCGCGCGCGTTTTCCTTCAACACCCAGCAGAGCACCTCATTTAGAAGAGAGAGCCGTCGCACCCAGTACTTCCTTCTCGGGCGCCTCTTTCTGGATGTTGACACCTCCCTTGAAGTACGCGCCTTCATCAATGGAGATGCGCTGGGTCGCGATGTCGCCCGTGACAACGGCCGACTGCTTTAGGTCGACCCGGTCGCTCGCTTGAATATTGCCTTCCAGCTTACCCTGCACGACCACAGCGCTGGCGTTGACGTTGGCTTTAACGCGCCCGTTCGGCCCGATGGTGAGACGGTTTCCCTTCGGGTTGATGGTGCCTTCTACCTGGCCATCTATATAAAGGTCTTCGCCGCAGGAGAGTTCCCCTTTGATCACAACCGACTTGCCGATGAGGGTCATTTCCGCGCCAGCAGTGTCCAGCGCTTTGGGCGTTTCCATGAGGGCGACCTCCAGGGGAAAATACTGGGGAAAATCGAATTCTACTCCGATGCCTACGATTCCACAGCGGCCAGAGGCAGCGTTCCGGGAACGGCAAACCCCTTATCGGCCCGTGCTCCGGTAGCCCCACCGAGAGTCCCGCTTTTAGCGGTACTGGGGGGATTGGCTCGGCCCGCTAAAAGCGCGTCGAGAACGCCCCTAAAAAACTCGAGCCTTTCCTCCCGAAGCGCCACGCAAAATCCGCGACCCCAACCTCACGAAGAATTCGAGACCCAACCGCGCAGAATTCGAGACCTGTCTGAATAAAGCTCAAGAACATAGCGTCATTTCCAGGGATGTCTGATGGTTTTAGGTCCAATCATTCGGTCAGCAGCAAGAGAGGCCGGCATTCGCGCTGACCCTGGAAGAAGTGCTTTCTGGTCATTTGCTGCAAGTCGCGCTGACCATCTTCAGACTGGTGACGCGCAGCTCACCATATTCCTCTTTGCCCGATGCGTTCTCAAGCTGTCCTTCTTTCTTTTTTTCGGCCTTCGATTCGCGGGTGACGGGACCGCTAACGGTCACTTTGTGGCCAACGTGCTGGTCAAGCTTGACGCTGCTGCGGAGGCCCCAGGTCCTCCCGTCCTCGCTAGTAAGGGAGAACTCACCCGCCTCGTCGCCTTTCTGCAAGCAACCGGTCACGGTCTCTGTATGGCTCGCGGACTTGGTATTGTCTTGCTTCGGGGTGTCCTTTTTCGGTGCGTTCTGAGCCAGAGCGATCAGGGACATCAATAGGGCGAACGCGAGAGAAACTAAGGCTAGCTTTTTCACGTTGAACTCCTTCGGCCAGAACTGCAGAGAGATTACTATGCTCGCGCGGGGAGTCGGCTCCGAGAGAAGTAACACGGGAACAGTTTGCTTTTGCTCGATACAAGTCTGCGCTCTGGCAACGTGCTCGTCAACTGTCAACTAAACGCCTGCGAGCGATGCTGATGAAGCCTCAGTTTTGGAGATTTATAGGCGAGAAATTAGCTGCATAATCCGTCGTAAAATCGGTGTGTTGCGAGGGGGCTCTGCCAATTAGACTTACACACTCTAGTTCTCGTACAGCAGCACGGCCTCGGTTTCTCGCGAGTCCAGGGGACGGTAGTACAGCTTGGTGTCCTCGAGGAACACCTCGATGAACGCCGGCCGGGTGTTGATCGTGCCCTGGATCAGCGCCTCCGACAACGGATCTTCGATGTATTTCTGCAAGGCCCGCCTGAGCGGACGCGCGCCGTTGCTGCGATCGCTGAGTGTCTGA
>JBKPEB010000047.1:0-58904 GCA_046728215.1 Acidobacteriota bacterium | reverse complement strand
GAACTTCGTTTCGCTTCGTTCCCAGCTCGATTATGAAGTCACCATCGAGCCACTATGCTAACGTCGGAAAACAAATTGAGGAGGGCCGCCACGTCGGCCTTGACTTTTATGACCTTCTCATAGAAGCGCTCATTGAGGGTTCTGAGTGTAACGGGGATGTTACGCCAATCATGCTTTCCCTACACGTCCAGCAGCGACCAGTCAACCCAGAGAATGGCACTCCTGTGCCAGAAGCCTAGCCTCGTCTAGGCTATTCCGCAAACCCCGAGAAGCGACTAACGTTCATTGGCTAGCCTCCCCACCCATAGTTCCGGAGTTGGGAGCTGTGATAAGGGGACACCGACTCTTGAATTGGGGCCATTTGGGGTTGCCAACCGCGAGCAGCACTCTGGGGAAGGGCTGCTCGGGCGAGCGTCCCAGAGATCTGGCTAAGAGTTCTGGGCCGTTCGTCTTTGGAACCGGAGTTGGCTCAGGTACTGAAGGTTTTGACAGCTTACACATTGAGAATGGGGCTCTATTGGTATTGAATAGGAGCTCATATTTTAGCGACCGAGGTTGGGGTATATGTTCGTCGGAACAAGGAACCATCTGGACGCAGGAGTTCTCCCTCTCTCGAATGCGGTCTTCTGCCTGGATTGCGAGGTCATTAGCACCAGTCGAGGTGACCAATGCGCCGCATGCAAAAGCCGCTCGCTGGTGAGCTTAGCTCGGATGCTCGGGGGGAGTTTGCTCACGCACAAGGCACAACAAGAATGGGAAAGTGGGTTGTTCGACATCACAATTACGATTGAATTGCAGCAGATGCACGCCAAAGACTTGAGCACCACCGTTGAGAGGTTGACCAGTGTCATTGGCCCGAAGCTCGCACGAGACCGAGCCTCATTCCACATCAATGTGAAGCCGGCGGTAGACAAACCCGACCTACAGCCCTCGCTTTGCTTTCCAGAACAAGATGCCGCATAGAGGTTTAACAGGATGAGGTGTCTCGGTTACGCATAGCCTCAATTTTCGTAATCAGCGTGGCGACTTTCACTCCTGTCTTCGTCCATCGGTGCGCAACTACGCAATCATGGAAGACATCCAGGCCTTCGCGGGCATTCGGCCCGGCCCAGGGACTGTAGGGCGCGATCTACAGTCTTGAGGAGCAACTAGATTCGAACTGTTAAATCCAAGTCTTTCCGCGAGGCGTATCGGATCACCGCCGAGGGCACTCTGCATTTGAAGGAACAGCTGGCTGTTGGGACAAGTTGTGCGGCAAGGTTGTACCAAGCAACGTGGTGCAACTGATCTCGGCTGCAGCACAGCCTCAAAGCGTAAGTGTCCCCAATACGCACTCTATCGCGCGGTTTGTATCAGCGAAGCCGAACTCCTGGCGATGTTTGAGTCGCCATAATAGGTGACGGTCACCCTGGTTGCGCCTGCAGGCAGCGCAGAGGTCGTGAACTTCGCCGTGCCACCGCTGAGTTGCGCCGTTCCGAGCACGATGGACCCCGCTGAAAACGTCACTGGCCCGGTGGCTTTTACCGTGGGCGAGGTGATCTTGGCTGTGAACGTTACTGGCTGGCTTTGACTCGAAGGATTTACCGATGAGGTAATGGCGGCCGCGGTCTTGGCTTGAAGGACGTTCTGCAATAGGACGTCGGATGAGCTCCCTAGATTCACCGCGTCGCCCGAGTACACCGCAATTAGAGGGTAGGGAGAGCCGAACGGGTCTGCATCCAGATTTGATCGAGTCAGCACGGCAACGCCGCTGGCATTGAGCGGAGCTGTACCAATTGCGAAGTTCCGCCCGTCCCGGGACCATCGAAATACCACGTTTCCAGTCGGAGCGACTGAACTCGACGAGGTCGTCACGGTTGCTGTCCAAGTTACGGCCTGCCCGTATATAGACGGATCTAAGCTGGAAGTGAGCCTAGTCGCGGGCGCTGTGCGCAGACCAGTCACCTCAAATACTGCTCCTGCGTTGCTGGCCCCACCCGAACTGGTCGTGCCATAGAGATTGTCTGCGCCGTTCAGTATCAGACTACTTACAGGAAGCGCTCCATTCGTACCGTTGAAAGTCCAGAGAATCGTATATTCGTATTGGAAATTGCCAGTCGCCGCTAGCTCGAACACACTTCCCTTGTTAAAGCTGCCGCCCAACTCAGTTGTTCCGTAAATGTTCCCAGCGGCATCGAGCACGATCCCCGCTACTGGATTGGCTCCGTCTTTGCCGCTCTTGAAGGAATGAAGAATCTCCTCAGTCCATACCCCATTCTTTCCAGGATTCAGCTTGTACACCGTTCCATGCTTCGTCGCGCCGCCACCGTACGTCGTTCCGAAGACGTTTCCGGCGTGGTCGAGCACAGGAGTACCCCGTGCATCGATGCCATCGTAAGGATAACCAGTGAATGTATGGATCACAGTCGAATTCCAGCCCCCGTTGCTCTTGGGGGAGAGTCGGAATACCGTCGAACTTGTGGCCCCGTAGATGTTGCCGGACGCATCCATGCTGAGGCCGCTGCTGGTAGGTGCTTCGTAGATAACTCGCAGTGTCCAGCCGCCGTTGGACGGGCTCAGCTCGACGACGGTTCCGGGAAATTGGCCGATTGCAGGAGTTGTAAAGTACGATTTGCCCCCTCCATCCATAATCAGGCCGTTCACCGGAAAGAAACCCGACGGCTCTGAACAGGATTCGCTGAACGGGATGCTTTCGTTCCATCCAGCGCCCACGGGACTAAGTTCGAACACAGTGCCGTAACTGCAGTAAAAATAATCCGTGCCGCCAAATCTCGTCGTACCGAAGAGGTTTCCCTCGCTGTCGAATATTAACGGGCCACTGGGGCCTGACCCATCCGGCCCTATATTCAACCCGCCATTGAAGCTATGGAGCACCGTCTTATTCCAGCCACCGGTGTTGTTTGGGGATAGCTCATAGGCGGTCCCGGAGCCTAGGACTCCGCCGTAAGTCGTGCCGAAGAAGTTACCGGCGTGGTCAATAGTGAGGGGGGACTGAGGGCTGGCGCCATCGCTGCCACCTGTGAAGTTGTAGAGCACCGTCTCAGTCTGGGCTTGGGTTGGACAAGAGGCCACAAGCACCAGAGCAACAAGACCAAACAGTATCAGGGCGATAGGCTTAACGATTACCCGGTTCGTTGGGCATAGCTGGCGCTCAATCTTCGAAGTGGTCACACTACTTTTTGGCCTACTGTCCGTTTCTGATGAATGCATAGGCCCTCCCTCACGGCGTCTTAAGTTTCGTGTCACCATCGTTAAGTAAGTCCGTGCAGAGTAAACAGACACTCTTTGGTGGATCATGTCAATGTGGTTTCTCGAATGCACCACACGATTCTTGCATTTCCGGTAATAATTGCACGGCAACTTGCATTGACCAGCCTGGTCCGCCCGGCAAGTTCGCGTCCGCTCTTTGAACGCGGTGATCCCAGGTTATTGTCCAATATGCGGACGCGAAGCTGGGACATCCGGCAAGGCGCTAGTCGCGGCAGCCCATCGATTTAGGAGTCAATGAGCGTAATGGGGATTTTTCGCCAGTCATGTGTCAGTGTTTCGATGTCGGGATTCTGACCGTGACTGTTGGGCTTTGACAGGTAGTTACTCTGACGCGTCGTCTTTTAAGTGCTTCTTGCGAGTCCACGGTTCTCCGACTCTACCCCGCTCGGCATACCAGCCCAACGGCAGATCAGCCAATTCAGCGAGACTCGGATCGTGGTCGATCGGGTGGTGAAAGCACGAGATTACGGGACCGCCTCCATCGGACATACTGTCACCCAAAAACTGCCACGGACCGTCTTCAGCGTCGTGTGAGACGTATGTGACTGGCTCAGTCCCGCTGTGGACCGCCTTGGAAAGGAAGACTCTCACGTGCGGATCGTCCGGGAACTTCCAGTTGAATAGGCTGCTCTTCGGATCAGCTGAGGCCCAAAAATCATTCTCGCTCTTGTCATCGGCGCATCGGACTGCATCAGAGGCTGCTCAAACGACTTGTCAAATCCTTCGTCCGCCGGGAATCGATTCTGCAGATCGGGATAGACAGCCTGAACTACAGGAAAGTCGTCGCCATCGTAGTACCAGAGCGCCCACCCCATTAGATGATCGACCCACTTTCGGTCAACAGGGCGGAACTCACAATCCACCTGCCCGATTAGATCACGGTGTCGGCCTGTAGTGAGATCGACCCCGGCTCGTAGCAGCTCCGCAGCCTCGTTCAACGCAAAGTGTGCGGTTTCTGGTAACAGTCCGATAGTGATAATTTCGGGTTTACCGCTGGTATCGAAAACGCCCACGGTGTACGACCAGGCGAGGCCGTATTTCGTCCGCTTAACGCTGACAACAGAACAGCCAAATTCTTCGACGTGACGGATCGTGCGCTCATCCTCGTCGGACAACGCAGTAGCCCTGAACTTCCGAGTTCGTGCAGTTTGGAATTTTGTTTCACCGGGAGGCATTCAGGCAGCAAGCCTATCATGCTCGTTGTTGTTAGCAGGCCATTTCACTCAAGACCCCTGACTGGCGATTTCACTCACTGACTCTAGTTTCGTCTGCCACCCTTTGCCATTTGCACGACGTTTCGCGGAACCTGCACTTGTCTGACATAGTCAGTGCCTTCTTCGCGGGCATCTACGAAAACATCGTCATCCTTCTGGTTTACTGGATCAGAGATGAGTTCCAATTCTTTTCCGTAGAGTTTGATTTTCTTTTTCTTTGCGTACCCGTAACGCTTTACCGCTTCGTCGAGTTTCTTCGCTTTAGCCATTGCTGTTTCCCTTTCGAGGGGATTCCAAATGAATAGCGAGCCATACTGCACCCGGTTCGCTACTCCGGATTGATTGTGGTTGCCCTCAGACTTTGTGGAGGCGATCCAGCACTTTGCTACCCGCCCACAGCACAACCGCACACAACGCGAGAATCAGGAACGTGATCATTTCTCTTGATTTCCTCCTGGCAGCGAGCAAGCTATGCGGCTGCTTCTCGGTTGATCAGTTCGGCGTGGAGCTGACCGATGCGGTCGCGCCTGTTCTCGTATTCGCAGAGTTCTGCCTCTGTTACGACATCGAAAGTTTCCTTTTCCAGGGTCTTCAGTTGTGATTCGATCAGGTCAACCAGTTCAGTTCGAGCGCGTGCTTTGGAGTCGGGGGATGGCATGACGCACTCCTTTTTGAGGAGTCTACCAATGGGAGCGATGATGTCCATACCCACTATTCCCTAAGGGAGGGCGGGACACGCTACCAGTTCGACATCCTGGAAATGGGGATTTATCAACAACAACCGTTGGAATGTGTCACTCAATTCGCAGACGCTTGTCGAAATCAAGCTTGCGCCGTTTGTTCGCCGGAAAACGGAGTAAATGCATTATGAAAGAACGCCCCGCTTCAATCTTCTGAAGCGGGGCGTTCTTTCATAATGCATTGACCCATATTGAGCGCCAAGGTGATTCACCCAGAGTGGCCCATACATTCGCGTAGTTTGTGAATGTGTGGCGTCAAGTAAGCGAATGCGTGGGCCACTCACCCGGACTGCCTTCGCGTCTCCGGTGAGTAAGCGAAACGGGGATTTGTCAACAGTAACCACCGAATTCCCATTACCATCATCCCCGATATGCGGAGGCCTGCCGATGTGGGATGACATCCCAACTTCTCGCAAATTGCGAAACAACCGCAAAGACCGTGTGAGCTCGAAGACATCGCGACGCCCGCTGGTGCTGCCGCTCCTGAGTGTTTTTGTCATCCTCTTGATGCCCAGATGTTCCCGGACAGCAGCGCCCGCCGGGACCGCATTCATCCGTCTGAATCAGGTGGGCTACGAGAGCGGGCCTGTGCGCGCGTATCTGATGACGGAAGCTCCGCAAACCGGCCCTACCTTTACGGTGAAGAAATCGACGGGAGAAACAGTTCTTTCGGGCGCCGTGGGAAACTCGGTGGGCACGTGGAGCAAGTACAAGGTGTATCCAATCGATTTCACGGTCTCGACGGCAGGGAACTATACGTTGAGCGTGTCCGGTCCCCAGCCCGCATCGTCCACCTTTACCGTGGACACTCCCGCCCAGCTTTATGTTTCCCCTCTCAACAACGCCTTGCGATTTTTTCAGGACCAGCGCGATGGACCGGACTACATTCGCTCTGCGCTGCGCACTGCACCTGCCCACTTAAACGATCAGCGAGGCAATGTTTACAAGCCACCGGAATTTGGCTCGTTCGAACGGATCAAGGGCGATCTCGTGGCCACAGGTGCAGTCGTCGATGCTGCGGGAGGCTGGTGGGACGCTGGCGATTACCTGAAGTTCGTGCACACCGCCAGCTACACCGAAGCGTTGATGTTAGTGGGCGTGCGCGACTTTCCTGGGCAAATGGGCGGTGACTCCGCAGCGTCCAGTTTTTTGAATGAAGCGAAATTTGGGATGGACTGGCTGCAGCGGATGTGGAACAACGGCTCCGCGACCCTGTATTACCAGGTGGGAATTGGAAGTGGCAATTCCGGCTTCGAGGATGACCACAGCATCTGGCGCCTCCCGCAGGAGGACGATACTTTCGGTGGCACCCAACCGAAGTACCGCTATATTCGCAATCGCCCCGTCCTTCTCGCCGCGCCTGCGGGGTCGACGGTCAGCCCCAATCTGGCCGGCCGCCTCGCCGCGGACTTCGCACTGTGCTTCTCCGTGTATCGGACAAATGACTCACCCTATGCGAACCTGTGCTTGTTGTCGGCGGAACACATCTTTGATTTGGCGGACACATCGCCGCCGGCAGAGTTGCTGACGGCATCCCCGCACGATTTCTACGGCGAATCGGAATGGCGCGACGACATGGAGTTGGCGGCCACGGAACTCTACCTTGCCACTCGCAATCCGAATCTGCCCGAAGGACTGCCCCATCGTGATTCAGCCTTCTATTTGAAGCAGGCCACTGACTGGGCATCCGCCTACATCCACGGCGCGAAGCGCGGCGGTGAAATTCTGAGCGTCGCCAACGTGGGCGGGTTGGCTCATTTCGAACTGTATCGCGCCCTGACGTTGGCGGGAAATCCAAGTGGACTGGCGGTGACGCCGGCAGGTCTCCTCGCCGACATGAAGAAGACTCTGGACCACGCAGTCTCGCTCGCCGGCAAAGATCCGTTCGGATTTGGCGCGCCCTGGGGCGCGGGCGACACGCCCACGCACGGTGCGGCACTAGCCGTGATGGCGAGCGAGTATGACTACCTGACTCACTCCCAACAGTACGACGCATACTCCCGCCAATGGATGGACAACATCCTGGGCGCGAACGCCTGGGGAACTTCGCTCATTGTGGGCGACGGAACAGTATTCCCACGGTGCATCCATCATCAGGTCGCCAACTTGCTCGCATCAGGCAACCCGCCAACGCCGGTCCTTGCTGGCGCAGTGGTAGAGGGGCCGATCGAAAAGCCCGACTCGGGGGCACCACGTGGCGCTAAGGCTTGTCCAGCGAACGGAGAAGATTCGTTCTCTCCGTTCAACGGAAACGGCGCCGTCTACAAAGACAATGTCGAGTTCTACGCGACCATCGAACCAGCGATTGATCTCACTGCCCCATCGTTTCTGATGTTCGCCTGGAGGATGGCCGGGGAGCCGGCTGATCTCCAATCGGGCAAGCATACGGCACGCGGCAGCACGAGGTAGTGATGGGTTGATCTTGTAGAGATATGGGGGCGGGTGGCCCAATTCAATCGCGTTCTATGCGATTGAGTAGGGTCACGATGCGGCAGGCGATTCCCGAATCTCATCCTGCACGCCGCATTGCACCCCCAACCCGCTACAGGATACATTGGCGGGTCGGCCGGAAAGTCGCAACGACCTTCCGCTTTTCCTCGTGAAAAAAGCGAACTCGATGGCGAGCGTGTTGTTCCTCCTGGCCCTGTTGGCCGGAGCCCTCGCGCTGGCCTTTTGGATTTTCCGTCCTTTTCTTCAGCCGATTGCGTTCGCCACCGTGATCGCCATCGGCTTCTACCCGCTCTACCTTGGGATCTCGCGGATCGTGCGCGGCCCGAACAAGTCTGCGCTGCTGGCGACGTTTGCAGTGCTCCTGATCTTTGTACTCCCAGCCCTGCTCATCGCCTCCGCAGCCGGTGGGGAACTCATTAAGGCCGCCCGGTACTTTGGAGATCGCAGCACCGAGCAAGGCGGCGCTGTCGCATACCTTGCCGAGAAGCAGCAAAGCGCGCTGCGCTGGCTCGCAAAATATGTGGACGTGGAAGAGTTGCACCTCGAAGACGCCATCGCCAATCTCCCCGGGCAGGTCAGCAAGGTATTACTGGCAGTAGGCACGCGCCTGGTGGGAGGACTAGCTGGCTTAGCGGGCAACGCGATTCTGACCTTCCTGATCCTCTTTTTCTTGTTTCGTGATGGCAAGGCAGCCATTGAGAACGTCACTGCGGTCCTGCCGCTGGGCCGCGACCAGGCCATGCGCCTGCTAGACGGAATTCGCGACAGTATCGTCGCGAACTTGTACGGCATTCTGGCAGTCGGCTTCACCCAGGGCTTGCTGACCGGAGCCGCGCTCGCGACGCTACGCGTGCCGTCAGCGTTACTGTTGGGATTAGCCACCGCATTCTGTTCGCTGATCCCAATCGTAGGAACGATGCTGGTGTGGCTGCCCGCTTCCATTTACCTCATCGCGACCGGACATGTCTGGAAGGGCATCATCCTGATCCTGTGGGGAACCGCGGTCGTGGGCACGATCGACAACATCATCCGCCCGCTGGTCATCGGCAGAAGGGTGGAACTCCATCCGCTGCTGTTGCTGTTCTCCCTGCTGGGCGGCCTGCAGGTATTTGGATTCATCGGAATTTTCGTTGGCCCCGTAGTCATCTCTGTGATCGCCGCACTGATCAACATCTTGCGGGAACAACTGGCAGCTGCGCCCGATTCGTTGACTGCGACCTCGCCGCCGTGATATCTGGGCGAGGTTTCGGTGCACGCCGCCGAATTCCCTTGACTGAAGCCGCTTTGAGCATAGACTTACCCCGCTCATCCGTTCCCTGCCGACCCTTTCCCCGCAGCGGTTCGACTGAACCGGCCCTTCGGCTCCCACCTCGGACAAACAGGCAACATACTCAATCTAAAAATATTGACGCGTAAAGGAGATCGGATGAAGACGACATGCAAGAGATTCGTAGCAGCTCTGGTCCTGGTCTTGATGGCGACGATCCTTACCGCAACAGCGAGTGCGGAGTGTGGATACTATCCACCGAACCACAAGACCCACGCCACTGTTTCGCCCCCAATCCTGGAGTGGGGCAGAGTTCAGTTCGGGCTCGCTCTTACTCGTGTCCGAGGAATCTAACAACTCGATTGTCGGAATGTGGAAATTTACAGTCACTGCCCAGGGCAATACCGGTCCTGGCGCGCCGCCCGATGGTGTACCACTCGATATAGGTTTTACCCAGTGGCACAGCGATGGGACGGAAATCATAAACTCCGGACGCCCTCCGCAGGACGGCAATATCTGTTTGGGAGTATGGGAGAAAACTGGAAAATCCAAGTATAGGTTCAATCACTTTGCTACTGGCTACGATACCGCCAACGCGCCGACCGGGATTGGGAACCCGACCGGCCCTACCCACATCGTTGGGGATGTCATGGTGAGTCGAGACGGAAAACACTATGCCGGGACGTTCACCTTGGATGCATATGATACGTCCAACACCTTGATCGCCCATCTCGTCGGGGTAATCACCGCAACTCGCATCACCGTGCACACCCCAGCGAGCAGCATATCCTAGGAAACGACGTAACCAAGAACTGCTCGAAGAAGTTTTCCGTCGGAGTGCCCATTCAATCGCGTTGATGCGATTGAGTGGGGTCACGATGCGGCTAGCAATCTTCCAATTTCCGTCTTCCGCGTGCAACTCAGGCGACACAATAAACGTCGCTCCGTCACTTCGACTGTCGCGGGTCGTAGGAAATCATGACAGATAGTTTGGATTGTGGCCCTCCCGAAAGAGCGACTCGAATCGTATTGCTGCCCCGTAACTTGACTGGTGCATTGGCATATTGCGAACTATTCGAGGCCACCCGCTTGCCATTCAAGAAAATTTCGTAACTGTGGACTTGGTCTGTTCCGCGACCGTCACCGTTCCTCACCGTCAAGATGCAGCAACCGTGCGGCATGGGATCGACCCGAAACTTATCTGTTCGCGTGCAGGCTCCATCACAAGGACACGACAGAAAGACATGGTCGTATGTCATCGGGGGATAGCCCGTGAAGCCTGGCTTTTGAGGGTCCAACTTTTGGAGACCGGTAGGGACGTTTGGCTCCTGTGCGCTAAGCAGGCGGGTACTCACGAGAGAGAGAAAAATCGACGGGGAGGACGGGAGGTGGTCCACACAACATGAGGGTGCCCCATTCGATCGCGTTCGTGCGATTGTGAGTGGGGTGCGCGACGCGGCTAGCGACTCCCCAATTCCAGAGTCATTCGCCCTTCATGGTTGGACCTTAATGTCTTCGGGTTGAGCCTTCGCTTCTCGTTTTCTCGAGTCCTCGAGCAGAACCTGCTTCGCGGCCGTACGCAGCGGTTGTCCCGTGAGTATCTTCTTTTCGCACAGATCGCGAGGCTGCAATCTGGCAACCTTGGTCACGTCGTCAATGACGCGACCATTAGCGTAACCGTGCGGTGAGTCCTTCGATGCCCCGCGGTTCTCGCAGATCAATTCCACGGTCGAGGCCTGGCTCGCATCCCCCAGCACAAGCTCCACCAGTTTGGCGCGATATTCCAGTTCCCAGCTCTCCAGATGCGGAAACGCTGCCTTGTCCGCGAAATGCTGACTCTCGTGTCCCAGAAACCGCACCGAGAATGTCTCATCCTGAAGGCTCTTGTATGCCGGGACGACCGCAAACAATCCTTTGTCCGTGGCCCACCCGCCCGCCGAGCGCCGGCTGCAGGTTGCGTAGTAGCCCCAACCGCGAAGCACAAAGTCGTCGAGAAAGTTGACGGTCACGCTCTGCTGAGTTTCCGGCAGCTTCACATGGCGCTGCTCGATCGTCGTTTTCTTCCACAGCATCAGCTCACGCAACGGTTGCGTGCGACCAAGCAGAACATGGAATCCACGCTTCTCGGCTTCGGTACTAATCTCATCTTCGGCGGCATCGAATTCGCTGTCACTTGCCACCGGATGACCGAGCAGCTTGCCGGTATTCTCTCGAAGTTCGCGTTCGGCTTCTTCCCGTTCATTCAGTTTCGTCAACGCGCGTTGCCAATACTCGACATAGTTCTTTGCCAAGGTGGCGACCCATGGGTCGGTGATCGCCAAATCGGAGGGTGGTTGAACTGCCGCTCCGAAGCGATCCAGCATGCAGGTACGAAACTCCGCATCGTCGCCGCTGAAGAGATCCGCACCCGTCTCCGCCAGCGCTTTGACCGCCCCTGCAGCATCGCCTTGGAGCGCAAGGCCGGTAGCCCGATCGACCGCGGCGGTACCTTGATTGTTGCTACCCGTGGGGGTGGCCTGTGCGTTTGCGATGACAACCGCAACGAAGACATATTTGACGAAGGTCGTCAGTATGGTGATCGTGCGGGCAGCTCTGCCTGGAGTTCTCACTAGCTTCTCCAAGCTGAGATCATGCCACGCACCTGCCCTTCCGCCAAACTGCCATGTTGAGATGCGGGGGGCAACCCCGCACCTGTCTTGGCGACGCTCAGAACTTGCGCGTTTCCCCCTGACTCCAGCACACCCACACTTCGGGCCACTGAGATCGGATGGTCTGGGCATGGCGCTCTTCATCCGCGCCAAAATGGAAGGCCACGATTTGACGAGGCTTCCACTTCCGGAGAAAAGCGGCGGTCTTCGGATCGAGCAGCCACCAGAAGGGAACCAGTGCCACATCGGCTGAGCCCATGCTCCGCAAAGCAGTGAAGTCCTCCGACGGCCCCTCCGCGTCGCCCAGATGGAACACCGTGCGTCCGCACATGGAAATGCGGTATCCGAGATTCTGGGTTTTTCCATGATTCAGGCGAAAGGCTGTGACGGTCACATCACCCTGGTGGAAATTCTGACTCTTGCCCATGGCTGGCCAGAGGGCATGCATCCGCTCCCGTTGTGACCAGGGCATCATGGCCGTAGCTTGCGGAGTGGACACAAGCTGAGCCGTCGGGTTGTTCACTAAGAACCGCGTGATCGCTCCTGCATCCCAATGATCGAGGTGAAAGTGCGTGGCCAAGGCAAGCTGCACGCCGTCGAAAGGCGCCTTGCCGGTCTCCAACTTCTCCTGCACGTCGGCCGCATGTCGCGCGTATTGATCGAGGCTGTCGCGGAGGAGAGCGTCGACCAGCACCTTCTCGCTGCCGCACTTGATTAGCACGCCCTCATTCGCAAGATACGTGATCTCCAACTCCGAGGCATGCAGAGACACCGGCAAAGCCAGCAAGCTCGCGATCGCCAGAATTGTTCGGAAAATCTGTTTCAAACAATGCAGCATACAGGCAAGTGTGAGGGCGCTCTTCAACAATTCGAAAATCGTCCTTCTTCTTCTTCCCCGTTCTCGATTTTGCTTCCCCTACTCGTAGTGCAACGCCTCCACCGGATCCATCCGAGCCGCCTTCAGCGCAGGGAAGAATCCGGATACAATCCCCACCATCGTCAAAATCACGAACGATACTGCCATCACGCTTATCGAGGCGTGCAAGATGATGTCGCCTTCGTGATTCGATGTTTTGAAGAGCTGCCCATAAAGCGGCATCGGCGGGATCACCCACGTGAGAAAAACCGCCAGACCCATGCCGACCAGGCCGCCGGCGAAGGTCAGCACCAGCGCCTCCAGCAGAAACTGAACAAGAATGTGCCGGGGCCGCGCGCCCAGCGCCTTGCGCAACCCGATCTCGCGTGTGCGCTCCGTCACCGACACCAGCATAATGTTCATCACGCCCACGCCGCCTACGGCCAGCGTGATGGCGCCGATGAAACCCAGCACCGCCTGCAGGCCGAGCGAGAACGCGTTGATCATCTCGCGGTTCTCGATCGTGTCCCACACCGGCGCAGCCTTGTCATCTTTGGGATCGAAGTGATGTCGCCGCGCGATCACTTCGCGCACCGCCGCCACTGCCTTGAGATGCAACTCCGCAGCTTGCGGCTGAATGATGAACATGTCGGGATCGCGCACCTGCTTCAAATCTCGATACACCTGGAAGGGAATGAATCCGTCTTCGTTGTCGGGTCCCTGGTACATCGAGTCCTGAATCTTGTTGCGGAGCGTTCCGATCACTTCGAACGCCTGGCCGCCGATCAAAACCGTCTGGCCCACGGCAGGCGCGCCCTGGAACGCTTTCTTGGCGGCGTTGTAGCCCAGCAGCACCACTCGCCGGTGATCGAGGAAGTCGCCTTCGTTGAAGTAACGACCCTCCACCACCTGCAAGTTGCGCATCTCGCCGTAGGGAAATTCGACGCCGCGCGTCTGGATCGACACCACCCGCGTGCCCACCTTGTACCCGAAGTCGCTGCACGATTCCGCACTCACGGCACGCACCAGCGGCACTTCATCGCGCACCGACTCGACGTCCTCGTATTCGTAGGTGACTTTCTTTCCAGCGCGCTGCCCGCCCGCCTGCATGCTGGTTTGCCCCGGCCAGAATACGATCACGTTGTTGCCCATGTTCATGAACGCATTCAGCACGCCGCCGCCGAGCCCCTGCCCGTACGCCAGCAGGATGACCACCGACGCCAGTCCCCAAACGATGCCCAGCATCGTCAGCACCGAGCGCATGCGGTTGCGCATCAGCGCCAGCCAGCCCTGCGAGATGAGTTCTCTTAAGAACATAGTCTCTAGTCGCTAGTCTTTAGTCGCTAGCTGCTTCGCTGTTGCAATACGGCATCGAATCGTCCAACGTTGTCATTCTTTCGTCATGGCCGGGAGTCTTCGTCAACAGCAAACGATCGATGCCCACTTGTCACCGACAACCGACAACCAGGTTGCTTAGCGACTAGCGACTGGAGACTCGTGACTAGTCGACGTGCACGTCTCCCGATCCCGTGTGCACACTGATCTCCGGGCCGCCGCCGTGCACCTTCCCGCGAATCGATTTATGCGTTTCCTGCACGCGGCCTTGCACGGTAGTGGTCACCGGATGATTCACTTCCACGCTTCCCGAACTGGTCGAAACATCCAGGTCGAACGCGGCTTCCTGTGGCAACCGCAACTGCGCATTGCCGGAACCGGTCTTCACGTACCAGGAATTTGTAGGATTGCCGTCCACGCGCACATCGCCACTGCCCGTGCTCGCGTTGAAGCCGCCATCCACGCCGCGCGCTTCGATATTGCCCGAGCCGGTCTCCAGCCGCACGTCGCCCTTGGCCTTCTCCTCGATCGTGATGTCACCCGAGCCTGCCCGCGCTTCAAACGGGCCGGCGGCCCCGCGCGCCTGAACGTTTCCGGACCCGGTGTGAATGCGGATGTCGCCGGCCAGGTTCTCAAGCTTTACATCGCCCGATCCGGTCTCCACATCAACGCCGGCCTGCATGCCTTCGATGGTCTGGTCGCCGGAGCCTGACTTGGCGCGAATCTTCGTATCAGGCGGAGCCGTAATCTCGTAGTCGATGGAAATGTTCCGGTGGTTCACGTAATCGATGCGTACGCTATTGCCGCTCTGCTGCAGGGGCGGATTTTTTTCGATGTCCGCCACTTCTTCGTTGCGCTTGCCGCCCAAACCCATCAGCCAGGCATCGCCCACGTGAATTCTTCCCGTGATGGAAATCGTGCCCGCCGGTCCCGGACGAATGCTGACGTCGCCTGAGTGCGTGAAGATCTGCAGATCGGCCGCGCCGCTGACCTGGAAAGATTTCTGAAAGTGTCCTTGCTCGGACGCTGCCGCCATGCCGGTTGCCGCCAGGAGAGCCACCGCAAGCGCCGTGAGTTGAGCGATTCTTGTCCGCATGTCTTTCCTCCTCCTACAAAGCTTATTCGTAGCGCAGCGAATCGACAGGAGTCATATCGGCCGCGCGTTGCGCCGGATACATCCCGGCCGTGAACGTGATGATCGAAAGCGTGACCAGCGAAAGAATAATCGAGATCGGTGAAATGATGGGGTGTGGTACGAAATCCGGCAAGGGCAGATTCGACAGCGCCAGGCACGCCCCCACGCCAAACGCCAGCCCGAGAAATCCGCTGATGGCCGTGAGCAGCACCGACTCGGCAAAGAACTGCCGCAGAATATCCTGGCGCGTCGCGCCAATCGCCTTGCGCACGCCAATCTCGCGCGTCCGCTCGGTCACCGAAACCAGCATGATATTCATCACGCCAATGCCGCCCAGTCCCAGGGTGACGACCGCGACACACGCAAAAAACGTGGTGATCCCCTCGAAGATGCCGGCCACCATCTTAGCGCCTTCCATCGTGTCCCAGATGAACAGCGCGTCTTTATCCTTAGCGTCGAAATGGTGCACGCGACCGAGCGTGCGGCGCACCTGCATGACAGAGTCTTCGTGGCGTTCGGCGTCGGCCACTTCGAACACGATGTTGTCCAGCGATCCGCGCACGACGCCCTTTTTCTGCGGAGGAGGAAAGTCTCTCGCCACCGCGGTGTAAGGTGCGAACAGGTAGTCGTTATCGGGACCGTCGTAGTTGGAATTCTGCTTCTTCTCGGCGAGCACGCCGATCACGGTGTAGGGGACGCTCTTGATCAGTACACTCGATCCCACGGCCGGCTGGCCGGGAAATAGTTGCCGGCGCGTTGCCGCTCCCAGGATCACCACCCGGTGGCCGTCGCGCTCATCTTCCTCGGTGATGAGCCGGCCTTCGCCAAGCAGCAGCGAACGAAAATCCTGATACGAGGGCCACAGTCCCACCACGCCTCGATTCGCCGAATTGAACTGGCTGACCTCCGGCACCGTGCGTCGTAGTTCCGGACTCACGTTTTTGACCAGGTAGCATTCTTTCCGGATCAGCCGCGCATCCTCGATGTTCAAGGTGATCTCGCGTCCCGCGGCCAGGCCGCCCACTTGCGAACTCGTACGGCCGCCCCACACGATGACCAGATCCTTGCCCAGCGTTTGCATCCGGCGCTTCTGGTCCGCGCTAAACCCGCGTCCCAGACCGACCAGCAAAATGACCGAGGAGATGCCCCACACGATCCCGAACATGGTCAGGAAGATGCGCATCTTGTGTGCCCGGAAGGTCGCGACTGCCTGACGCAGGATTTCGGTCAGATTCATATTGCTAGACTCGCCAGCGGTGCCGTGGAGTACCTTATTTACCACCGCTTAGACGGGCGCACAAACGCTTCGTTACGCCCCTGGAAGGGTATACGGAGAAAGGGAGGGAAAAGTTCGGGAAAGCAGGTTCAGTCGTCGGTCTTCAGCCCTTAAGGAATGAGCCCGCTTGCGGGTGATGCGAAGCATAGACCTGACTCGGCAACTAGGATACGAACCGCCCGGCTCCGGGACCTGAGAACTGAGAACCGCGAACTGCGAACTGCGAACTGCGAACTGCGAACTGCGAACTGCGAACTGCGAACTGCGAACTGCGAACTGCGAACTGCCTCTCTCACTCTCCCGAATAATCCGCGGCTTTCCCAATGGCGATCGTCAAGGAATCAGCCAGCTCGGTGGGGATCGACAGCACGACCTCGCCGGACTGCGGGACGTAGGGGAGCGAAGCAATTATGTAGAAGCGGCCGGCGCCGCCCTGCTGAATCTTCAGTTCGATTTTCCCAGCGGGGCTGGGCAACTCAAAAATCCGTTCGTAGCGCAAAGTATTCGACACATCCGACATATTACAGAGATGACCCGACCCCGCCAAACGGTGCAGACGAGCGAGTCGGGAGTAGCGAGTCCCGAGTTCCAAAACCCCGAGACCTGACACCTGATTTACAATCCCCCAAATGGTTTTCCGTTCCGACAACCGTCTCCCCGACCAACTCCGTCCGGTCAGCATTCTCCCCGACTTCATCCATACCGCCGAAGGCTCTGCGCTCATTGAAGTCGGCAACACGCGGGTCATCTGTACCGCCTCCATAGAGGAGTCCGTGCCGATCTTTCTGCGCAACAGCGGGAAAGGATGGGTCTCGAGCGAATACGGAATGCTGCCGCGCGCCACGCTCACGCGAACGCCGCGCGAAGTCAGCAAGGGCCGCGCTTCCGGACGTACGCACGAAATCCAGCGCCTCATCGGACGCTCCCTGCGTGCGGTCACCGACCTCGAAAAACTGGGCGAGCGCACCGTATGGATCGACTGTGATGTGATCCAGGCCGACGGCGGCACGCGCACCGCCTCGATCACCGGAGCCTTCGTCGCGCTGGGTCTCGCGCTGGAGAAGTTGGTCGAAGCAGGAACGCTGACGGCCGTCCCGCTGCGCGACTTCGTAGCCGCTATCAGCGCGGGCATCGTCGACGGCGAACCGCTGCTCGACCTCAACTACGAAGAAGACTCCCGCGCCGACGTCGACATGAATTTCGTCATGACCGCCGGCAGGAAAATGGTAGAAGTCCAGGCGACGGCCGAACATAGGGTTTTCGACGATCAGCAATTCGCGCAGATGCTGGTGCTGGCCCGCAAGGGTGTAGACAGTTTGATCGCCAAGCAGCAGGCGGTGCTGAGTACGCTGACGCTGAGGCAGTAACTTTCCGTCGCACCGTGAATGCTCAACATCCTTGCCATCTCGAATTACAGGTCGCCGCGCGACATCGTAGTTCCTCTCAAGAAACTAAATCTGATTACTGGAGCAAACGGCACTGGCAAGTCGAGTATGTGCCGGGCCCTCAAACTTCTTGCCGACACAGCGCAAGGTCGTGTCGTTCCCTCGCTGGCACGCGAGGGAGGCCTCACTTCCACATTGTGGGCCGGCCGGAGAGCATTGCGGCGTCTGTGCGGCGCGGAGAGCATGCCGTGGAGGGAACAGTTCGCAAGCAGCGAGTCAACCTGCGGCTCGGCTTTGCGGGAAGCCAGTACGGGTATCTAATCGATCTCGGCTTACCATCGGACAGGGGCTCAGCTTTCAGCCTGGACCCACAGATCAAACAAGAGTTCGTCTAGCATGGCCCTGTTCTTCGGCCGGCCGCTGTTCTTGCGGATCGCAAAGTCTCGTTAGTTCGCTCTCGCGGGTCAAACGATTGGCAAGTGATCACTGATGGTCTCTCTCCGGCGGAGAGCATGATGAGCCCCTTTGTAGATCCGAGGCAGTCTCCCGAACTTTTGTTTCTTCGAGAGTCCATTCGGGCTTGGCGTTTTTATGATCACTTTCGGAGCGATGCAGAGGCTGCGGCGCGTTCACCGCAATTGGGGACCTACACCCCAATCCTGGTAAACGATGGCGCTGATTTGGCAGCGGCGATACAAACGATCCGCGAGATCGGAGATGCGGAAGCGTTGCGAATAGCCGTTGAGGATGCCTTTCCGAAAAGTCAGCTGGATATCGAAGTCAACGCGGGCCGATTTACTCTGTTAATGAGACAGCAAGGACTTCTCCGCTCTTTGAGCATGGCCGAAGTCTCCGACGGCACTCTTCGCTTTCTGCTGTGGATTGCAGCCCTGTTATCACCGAGACCGCTGGAGCTCATGGTGTGGAATGAGCCGGAAACGAGCCTTCATCGTGATCTACTTCCTGCTCTTGCCCGTCTGATCGTCCGCTGTTCCGATCGTTGTCAAATGGTTATCGTGTCGCACGCGAAGCCCCTAATCGACGCACTGCATGCGCAGCCTGAGTGTCACGCGATTGTGCTGGAAAAAGACTTCGGCGAAACAAGAGTGAGTGGTGCCAATCGCCTGAACACGCCCACTTGGCATTGGCCTCAGCGCTAAGGTGACCGTTGCGAACTCATGTTTTGTCATATATTTCCCCTTCGCCTCTCTGTGCTTAGCTTTTCCGCCCAATGTTCATCCGTCACACCCCACCGGACCGCCCCGTATTACAATAAAACTTCGCCCAACCTGCTCCACGGGCGGAGTGTATCCGTCCAATCCCGCACTCATTTTTGGAGGAAAGAACCATGAAGCTTACCCCCGGAAAACTGGCCGGCCTTAAGAAAGTTTCCACCGACCGCGGCGTCATTGCCGCCGCCGCTATGGATCAGCGCGGCTCCCTGCAGAAGTCTCTTGCCAAGGAAAAAGGTGGCGATGTCACCGATGCCATGATGCAAGAATTCAAGACACTGGTCACTGAAGTCCTGACCCCGCATGCCAGCGCCATCCTGCTCGATCCGGAGTGGGGACTGCCTGCCTCGAAGCGCCGCGCCAAGAACGCCGGCCTGTTGCTCGCTTATGAAAAGACCGGGTACGATAAGACCGGCCCGGGCCGGCTGGGCGACCTGCTCGACCACTGGTCTGCACGCCGCCTGAAAGAAGCAGGCGCCGACTGCGTAAAGATCCTGCTCTACTACACTCCCTTTGACCCGAAAGACGTCAACGACAAGAAGCACGCCTGGGTCGAGCGCATCGGCGACGAGTGCCGCGCCAACGACATTCCGTTCTTCCTCGAGTTCGTAGGCTACGAAGAGGGCGCCGACGAAAAGGGCCTCGAGTACGCCAAGAAGAAACCTGAGATCGTCACCGAGAGCATGCGCGAGTTCAGCAAAGACCGCTATGGCGTCGATGTGCTGAAGGTCGAAGTGCCCGTCAACATGAAGTTCGTCGAAGGCACCAAGTCCTTCGCCGGGCAGAAGGCCTACACCAAGAAAGAAGCGATCGACCACTTCCACAAAGCCGCCAGCGTCGCGACCAAGCCGTTCATTTATCTCTCGGCCGGAGTCAGCAACGCCGAGTTCAGTGAGACGCTTGAGCTCGCCGGAGAATCCGGCGTGAAATTCAATGGTGTGCTTTGCGGTCGCGCGACATGGAAAGAAGGCATCCCCATCTACGCCAAGCAAGGCGCCGACGCGTTCCGCAAGTGGCTGGAGACCGAAGGCGTGAAGAACATCGACAACGTGAACAGCAAGCTGAAAGCTGCGACACCGTGGTACTCGATCTACCACGCCGAACCGGCTCTGGTAGGCGCGTAGTCAAATCTCAAAGAATGTAGCGCGGGCTTCCTCGCCTGCACGGGGCAGACGAAAGCGTCTGCCCCGTTTTTCCTCGGGAGCAATGCACCCTAAAGTTGCGAGTGAAACGATTACCGGGGCTCGAACCAGACACGGGCAAAACGATTCCGTGCGTCACACATGTCCATTGGTCGACAGCTTCGCTCGAAGGGTGGCGAACTGTTTGCGAACTGCAGCAACACTCTGACGCAGCGCGCGTCGCGAGTTCCCAACTTCAATGCAGAGGTTCTGCGAAGCCTGTAGCGTATCGAGTACTCCAGGCGTCTTCGTCATCGGTAGATGGCCGTGGCGCAACCAGAAGTCCAGTTCGTCAGACTCGGCAACTACAGGACTCTTCACGCCGTAGGAGGTGCGCCGCACGGGCAGGCCCAGGTTCTCCCTGCGCTGAGCGGTGCGCACCCCACAGTGCAGGTGCCGCGCGATTTCTTTCCACCCCGTAAGAATCACACCCGAATTGTAGTCCTGTTTGGGGTCTCCCCGTCATTTCGTGTTTGGACTGGGGGTGCATCGTCGGAACTGGGGGCTGAAGTGCGAAGACTGTACGCGCCGAACATCGCCGTACCTTCTCACGTTAAGATGTCAAATCATGTCTCCTGCCTCCCAGACTGCTTTGATCACCGGCGCCTCTGCCGGGCTTGGCTATGAATTTGCTCACTTGTTTGCGCGTGACCGCTACAACCTCGTGCTCGTGGCGCGCAGTGGACCCAAACTTGCCGAGCTTGCCGACCAGCTCCGCCAGCAGCATGGCATTCAGGTGAAGACCATTCCGCTCGATCTCGGACTGCCCCAGGCCTCGCAGACGCTCTTCGAGGAAACCCGGCGTGCGGGAATTGATGTTGACATACTCGTTAACAACGCCGGCTACGGATTTTCGGGGGAGTTCGCCAACATTCCGCTAGAGGAATCGTACGGGCAGATTCAGCTCAACGTAATGGCGCTGACTTTGCTTACGCGGCTTTATATGCAACCCATGCTGCAACGCCGCTCGGGGAAGATCATGAACGTAGCCTCGACGGCTGCGTTTCAGCCCGGGCCGCTGATGGCGGTCTATTATGCGACCAAGGCGTACGTACTTTCTTTTTCGGAAGCGCTGGCGGACGAGCTGCGCAACAGTGGAGTGCAGGTGACGTGCTTTTGTCCTGGGGCGACGCTCACGGAATTTCAAAAGCGCGCGCAAACGGAAAATTCGAGGTTGTTCAAGCAAATGTCCCCAATGGACGCGAAGACCGTGGCGGCAGATGGGTACCGCGCACTGATGGCAGGCAAAACGCTCGCGATCTCGGGATTTCGCAACTGGCTGGTCGCCGAGTCGGTGCGCTTCGCGCCTCGAAAATGGGTGACCGCGATTTCTCGATATGTTGCAGAGCCCGCAAAGTGACGGGCCGGTTGTTCCTTTCTTGTCAGCTACGCTAACTCGTTTGTTGTTTCCATCACCTGATTTACAAGCGATGTGGAGTGATCACTCCCACTA
The DNA here is from genome assembly GCA_046728215.1 of Acidobacteriota bacterium. Classification (GTDB taxonomy): domain Bacteria; phylum Acidobacteriota; class Terriglobia; order Terriglobales; family Acidobacteriaceae; genus Gp1-AA133. Next base: position 37,461 of record JBKPEB010000047.1, on the reverse strand, counting down.
CGGGGACACGCCTCGAAGGCGGGGCCCCTACCCGTTCAGATGTCCGGCATGGTCTCCCGCAGGTCCGGTTGGCCGGTAAGCGTCCGCATGGTTCTGCCTAGGACACGCGGAACGGTTCCATCTCTGGTCCCTAATTTTAGAATAGCAATTTGCAGGGGGTAATTGTGACACGTTAGCAGAAGATATATTTGGCATGAATTGATGGGGATGCCGGGATTGGGTGATTTTAGGGGCTTGACAAGTTTTGGGGGCTCGCAGGCTCCGTCATTGCGGGGTCGCCGCCGATCGGCGTTTCGCTGGGAACGCCCGACATTGTGATTCCTGGAACGCCCGCGATTCCGGGTTCACCGTATCCGCTTGATTGAGGGGTCGTGATGCGAAGGGATGAGCACGGGACCTCCTCCAGACATGTGGGCATTCGTGTACCTTAAGTTTGTCGAACCTAACTAAGGAGAGCAAGCGACGAATGCCCACGTTGATTTCTCAGCCGACGCGGATTCAGGCAGCCGGAAACAAACCGAAGCTTATCGATGAATACATCGGGCGCGTGAATTCGAAGACGTCCGGGGTCAGCGTGGCACACATGCGCAGCCCGCAAGGCTGGGTCGAACCCGGACAGACTCCGGAGTTCGACGAATTTACGATTGTTGTGAAGGGGACGCTGCGGGTGGCTCACAGATCAGGAACGCTCGAGGTGCTAGCGGGGCAGGCGGTCATCGTTCACGCTGGGGAGTGGGTACGATACTCGACGCCGGATGCTGAGGGCGCCGAGTATATTGCGGTGTGTCTACCGGCGTTTTCGATGGACACGGTGCATCGGGAACAGAGCTAGAGGACAGTTGCCGGTTGCCAGTTGTCAGTCCGCGGATTCCCGGTCACATGAGGTAAACCGCACGATTACGAGACCCTCCACGCGGGCATCAGGAACCTTCTGGCGAGTTGCGACTCCTCTTTTGCGCCAACCTTTGACTGCTGCCATGCCGGACCGGCCTTTATTGCCTAGGCTCCTGTCTGTCGGCGCATCTCAAAAGCGGCACATCCTTGGCGAGAACCTCGCTCCGAGCCAATGTGCGCCGCAGGCGGCGAATGAACCAGGGGCGCCATTAAGTGGCGCGCATCAGCCTGCATAGCGCCCGATGGCGCTTTTCTTCTGGCAGAAGTTCTTCGATCGAACGTGCCAGAACTGAAAAATCGCAGCGACTACATTTAGATTCAAGGAAAAATACCTGATTCGCAACGATTGGATTGCGAGCAAAGTCATACTGTTCATTTACCATAAACGGCTATGCCCTCGATTTGCGTTTAACGAGCGCGAGCTGATGGCTTGGCTCAACGTCGTCTTGCCTTCCATCAAACTTAAGCACCCACATCGCCAGACCCCTGGCGCCGCGGAATTGCCCCGCTTGCTGCAGTCTTCTCAAGGGCTTAAACCGAAGTGCCCTCGGGCCGTTGAAGGTCCTCCGGGGTGTCAATGATTGGCGTAGTGTCGACAGTGTCACCCTTCACAACATTGCCCGTTCGGGTCATGAAAAACCCCTTCAATCCCCGCTCAAATTGTCGGAATTGTTTCGACACTGTCGACGCACAACCCTGCTGCCTTCCATCGGGTGCTGACATTTCAACTCTTTAGGCACGCTTAGGTTTGGCATCCGCAATGCCTTAACCGCATGGTGGAAACAAGAAATTCAGCGGTTAGCCAATCGCCTGACTAAGGGTGGAACCATCCCATGAGACGGATATCTATAGGTTTAATTGCCGCGGTTTTGTTGGTGAATGCGCTGGGTTGCAGCAGCGGAAAAGTGAATGCCGCCGCTCCGCCTCCGCCACCGGTGGTCGAAGTCGCACCGGTTATTCAAAAAGACGTGCCGGTTCAGGGCGAGTGGGTTGGAACGCTTGAAGGATTCGTCAACGCACAGATTCAACCCCAGGTGAGCGGTTACCTGATTCGACAGGCTTATCGCGAAGGCGCATTGGTCAGAAAGGGTCAGCTCCTCTTCGAGATCGATCCGCGTCCGTTTCAAGCCGTGCTGGATCAAGCCAGAGGACAATTGGCGCAGGCTGAGGCGCAGATGGCCAACGCCGAGCTCAACGTGAAGCGTGACATTCCCGAAGCGGAAGCTCACGCGATTCCTCAGAGCCAGCTGGATACCGACACGCAGGCGCTGCGCGCGGCGAAGGCCTCCGTCGAGGCTAACCAGGCAGCCGTAGAGCAGGCCACCATAAATCTGGGCTACACCAGAGTCGTCTCCTTAATCGACGGGATCGCCGGCATCAATACTGTGCAGGTGGGCAACCTGGTGGGACCGTCCACCGTCCTCACCGCGGTTTCGCAGGTAAGTCCGATCAAGGTCTATTTCCCCATCAGCGAACAGGAATACCTGCGGATGGCGGACGGCGGAAGTCCCGGGAGCGTGGACTTTATCACCCACGCTTCACGAATACCGTTGCAGTTGACCCTGGCCGACGGGAATGCCTACCCGCATCCGGGCAGAATCATCTTCGCGGATCGCCAGGTAAACACGCAGACCGGAACCATTCAGATTGTAGGCGAGTTTCCCAACTCCAGAAATCTGTTGCGGCCCGGCCAGTACGCACGCGTGCAGGCATCAACCGGAAACATCACGGGAGCGCTGCTGGTGCCACAGGCGGCGGTGAATCAGCAGCAAGGAAGCTATCAGGTGACCGTCATCGGTGCCGATAATCGGGCGCAAGTACGCACCGTACAAGTCGGGCCGACAGTGGGCGCGCTCTGGGTGATCACTTCGGGCCTGAAGCCCGGAGAACGCGTGGTTGCGGTTGGAGGCGACAAAGTCAAGGAAGGTGGGCTGATGAACCCCACACCATACAAAGGAACGGAGGAGCGCTAAGCCATGGCGGATTTTTTCATTCGACGGCCCATCGTCGCGATAGTGATTGCGATCCTCACTGTCATCGTCGGCGTGATTACAGTCGTGACCTTGCCGGTAGCGCAGTTCCCGCAGATCGCTCCACCCGAGATCAGGTTGCAGGCCACCTATCCCGGTGCGGACGCGCAGACCCTCGAGCAAGCTGTCGCCACCCCCATCGAGCAGCAAGTCAGTGGCGTGGACAACATGGCTTACATGTATTCGGTAAACGCCACCGCGAACCAGCAAACGACGTTGCTCGTGGATTTCGATCTCAAGACTGATCCGAACATGGATCTGATCCTGACGCAGTCACGCCAGCAGTTGGCCAACGGTCAGTTGCCGCCCGAGGTGAACAACTACGGAATCACTCTCAAGAAGTCGACCACCGCGCCACTCATGCTGATCGCGTTGTATTCGCCGCACGGCACTCATGATTCGAACTATCTGGCTAATTACGCTTACATCAACCTCAACGATCCCGTCGCGCGGCTCTACGGCGTCGGCCAGACCCAGGTGTTCGGCTCCGGGCAATATGCCATGAGGCTCTGGGTGAAGCCCGATCAAATGGCCAAGCTTGGTATCACCGTCACGGACATAGCGAACGCGCTGCAGGCCCAGAACACTGTCAATCCTGCCGGTCAGGTCGGGGGTGAGCCGGCTCAAAGCAACCAGCAATTCACGTACGCCGTGCTGGCTCAAGGCCGCCTGACTTCGCCGGAACAATTCAGCGATGTCATCGTGCGCGAAGCGCCGAATGGCGGGACCGTTCGCGTCAGAGACGTGGCCCGAGTTGAGTTGGGCACGCAGGACTACAGCTTGATGGCTCGCCTGAATGGCAAGCCCAGCGCCATCATTGCGGTCTACCAGTTACCCGGAACCAACGCGGTTCAAACCGTGGAGGGTGTCCGGAAGCTCATGGCGCAGATGAAGCAACGGTTCCCGCAGGACATCGATTACACCGTTTCCCTCGACCAAACATTACCGGTCACAGAGGGGATGAAAGAGATCTTTGAGACCCTCGTGATTGCGATAGTCCTGGTGATTTTTGTGGTGTATCTCTTCCTGCAAGACTGGCGTGCCACATTGATCCCGATGCTGGCCGTGCCTGTCTCGCTGATCGGCACGTTCGTCGTCTTCCCATTGTTCGGCTTCTCGATCAATACCCTTTCGATGTTCGGGTTGGTGCTCGCCATTGGATTAGTGGTTGATGACGCCATCGTGGTCGTTGAAGGCGTGCAGCACCATATCGAGGAAGGCTTGGCTCCCACGGATGCGGCCCGAAAAGCGATGAAAGAACTCTCCGGCCCGGTCGTTGGCATTGCTCTGGTCTTGGCATCGGTGTTCGTGCCGACAGCCTTCATTCCGGGCATCACCGGCAGGCTATATCAGCAATTTGCCATAACCATTGCAATCTCCGTGATGCTTTCCGCGTTTAATGCTCTCACACTGAGCCCGGCGCTTGCGGGGCTACTGCTGAAGCCAAAAAAGCAGACGCGCGGACCGCTCGGAAAGTTCTTTGACTGGTTCAACGCATACTTTGAGCGCTCTACCAATGACTTTGTCCGCTGGTCGGGAGACCTGATTCGCAAGGCCGGCGTGGTGATGGTGCTGCTTGTAGTCGCCGGCGTGGCAGCGTGGTTCTTTAGCAAACATCTGCCCACCAGCTTTCTGCCCGACGAAGACCAAGGCTACATGTTTATCAACATGCAATTGCCCAATTCGGCCTCGCTGGAACGTACAGGCGCGGCGGCAAAACACGTAGAGGACATTCTGGCAAACACGCCAGGCGTTCAGTACACGACAAGCGTTGTGGGTTTCAGTTTGCTCAGTTATGTCCGGACTAGCTACAGCGGCTTCTTTTTTGTCAGCTTGAAGCCCTGGGAGGATCGTAAAACCCAAGCCGAACAATATCAGGCCATCAAGGCGCGTTTGAATCAGGAACTCAAGCAGTTTCCAGAAGGCACAGTTTTTGGTTTCTCACCACCCGCGATCCCCGGGGTCGGTACTGCCGGCGGCGTGACGTTTGTCTTGGAGGACCGCGCCGGCAAAGATGTCAAGTTTCTTGCGGATAACCTGAACAAGTTCATGGCGGCCGCTCACAAGCGCCCTGAGATTGGCGTGATCTCCAGCACGTTTATCCCGAGCGTGCCGCAAAAGTTCATCAATGTGGACAAGGACAAGGTGTTGAAGCAGGGGGTCAATTTAACCGACGTCTACAACACCATCCAAGCGTACATGGGCGGCTTGTTCGTCAACTACTACAACGACTTCGGCCGTACCTGGCAGGTGTATGTAGAGGCCGAAGCGCCTTACCGGGCGACGACCGACGATCTCGGACAATTCTACGTCCGCAACGGCCAAGGCCAGACGGTGCCTCTTACCGCGCTGGCAAAGTTTGAGACTCGTTACGGCCCTGAGTTCACAATGCGGTACAACGAGTACCGGTCCGCACAGATCAACGTTAGCGCGGCGCCCGGTTACAGTTCCGATCAGGCAACTGCAGCCCTGGAAGATGTTTTCAAGCAAACCATGCCCCGCGAAATGGGCTTCGACTACATCGGCATGTCGTACCAGGAGCAAAAGGCGCGCGAAGGAGTGCCGTCTTCCGTCATCTTCGGATTTTCACTGCTCTTCGTGTTCCTGATTCTGGCGGCTCTCTATGAAAGTTGGACCGTGCCTTTCAGCGTGCTGCTCAGCACGCCAGTCGCAGTATTCGGCGCTCTCGCTGCGCTCTGGCTGCGTCGCGTTGTAATCGCCCTTTATCTTCCTCAGTACATGGTTCAAATCGAGAACGATGTCTACGCACAAATTGGCCTGGTAATGCTTATCGGCCTGGCCGCGAAAAACTCGATTCTAATCGTGGCCTTTGCCAAGGAGGACTACGAACGCGGTATGTCCATCGCCGATGCGGCACTTTCCGCGGCGAGGCTTCGCTTCCGGCCCCTCATGATGACCGCGCTCGCCTTTATTCTCGGCTGCGTGCCGCTCTGGACAGCTTCCGGAGCTGGCTCGGTGGCACGCCAAATCATGGGCACGGCGGTAATTGGAGGCATGGTGGCGGAAACGTTCATCGGCAGATTCTTTGTTCCCGCGATTTTCTATGTGGTTGAGAAGATCTCAGGTGCTGAGCGACGGAGAGCATTGCCCCTCACGCCCGCCGAAGCGCCCAGTCAGGGGGACTGAATTATGAAGAAGACTGCACTCCCAGGAATTCTAGCCGTGCTGGTTCTGGAAGCCGGCTGCATGATGGGGCCGAAATACAAACGGCCGATTGTGGATGTCCCGCAGGAATATCGTGCGCCGGCTCCGCAACAAGCTGGTGCCGCCTCCTCGCTGGGGAACGAGCAATGGTGGCAGGTCTATCAGGATCCGGTGCTCACACAGCTGATCCACACCGCCATCGCGCGAAATTATGACGTGCGCATCGCCGCAGCCCGGGTGCTTGCAGCCCAGGCGCAAGTCGGCATCACCCGCGCCAACCAGCTCCCCTCGGCGAGCGTAAATGCGGACGTTTTCAGCCAGCAAAATGCGAAGGTCACAAAACTATTTCCCGTTTATCAAGTCAATGGCGGCGAACTGAACCTGTCGGTGATCTGGAATTTAGACTTCTGGGGAAAATACCGCCGGCAAACCGAAGCGGCTCGCGCCGAGTTACTCGCGACCGAGTGGGGACAGCGAGCGGTACTCTCTTCGCTGGTGGCCAATGTGGCGACGACTTATTTCCAGCTTCGCGCGCTCGACAGTGAGCTCGAAATTTCGCAGCGTACGCTGGCATCGCGGCAACAATCCCTGAAGTTAATGCAGGTGCTTGAGAGCCATGGCTCAGGCTCCGGGCTCGACGTGAGTCAAGCAGCGCAACTCGTCTACACCGCTTCGGAGACGATCCCCGATCTTGAACGGCAAATTCAGCAACAGGAGAATGTGCTCAGCGTTCTGCTCGGAGAAAATCCCCAATCCGTTCCCCGGGGCCGCGCGCTTATAGAACAGCCCGTACCGGAGAGCGTTCCCGAAGGACTCCCCTCAGAATTGCTGGAGCGACGACCGGACATTCGGCAGGCGGAGCAGATCATAGTTGCTGCCAACGCGCAAATCGGCGTCGCCAAAGCCTCATTCTTCCCCAGCCTGTCGCTCACTGGACTAGGAGGGCTCGAGAGCAACGCCTTGCACCACTTCATCAGCCAGCCCTCGGAAACCTGGTACGGGGCCTTCAGCGTGAGTCAGCCGGTCTTCCAGGGAGGGGCGCTCCGCTCTCAACTCAGACTCGCCCGTGCCAACTGGCAAGAAGCGGTGTACTCGTACCAGCAAACCGTTCAGAACGCCCTGGCACAGGTTTCGAATTCACTCATTGCTTCTCAAAAAAATCGTGAGTTTCGCGAGCAACAGGAGTTGCTCACGAAGGCAGCGCAGGAGACTGACCAATTTTCCGAGGTGCTCTATAAGAACGGTGGCGCGAGCTACCTCCAGGTGCTGACCAGCGAAACGAACTACTTCTCAGCGGAACTCAACCTGGTGCAAGCCCAGCTCAACGAGCGTTTGGCGCTGGTTCAGCTTTACCAAGCGCTGGGAGGCGGGTGGCAACAACAATAGGGGCGAGACCAAGGTGTTTAGGAGAATTCTAGTGGCGTGCGACGGATCAACTGAATCCGGACCTGCGCTATGAGACGAATAATGTCTCTTTCAATCCTCTTCGCCACATTCATCGCGATCGCGACTGCGGCGATAGTGACGCTATCGTGGAATCTCTTGGGACAAGCGCTACGCGCTCTATGCACTCGCGGAGCAACGATGCAATCGAGCATCCCACACCGTCTCGATTAGCTTGTCCGGCGCCTGCCCTCAGATCTGTTGCGCCCCAAACCGAAGTTTAAATCCCCTGGCGCACCGCGCCCGTCGCAAGCAGCGGCCGCTTCCTAGTCATTGCAAACCCCCGGATCGAGTTCCACTTCGTCGGGAAAGTATCCTGCCCGAGGCGTTTCCGATCAAGCCTAGCGACTATCCACGAACTTCGTTTGCTTCCAGATCACACGAGCAGCGGCAGGCCTCGGTTTGTCCGGTGCCAGCGCCTCAACCCTAGGATCACTTTTCAGATTTTCTGCAATCCATAGCTCCAGTTCGCTAAACGGTCTAGCCCATAGCCTTTCGTTTTCCGGATGTGCAATATTGGGCAGTCGCACACTACATTGCGCGTAAAACAGACGAAAGGAGCAACTGTGGGAGTGTGGGGAACAGACCTCTTCTCAGACGACCTGGCCTGCGACATACGCGATCACTATCGTGAACTCCTGGAAGACGGTATCGAGGATAGTGCCGCGACGCGACTGATTCTTGAAAAGTTCCGAGCGTATCTCGAGGAATCCGAAGGAATCGCGCTGCTCGCGTTTGCTGTCACGCAGTCAAAGCTCGGTCGACTCGACCCTGACATCCGCGATCGGGCTCTGGCCGTACTCGACGGCGGTGCCGACCTCGAGGTGTGGGAGCGCGAGAATCCGAAACTGCTTCCGAAGCGCCGCGCGGTGCTCGAGAAAGCGCACGCACAGCTGACCGGTCCTCAACCGCCTCGGAGACGCCTGCGCCCGCCGAAACGCATCAGCTCGGGTCTCGCGGCTGGAGACGTTCTCGCCCTGGCGCTTCCACGACGCGTGGCACTGTTGCGGGTTGTGCGCATTCGCTCGCATCGGCTTGGGCAAACGCCGGTGCTCGAGGAGCTGGACTTTAAGGGCACCGACGTGCCGCCACGGGATGTGCTCGAACGCGTTGGTCGCAAAGGCAAGGACCCGATCGTCCTCGTGCACGCCTTGTCATCCGACACGCGGCTGTTCGCATTTGTCGCGCAGGGCATCGATTGGCGGCGTGCCGGTTTTCGGAAGGTGCAGACGATCAGCGCTCGCGGTGGCGACGAGCAGGCGCCGCTGCCAAGCTCCGGTTTTTCGTGGGCTGTACTCGCCGAGCGTTTAGTGCGGAGATCCGAGTGACAACAAATGCCTAGGGAAACGAACGACAATTGGTGTGCGACCCGCATGAGCGGTCACAATCCTCGCCCCCGAGGTCAATGAGCGTCATGGGGATTTTTCGCCAACGACGGCTGGGTACGGCCCCGGCCAAAGCCTGCCCCGCTCACTTCCCGTTCTGATCGGAAAAGATGTCTCCACCGCCGTGATCGGCTACCCCTATTTCTTATGGGCCGGAATGCAGTGACGTTCGCCGTGACAGGAGTATCAGTTCTCGAGGATCTGTCCAATCATTCCGTTCCTCCTGGAACTGTTCATGATCTGTAACGAGGAAAGCTAAAAAGGCTCTCCAACCAGTTCTTCACTTTTCTTCCAGAGCGCCTCGGCATTGTTCGGATCAAGTGCGTACCCGCGCACACCTTCGGTCATGGACTCGACGCTTACGGAGGCCGGAACGATCTTGCCGACATGGCAATCCTCGCAATATCGGCCGCCAATCTCTTCCGCCGGGGCAACCACGGCGGACCACACGGACGTTGCCGCTCCCTGCGGAATCGACTTCCACTGAAAGGGTGCCTTACCCTCGGCTGCGAGTTGCTGATTTCGCTGTTCGATGATCTTTTGCACCTCGCTGGCGCCAACGTAGCGAGCGAGGTCCGTCTGTATCGTCCCAGGATGGACGGCGGCAGCGCGCACGCGACGGTCCCGGTGTCGTCTGTCGAAGGCCACCGCGAACAGGATGTTGGCCGTCTTGGATCTTCCATAAGCAATGAACGGTTTATAGGGTGTGCGCTCAAAGTTGGGATCCTCGAGGTCCACGTTGGAATAGCGGTGACCTAGAGAAGAAAGATTGATCAGCCGCCCACCTGCGCGGATCAACGACGCAATCCGGTTGACCAGGACAAAGTGTCCCAGGTGATTGGTGCCGAACTGCGTTTCGAAGCCATCGGCTGTGTGGCCGAGCGGTGTGGCCATCACTCCCGCATTGGCGATGACCACGTCGAAGGACTCACCTTTGGCCCGCAGGTCATCGGCGCAAGCGCGTACGCTTTTCAGATTGGCAAGATCGAGTTCAACCAGTTCGAAGCTTCCGCCATGGGCTGCGGCGTCTTTGCGCACCTGCTCTGTTCCAGCTTTGGCCTTGTTCAAATCCCGTGCTGCACCTACAACGTGAGCGCCGTGAGCGGCAAGAGAACGCGCAGTTTCAACTCCAAGTCCTGCCGAAACGCCCGTGATCAGAATGCGTTTGCCTGTCAAATTGACGCCGGACAAAACGTCATCTGTCGTCGAGGTTGCTCCAAATAAAAGTGTTGAGGTTGCTTCAGATATATTCGGCATACGTTTCTCCCTTTTTATGATGCGATGATGTGGGCGCGAGCTAGGCCTGCAAAACCGCTGCGTCCACTGTATGTTCGAAATAGTGCCCCGCGTTCAGATCGGCGATGATCCCAGGCTGAACCGGTCGCCATCCCAGCCGTTCCTGGGTCAGGTCGCTGGAAGCCGGGCCATCTATCCCAAAGAAAAGACCGATCCATCCAAAATGATCGGCTGCTTCCTCGCGAGACTTGCTGACGACCGGTACGTTCAAATGCCGGCCGATGATCTCAGCGATCTCTCGGGTGGGTATGCCTTCGTCGGCCACGCCGTGATACCGGGCTCCGGCGGAACTGTTTTCGAGTGCGAGCCTGTAGAGACGAGCCGCATCGAGCCGATGCACCGCTGGCCAACGGTTGAGACCATTTCCTATATACGCAGCGACGCCCTTTTCACGTGCAATGCTGATCAGACGCGGCACAAAGCCGTGATCACCATCGCCGTGGACCGAAGGGGGAAGCCGCAGCACAGACGCGCGGACTCCTCGCACCGCCAGAGCCAGCGTCGCCTCCTCCGACTTGCGGGGAAAGTTGGGATTGGGCACATCCTCTTCTGTTGCGAGGGGGCCGTGGCGTTGCGCGAGCAAAGTCCCGGCTGTGACGATCAACGGGCGATCAGAGCCCGCGAGCGCCCTGCCGAGAGTCTCGATGGCACGCCTATCCGTCTCGGCGGCAGGACCATAGTTTGAGAAATCGTGGATAAAAGCGGTATGGATCACTCCGTCGGCAGCGGCCGCGCCCCTGCGGAGGCTTTCGAGATCTTCGAGCGAACCGCGATGTACGTCGGCTCCCGCCGCGAGAAGGGATTGGGCCGCCGCATCCGAGCGCGCAAGACCGAGCACCTGATGACCAGCGTCGATTAGTTCTCGGACGACTGCCGAACCAATGAAGCCTGTAGCTCCGGTAACAAAAACACGCATAATCCTTTCCTCCTAAGCGATAGGTGCTTCCGTCAATAGGGACGATGCGTTCACTCGACTTGCGAGCCGAGTCGAAGCCTTCGCGGTGATCAATCGCCATTCACGGGTTGAAGCGGGCAGACCATCGATCTCGATCAACTCCTGCAGCCAGTCTTCTGCGGAGAGCTCCGCCTGTTCTGACCCCACCATCTGGGCGACGCCTTTGAAAAATGCTGACAACTCTCGCTCCGCCATCGTTACGAGGTCGGCGCAAGGAGAATCGGAATTTTTTGGCGGTCTGTAACGAGCAACTGCATTCATATTCCTCACCTCTCGAAGCCGGAAGAGCCGAGCCGCTATTGACAGGACGTCGCGTCCCGACTAAAACGGAGAGTGTCTCCGAATCAGTAGATAAGATAACCGGAGACTATCTCCGGTTGCAACTTTTTTTGGTATGCCGACCAAAAATCAGGAAATTGCCCCACGAAAACCGCGCACCGACGCGCAGCGGAACCGCGAGCGCATTCTGGAGGTGGCGAAGGAGGCGTTTACCCGGTCCGGCGCGAACGCCAGTCTCGACGACATCGCGAAAGAGGCAGGTGTTGGAGCGGGAACTCTGTATCGCCACTTTCCTACGCGAGACGCGCTCATCGAAGCGGTCTACCGGACAGAAGTGGAAAAACTGGCCACAGCCGAGAAGAAGTTCTCTGAAAGCCTTCCTCCCATCGGGGCTTTGCGAGCATGGATGTTACTGTTCGTCGACTACATCGCGACCAAGCAGATCATCGGGCCCGCCTTGAATTCGCTAGTGGGAGGGCCTTCGAAGCTTTATGAAGGTTCACGCGGTCAGATCCGGGGAGCGATTGATTCTTTGGTGAATCGCGCAATCAAGAGCGGCGACATTCGTAGAGATCTGGAGCCATTCGATCTGCTCCGCGCACTTGTCGGCGTCTCCAACGTGGCGTCCGGTCCTGACTGGCAGCAAAGCGCCAGGAGACTAGTGGATATCCTCATCACGGGTTCGCGACCAGTCAAATAGGTCCGAGCGGTCGCGTAATCAATTTGCCCCTTGTTCAAGCACATGAGCACCGCCGATACCACGTCTTCCGCTACTGCCGTTTGAATCGAAACTTCATTCACTGTGCGAGGCTTGCGATCTTCCCACTTATTTCAAAGAACCCGGATCGATGTTGACCAGCTTTGAGACCGGCGTGTCACGCCACCTGGGTTCAGCCTGGTACCCTCTTCGGAGCCGGCCCACGTGGGATCCAATCGCTGCTGACCCGTACGCCAGGTGCGCGATCTTCAGCGGTCCAAAATGGAGATCTTTCAACCAATGTAAGCCGCTGCTGATAGCACATCCGCATTGCGAGCAATCTGGTGTACCGCCGAAGATGCAAGGTTCAACTCGCGTCTTCAGGTCGGCGGAATAATTCGTCGACATTCTCGAAAACATGCATTCCGATGGCGCTGCGGGTGGTACACGCATCGCCTGAGCGATACCCTGGTTGATCAGCAATTTCGGATAGCGGTCTCTGAAGCTTGCAAGTTCGCGAGCGATGGTATCCCGCTGGCCAACATCCAGGATTTCGTCGCTGAGCTCACCTTTTTGCGGAGTGTAGAGGCTGGCCCAGATGCGAACCACCTCGGCCTGCGCGCTCCAAAAGGCGAGGTACTCCTCCACGTAGCCGGCTCGGACAGCCATGGCGCGGGTGATCGTCCAATGAACGTTCACGCGAGCCCCGGAAATGTTGCGCAGGATGCTCTCGTAGGTGGCCGGTTTACGGCGAACATCGTGATGCTCAGGCAATCCATCGATGGAGACGGCAACTCTCACGCGAGGGATCGACATCCAGTGTTGGGGGATCGGGATCACTGCGCTCGTTACGACCATGGTGTGAACTCCCATGCCGCTCAGGATCGGCAGGATGCGGCTGAGTTCACGATGACGAACCAGGGGCTCCCCGCCGACCAAGGAAACGTGCAGTGGCCGATGCCGGCGCACCAGCGAAACCACTCCATCCACTAAATCGTCTCCACGGTAATCGCTGAGTTCGCGCAGAGTGACGGAACCTCCCAAATGCGTATCCCCGTAGGCGTAACATCCCGGACAGTGGAGCGGACATTCGCGGGTGATCTCGATGGAAAGCATAGGACTGCTTCCGCCCAGGATGGCTTTCCAGGCAGCTAACAGTTGCAGTATTTTCAGTCCTGGTTTCGGGCGAACCTTTTTCACAACACACCTCGATTCTCCATCGGCAACGATGAGCTGTCGGCGGCCATGAGTCCACCACGGCGCCTGAGCAAGCGGGCAGCGAAGTTTTTCTGTTCAGGCTTGTGCGCGTGAACTACCAGAAGGACACCGCCGTCGTCGAAACACTCGGCGAAGTAGGCGGATTCGGACGGCGTCAGACCCATAGCCAGCAGGCAATGGTCGAGATGGGGAATTTTACCGGTAAGGGTGCCGAATACAGAAACGTCCTCGCTAGAAAATCCAGACCGGGCTAGATCGGCGATCGCTTGGGCCGCCTCAAAGCCATCCCAGAAAAGACTGCTTACATGCGATATCGAATTTCCCGCATCCTTGGCCATAAAGCACCCCATACAGGAAGGGTTTTTAGGTTTCGGTTGCTACAGAGGGGACGAATACAATGCCGAGAAGGAAGAAATTTAATTTAGCAAAGACAAATGCAAGTCGCAGCGAGTACATCCAGCGTCGGGTGTAGTTCCGCCTCGGCGAGCGTTGCCATCGCCGCTTGCTGAGCACCCCACGGGTCAAATCCTCGGCTTGCAGGCACCACGAATGGAAGGGTGCCGAGCTTGACGGCGGTCCCCGGAACTTCATCCGGCATGGGAGAGATCAAAACGCAAGCCAGGGCCAGAGCGGCCATGAGTGCGATTGCAATTTTGAGTCTCTGCTCCATTTGACAGTTTTTGATGCCGAGCCGGCGGACACCGTTGCATCCAGTACGTCGGTGTGGGTTGTCTAGGACGCCTTCCTTTGCGCTATGGCTGAAGAGGTTTCGAAAACTATGATCGGATTGTGTTTAGGATGCTCACCGCTGATCTCCCAACTGGCTCGCAGACAATACCCTCTCAACAGTTTCATTTCCAGCCCGTCGTGGTAGAGGTTGTAGGCCACCCAACACTGCGGACACTCGATCTTCATGTAGTCCGGCACCAGCCCAGTTCGGGTAGGCGACGCATCTTTTCGAACAGCCTCGATGTGCATTGTTCCAATTCCCGCGGGAATGCCGCGCAATCGAATCAGGAAGCAAACCGGGCGCGCAGGCAGCAGGCAACAGTGAGTCTTTGCAATTGCTGGATGCGGCCGGCAGAGTATGCTCGACTAGTCCTCGAAACTTCTCGCTCCTCCCTTCATACGGTTGCTGACCGCTTGCTTCCATATCCACTTGATAACGCGGGCATCGTTATAGCAGTACCCGAGATTGTGATTGAGAGTGGAGAAGCAGTGCCGTTCACACGTATGTTTCATCTCTTTAAGTTGCTGCTGATCGAACTTCGGGTTGTCGATGTTTCCCCAATCGAAAGTCGAGGGATACATCGGGAAACATGGAGCCACGGTGCCGTCGGTTCGGATGATCACGTTGTTTTGGCCGGCACGGCAATTCCAGTCGGTGAAATGCAACTCCCCGCTCGCGTCCTGCGCGATGCCGGGTGTGTCGGCAAGCATCGCGGCGATATTGCCATTTGTGCCTGTCCCGTCACCGTACCAGCCGTACTTCTTGAGATCGAGGCCGGATGACATGCGGACAAACGCCTTCATCTCCTGGAGACGTTGCACCGAGTTGACCATCTGATACCCAGCTTTGTTTTTCTCAATGATCCAGTCGATCAGCGAATCTACCGAGCGCCAGTCCTCCGGGCGGATGTAGGTAGGATTTTCGTTGAGATGCTTGAAGTGTTCGTCCTGCTCGAGCATGGGCGTCTCGTTGATGTGATAGTCGGTGGCAAGACGATGCGCGCGTGCGTACTCGGTCAGTTGGCGGACGTCCTCATGATTGTTGCGGCAGATGTTGATGTTGAAGAACACCATGTAGCCGTAGACGTATTGCTTGCGAATCAGATACTCGAGATTTTTCTGACCGGGCACAAAGGCTTTCGGCAGGCTGGGTTTTTCGTCCCACGCATCGAGCGCAAAGTTGAACACTGCTGCGCCTGCGTCGCCCAGGCGATCGGCAACTTCGGGACGCAGCAAGCGTCCATTCGTGCCGATGTAGATCCAGAAGCCCTTCTTGGCCGCATAGTAGACGACCTTGTGCGCAATATCAGGACGCAACAAAGGCTCGCCGCCCATCAGCGCCAGCACCCGACAACCATGATCGTGTAACCAGTCGATCGAACGCCGGGCAACATCCTCGGTCATCCCTTTCGTCTTGTTGTTATAGGCCCAGCAGTACCAGCAATCGAGATTGCACTTGTAATCCAGAAAAAGATACGCAGTGATTGGATGGAATTCGCCGGGCAGGACCCGCGATCGAATGTAGGGGAGAAGCCAGCCCCGGACTTTCCGCCAGACCTGCTCATATGTCCAGTCACGTTTTTCAAGGGGCGTTTCCGGCCCGGGGTCGCTGAGCAATTCCGGGTGTTGGGGAAAAACCGGTTCTGGTAAAGTCGCGCCTTTGAGCTCGGCTGGTCTTGCACCGCGCGAAGCGGAATTCATCAGGAGGTTGTGAATATCAACGTCGATTCGGAATTTCGCGGGGGCGGGGGTGGCCATTTTGCTATCTCCTCGTCCGATGTCGAGATTTGGTGATAGGTAAAGATGCGCACGATCAAGCGGAAGTTACAAGGGATTTTTCGCTTAAGACTTTGGGGATCTAAAGGTGAGCCCGTCGAGGTGTGTGTCCGGCAGCGAACCGTTAGGGCGGTGGTATTCGCCCAAGCCCGGAAGAGAGAATCAAGGGGGTGCAATGATGACTGCCAGAAGAGTTCGACCGGAGGCAACGGCTATGTGCTTCTTCGTAAGACCCGCCAATTTTGCCGGTCGCTAGCTGCTCTCCTGTGAAGGTCGACGGGTTTAGGTCGAGTCCGACGATGCTGACCGAGGTGCGCCTGCCTGCTGGTCGGTTTCGAGTTGGTTAGAAAGCGTACAGTGTCGACAAGATCATCGAGAAGAATAAACATTCCGAGCGTTTCTCCCACTTGGAAGCGGAGGTCTAGGCGAATTCAGCCCTTCCTGGATCGCAGGAATTCGATCTTCCGCCCTACCAATCTTCTGAATGAACGTCTCGCGAGTAAACGGAGGCAACGGCAGGTGTCGGACGACATTGCTTGGGTGCTCTGCAACGAGAGGAGTGGTTTTCCGATTGGTTCATGACAGTCTCCTGAGCAATCTTATCTTTCCTACTGCTATGGTTTTCGACATGTCGAGAATCGGTTGATAGGACTCGCGGGTGGATGGAAGCAAGACGCCATCCACGGATACTGCACCAGCGCCTTGCATTATGAGAAAGAAAGCGATCGCCAGTGCGAGGAGATGAAACTCAAATCCTGCCCCGTTGTGCACGCCGGACCAGTCCATAAAGAAATTGCTGTTACCGTCCACCATGAGGATAGTGATCGCTATGTTGACCGCGAGGCCGGCGGCTACAAGGCGAGTGACAAATCCTACGATCAAGCTCAACGCCCCCAAGAACTCCGCCGCGACGGCGATCACGGTAATTGCTGTGGGACCAGAAAATGTGCCGGTGCGAAAGCTCATCGTGGAGGAAAAGCCGAAGCTTCCGAACCAACCCATTACGTTCTGCACACTATGTACGAAAAACACAAGCCCCAGTGCCAAACGGAGCACGGTGGTCGCGAAGCTGTGATTCGTTGCCACCAGGGTGCGCAGCACTGAACCGTGCTCTTTCTGAACCCTGATCCTTCGTGGACTGGACTCGTTTCCAGTCCACGAGAGGATCAGATCGGCCAGTTCAAACGAATCCGGACGGCGGCCAAGTGTCCAAAATTTATCGGAAGACATCACGCTGTCACCACCACGTCCAGTCTCGGCCGTAGCTCACCCGATCTCTCACGGGAAGTTCACCAGTTTCGGTGGACCACTCTGTGTGGTTCCAGGTGATGCAATGCGTCGCAAGCGGCTCGAAAATAACTCGTCCGACTCCACGTACCGAGTCGAAGTCAAGCACGTAAGATTCCACTCGTCCGTGCCTTGCAATCTGCCGCAAGTCAATCAGTTTACCCAGCCAGCCCGCGCCTGCTGTGGAGAGTACCTATTGTTGTTGAGTCTGAAGTGTCGTTAGCTCGACACTTTGTCCACCTGTTGTCGCTACTCTTGTGGGAAGGCTTTGCTTCTACTTCGGTTTGAGTCGGGGCATAGTGCTCTTGAACCGAGCGACGACCTCGCTTAGCGGCACGTTATGGACGTTCCGCTCAAGAGACAACCTGAATCCCGCTTGCCATGAGATGGATGTGAGAGTGAGGTGCGATTGTGAATCACTTGAAGAATGTTGTGCGCTGTGCCGTGCTTTAGGACTCTCACGTCGCCAGTGGGTGGGTGTGGTTGCTTATCGTCATGGGGGATACGCTACGCGATCTACGTGCTCCAACGCACACGTCCGGCAGTTGAATGCTAGGTTTCATGGCCACGGATTGGAGAGCGCCACCCATGGTTGAGCAGTTCGGCTGGGGTCCGTTGGCCCCCTGCAGATATTTCGCGTTGGAGGCATCGTCCTCCTTGTGTCGTTTGATTGCTAAATCGGATTTTGCCCAGCGATTTTTGCGCTCGTGGCCTCCCTAAAATCACGACGGACCTCCTCTTCGTGCTTTAGAGCCTTGTTGAGTTGCTGGAGGATTCTCAACAACTCATCGGGATCTTTTGCCTCCAATGCCGCACTGCACAACTCTCTCCAGTTTCTGCGCCGTCCCTCGGGCATAGTGCATATCCTCCGAACGTTTGGCTTCTCACGGAATGTCGTGTTTCAGAGATCGAGAAGGCTATGTCGGCTACAAAGCCGGGAGCCTCTCCACGTTCTTTTACCGACGATGGCGCTTCCACGGTTGACAACGGCTCTCCTGAGCGAACGATCCCACCCCCAACGTGAGAACCGTGCCAATGATGACAAGTGATGTACGCATCTGCTAATTCCTCCATGCTTCCGTTTACCAACCCCGGTTTGGTTTCGTCGAACTCGATGATCAGGCATCCGTGTTTTAACCTTGACTGAGGCACCAGACGTGCCAAACCCGAGTGTGCTGCTGCTCGTGCGAAGTCTTTGAGTGGAAACCAGTTGAGCTTTTATGCCGAAGACGTGCGTGGAGAGGTTGTCGGGAGATCGACGCGGGATTCGACAAGTGTCGAGGATTGACGACATTTTTAAGAACCGTATTGAGGCTGGCCACAATCACATGTATCGAGCGTCGGTGCTTCGCGTTTTGCACCCGCAAAGAATGCTGCAAGGTCGGGTAACCATGGGAATGAAGGACTAACGCTTCATGGCAACGGTGGCACGAGTCGTCCCAACGAATCCCTCGGCAAGGCACGAAGCCCTTCTTCGGGCTGGTAGATTCATAGCGACATGCAACGATTGCGAAAACGCGGGCAACGAACTTTCCCGCCAGTTGCACGAGATTATTTCCTTCGACTACCTGCAGGTCGTTGCCTTTAGTCCAGAGACCAACGCTGTAGAGTGGCAGCTGCTTGAAGTGAACGGCGAGAGGTTAGACGATCTGGTCCAGGACAAAGATACGCCGGCCGCCTGGGTTCACCAGCGGCAACAACTTTACCTCGCCGACGATTGGAATCGAGAGACGCAATTTCCCAGGCACAGACGGTTTTTGGGTCAGTACGGAATTGCGTCAACTTGCTCTTTGCCATTGACGAGAGGGCAGCGGCGTCTGGGCGTAATCAGCGTGGGCAGCAAGCATCCGCATTCATACCCCGAAGAAGAAGTTGATTTTCTTCGCCTAGTCGCAGATCAGATGGCTTTGGCCATCGATGCGGCGGTCAACCTCAACGCCTCAACCCAGGCGCAAGACCGACTGAAACTGATTCTTGAACTCACAAACCAGGTTGTGTCAAACCTGGAGTTCGACGACCTTTTGCACGCAGTTTCCAGCATAGTTCGCAGGGTTATGCAATGTGACGCTGCCGCCATCATGTTGCCCGATCCGGAAGGCAAGAATCTACGGGTGCATGCCCTCGATTTTCCCGACAGCAGGGGACTCTTTTCCGAAGGCATCGAGATTCCGATCGAAGGCAGCATGCCCGGCCAATGTTTTAAAACCGGCAAGCCCTATGTGCTGAATCATCTGAACCCCGAGACGTCCCCTCCCGAAGTGTATGCCAAGGCATCGGGGGAAGGGATTAGATCGCTCTGCGACATCAGCTTGGTGAGTCGGAATCGCGTGCTTGGCGTTATGGCGCTAGCGAGACGACAAGAGAGCTCTTTCGATGAGGATGAGGTTGCTTTTCTGACTCAAGTTGCACATCAGGTGGCGATCGCCATTGAAAATGCGCTTGCCTACGGTGAGATTGCCGAACTCAAAGACAAACTGGCCCAGGAGAAACTCTACCTGGAGGACGAAATCCGCGGCGAGATGGATTTCGAAGGAATCGTTGGGCAGAGTTCCGCTCTGCGCAACGTGCTAAGGCTGGTGGAGACGGTGGCTCCCAGCGATTCCACCGTCTTGCTGCTGGGAGAAACCGGTACAGGAAAGGAATTGATCGCTCGTGCCATCCATGATCGCAGCCGGCGAAAGGATCGCACGTTCGTAAAACTGAACTGCGCAGCAATCCCCACCGGGCTACTCGAAAGTGAGCTGTTCGGGCACGAGCGCGGCGCATTTACGGGCGCGATCTCGCAGAAGCTTGGCCGGTTGGAACTTGCCGATCAGGGTACGCTGTTTCTGGATGAAGTGGGCGACATCCCGCTCGAGATCCAGCCCAAGCTGTTGCGCGCCCTGCAGGAGCGTGAGTTCGAACGGCTGGGCAGCACGCGCACCAAGAAAGTGAATGTGCGACTTGTGGCCGCCACCAACCGCGATCTCGACCAGATGATTGAGAACCGCGAGTTCCGAAGCGATCTTTACTATCGGCTGAAGGTGTTTCCGATTCGTATCCCTCCCCTGCGTGAGCGCCCCGAGGACATTCCACTGCTGGTGCGGTACTTTGCCCAAAAATATGAGCGGCGCATGGAGAAAAAGATCGAATCGATTCCCGCCGCTGCCCTCAAAAAACTGGCAAGTTGGCATTGGCCGGGGAATATTCGCGAGCTGGAGAACTTTATTGAACGAGCTGTCATCCTTACTCACGGCAGCGCTCTTGAAGTACCTGTTTCGGAACTGAGACGGGAGGGTCCGGCCTTTCCCACGGCGAGCGCGCAGGGGTCAAGTGAGCACGATGAGATTCTTCGTGTGCTCAAACAGACGAATGGCCGGGTGTCCGGACCCAATGGCGCAGCTACCCGGATGGGGCTTAAACGCACCACGCTGATTTCCCGCATGAAGAAGTGGGGAATAGATCCACGACGAGTGTAAATGTCGACCAGTTACGACCGTTGGTGAAGATATCGTCATCTGGCTCCTCGAAATCCCTCTCGCCTGATCAGATCAACCCTCTAAGAACAGCTCCCAGCTGGGAACCGGACTTTGGCCAAGTCCGTGCTCACCACTCCCACATGATACAGATTGCATTCACGGGTGTTTGCGCGGTCGGGATAGTCTTCCTGTTGACATTTCTTAAAGCTCTTTTGCTGGACTCGCGACGCAATTGGCGGCGACCCGCCAGTGATCCTTCTCCTGACAACCGTGGGAATGGAACAAATCTTATTGTTCTTCCATCCAATCGTCGGGAACGCCCCTCGGTGACCACCCGCGCCGCCTAACAACCTTGCTCTCGACCCAACGTCAGACTCAAAAACAGCACTCCGTCGCCTCGACAAGTGTCGAAGTGTTTCGACAGTTTTCGACAAAATTGCTTCCGACGGTCGATCCAGTTTCGCCAATTCAACGACTTAAGGTCGCATCCCTTCTTCTGGTTTTGGACCTCGCGTTGCCGTCTCCTGTTAGGCAAGGGGCTTACGTGCTACGGATTTCGACCATTGACACGCGGTCCAAACGCAGACTGGTTCTCGAGGGAAAGCTACTGGAACCTTGGCTGGGTGAACTTCGGGAGGTCTGTCGCAAGGCCTACGAGACACTCGAAGGCCGCAAGTTGGTGATCGATCTCACTGACGTCACGGTCATTGGTTGTGATGCGGAAAGCATCCTGTCGGATCTGATTGTTCAGGGAGCGAAGTTCTCTTGCGGGGGAGTTCTTATCAAACATGTGCTGAAACGACTGACTCGGAGATGTCGCGATCCGCAGCCGAGTCTGGCGCGTCCGGCCCAGGTCGAGTAGTTGAAAAACCGGTAACCCCGCTAATCAAGGAGGTTCATGTGTCGCAAGCCACGCCGATTTCTAAGAATGGATCTACCGACTACGCCACGGTCGACGACTTCCGCCGCATCTTCTCAGAGAAGATGAAAGATCTGTATTTGCTTGCGCTCCTCCTAACGGCGGACGCCAGAAAGGCAGAACAGTGTTTTGTTGCGGGCATCGAGGACAGCGTTAAGGGCAACAGGGTGTTCAGAGAGTGGGCGTATTCATGGGCGCAGCGCACCGTCATCCAGCAAGCGATTCGCATGACAAAGCCAACGCGAGCGGGGCTCACGATTCCAGACCCAGAGCCATTGAGGGTCGAGATCGATCCACGCCTCAAGGAGATCGTCAAACTGAACCCGTTGGAACGGTTTGCCTTCGTGATGTCGGTGCTTGAAGGGTATTCCTGCCAGGACTGTTCGCTTCTTCTGGGATGTTCCCGGCAAGCAGTAGCGAACGCCGCTGATCGAGCGATTGAGCACTTGGCGAACGGCGGAGAGATCGTCGCTCTGCATGGAGAGCAACGGCAAGGCGCTTACACGACTGTTTCACACTAACGGATCTTCGGCTTGTTCTTTCCCTTGAGATTGAGCGCCACTGCAGCGCGGATGAGATCCTTCAATGCCGCCTCATTGATTTTTTCGCCTTCGTGGATGTCGATGGCGCGCCTGGTATTCCCTTCGAGGCTGGAGTTGAACAAACGCGAAGGGTCCTTCAACGCCGCTCCCTTGGCGAATGTCATTTTGACGACGTTCTTGTACGCTTCTCCTGTGCAGACGATGCCGCCGTGGGAGAAGACGGGAACGCCCGGCGATGTCGCCTTGGCCCACTTCCACTCTTCGACGATCTCCGGGTCGGCCGCGTGAATGATGTCGCGTACTTTCGCGAGCGTCTTCCCGCGCCAGTCGCCAAGTTGCTTGATCTTCTGGTCGATGAATGCCGAGGCAGGTTCCATCGAGACGGTCCTCTTCATGGAAGTTTTCAATTCTCGCAACAAATTGTAGATGCGCTGAGCGGAACCTGCAGCTTCTGAAAAAGTTCCCGGTCAGCCAAAACACGGGCTTGAATGGACTACCGTTCAAACCGCAACCGCCGAACCGTGCTGGCCTGTAGGAAAACCCCCGCCCAAGGGTAGCTTGGAGGGGGCACCCTCCAAGCTATGGGAGGCGATGGTTGGGCCGGGCCACCCGCCGCATCAATCCCGGTTAACGTTCGAAGAGCGGACGCGAACCTTGGGCAGGCTATTTTCTTCGGAGCGCGCCAAAAATACTCGCGAGGCCAGTGGCCAGCAAGGCGAATGTGCCCGGTTCGGGGACGGGCGCGGGGGGTGTGCCGGCGATCAGCTCGCCTCTCACGAATTGAAACCCGCCATCGACAGGAACGAATTGTAAGCTCCAACTGCCATGGGGCAGCGTCAAATTCAGTTCAGCAAATGTGTTTCCCGTGCCAACCTGTCCGCTGACCGACCCGGCCAGTTGCCCTCCGGAAGAAAAGAAGCAACACAGAGATAGTTCACTGAATGCATCGTAGGTTTGGCCCGCGATGGTCGCGGTGAAAAAGGGCCCAATCGCGATGTCCCCAATACGGACAGATGACAAATCAGTGATCGGGCCAGAGCACCATTCAAAGCAGGCCGTGCCGCCGATGCCCGTGATCTTTGTGCCCGGACCGATGAGGGTGAAAGAAATGTTGTCGCCTGAGCCGTCGTTGGGAAACATGGTAAAGGTAGCCTGGGTAATGTTGACGTTGAGAACCGGGATGTCATCCGCGTAGACCGAGGGCGCCGCTACGACAAGAAACATTACGACTGCCCAGAAAAGGCGTTTCATGCTTGATTACTCCCTTCAACAATCGGCCTCGGTGCCACAACATCGAGGCCAAAGCTGCCACAGCCTCAGAAGAGAGGGACACTAAGTTGCGGCGAATCTTATACCCAATGGACGGATCAGAATAGCCCCTTCGGCCGGCGGAGCACATCTGCAGCTTACCAGAATGGGAAGGCGGTTCCCGAGGAACATCCCCGACTCAGCGGAGCTTGGACGGGGCACCCGGCTCAAAGCTGAGATCTAAGTTAACCCGGCATGCAAAATTCAGACCCTTAGCGAGCCACGGAATCCCCTGGCAGCATAGTAGGATTCCGCGCCATTGTGATACAGGAAAACCGTGTCGAAGCGGCGATCACAAAAGAGGGCGCCGCCGAGTTTTCTGATCGCGGAAGGTGTTTTCACCCAGCTCGAGGTTTTCGTGTCGAAGCCTCCAAGTTTCTGCAGCTCTCGATATTGTTCTTCCGTTAAAAGCTCAATGCCCATGGCAGCTGCCATGTCGATCGCATTGTTTTTCGGTTTGTGTTCTTTCCTGGACTCCAGCGCCGCACGGTCGTAGCAAAGACTTCTGCGGCCTTTTGGGCTGTCCGCGGAACAGTCACAAAAAATGTATTCGCCCGTTTTCTGGTCGTAACCAATCACGTCCGGTTCACCGCCGGTTCTTTCCATTTCATGCAGTGCCCACAACTTCTCAGCATTCGCTTCCAGCTTGGTTTGTACTTTCGCCCAGTCAAGACCGCGATGGCGGTTCATGTTTTTCTCAAAGCGGGCGTGCAATGTATTGAGGAGATCTCCGCGTTGTTTGTTGGGAAGGGTTGGGTTTGACATGGGTTTCACGCGGTCGCGCCACCGGGCGATCCTTTCGAAAAAAGTCGGCGAACGACATGGCCCTTCCACATCCAAAGCCCCGAAAGGAGCAGTACGGGAAGAAAGAGATACCTCACACTGGTGGCGTAGTTGTGAGTATCGGAAGGCGAATCATAAATGTAACCGAGTATCGGAATGCCGCAGATGATGTGAACCCAGCGAAAGATTGAACGTTTGGCGGCTTCTGTCATAAGCAATTCATGCTCCCTTTTCGGTGATACTGGGTCATCTACTCTGACTTGGCCTGAGGCGGCCAGTTGGGGGCTTCAACGCCGAACTGCCTGGCATACTCGGCGTGCAATCGCTGCCAGCCGAACTTCATGGCCTCGGGGCCGACGATGCGGCCGATGGGAGTTCCGCTAAGAAGGCGATCGAGAACATCGAAGCAAATGTGCCATCCGGCAGCGCCCATTGCGATGAAGCGGTGACCGATGTTGGTCCACAGCGTCAGGCGCGTGCCACTGCCAAGGGCTTCGAGTTCCCACCGCATATCGAAACCACCCCACTTGTACTCAAGCAGCTTGGGAGCGTCGGCTCGCGTCACGGTGGTTTCGGTCACGTGGGGCGCGGGCGCTCCCACCGTGGTGAGCTTCACGGTGTTTCCAACCGTACCCAGGCTCCCATCGGTGTCGAAGGGAGCCCACTCGCGCAGGTGCGCCGGGTCGGTAAGCGCCTGCCAGACTTTTTCAGGCGAATGGCGCAGTTCTCGTACGAGAATGAGCGTCCACTTGTCTTCATTGTTTTGTCCCCGGTCCTTTCGTATCCGCGCCCCGAAGGCCGGAGCCGGTGTGTATTGCTCGCGATTGATCACCTTCTCCTCCTTAGCGGCCCATGGGCGGACCTACAGCGTCTAAAGCTAGCGCCTAAAGTTGCGTTCATGACTCGACACTTACGATATGCCTAAAGGCATACCCTGATACAAATCGCACTTTCACCATGAACGATTAATGTGAATAGCGCGCCAGCTGGGTGAGCTGAATGAGGTTGCCGCAGGTGTCTTTCAGCATCGCAATGGTCGAGCCGGTCACGTCGGTGGGTGACATCGTGAACTCGGCGCCGCGCGCCTTGATCCGTTCGTAGTCGCCCTTGACGTCGTCGGTGTAGAACATGATCGCGGGTTGTCCCTGTTGAAAAATCGCCTGCTGATACGCTTTGGCTGCGGGGTTGTTGTTCAGTGCCAACTGCAGCTCAGTGCCGTCCGGCTCCTCGGGCGAGGCCACGGTCAGCCACCGATATGGGCCCTGACTGAAGTCGGTTTTCTTGGCGAGGCCCAGTACCTCCGTATAGAAGCGCAGGGCCTTGTTCTGGTCGTCTACATATAGGCTGGTCACTTTGATTTTCATTTCGCTTCTCCGTTATCACGTTCGCGGTTTGGGCCGCGCCGTCTTCTCCTTTGTCTTCGTTTTCGTTGGTGTTGATTGATCCATGCGGTCGAGGTGGCGTTCGAGAGCATCCAGGTGAGCGGACCAGAACCGGCGGAACTGAGCCAGCCAGGCATCCAACTCCTGCAGTGGTTCAGGTTTGAGCCGGTAGAGACGGCGCTGTGCGTCCACTGTGGATTCCACAAAACCGGCCTCGCGCAGCACGCGCAGGTGCTTGGACACGGTCGGCTGCGACATACGAAGTTGACGCTCGATCTCTCCCACCGACTGTTGGGACGAGACCAGGAGGCTCAATATCGCGCGACGATTGGGCTCGGCAATGATTTCAAAGGCAGATTCCACTCCCTTTATATACTTCACAGAGCATATACGTGTCAAGGCATATAAAACCATAGGCGGTTCACCTAAAGAGAAAACGGGCAAGTACCACGAGTCTCTTGGAAAGACGACGCTTTAGGTGAACGACAAGGTGGTTGCGGAAACCCCGACGCGTCGCTGGTAAACTCCTTCGTCATGGAACGCCATCCGCGCCTGCGCATTCTCCTCTGTGCGGTTCTCGTCATTACCGCCACGACTGTTTTTGCCCGCAAGCACGAGACTGGTTTCCTCGACCGCACCGTTTCGGTAAATGGAGAGGTGCATCGCTACCAAGTCTACGTTCCTCAAGACTTCGATGCGAAAAAGAAATGGCCAGTGATCTTGTTTCTCCACGGGATGGGCGAGCGTGGGAACGACGGGATATTCCTCCACCGACGTTGGGATTGCGCAAAAACTCGCCCGCTGAAAAAGTCGAGCCAAGGAACCTTGCTGCGCCCATGTGACTGAGAGTGACTCGAATCACGCAACGTGTAGCCATCGCCAACCCTCTATTGTGCTGACTAATCGGCACCCAAAGCGGGAAGAGATGAACTTGTGAAGTGCTTGGGCCAGAGCCCCTCTGGAATAGTCTCGGAGGCACTCATCTGGGAGTTGATTAATGTATAAAGTAGGGTCGTGTGAATGACTCATTACAGACTGTTCCGAGTTTTGGGAGGAGGTCCAGACTAAATTGAAAACCGGTGACCGCCAGATTGATGCTCGCGTTCCCCTGGAACGGTGGATCGTACGGGAAGTCCTGCGACAGCCAGACCAGCTTGCAATGAGTTTCATGAATGCGCCCAACATCGGGATTGCGATCTGCGATCTTCAGTTTCGTTTCCGAACTCTCAACCCAGCATTGGCTCGAATGAACGGTATTCCGCTGGAAGAACATATCGGCAAGACCATCTATGAAGTTCTGGGCGATTTTGCAGCGAAGGTTGAACCGTTGTTTCAGCAGGTTGTTTCGAGCGGAAATCCGGTGGTCAACGTGCATGTCACGGGAAAGTTGCCGATGCAATCAGAACTCGGGCACTGGATTGAGAACTACTTTCCTTTGAAGGATTCCAAGGGTGCGGTGCGCCGGTTGTGTTGCATGGTGGTCGAGGTAACCGAGCAAGAACGGCTGGAAGAATCCCTTCAAATCGTAACTCAGACCTGCAAGGACGAGATGGCACAGTTGAGTGTGCTGGCTGAGTTCCACAGTAGACTCTTGAAAAAGCCAGATCCTACTGAACTTGCCAGTGCGATCACTGCATTCGTGAATCGTCAGATTCCTCATGACTATGCAGTATTGATGCTTGAAGAAAACACACTCAAATGGCTGGGACCTGATTCGAGACAACAAGCGGTCCCGGATCCTGCAGATGAGAGTTCGGTCCCCTACCTCAGGTATGTTGCCGCCTCTGCGAAAGCGGAAGGGATGCACCGGCAGGCAGAGGATTGGCAGCCAGTCTTCGGTCGAGGAGTGCAGTCCATGCTCACCATGCGCATAGCAACCAGAGGGGCGAAGCTGGGCACGCTTCATCTCGCAAGCCGCCGTAAGGGCGTATTTGATGGGGTTGCCCGTGAGATGGCGAATCGATTGGCGGAGCAAATTGCCCTGGCATTGGATTACGTCTGCACCACCAATGAGAATGAGAGTTTGAAGAGCAGGCTCAAGGAACCGATCATCGAGGTCAATCAGAGTGAAGAACGCCCCAAAGAGTTCAGCGAACTCGTCGGCGAGAGTCCTGCGCTGCAGCGAGTCTTGCGGAAGGCAAGTACCGTAGCCAAGACTGACGCCACTGTACTCATTCTCGGAGAAACCGGAACTGGTAAGGGGCTGATTGCAAGGGCTGTTCATTTGTTGAGCAAACGCTGCCAAGAGCCCTTCGTGAAGATCAACTGCTCAGCAATCCCGACCGAGTCTTTGGAAAGTGACCTCTTCGGACATGAGCGGGGAGCATTCAAGGGGGCAGTCTCACGGAAGCTGGGCAAATTGGAAGAAGCGAACAGGGGGACACTGCTCCTCGATGAGATTGGCGATCTGCCGCCGGCGCTGCAATCTAAACTGTTGCGAGTTCTGCAGGATGGGGAGTTTGAAAGGCTGGGAGGCAAGCAAACAATTCGCGTGAATGTGCGCGTCATTGCGGCAACCAATCGGGACTTGAAACAAAGAGTCGAAGAGAACCTGTTCCGAGGTGATTTGTTCTATCGATTGAATGTATTTCCCATGCGCATGCCATCCCTTCGCGAGAAGAAGGAAGACGTCGCAGTGTTGGTTCGGCACTTTGTCTCGAAATTCAACCGTGAGATGGGTAAGGGCGTGGAGACCGTCCCGCGTGCCCTGATGCATGCCATGTTGCAATGGGATTGGCCGGGAAATGTGCGGGAACTGGAGCACTTCATCGAGAGGTCGATGATTATGACTACCGGAAAAGTCCTGCAGGGTTCGGCGTTGGACCTGCAGCAGCCAACTGTGACTCCGGTCGATCGCACGTTGGCAGCAATGGAACGCGACTACATTCTCCAGGTACTGCGACAAACAGGAGGAAAAGTCGCAGGGATGAATGGAGCCGCCGCAAGACTGGGTATGAAGCGGAGTACGCTGCAATCCAGAATGCAAAAACTTCAAATTCATCATTGCGACTACAAGACAACGGCTTCGTCAGTCGGCGGTGCCTAAATAGAAGTCTGGAGCATCACGTGCGCTGGCTTGTCCGTAAGGCTTGGTGGTTGGATATCAGTTCAATGCGAAGTTAACGGAAAGAGCATGTTGCTCGCAGTACATCTGAAACCGTGGATGTCGCGCTGTACCGGGGTTGGCGTTGTACCATGAAAGTGTGGACCTCCCGGTGAACCCGCCGTTGTTGCCGATGCTCGCCAAGCGCGTGGATGAATTGCCGTCCGAGGGCGAATGGATTTTTGAGCCCAAGTGGGACGGATTTCGCGCGCTCGTTTTTCGCGATGGGGATGAGATTCTGATTCAGAGCCGCGACGAGAAGCCGCTCAACCGCTACTTTCCGGAACTGTTGGAGCCTTTGCGTGCCGCCTTGCCGTCGCGATGCGTTCTCGATGGAGAAGTTGTCATTGTCAGGGACAACGAACTTGACTTCGACGCTCTGCAATTGCGGCTGCATCCGGCGGCGTCGCGGGTGAACCTTCTGGCCAAACAGACTCCGGCCTCCTTTGTATTTTTCGATCTTCTGTCCATAGAAGATCGAGATCTTCGGGGCGAACCATTCGCAACACGACGCACGGAACTGGAAGGGCTCCTCTCTTCGGTGCCACCACCCATTCACCTGACGCCGGCAACCCGAGACCGCAGCGTGGCTTCGGATTGGTTTCGGCGCTTTGAGGGTGCAGGTCTTGACGGTGTGATTGCCAAGCCCATTGCGGGTACCTACGAGCCGAACAAGCGCGTGATGCTCAAGGTGAAACACGAACGCGATTGTGATTGCGTTGTCGCGGGCTTTCGCTGGCACAAAAAGGGTGATCGGACGCTGGTTGGTTCTCTGTTGCTCGGATTGTTCGATGATGCCGGCGGCCTGCAGCACGTGGGTGTCTGCGCGAGCTTCAGCACCGAGAAACGGCGAGAGTTGGCGGAATTCCTGAAGCCATATCGCGAACGGGCAATCGATAATCACCCATGGAGACGTTGGGCGGAAACAGGTATGGAGACTGAGGACGGTGTTAAGCGGATGCCGGGCGGGCAAAGCCGCTGGAGTCAAGGGAAAGATTTATCGTGGGAACCATTGCGCCCGGAACTGGTATTGCAGGTCGCTTACGACCACATGCAAGGAGACCGGTTCCGTCATACAGCGCAATTTCGCAGATGGCGGAAAGATAAAAAGCCTAGCGACTGTACTTACGGGCAGCTGGAAGTTGTGCCGCCGCAAGAGTTGGCTGAAATTTTTCCACAAGGTCGTTGAGGATTCCAACCCCCTACTTGCCCTCTTTCTGCTTTGTCTCTTTCTTACTTATAGCGTTCGCGCCATTCGCGGGTCGGATCATCGTCCGGATCAGGTGTTTCTTGCGGGGGACGCAGATGTTCGGGTACGTGACGTAAATTGATGCGGATGCGGGTCCAGGTCGATGACCGACCTCGCATCGAATCGACGAGTACGTCATCCATCGCGAGTAACTCAGCCACTTGCGCGTGCTTGTTCTTCCACCTCTGCAACCCCGCCAAAGCGGCGGTTTTATCGGGGGAGTTGGCCACCACGATCAGGGGCATCTTCACTCGTGCTTTCTTTGCGACTTTCTTGGCGCGAGACGGAGCCACGCGCGGCGCCTCTGACGCCATCTTGCGAAAATGTGGAGGCCACGGCGCATCTCCAAGGCCCGCCGCCTCATCCTGAGCTGCGAGATCAAGAAGTTTCTCGAGCGAGCCGGCCGCGGCATCCATTCCCGCATGGGGATCCTCGATCTTTGCGAAGCGTTCCGGCACCGTGAAGATCGTAAAGTCGGCTGGGTCACACACCGGCACTTCGTCCCACTGCACGGGGGTTGAGACGCGCGCGTCGGGCAATGGACGTACGGAATAGGCAGAGCAGGTTGTGCGGTCCTTGGCATTCTGGTTGTAGTCGAGGAAGACGCCGTGGCGCTCTTCTTTCCACCACTTCGAGCTGGCTAGAGTGGGAGCGCGGCGCTCGACCGCGCGAGACAGCGCGACCGCCGCGCGGCGGACCTCGGCGAATGTCCAGCGCGGCTCAATGCGCACATTGATGTGCATTCCCCGTGATCCACTGGTCTTGGGCCACCCACGGAGCCCGACTTCTTCGAGAAAAGCTTGGACCTCCAAGGCCACCCGGCGAACGTCATCCCATTCCACGCCTGGAATCGGATCGAGGTCAACGCGCAACTCGTCGGGATGCTCAAGATCGCCCGAGCGGACCGGGTGAGGGTGAAGCTCGATGCAGCCCAGGTTGACGATCCATGCGAGTCCGGCGTCGTCGTCGACGACAACCTCTTCCGCCGTGCGCCCGGAAGGAAAAGAGAGCGTTACAGTTCGCAACCAAGGAGGTCGTTGAGCGGGGGCTCGCTTTTGATAGAACGCTTCGGCCTCGGCACCGTTGACGAAGCGCTTGAGGACAATCGGTCGGTCCCGTATCCCCGCCAGTGCGCCCGGGGCAACAGACAGGTAATAGCGCACAAGGTCGAGCTTTGAGACCTTTGCCTGCGACGAAAAGTACAGCTTGTCAGGATGCGTGATCTGGACTTCACGCCCGCCGAGCGACAGGACTTCGCTGGGTGATTCATTGGCCACGAATAAAGGCTACCATCCAGGTTCTCAATTCCTAAAGTCTCGATACCTTCGCGTGGCGGGGGCAATTGTTCCGCAGGAAGACTTAGGCGAAACTGAGTTCCTGGGGTGAACTGCAGTTGAATCGCGCGGGGAAAAGCTTGCTCGAAATCAAGAATCTAAGCCTGATCTACTCCCAAGCAGGCGGCGAGCCCGTGCGCGCTTTGCAGGGTGTGAATCTTCAGGTCCGCCCCGGAGAGATCCTCGGCGTGCTGGGCGAATCAGGATGCGGGAAGAGCACGCTCGCGCATGCCATCGCGGGGATTATGCAGCGGTCCGCCAAAATAGTGGCTGGAGAAATATTCTTCGACGAGGCAGATGTTCTCCGCCTGCCGGAAGAGAAACTACGGTCTATTCGCGGGCGGCAGCTCTCTCTCGTACCGCAGGAACCCGCGCTTTCGTTGAATCCGGTGCTAACGGTTGGAACCCAGATCGGCGAAGTACTGCGAGCCCATCTTCCCATGAACGGGAAAGACCGGCGCGCACGGATCGACGAACTGCTGGCGGAGGTGGGGTTCGATGAGCCCTTCAAGATTCGGAATTGTTATCCACATCAGCTTAGCGGAGGACAACGTCAGCGCATTGTCCTGGCGCAAGCCATTGCGTGTGGACCACGATTGCTGATTGCGGATGAGCCCACCAGCAAACTCGACGCGCCGCTTCGCTCGGAGATTGCAGAACTATTGCTGAAGTTGCACGACAGGCACGGAATGGCAATTCTTCTCATCAGCCACGATGTCGGTCTGGTTTCGTCACTTTCGCACCGCATCGCCATGATGTATACCGGGGAGATGATCGAACTGGGCGACTGCGCGGATGTTGTCGCCCGCCCACTTCACCCCTATACGCAGGCGCTATTGCGGTTGGCGAAGCTGTCGACAGCGGCGGCATTCGAACGAAAGGCGCGCCTTCCTCAGATTGAGGCGGAGCATTCGCAACATCTTTCATGCCAATCAAGGTGCAATTTCGAACCACATTGTCCGGATCGCATGGCCGTTTGCGCTGAACGATCACCGCACGAAATGAGACCTGAGCCGACCCGGGTTGTGAGTTGCTTCCGATATGGCGGATAACCTGCAAATCCACGAAGCGGCGCGCACACCTCTGCTGCAGGTGCAATCGCTGTCGAAGCACTACTTAGCGGGTGGCCGCTGGTTCAATCGTGTGCCGGTTACGGCGGTGGACAACGTTAATTTTCTTATCGGGCAAGGACAAACACTTGGACTTGTAGGCTCGTCGGGTTCAGGAAAATCCACCGTTGCGCGGTGCGTCACGGGTCTTGAACAGCCTGACTCGGGGCACATCTGGTTTGAGGGCGTGGACCTCGCCCGGTTGACGCACAGCCAGCTTCGTTGCGTTCGCTTGGATGTTCAAATGATTTTCCAGGACGCCGTCACGTCGCTCAATCCACGCTTTTCAGCATTAGAGGCGGTTGAAGAGCCTCTTCAAATTCAAGGTAAGGCTCGTTCGGAACGCAGGGAAGTCGCTGAGACCGTGGTGAAGGAAGTAGGACTGTCGCCCGCAGCACTCGGGCGACGGGTCATGGAGTTCAGCGGAGGTCAGCGCCAACGTCTGGCCATTGCTCGGGCACTTACCATGCGACCGAAGCTATTGGTGTTGGATGAAGCGTTTTCCGGGCTTGATCTGTCAACGCAGGCGCAGATTGCGAACCTGCTTCTCGATCTGCAAGCAACACACGGGCTGAGCTATCTTCTTATCTCTCATGATATCGCGCTTGTGGCGGGCATGGCCGATGCTATCGCTGTCATGGCCCATGGCCGGCTTGTGGAGAGCGGAGATGCCCAGCGGGTCGTAGGTAATCCGCAGCATGAAGAGACCCGCAAGCTACTCACGTCCACTCGTACGATGGAAGCTGGGTTGGCACTACGAGCTGGCGCTTCGGGCTGAACCCTGTTTCGAATCTCGTCGACAATTCGCCTCTATCTTTTGCTCCCTAGCATCTTCCAGGCCGAGTCCCTTCTGGAGCCGGTCACTCCACAGAGTGTGCTCCCGGCGTCACAGATATCGGCCGACGACGTCCGCGCTGCGCGTTGATCTGCGGGTCTGTCTCGAAGGCTACCGCCTGAGCGAATTCTACGCTGCCTTTTTCTCATCGCAGAGCTGCTGGTAATGTTCGCGTCCGCGCTGATAGCCTTCCGTAAAGGCAGTTTCAAGATTGACGCCCGGGTATTGTCGCTGCAGATCTTCGAGCTGAGAAACCATTTCTGCGGATACCTGATCGAACTCCTTGCAGCGCGTGCGGGAATGGAGGGCGGCTTCAAACCCCATCCGATAGAATTTCTCGTCATCCTTGAAGGGACGGCCTGATCTGGCATAGTGCTCTTCTTCCGCGCTGCGCAAACCGATCCACCATTGCTCCCGTGCCGCATCGACTGCTTCGGCGCCAGCTGTCTCGAGCGTCTTGCGAAGAGTCGAGGCGGACTCGGCATCTTCCGCGAGCGCCACGACCACACTTCGGTCTTTGCGCAAAGCGTCTTCGTAGACGAACAGCTCGTCTTCCGGCACTCCTTGGCTTAAGAAGCTGTCGAGCGATTCGCCCGCGACGGCGCCCACACCGGCACCGGCAGCCGTCAGCAGGGCAGCGCCGAGCAATCCGATGGCAGTCACCGGGCCGACCCCCGGTACCACCGCTGCAAGCGCTGCGCCCGAGAGTCCGGTTGCCGCTCCCACTACCGCTCCGATCGCTTTTCCGATACCGGGTTGTTCCGCGGCGTCGGTTGGAACCCCAGCCGGTCCCGCATGCGCGTCGCCCGGAGTGAGCAATGTGATTTTGTCTGAAGGAATGCCTTGGGACCGCAGTGCTGAGATGGCGCGTTCTGCCTGTGCCTTCGATGAAAAGATTCCAGTCACGGCCTTCATGGAGGGCTCCTCTTTGTGTGAGTTGGTGTGAATTCTATTTATCGGTCGATGATCGTCGCTCAGAGCACGATGCACTATACGGAGAAAACCGTAGTTGATCCAGCAATTCATGAGTCGCGATAGAGTCAGACGAGAGGAAGCGTCGGACGGCCGTCGTGCCGATATATCGGGCGCCTTGGGGGATTGATCAGTCGTCTTGCGTACCCATCGAACTATGACTATATTCTACGGTCGCGTGGGCGGAGGCTTCGCACCAGCGGTGGACTTACTCCTCTCCTCTGGGTGCCGCACGGAAGGAATAGCGATCATTCGCGCGTTATTCTTCGGGGCGCTGACTCCAGAGAGGGAAACCGGGCGGTGGCAGGTCCACCCCTCGAGACCTGACCCCGCCTGGGTCTCGCCCGTGATGTCCAAGTAATTCGTCGTTTTAGACGAACCGCTACAACCGTTGCCGAGGAAGGCAACGGCTGTTGTACCTCGCGATACGCCCGGCCACTGCAACTTTTGTTGCGGATCAATACCAGAAGAAAGTAACATTTGCCGACGGGTTGTCTAATTTAGAATCAGCCGCCGCAGAGGATTGGTTCGCTCAATTCCTGGAAAGAGATATCGCTGTACCTGAATCGTGGTGTGCGAACGGTCCAACGCTGGGAGAGAGAATTAGGATTGCCAGTCCATCGCATTGGGAGAGGACCGCGCAGTCCGGTCCATGCTTTTCCAGGGGAACTACAGAAATGGTTTCTTCGTGCAGGCCATGAGCGGCATGAAATCGTCTCCCAAAACGGCGATGGACGGCCTCGTACAGACCTCGATGGTTCAACTGGAGAGTCCCGAGTTTTAGCGGACCGTTCCTCAATTTTGATGAGGGAAACGATTGAATCGATGCAGGCTCAGCGACGGCGCACGGAAGAGTTATTGGAAACCATTGAGAATCTGCGTCGACGCATGCGGCTGCATATCGAGGATCAGAAAGCTAATCTGAAAGCGGTTCGGGGACAACTGAAAATAGCAAAGCATTCCGTACGCCAAAGGACCTCGACGCATTTCAAGAAGGGTCGAGTAGACTGATTTCCGCCTGCATATTCAGCGTTTCTTTTTTCGTAATCCTTTTCGAACGGAGCTTTTGGGTACTCTTCTGGGTGATCGCATCGCGGAATTCTTCGTTTTTCGAGACCGCGTTGATTTTGCTGGCGCCGTGCCCGCGGATCGTGCCTCAAACATGATCAGAACGTCACTGTTCTGGTCTTCCCGCTCCACGAAACTGAAATGGATGTCAACCGAAGGATAAAGCTTGCCCGGCAGATTGATATTTCGGGCTACTATCGGTTTCTGCTGAATGAAAACAGCGTGTGAACGCCTGATGATTACGTTGCGCAACGCTTCGGTCAAAGGCAACTGTTCGAGTTGAAACTCGATCGGGGGCTTGTTTTTGAATCCAAAGAGGCGCAACGCCATGCTGTTCCAAAACTCGATCTTTCGCTCGCGATTTACGAGCAGAACGGGGAGGTGGATCTTTTCCAGCGTCTGTGCATACAGGCTGCTGGCTTGGTCGAGATCCTTGCTTCTCTCTTCCAGTTCCTGATTGGTGGTCTCCAGTTCTTCGTTCAGCGACTGAAGCTCTTCGTTCGTGGTTTCCAGTTCTTCATTGGTAGACTGCAACTCTTCATTGGTGGTCTCGAGTTCTTCGTTGGCAGACTGCAGTTCCTCATTCGTGGTTTCCAATTCCTCGTTGGCAGATTGCAGTTCCTCGCTTGTAGATTCGAGTTCCTCGATGGTGGTATGAAGCTTTTCCTGCACGCTGACATCTTCGCAATAGATCAGTGTTCCGGTGCGTGTGCGTCGATCATCCAAGATCGGGCGCAGCGTAACCGCAAGCAGACGCTCGTTCCCGCCAACCCTCACACGATTCTGGAAGCGGACGGTCTCGTCGTTCAGGCGGCTGGACTGAAGATGAAGCGCCAGGTCCGGCATGCGTGTAAACAGGTCGGTGTCTTGCAGGCGTTTGGAAGCAAGGTCCACCGGCGTCAGCCCGTGCAGTATGAGCATAGCCGTGTTGTTTTGCGCGATCGTATCGTCGGCGCCAAGTACCAAAACACCCAAGCGCAACGTTTCGAGCATGTAGCGATGTTGTGTACGCAGGGCATCGAGTTCCCGGCCTGCCTCTTTAGACAACCCTATATCTTCATGGTGATCCATATGGGTGTCGACCTTTTCATCCGCAACCGACGCGGGAGTAGTCCGCTGAAAAATGCGCCAGCGCGCGTTAAGCCGGCGGAATTGAGAGAAGTTGGTGAGCTGAGATTCGGATTTCCCGAGAAACAGAATTCCGCCCGGTTCAAGTGCATAATGCAGCCGGGCCAGAATCTGTTGTTGCAGTTCGGAATCGAAGTAGATCAATACATTTCTGCACAACAGCAGGTCGACGTGGGAGATGGGAGCATTCTGGGCCAGATTGCTTTTCCCGAAAATCACAAGCCTACGAATCTCGCGATTGACACGCTGCATGCCCTTGCCGTGGAAGTATTTGCTGCGCCACTCTGGGCGAAGGCGGCGAAGCGATTCCGCTTTGTATTCTCCGCGCCGCGCGGTGGTCAGGGCATCGTCATCGATATCGGTAGCGTAGATCTTTACATCGTACTCGGCGATTCGTGGGCCGAAGTACTCGCTCAAAACTATGGCGATCGAGTAAGCTTCTTGTCCGCTAGCACAACCCGCGCTCCAGGCGCGGATGGACTCGCCGGATTTGAGACCCTTCAGCTTTACGGGCAACACCTCGTTACGCAGAATCTCCCATGCCGGCGTGTCACGAAAAAATTCGGTGACATTGATCAGGATGGTATTGAGAAGCTCTGTCGCTTCGTCGGGATGGTTGAGGACATATTCGGCGTAATCGCCGTAAGAGCCGATGCTGAGCTGAAACATCCGTTTGCGGAACCGGCGTTCCAGAGTTGTTTTTTTATAGCCCCGGAAATCGAAGCCGCGGTACTCAACGAGTACCTGCAGCAACTCTTTCAGTGCGAGGTCCTTACTCATTCACGAACCTTTGTCCCCTTGCATAGTTTCTTTAGCACATCCGCCATGGCGCCAATCGAAACCACGAAATCCACGCAACCAGTAGAAATTGCCGCCTGAGGCATGAATTTGAACTCGCAGGACGCGGGATCCTGGGCGATCGTAGTTCCGCCCGCTTCCTTGATAGCGCGCATGCCGACTGCGCCATCCTGGTTCGAGCCACTGAGAATCACACCGATCGAGCGCGAACCGTACATTCCCGCCACGGACTCAAGCAGCAGGTCGATGGAAGGCCGTGAAAAATGAACCAGTTGGGAGTGTGCTAGCTGAATCTTACCCGGCCCGACCAACATATGTT
>JBKPEB010000046.1:0-15466 GCA_046728215.1 Acidobacteriota bacterium | reverse complement strand
CAGCGCGGGATTCCCACTTTCCGCACAGCTTCGGCTGCTGCTGTATGCATGACGAATACTTATCGAACAAAAGGGACATTTCTATTGTGCTGAAACAGGGGACACTTCTAATGCACTACGACAGGGTCCGCAGGAAACCCTTGACGTACCCCGCCTTTGCCATTACATTAACGCGTTCCAAGAATTGCTTAAGTCGTTTGTGGTCCAAGCTGGACGTGCCCTGCGTCGAACCAGGTCCTAAACCCAGAAAAAAGCAACTTTCAGGGTAGGTGGAGCATCTATAGGGTTGACTCGTTCAATCCATTTAAACCCATCTTATTTCAGTGCTTTACATCTCGTTCGAGACGGGCTTTCAAGTTGCGGCCCCGGGTTGACTGGAGAACAAAAGGTAAAGGAGAAGTTTACAGCCATGCGCTCTGATCGCGTTTTTGAAGCTTTACATACTTTGCGGAATCGTTATATGCTCTGTCAGCTTGCCTCCAAGGCCACCCGGAAGTTTCACCGGCCTAGCACCCGCATTCAAGAAACCATGAATCAGGTATTGGACCGGATCGCGGGAGCGGAGCGACAGGCCGTTCTGTCAGAGCCGGAAAATTTTGCTGAGGCGCAACGGCGGGCTGCCTAAAACAGCCCCGCCTCCTGCCCCCGCGAGTTGCAAGTCTTCCAGCCGCACCCCCCTGTAAATTTCCCGTAGGTGATCAATGACCATCGCTGAACTCAAAGAAAAGAATATTACCGAGTTGACCAAGATCGCCCGATCTTTGGATCTGCCCGGGGCCAGCGGCCTGCGCAAGCAGGATCTGATTTTCAAGATCCTCCAGGCGCAGAGTGAAAAGGAAGGCCACATTTTCGCCGAGGGCGTGCTTGAAATTCTGCCTGACGGCTATGGCTTCCTTCGCTCGCCGGATTACAACTACCTGCCTGGGCCCGACGACATCTACGTCTCGCCCTCCCAGATCCGCAAGTTCGATCTCAAGACGGGTGACACGATCAGCGGGCAGGTGCGGCCCCCGCATGAGGGCGAGAAATATTTTGCGCTCGTGAAGATCGAGGCGGTCAATTTTGAATCGCCCGATGAAGCCCGCAACAAGATTCTGTTCGACAACCTCACACCCCTGTATCCGCAGGAGCGTCTGAAACTCGAAACCACACGTGACAACGTGAGCGCCCGTGTCATGGATCTGCTGACACCCATCGGAAAAGGGCAGCGTGGACTGATCGTTTCGCCGCCCCGCGCCGGCAAAACCATGCTGCTGCAGAACGTCGCCAACTCCATCACTACGAACCATCCGGAAGTTGTCCTGATTGTTCTGCTTATCGACGAGCGCCCGGAAGAAGTCACCGACATGCAGCGCTCGGTGAAAGGCGAAGTAATTTCGTCGACTTTCGATGAGCCCGCTGCCCGCCACGTGCAGGTTGCCGAAATGGTGATCGAGAAGGCCAAGCGCCTGGTGGAGCACAAGCGCGACGTCGTGATCCTGCTCGATTCGATCACGCGTTTGGCGCGCGCGTACAACACGATTGTTCCACCCAGCGGCAAGGTGCTCTCAGGCGGCGTCGACTCCAATGCGCTGCAGCGCCCGAAGCGTTTCTTCGGGAGCGCCCGCAACATCGAGGAAGGCGGTTCGCTGACCATCATTGCCACCGCGCTTATCGATACCGGGTCGCGCATGGACGACGTGATCTTTGAAGAGTTCAAAGGCACCGGCAACATGGAAATCATTCTCGACCGCAAACTGGTCGATAAGCGAACCTTCCCGGCCATCGATATTCAGCGCTCCGGCACCCGTAAGGAAGAGTTGTTGATTCCCAAGGAAGACTTGACCCGCATCTGGGTGCTGCGCAAGGTTCTGAACCCGCTGAGCCCGGTGGAAGCCATGGAGTTGCTGATCGAACGCTTGGCCAAGGCCACCAGCAACAGCGAATTCCTGGCAAAAATGAGTCAGTTGTAAGGTCACAGCATAGATCGTCGGAGGCGGGAGCGAGGACTTCGGTCCTCGCTTGTTTTTTAACCTCCGCATGGGGATGGCATCGAGGAAATCGAATGCTGACGGCTGGCTATCTCTCCATTCTGCCAGACGTCACGCTCTCAACTTATAATTAAAGTTGGTCGGAATCGCATTCTTCTTGCGGAGTGTATCTGGTGACCAGAACGTCCTTCGCCCTCATCGTCAGCCTCATACTTGCTTTGGCCGTTTCGCCTGCTGCGGCCCAGAACCCCAGATTCCCTCCTCTACCCGAGCCGCAAACGCAACCCACTTCGCCCGAGGACCAGGCGAAGTCCAAGCTCGAACGTGATATGGCCAAGAAGGCGAATCAGGAACGGCAGGCCGCCCTGAAACGCGATACAGAAAAGCTCCTGAGACTCGCCACCGAGCTTAAAGACTACGTCGATAAAACGAACGAAAATGTCCTTTCCTTCGACGTGGTAAAGAAAGCGGAAGAGATCGAAAAGCTCGCCCACAGTGTCAAAGAGAAAATGAAAGCGAACTGAACGCGGCCGAGTTTAGTAAAGTTTACAGGGCTGGCGAGCGGCGATTATGACATAATTGCAACTGGGTTGCAGTAATCAGGATTTTGACCCCATGCCACTCCCGCAAACCGAAGTACCGGGCCGCCTGCAAGCGGAGCTGATGTCACGCGGACTGCGCATGACGCGGCAGCGCCGTACTATCCTGGGTGTCGTCGAGACCGCCAAGCAGCATCTCGATGCCAGCCAGATTCTGCGCAAAGCACGCAAGGTCGATCCCCAAATCGATCGCGTTACGGTTTACCGAACGCTCAGCCTGCTGAAGCGTCATGGTTTGGTAGACGAACTGGACCTCATGCATTTGCAGGGAGAAAAACACTTCTATGAGCGTAGGCCGCAGCGCGATCACATTCACATGGCTTGCCTGCGGTGCGGCAAAATCACCGAATTCGAGAGCGATCTGTTCGACCGTCTCAAGGGACAGATCCAACGCGATTGTCGTTTCCACATCGTGGTGAGCCGGCTCGAAATCGGCGGCTATTGCGGGCAATGCCGCACTGTGACGGCCGCATAACCTCTCCCTGTTGCAAGTAGTTGCAGAAATCCTGAAACACAAAATGTTGGGCAAGGATTGACGCGAACATTGACGCTGTCTAATATCAATTCTGCAATAGATGCAACATAGTTGCAACTAGGAAGACACTTGAAAACGATCACTTTGTGCTTGGCAATCTTAGTGATGGGCTCGAGCAACCTGCGAGCGCAGGAGAGCCCTTACTTCGTTACCTATGATCATCATCTGGAGGAACCCGGAAACCTTGAGATTGAGGTGTACACCACCTCCGGGATTCCACGTTCCGGACAAGTCGCCTACGTCGCGCCTTACATGGAACTCGAATACGGAGTTACCGGATGGTGGACCTCGGAACTCTACCTGGAAGGGCAGGGAACGGTTGGTGACAGCGCGGTGTTTACCGGTTGGCGGCTGGAGAACCGTTTCCGCCTCTTCCAGCGTGAGCATCGCATCAATCCCGTGCTGTATGTGGAGTACGAACGGATCAGCGAAGCTTCCAGGATCCAGAAGGAAATCGTGGGTGGCGGACCCGACGTGAGCTCTCCGAATTCGGAATTGCAGTCGGAGAAGGTGCAAGAACTCGAAGCCAAGCTGATTCTCTCCAGTATGGTGCATGACTGGAACATCGCCGGCAATTTCATCACCGAGAAAAATCTGTCGCAGGCAGAAGGATTCGAATTCGGCTACGCCTTTGGCGTCTACCGGCCGCTTGCCACCCTGGCGTCCGGCAACAGTTGTCGATTTTGCCGGGAGAATTTCCTTGCCGGAGTCGAAGTGTATGGTGGGCTGGGCAGCACGGTAGATGGATTCAGCGCCTATGACACGACTCACTATGTAGCGCCGGTCGTCTCCTGGCAACTGAGCGACAACAGTGCGCTGCACTTTTCGCCATCGGTCGCGCTTACTCACAATGGAAGTCCAGTTCTGTTCCGCTTCGGATACAGTTATGAGCTTCGCGGATTCGGCAGTAGATTCGCGAACCTCTTCACAGGAAAGCACTGATGCGCGCCCTATCCATCGCTGTCTGCGTGATGTTGTTATTCGGTATGCTGGCTGCGCAAAACGTCGGATACCAGCAAGATCCACAATGGCATCCGCCCGCTGACGCGACCGCGAGGGCGAATCCTCTGGCAGCGAAGCCGGAACTCGCGGCGGGCGGGGAGAAGCTTTTCAAAAGGCACTGCGTTGAGTGCCACGGGGAAGACGGGACTGGTCTGGTTCGAAAGAATGCGGCGGACCTGCGATTGCCTGTAGTTCAATCGCAGACCGATGGCACCCTGTTCTGGAGGATTACCAACGGCAACACAGGTCGAGGAATGCCTTCGTTTAGCCGCTTGCCGGAGTTGCAACGCTGGCAACTCGTCCTCTACCTCCGCACGCTCAAACCCATGTCCGCTTCGCCCGCGCAAGAATCACGCAAATGAGAATTAGGTGGCAGTGGTCTCGCGATGCTTGTCCACCCACCAGGCCCAGGGAAGGACAATCCATATCGCCAGGGCACCCCAAGCCATGGAGCGTTCGTCAGGCGGCGCGCCCGCCACGAGACTAGCAATCCAGCCCAGAAAGAGAAAAACAGCGAAGGCCCAGAATGCATATCTGCCGATTCCATCTCGAGCGCGACTCACGCTCAGATACATTCGAATCCCGGCGCTAAAGATCGCGACTTCCAAGATCGTCTCCAGTGCCCAGTAATTCCAAAGGCCCAGGCCTATTTTCGGACCTCCCGGCCACAAGGGAAGATCAGGACGATGAACCAGCAAATCAAGCACCCAATGACTGAGAACCAGGATCCCGACGACTACGGCTGCGCGCGAGTTCCGCCGCAGAACGTAGTAGGTTCCGCCTACCATCAAAGACCAAAGCGTGGCTGTCACAAGACTGTGGGAGATGGGGTAGTCGTAGAAATCGAAGGGCGACATCCTGGTGATGCCGGGCGCAATGCGCACATGTTCGAGGCCGAGCAAGAGCAGAATTGGCCAAAGGAGGTCCAGAAATTGTGCTGCGAAAAACAGCGTTCCAAGTGAAGTACGCGGCGCAAGCTTCTTGGCGGCTAGACCGACTCCGAAGTGTCCGATGAACATGCGCTGTACGTTAACACGTGAAAAAGAAAACGCCACCCGTCGAGGGTGGCGTTGCTAAGACCTGCACGCAACTAGTCTGCGGCAGCGTGGGCCCTTGCCTTCGGGGCAGGCAGTTCCGACCCGATGCGCATTCCGTAGAAAGAGCGGTATACAAAGGAGACCGAGACGAGGAAGAACACCAGCGCCAGTCCATGCGTGAGCGCAGTCCCATTCTTCGAGAGCGAAACCGCCAGCTCTACCGCCAGCAAACCAAACAGGGTGGTGAATTTGATCACTGGGTTTAAGGCCACGGAAGACGTGTCCTTGAACGGGTCTCCGACCGTGTCACCAATGACGGTGGCTGCGTGAAGTTCCGTGCCCTTTTGTTTCATTTCCACTTCGACGATTTTCTTCGCGTTGTCCCAGGCGCCGCCCGCATTGGCCATGAAGATAGCCTGGTAGAGTCCGAAAATCGCGATCGAGATCAGGTAGCCGATGAAGAAGAAGGGTTCAACGAAGGCAAATGCCAAGGTCCCAAAGAAGACGGCCAGAAAGATGTTGAACATCCCTTTCTGCGCATACTTCGTGCAGATCTCAACGACCTTCTTGCTGTCCGAGACAGACGCCTTCTCGACTCCTTCGAGCCGGATGTTTGCTTTGATGAACTCAACAGCGCGGTAAGCCCCTGTCGACACCGCTTGCGTCGACGCGCCGGTAAACCAGTAGATCATCGCGCCGCCCGTGATGAGGCCGAGGACGAAAGGCGCATGCAACAAGGAAAGGCTATTGACGTTCGAGGTCAACCCGTTGGTGAGGGCCATGATGATGGAGAAAATCATCGTGGTCGCACCCACTACGGCGGTTCCGATCAGTACAGGTTTGGCAGTCGCCTTGAACGTGTTGCCCGCGCCGTCATTTTCTTCGAGCAGATCCTTGGCGCGGGAAAAGTTGACGTCGAAGCCGAAGTTTTTGCGAATGTCCTGCGCAACATTCGGTACCTGTTCAATCAGCGACAGTTCGTAAACGGACTGTGCATTGTCTGTAACCGGACCGTAGGAATCGACTGCGATGGTGACGGGACCCATGCCCAGGAAGCCGAATGCCACCAGACCGAACGCAAACACTGCGGGGGCCAGCATAAGGGTTGCGGGGAACGTGGTGCTGAAGTAATACGCCACAGACATTAAGGACACCATGGCCAACCCGAGCCAATAGGCCGAAAAATTGCCGGCGACGAAACCAGAAAGAATGCCCAGCGAGGCTCCGCCTTCCTGCGCGGAAGTGACCACCTCGCGAACGTGCCGTGATTCGGTGGAAGTGAACACTTTGACCAGTTCGGGAATGACCGCTCCCGCAAGTGTGCCGCAAGAAATGATCGATGCGAGTTTCCACCACAACGTCGAGTCGCCATTCAAGTCCGGAATGATGACTGCCGAAACCACGTAGGTAAGCACGATGGAAACGATCGAGGTGATCCACACCAGGGAAGTCAGCGGAGCTTCGAAATTCATTCGATCTGCGTTGCCATAGCGTCCCTTCGCAATGGCCCCGTTAATGAAATACGCAGCCGCGCTCGACACCAGCATCATGATGCGCATCACAAAAATCCATACCAGCAACTGCACCTGGATCGTCGGGTTCTTCACCGCCAGCAGAATGAAGGTGATCAGCGCAACACCGGTAACCCCGTAGGTCTCGAAACCGTCGGCCGAGGGGCCGACGGAATCTCCGGCGTTGTCTCCCGTGCAGTCGGCAATGACTCCAGGATTGCGGGCATCGTCTTCTTTGATTTTGAAGACGATCTTCATCAAGTCAGACCCAATGTCCGCGATCTTGGTGAAGATTCCACCCGCGATGCGCAGGGCTGCCGCCCCCAAAGACTCTCCGATCGCGAAGCCGATAAAGCACGGCCCCGCGTAGTCGCCGGGCACGAAGAGCAGGATGAACAGCATGATCAGGAGTTCCACGCTGATGAGCATCATGCCGATGCTCATCCCGGCCTCTAGAGGAATTTGGTAGATAGGATACGGCTTGCCCTTCAAGCCCGCGAAGGCCGTGCGGGAGTTGGCGAAGGTGTTGACACGAATTCCGAACCACGCCACGCCGTAACTGCCGGCGATGCCCACCAGGCTAAACATCAG
Organism: Acidobacteriota bacterium; assembly: GCA_046728215.1. Taxonomy (GTDB): domain Bacteria; phylum Acidobacteriota; class Terriglobia; order Terriglobales; family Acidobacteriaceae; genus Gp1-AA133. Next base: position 8,221 of record JBKPEB010000046.1, on the reverse strand, counting down.
GATGATCGGCAATGTCACGCCAATCGGCTTGTCGGGTACGGGAGACAACCAACCGAAATACACCGCGATGATGACAGCAATGAATGTCCACAGCAGCAGAATGAACTTGCCCTGCGTGACAAGGTAGGTCTTGCAGGTCTCGTAAATGAGTTCCGAGATTTCGAGCATGGCCTTGTGGACGGGCAGGTTCTTTAGCTTCGTGTAGATCACCAGTCCGAAGAGCAAGCCAAAAATGCAGAACACGATCCCGATCATCAAGAGCTTGTGGCCATCGATTCCGCCCATGAACGTGACCTGCGAAAGATCAGGCAGTTTGAGGGCGGCTTCACCCCCGGCTGACTCACCAGTGGGCTGAGCGAAAGCAGTGGCGGCGGATGATACCAAGAGAGTCAAAAGCACCGTAAAGGTGTTGCGAATTCGGCAGCCCAAGGACGTAGCGGTAGCTATCCAGGTGCGCATCGAGGAGTCCTCCGATATGAAAAGCGTCGCGGGATTAGAAAAGGCTTCTAGATCCTCTCGACCGCGAGCACGGTGGGCCGAACGCCTGCTTGATCGGCGCCCGTAAGCGCATAGTCGAAGTTCCGAACACGCTTCCACTACAAAACATGAATAGGAGTGCTGAGCTTGGCCGCGTCGGATTTAAGTTTCGCATTGGGCCACGTTCAGGAAGAGGTAAACGGTCCCTAAAGCAGCCTTCTGCACAAAACGGACTTTTATAGCATGCCGGGGAGGGGAGGTCAAACCCTCGAATGGAGACACTACAATCGCTTGCATTGTTGAAAACTTCGGTAAAGCTAAGGAAGCATTGAACAAACGCGACGATGGAATCCGAAAGTAAAGGATGGCGCTATTCTCAGATGAGCGACACTTTGATATGATGGCTAGGAAATTTCACATGAGCGGCCGCTCCGAGGTCGCCCTAACACTCCTCAGTAGCTCAATGGCAGAGCATCCGGCTGTTAACCGGAGGGTTGTAGGTTCGAGTCCTACCTGAGGAGCCATTCTTTTGCCCGCATAAACACTGGCGATTCCCATTTCAGCGACCCGATTTGTACTAGATTTGTACTAGGTGCGGGGCGACCCGAAGCCGGGGATTTCTCCTTTTCGCAGTATTGAGGTCATGAGGGCTGAAAAGGAAGAACCCCATGGAAATCACCATTTACCGCCGCCACTCGGCGGGCTGCAAGCATAAGGACGACCGCTACCACCCCCGGTGTGGATGCTCGCTCTGGTTTCAATTCAACTGGACTGAACCCGAAGCAACGCTGGACGGGAATAAGGTTCGTCGTGGACAGAACAAGTGGTCTGCCGAGACCCGCATCTGGTCGGAAGCGCAAACGAATGCAAAGCGGCTTAAGACTGACCTCGAAACCCTGCTGGAAGGTAAACCCGTCCGACAGAACGTCGCCGTCAAAACTGCCGTGGACAAATGGCTGGGATTTCGTAGCAAAAATGGTCTCACGAGCGCCAAAGATAAGCTCATGGGCGATAAGCTCGCGACGTGGTGCGAGAAGAACGATGTCGTTCTACTCACCGCCATCACAACGGAACGCGCAATGGAATTCCGCATGAGTCTGCCGTACCGAACGGGCGATAGCAGCAGCCTGTCTGCGCTTCGTTGCCGTGGTACGAGAGGTCACGTTTCAAGAACAGCGATTCGAATGCAACAGGCAATAACCACTTTGAGCGCTTTCCACTATTCCTCGTGAGCACGATTCCTTCCCGTTCCGTTTGGAAGGTGCCAGCCTTCAGACCCGATAAGGAAGACACGTAAATTCTGTTAGGGCGGATTTCATCGTCGAAGAACTGCACATGCGGGTGATCACTCAGTGAATGGAGACCTTTCGGCAGCGGCAGCGACTCAATCACGTGCCCGACCTCCAACCATCCGAACACTATGTGGCGTCCATGCACGTCCTGCGGATCGAACGTCAGTTTTCCATTTTGTTCAATTGTCCTTCGGAACCATCCGAAGAACACAAAGAGATCGCCGACTCCCACACCTTGGTTGATAAGGTGTCCAGCAGCAGCGCCGGATTGACCGAATGCGGGTCTCCAGCCCGATAAACGAAAAGTCACCGCATCGCGCCGGAGGTCTGGATCAAGATGTGCGAGTCGATTTGACCAGCGCGGGTTCAGTTCTCTAATGATCTTCTGAAATGAACGTGTTCCAAAATGGACGTCCGAGTATGAAATGCCGCATCTGTAGGGTATAGGGATGGAGCAGAGGCATCCGCACGGCAGAATTGGGCTTGCCATTTTGCCCGACAGGGCACCACTGTCGATTCCTTTCCTGCTCAAGATGATTTTCATTCGACCACTCGCCCTCGTGTCCGTCTTAGGTTGCTGGTGATTTCGATAGCTCCATATACTCATTCGCACCCACAGTCCTCAGCACCAGTCGCACCAGAAACGGGAACCTCTTTCGCGAAGGATCACGCACGACCTTCGGCGCGGAAAGCTGGTATTTCTTCCCGCGAGTCTTAAGTTCGCACCCGCCTGCCGCGAGCACGTTCTTCACCCATTCCGATTGGCTGCTGTAAGTGAGCGCGACGATGAAGCCGTTCGGCGCTCGAAAGACGTTCACAGGAGTTCGGTAGACTCTTCCTGACTTCCGACCCACGTGCGTGAGGATACCGAAACCCGGAAGCCAGTCTGCGAACAGGCTGGTGATCCGGTTCGTGAAGGCGATGTTGATCCTCGCCAGCCATCGCTTCCGAAACCGCATCATGAGAACGCCTGAGGCGGCGATGGCGATGATTATGATGGCTGCGGCGGTCATTGGTCGCTAGTTCCTCCACGCGGCGACTGGCTCGGCTCTCATCGAGGGGAAATTCGGTTGGACTTCGGCTTGTGCTTCGATTTGGCGCGAACCTTTACGGCGTTCGACACCAGCACGTCCGACAGTTCATAAGCTTCCTGAAGCCAGTCCGTAATCGGTGCCTCGACTTCATCGCGGTGCTTGATGTGAATGATGTGATACACCTTCGATTTTGAAGCTCGGTCGCTTCGTCGCACTTGAGGGGCGTTCAGCGTGCGACCGAGGAACACGCAGACTTCGAGAAAGTTCTTCTTCGGACGCACGAAGAAGTAGCAGGACTTCCGCGAGAACATGATTGATTTGTGCGACGCGTAAATCCGCTGGTCGCCGAGGAAAACAGCGGTCTCACGTAGCCGCTCCCAAGCATCCCGCAGATCGTCCGAGAGGTCTTGCGTCAGAGCCGCTTCCGTGGTTGTCCAACAGTCGTGCTCTTCTCCGTCCTCGATCCACTGCTTGCAGTGATGGCATTCCCGATCGGGCATACTAGAGAATTGTAACGGCGACGGTTCTCTGGCGTTCACTGTCGTTAGTCCTCCACGACCGCATCCGCCTCGATCTCGACCAGCCAATCCGGGTCGATAAACCGCACCACCTGCATGATCGTATTCGCAGGGCGAATGCTTCCAAACAACTCGCCGTGAACTGCTGCGACCCGCTCCCAGTCCTCTATTCGGGTCAGCAGAATTCTGGTGCGGGTAACATCCGACAGCTTGCCGCCCATCCTTCAATAGCGGACTGGACGATTTCCAGACACCTTCGCGCCTGACCTGCTGCATCGCCCTTCGCGACTGTCTTGCCGTCCTTGCCGAGTGGGGCTGTGCCTGTGACCGCGATAATTCGCCCGGCTCGTACCGCTCGCGAAATGCCGACCTTCGGCTCGAAAGGCGATCCCGTTGAAACGTGTTGGCGTTGGCTGCTGCTCAAAGTGCACGCTCCCCCACTCGTCTAATGTAATCGCGGACTGAATGAATCGCTGCGCGTCATTCTCTGCTAGTTGGAATGGGCGTCTCCTGAAAAAAGACGTTCTGCCACGTGCCACTGCGTTTCATCCATAACGAGGCAGCATTATTGTCGGCTCGGAACGGGTGGTCTTTATACGTGCCGCTTACGGTGACTTGGAAAACTAGCAACACCGTATCGGGAGCAATGACTTTTGCCTTGAAGTTCCTCGGCGAGTAGCTGCTGAGCGTCAGGATGTCCAAGTTAGCAAGAATCTGCTCTCTTTCGAAAACACCATCATCGGTGATCTCTGTGAAATCTTCGGAGAGCAGTTTCGCCAATCCCGCCTTGTCCTTTTTCTTGGTGAGTTCCCAAGCGAGCTTTTCCTCATTAAGCGCATCGGCTGAAACATTTTTTTCCGCTGCTTGTCGTCCAGCGACTTGAGAATGGCAAAGGGGCGGAAGACCGGAGAGCACAACAATCAGAGCGATCCACAAGATTCTCATACAGCCTCCTAAAGCTAGACACCCACGGCTTCCGATACTCGCTCCACAGGCTGTTTCGTCGGAGCCAGCGCGATCAGGGTTACACCGATGACGACGAGTACAGCCGACCCGATCAGTTCCCCGTGTGCGATCAGATTTCGAAAAGCTTGGAACGACATCACGGCAGCGTGGGCAAAGCTCGACCATGCAGTGAAGGCGATTATGCTCCGATTCGCGGATGGGTTTCGCGCTGCCACTATCAAGAAAATACCGAGCGTTACGTAAAGGCTCATCATCATCGCCAACGCAGGCTCTTCCTTCACAAACAACACCAAGGGATAGATCATTGCTGTAAAGAGCAATCCCACCAACATCAACACGATCTTCAGCGCCCGTTCTCTACGCATGGTGCCTCCTGCAAACAAGCTAAAGGTACACCGTGCATGCGGTTTTCGGGAAAGCCCATTCCAAGAGAATGCTAGGTGCGACCGGGGCGACGATCCGCCCACTTCAGGATCGCGTCGAGTGCGGGACAAAGTGATTGTCCCCAAGCCGTCAGCTTGTATTCCACCTTCGGTGGCACTTGCGGATACGCTGTTCGGAGGACAATGCCGTCCGACTCCATAGCCTTCAACTGCTGCCCCAGCATCTTCTGTGTAATGGCAGGAATGGCTCGCTCCAGATCAGAAAACCTCATGACTTTCCCTCCAAACAGATGGAAGAGGATCACCAGCTTCCATCGACCTTCGAGAAGACGCAATGCTTTCTCTACGTCCGCCGCCGCAGTCACAGGTGTGTAGTGCTTTGCCATTCCAGTCCCCCTAACATACTTTTTCGTGCGTACTTCCTATTTGATCAGCATGGTGGGAAACTCAGAACTGCGCAACCAAATTCGGAGGATTCCATGACTCTCAATGTGCCCGAACCCATCGCCACGCGAGATTCGATCATGACGCAGCCTTACCCGTTTCCTGTTTCACCCGACGAATTCAGAGGCAAGCGGGTTCTGGTAACTGGCGGTACGAAGGGCATGGGAGAGGCAATCGTGCATCGCTTCATTTTGAGCGGTGCGTCGGTCGCAACAACAGCCCGCTCAACACCGACCCGGGGACAAAGCCCGTCCCTGTTCGTACAAACCGACATTGGCACTCGGCAAGGTGTGCAGAGAGTTGTTGATCGCATCCAGCAAGAATGGAAGGGGCTGGACATTGTCGTAAATTGTGTCGGCGGGTCAGACGGTCCCAACGGGGGATTTCAGGCGCTAACGGATGATGATTGGGACAAAGCTCTCAGTGTGAATCTATTGGCAGCCGTTCGTTTGAATCGTGCATTTGTTCCGGGCATGCTTGAACGCAGGTCGGGCGTCGTAATTCACATTTCGTCAATTCAACATCGCCTTCCTCTTTACGACGCGACGCTCGCCTACGCGTCAGCAAAAGGCGCACTCAGCACTTACAACAAGGGTCTCGCGAATGAGGTCGGATCGAAAGGCGTTCGCGTAATCATGATCTCGCCGGGATTCATCGAGACCTCAGGAGCGCACGGAATGATTATGCGGCTTGCTCAGAGCAGCGGCATTGAGGAGAACGCTGCGCGTCAGCAAATTATGAAGATGATCGGAGGCATCCCGATTGGGCGTCCCGGCAAGCCTGAAGAGGTGGCAGAACTGGTCGCGTTCCTCGCATCCGACCGAGCAGCTTCCATTCATGGAGCCGATTACGTGATCGACGGCGGCACGATGCCGACAGTGTGATCCGGTGCATCCCGGCGCATACAACCGAGATCAAATGGTGACGAGGCGCTAAAGCTAAGAGAATCAAGGCTGGTCAAAAAGGGTTTCTCCGCAGCCGCCGCAAGCGAGTGATTCCATTGATACGAAATTTCAGAACTTGCTAGTCCGCCCGGTATACCTTCTGACCAGCCGCTGATTAATTTGGTTGCGGCAGCCCCATCCGGCGCAGCAGGTCGGCATAGCGCGGGTCTGCGTGAAGGCTGTCAAAAAATGGATCGACTTTGAGATAGACCATGCTTGATGAGCGTTCATCAATGCCCTTACTCAGCCAGTCAAATGCTTGCTTCTTGTCGCCCAGTCCCGCATACACTGCTGCGATCATGTATGGATCGACGTAGTGAGATTCCGCTAGTGTCCGGAGACGAGAGATTGTTTGGTTTGCTTCAGGAAATCTCCCCGCAAGCGCTTCAACAAATCCCATTCCTCCGACCACAACCTGTTGTTCCATCGCGTTTGGCACCTTTGAAATTCGTTTATACTCCGCGAGGGCGGTGGCGTGGTCGCCTTTGAATGCGTACGCCCATGCCATTTCGGCATGTGTGATAGTGCCCACTTCTTGTTCTAATTCGACGCTTTTCTTAAAAATGGCTATCGCTTCCTCGTACCTGTGGGCTAACGTGTAGACGTAACCGAGAGTCGTGATTGCATTTATGGAAACCGGATCAAGTTCCACCGCCTTTGTTCCCTCACGGATTGCCTCCTCGAAGCGACCCATTGTTACCAAATACAATGAATAGCGTTGATGTGGCAACACACTCGCCGGATTTAGCTCTAGCGCTTTCTTGAATTCAGCTTCCGCAACGCCCCATTCCCAATCGAACCCCCAACTCAGTGTGCCGAGTGCCGTATGAGCCTCGGCTAGGTTCAAATCGATTGTCAACGCCTTGGAAACAGCAGCTTTAGCTTTTGGAAAAGCATCAGCAGGTGGCTTGAGATCGAGCATGGCGAGATCGATGTAAGCATCTGCGATTCCAGAGTATGCGGGAGCGTAGAGTGGATCAAACCGGAGGGCAGTATCGAAATCTGTAATTGCTTTTTCGTAGGAGCCGTCAGACCAGTGGTAACGACCCCGCAGAAAAGCTTGATATGCTTCGTTGTTGTCAGTGTAGTGCTTTGTTGAGACTAGAGAATGCTTTGATGATGGCTCTAACCGCCCAATGATGTCGTTCGCAAGCTGCTGCTGCATACTGACTGTGTCTGCCAGTTTCCCGTTGTATTGCTTCCCCCAAATCTGTCGATCATCGCTGGCGTCTACCAGCTCAGCATCGATGACCAGATCATCTCCTCGTTGACTGATCCTTCCAGATATTACACCGCGAATCTTTAGATCATGCGCGAGGGTCTCCGGCTGTACGTCTTTCCCGCGATACCGAAACGCGGACTGGCGGGACACAACGCGAATGTCACGAAGTTGAGACAGCGAGTCTATGAGTGTGTCGCTAACACCGTCGCTGAGATAATCCATTGATGGATCATGGCTCGTATTCACAAACGGTAAAACCACGACAGAATCGATCTGGGTGTGAGTGCGAGCGAAATAAAACCACCATCCAGCGATTGCCACAAGAACGAAGAGGATTACACCGATGAGACCAGTCACTGCGACCTTCGGAGGACGGTGGGGAGCGATGCTGCCCGTCACGATCCTGCCTGAGTCGGTATCACGTTTCAGCCGTTTGAAATCCGTCCTCAATTCCGCAGCGGACTGATAGCGAATGTCCCTTTGCTTCTCCAGTGCTTTATCGATGACGTGTTCCAAACCGACAGGAATATCGGGATTGAGCCGGATGGGTGCGACTGGCGTCCTATTGAGAATGGAATCGAAGATGACACCCGACGTGTCTCCGCGAAATGGAAGAGTGCCCGTACACATCTCGTAAAGGACTGCACCGAACGAAAACAGGTCTGTGCGAGCGTCCAGTTCCTGTCCCTTGACCTGCTCCGGCGACATGTAAGCAACGGTTCCTAGCGCACTGCCGGGACTGGTGAGATGTTCATCGGAGTCTATAGTCGCGGCACTCAGAGCAACGCTCTCCGGTTTGAGCGTGACCTTTGCTAGCCCGAAGTCCAGAATCTTTGCCTGTCCCCGATTGGTGACGAAAATGTTGGCAGGCTTAATATCGCGGTGAATGATCCCTTTTGAATGTGCCGCGTCCAGAGCGTCCGCGATCTGAATTCCTAGAT
>JBKPEB010000045.1:0-54787 GCA_046728215.1 Acidobacteriota bacterium | reverse complement strand
TCTATCTTTCCCCCAAGGTTAAACTGCCATGGTTTAGTCCCGCCCTTTCAGAAGTTAAAGTTAACCGTCCTGAGTCGCAGCGGGCAGCGCCAACTCCGCTTCACCTTTCTGAAGCGGGGCGTTCTTTCATAATGCATTGACCTGACATGGGGGTGCAATCCTTGCGACCTCACTCCTTGCGCCCATTACCTCAGTGCCTTGACCCTCACCCCCCGGAAGATTACTTTCGATGTTTGGGACAGAATCTGGGCCTGGCCGATGTGTGTCCGGGCGGCGAGGGACTTTGTGGCTCGAACACCGATCATCACGCTGACCACCGACTTCGGAACGAACGATCACTTCATCGGCACCATGAAAGGCGTCATCCTGGCGATTGAGCCGGAGGCGCAGATCATCGACATTTGCCATTCGGTGCAGGCTTTCGATGTGCTCGATGGCGCGCTGACGATTTCGCAGGCGTATTCCTACTTTCCGTCTGGCACGGTGCACATGGTGGTGGTCGATCCGGGCGTGGGGACGGCACGGCGGCCGCTGGTGGTCACCAGCGAACGGCACCATTTTGTGGCCCCCGATAACGGCGTCCTGTCGTTGATCTATCAGCGGGAGCAGCGCTTGAGTGTGCGGCACGTCACGGGCCAACATTATTTTCTGCAGCCGGTCAGCAATACGTTTCATGCGCGGGACGTGTTCTCGCCGGTGGCGGCGTACCTGGCGAAGGGCGTGGATCCGATGAAGTTCGGGGAAGAGGTTACCGACTTCGTACGCTTCTCGGCGCCCAAACCGAAGCCGGTGAATGAAAATACTTTGCGGGGTGTGGTGCTCAAGGTTGACCGCTTCGGCAACCTGATCACAAACATCACGCCGCAGGATGCGCCCATGCTGTTCGTGGAGGAACCGGGCGCGTTCAAGATCGTGGTTGGGCCGCGCGAGATTCGCGAAATCAAGGACGCTTATGCGGAGGGCGCGCCAGGGGAGGTGTTCGGCATTCTGGGCAGTATGGGATATCTCGAAATCGCCGCCAACCGCGGGGCGGCCGCGCAGCTATTGGGAGTCGGCAAGGGCACGGATGTGAATATCGTGCTGGGCGAAGCGGCGGCGGCGGGGAAATAGAACAAGTCACAGGAAACGCTTCTAGCTGCTGGCTGCTGGCCGTCAGGACCTCTCCCTTATTCGCCCGCATTTCTTCTTCTGCTCGAATCTCTCAGGTTCGGGTCAGCACATTCGAATCTGGCAGGCCGGCGTGTTCCATAAAAATCTTGAAACGCAGAGAACGCGGAGAACTCCCGCGGAGATCGCAGAGAAAATCGCTGAGGCCGAGGAGTTAGAAGAAATCAACGTTCGTGAGGTTTGCCAGACGCCAGCCGCCCAGAGGCCAGTGGCATCTTCTGTGACCTGTCACCTGTCACCCACAACCAGTCACCTGACGCTTCCCACTTTCGGTCTCGCGTACCGTTCCATCTCTCCCGTCCACTTCAGAAACAGCCACAGGTGATGGCGCTCGCGCCAGGTGAAGTGCCAGAATTCAAGGAAGCCGATCTGCGTCATCTTCACACCGGTGTAGGTCTCGATGCGCCACAGCAGGTACGGACTGCGCCACGGGGCCAGGCGGTGTCCCTTGGTGGCGTTCCACAGAAAACGGATTACGTAGCGCATGCGGGTGTCCGTAGTATAGATTGCGGGCGCAGGCGAGCGGGCGGAAAGCGCATGCTAGAATCGAACCTCTTAACAGGGGCTTGGTTCGCGATGTCCGAGGAAAAGGCGCACCAGACGGCGGAAGATCATTACTACGCCGCGCTCGATCTGGTGGCCGACGGACAGCATGAACAGGCCGTCGCGGAGTACGAGCAGTCGCTGGCAGCGGATCCGACCTTCACCGAAGCCATGCACGGACTGGCGCGAGCTCTCCAGGATTTGAATCGGTTGGATGAAGCGATCGCCTTGGCCCAGCGGATTGCCGAGGTCGATCCCGACGACGTGCTCGCGCATACCAGCCTCTCGGTGCTCTACCAGAAAAAAGGAATGATTCCCGAGGCCGAGGCGGAGGGGAATAAGGCACGGATTCTGGGATGGAAGCAGCAGTTGAAGAAGAGCGGCGCCTAGGTCTATTGTCTCAGGCATTGGTCGCGCTACTGGCTGCTAGCTACTGGCTTCTGGCAACCTACCGCCTCTTCCTATCGAGGTCGTGCCAACGCCAACCGGAAGTCTCGGCTCTGACCCTACCCGCCTGCCAGGAGCCAACAGCTAGAAGCCATGTCAACTTTTACCTGTGACCTGCCCTTTACAGTTCGTACTTCTTCATCAAATGCCGGAACGAGCGGTAGGAGATGCCGAGGACGTCGGCGGCCTTGGTTTGGACTCCGTGCGACTGGTTCAGGGCTGCTTGCAGGAGCGAGCGCTCGATCTGGGCGACGTATTTCTCCATATCGAGCCCTTCGGGCAACACCCCGCCAGGTCCGGCGCTTTCAGGCATGCCGGGGACGCCGGCTGCCGCAGCGGCGGCGCGGGCTTTCGGGCGCTCTGCGGGCAGTTCGACACGCAACTGGTTTGTGGTCTCAAGGGCGACTGCGCGCTCGACCGTGTTTTCGAGTTGCCGGACGTTGCCGGGCCATTCGTAATCGCAGAGTCCAGCAAGCGATGCCGGATCGACCCGCTCGATGCTCTTCCCTGCCGCGGGCGCGTACTTCTTCAGGAAGTGGTTCACCAGCAGCGGAATATCCTCGGGCCGCTCGCGCAGGCCGGGTACGCGAATGGGGATCACGCTGAGGCGGTAGTAGAGGTCCTCGCGGAAAGTGTTTTCCGCCACTTGCTTGTCGAGATCGCGATTGGTCGCGGCGATCACACGCACATCGATAGGAATCTCCGAAGCGCTTCCCACCGGCCGCACCGTGCGCTCCTGCAGCACACGCAGAAGCTTGACCTGCATCGCGAGCGTCATCTCGCCGATCTCGTCGAGGAAGATGGTGCCCCCGTCAGCCACTTCAAACAGGCCGCGCTTGTTCTGGTTGGCGCCGGTGAATGCGCCTTTTACGTAGCCGAATAGCTCGCTTTCGAGAAGCGCTTCCGGGAAGGCGCCGCAGTTCACCGAGACGAAGGGCTCGGTGACGCGCGGCGAGCAGACGTGCACGGCGCGCGCGACCAGTTCCTTACCGGTGCCGCTTTCGCCGTAAATCAGGATGGTGCTTCCGGTGGAGGCGACCGTGCGGATCGTCTGCTTCAGCTTCTCCATGGCGCCGCTGACGCCGATAATGTTGTCGAGCGAGTTGCGCGACGCTGCGTCGCGACGCAGTGCGAAGTTCTGCTTGCTGAGAGACGCTTTTTCGAGCGAGCGGTTAATGGCCAGCTTGATCTCGTCGACCAGCCCGGGACTCTTGCGGATGTAGTCGGAAGCGCCGCCTGCCTTCACGGCCTGCACTGCAGCCTCGTAGTCGTCCACCGCGGTCATCAGGATGACCGCCGAATCGGGAGAGGTAGAGTGGGCATGGCGGAGCACTTCGATGCCGTCGATATTGGGCATCTTGATGTCGGTGATGATGACGTCGTAGAGCGCGCCGTCAATCTTGCGCTTGGCGGCCTCGCCGGAATTCACGGTCTCTACCTTGTGCTTGTCGCGCCGCAAGGCGATGTCGAGCATTTCGCACATGGAGCGCTCGTCGTCACAAACCAGGATATTAGCCACGCGCTCTCCCTTCTCCGGCAGCCGCGGCCGAGGCTTCGAGGCCGATCTCCGGGGACAATTTGCCTGCCTTGCGATTTGCCTTGAACTGGGGCACTCCAGTTCCCCAGCGGCGCAACCGCAGCACCAGCGTGGTGCCCTCACCCAGCCGGGAACGCGCCCAGACCTTGCCTTCGTGCGCCTGCACAATCTGGTACACAATGGCCAGTCCGAGGCCGGTGCCGCCGTCGAAGCCGGACTGGAATGGCTCAAAGATTTTTTCCGACTGCTGGCGGGTCATGCCCACGCCGGTGTCGGCGAAGTTGATTTGCCAGTCGTGGCCGATCGAGTCGAGCGAGACTGCGAGCGTGCCGCCGTCTTTCATGGCGCGCACCGCGTTCTGGCAGAAATTCCAGAAAACCTGCTTGATTTTGTCCCCATCGGCCAGCGTGAGCGCCTCACGAAATTTGAAGTGTTTCTCGATGCGGATGCCCGTGTTTTCCGACAGCATCCGGTTTTCGAGCAGGGTCAGCGTGTCTTCGAGCAAGAGTACCAAATCGACCTTGTCGAAGCGGTACTGCTTTCCACGCGAGTAGGCGAGGAAGTCGGTGATGATGTTGTTCAGACGCTCCGACTCGCGGGTCACGATCTGCAGAAGCTGGCGTTGCTCATCGGTCATCTCGGAGGCGCCGGACAGCATACTGACCGACCCGGCGATGGAAGTCAGGGGATTGCGGATCTCGTGGGCGATGGCGGCGGCCAGACGTCCGACGGCGGCCAGGCGGTCCTGAATCCGGACTTCGCGCTCGAGCCGGCGAATCTCGGTGAGATCGTCGAACGTGTAAACGCTGCCGGAGACTTCGCGTCCCGGGATGGTCAGGGCAGAGACGATGACCCGGAACGTCTTCCGGAAGCCGTCGCCCGGCTGAAAGCGGACTTCTCCGTGGGCGCGGGCCGAGCCAACCGACGGCAGTGGATCAAGGAACAGCTCGTTGACCGATTTGCCGAGCACTTCGTCGCCGCAGTCAAGCAGGCGTTTCGCGGCCGTGTTCATCAGGGTGACTTTTCCCTCGATATCGGTCGTGATCAAACCCCCGCTGATGGACTGGATGATGTTTTCGTGCAGGGCCTGCAGGCTTTCCAGGGCTCCACTGGTGTCCTTGAGTTGCACGTCGACCTGGCGCAATTTCGCCGACAGCAGGCAGGCAAGATAGGCGACAGCAAGGTAAGCGAACAGGTTGACGAAGATGATGGCTTCGAGCACGTTCAGAGCGGGGTGCGTGGTGGCGAAAGAATGGACTGCCCCGTAGTAATTCAGCTCGAGCACGAGGCCATACAGGATGAACGCCAGCGCCGACGAGAGATAGGCCCACATCCGGGGAAGCAGGATGCACGCCACGATGATGACCAGCGGGTAGAGGAAGTTGAGTGAACTGTCCCACCCACCCGTGTAGTGCACCACCATGCTGACCATGGCCAGGTCGGTGACGACCTGCAGCACGCCCTGCACGTGCTGTTCTTCCCACAAAGAAAATAGAAGTATGTAGAACAGGGAAAGGCCGTACCAGAGCAGCATCGTGCTGATGAAGGAGCGCAAGGGCAGCGGACTCTCCGCCAACCGCGCCACCATCAACTCGATCCCGAACAGAAACGTGAGGATGAGGACGCGGATCTTGACCAGCCAGCCCAGCCAGTTCCGCTCATCGAAGGTCGAATGCATGTTTAAAAGCCAAGGGTTTCAGGTCTCAGATTTCAGGTCTCAGGTCGAGGTGTCGAGGGTTCTCTCCCTGACACCTGACACCTGAGACCCGACACCTGGTTTTCTAACCCGCCAACTTACCGATCATGGCGAACAGAGGCATGTAGAGCGAAATGACGATGCCGCCGACCGACACGCCGAGAATTCCGATGATGGCCGGTTCCAGCATGGCCATCATGTCGCGCGTGGCATCGTCGACTTCGTCTTCGTAGAAGTCGGCGATTTTTTGCAGCATGTTGTCCATGGCGCCGGTGGCTTCACCCACGCCGATCATCTGCGTCACCATGTTGGGGAAAACACCGCATTCCTTGAGCGGATCGACGATGGTGCGGCCTTCTTCGATCGCTTTGCGCACCTTGAAGAGAGCTTCCTGCAACACGGCGTTGCCGGAGGTGCGGGCCGTAATGGCAAGGCCTTCCAGGATGGGCACGCCCGACGTGATGAGCGTTCCGAGCGTACGTGTGAAGCGGGCGACGGCGATCTTGCGCAAAAGCATGCCGATGACCGGCGTCTTCAGCATCAACTTGTCGGTGAAATACAGGCCCTGGGGATGTTTGCGGAGCTGCTTGATCCCGAAGAACGCCGCCACGGTTCCGCCGATGAAGAACCACCAGAAGTGACCGACAAACGAGCTCAACCCCATGACCATGCGGGTGGGCAGAGGCAGGGCGACGCCCAGGCCCATAAACAGGTTGGTGAAAATGGGGACGACCCACTTCAGCAGCGCGCCGACGATCAGGATAGCGATCGAGACGACCGCCACCGGGTAAATCAAAGCGCCCTTGATGGCGGCCCGCAGCCGGACCGCTTTTTCGACGTACGCGGCGAGCCGCTGCAGGATCACGTCGAGGATACCGCCGGTTTCACCGGCTTCGATCATGTTGGTTGTGAGGTCGTCGAACACGGCGGGGTACTGGCGCATGGCGTTGGCCAGCGTTGCGCCCCCCTCCACCGTGGTGCGCACGCCGTTCAGCGTTTTCTGAAAGGTCGGGTTCTCCTGGTTGGCCGCCAGGATTTCGAGACATTGCACCAGCGGCAGGCCGGCGTCGATCATGACCGAGAATTGCCGGAAAAAGATGGCAATGTCCTTGGTCTTGACTTTGGCGGATCCGAATGTGGGAAGGGCGAACTCTTTTCCCTTCTCGCGCACCGATCCGGGCGTGATCCGCTCGCGGCGCAGTTGCTGCATCAATACGTCTTTGTTGGCGGCTACACGCTCTCCGCTCACCTTTTCGCCTGATGCGCTCTTCCCCGAAAATGTAAAGACTGGCATTTGACTGTCTCCTCAATTCCCGTGTTGCATTTCGTCAGTATCCCGTTTCGTGCAGACCGGAGTTCCTTCCCCGGGTCAGCGCTTTGTGGGCGTAGCTGCCTTGGCCATTCCGGCCGTATTCGTAGGACGATTCACGAGGCTGGCACCCCGGTTGATCATCTCCTGCAATTCGTCCTGATTACTTGACCGCACCAGCGCTGTTTCCAGCGTGATCTGTTTCTGGAAGTACGCGGTCGCCAGTGACTGGTTGAACGTCTGCATGCCGAACTTTTCCTGTCCGGACTGCATGGCGGAATAAATCTGGTGAATCTTGTCTTCGCGGATCAGGTTGCGGATGGCGGCGTTCGGCACCATGATCTCCATACACATGGCGCGTCCCTTGCCGTCGCTCTTGGCCAGCAAGCTTTGGCACATGATGCCTTCCAAAACCAAGGAGAGCTGGGCGCGGATCTGCGGCTGCTGGTGCGCCGGGAAAACGTCGATGATGCGGTTGATGGTCGACGACGCCGAGTTGGTGTGCAATGTGCCGAAAGTCAAGTGACCGGTTTCCGCGATACGCAGCGCGGATTCGATGGTTTCGAGATCGCGCATTTCGCCGATGAGCACCACGTCGGGATCTTCGCGGAGTGCCGCTCGCAGCGCGTCGCTGAAACTCTTGGTGTCAGCATGCAGCTCGCGCTGGTTGACCAGGCAGTTCTTGTTCATGTGCACGAACTCGATCGGGTCCTCGATGGTGAGGATGTGATCGTGCCGCTCGGTGTTGATCTTGTCGATCATGGCGGCCAGCGTCGTGGACTTGCCGGAACCGGTCGGTCCGGTGACCAGCACCAGTCCGCGCGGCTTATCGCAGAGTTTGCTGACGACCGCGGGCAGGCCGAGCTGGTTGAAGGACTTGATCTCGAAAGGAATGACGCGGAAAACGGCTGCGGTCGCGCCACGCTGGTTGAAGCAGTTGGCGCGGAAGCGGGCCAAGCCTTTCAGACCGAACGAGAAGTCGAGTTCGAGATTCTCTTCGAAGCGGTGCTTCTGCGAATCGGTCATCACGCTGTAGGCGAGTTGCTTGGTCTCGGCTGGCGTCAACTGCGGCAGATCGAGCGGCACCAGGTGGCCGTGCACGCGCACTTGCGGCGGCGAATTGGTGGTGATGTGCAGGTCGCTGCCCGACATCTCCAGCATCCTTTTGAGCAAATCGCTTAACGAAAGCGCCATAATGTTTCTTCTTCCCTTTCCCCGTAGCGGAACTCAGTGAATCGTTTCGCGCGCGACCTCTTCGAGCGTTGTCATTCCCAGTCCGACCTTGATCAGACCGCTGCGCCGCAAGGTGATCATGCCGCGCTCAATGGCTTTCTTTTTCAACTCCACGGCCGAGGCTCCGACCAGAACGAGTTCCCGGATTTCGTCATCCACTTCCATGACTTCGTAGAGGCCGGTTCGGCCCTTATAGCCGGTGTTGTTGCAGACTCCACAGCCCTTGCCTTTGTGAATCTTCACGGTCTTGGCTTCTTCGGGCGAATAGCCTTCTTCAATCAACGTTTGGTGGGGAACGTCGACCACTTCTGTGCAGTCCTTGCAGATGCGGCGCACCAGTCGCTGCGCGCAAATCAGGTGAACGGAAGTGGCCACCAGGAACGGCTCAATGCCCATGTTCATCAGACGGGTGATGGTTTCCGGAGCGCCGTTGGTATGCAATGTGGAGAGCACGAGGTGCCCGGTAAGCGCGGCCTTGATGGCGATTTCCGCGGTTTCGAAATCTCGGATTTCGCCGACCAGGATGATGTTCGGGTCCTGCCGGAGGAAGGCGCGCAGGGCGGCCGCAAAGTTCAAGCCGATCTGCTCCTTCATCTGGACCTGATTGACACCCTGCAACTGGAATTCGACCGGGTCTTCGGCCGTCATGATGTTGGTATCGGGCTGGTTCAGGCGCGCAATCGACGAATACAGCGTGTTGGTTTTGCCCGACCCGGTCGGGCCGGTGACCAGCACCATGCCATACGGTTTAAGAATCGCCTTCTCGAACTTGACCAGCGACTCGGGCTCGAAGCCGAGCTTGGTCATGTCGAGGCGCAGGTTCTCCTTGTCGAGCAACCGCATGACGATCTTCTCGCCCCACAAGGTCGGCAGTGTGCTGACGCGGAAGTCGAGTTGCTTTTTCTTTCCGCCGACCGCCATCTTCAGCATGATGCGGCCGTCCTGTGGCAGGCGTTTTTCGCTGATGTCGAGCTTCGCCATGATCTTCAGGCGGGAAGTAATCGCGTCCTTTAACTTCAGGGGGGGCGTCATGATCGACTGCAGAATGCCGTCAATACGGAAGCGAACGCGGAATTCTTTTTCGTACGGCTCCATGTGAATGTCGCTGGCGCCGCGCTTTACGGCATCGGTCAGTACCAGATTGACGAGCTTGACGATGGGAGCCTCATCGGCCGCCTTCTCGAGCTCGTTGAGGTCCATCTCCTGTTCTTCGGCCTGCAGTTCGACATCAGCCGCGTCGAGCTCGTTGATCGACTGCATGACCTGCTCGAGGTCTTCTTCCTTGGCGGTGCCGTAGGCCTTCTCGATGCCGTCGGCGATCGAACTCTCAGAAGCCACCACCGGCTCGATATTGAAGCCGGTCATGAACTTGATATCGTCCATCGCGAACACGTTGGTGGGATCCACCATGGCGATGGTGAGGGACGCGCCGACACGGCTCAGGGGCAGAATCTGGTAGCGCTTGGCGGTCTCAAATGGGATCAGCTTGACGACGGCGGGATCGATCTCGAAGTAGGAGAGATTGATGGCCGGGACGCCGTACTGACGCGACAGGAAATTCGTGACATCTTCGTCGGTCAGAAAGCCGAGCTTCACCAGGGCGGAGCCCAGGCGGCAGTTGGTCTCTTTCTGCACCTTGGTTGCCTGTGTCAACTGCTCTGGGGTGATTACCTTCTCCTTTACGAGAAGATCGCCCAGCCGTTGCGACATACGTTCGAACTCCTATCGATCGACAGAGATATGGCGCCAGACCGCGAGTGTGTTCCGCGCGAAAACGCTTGTTTTCAGGGGGAGAAACTGCAGCGTATCGCGTTGACACAAATTGTCAACGCAGATGGAATACGGCACCAGTAACTTCAGTACCTGTCCCGTGCGGTTTCTCCAACCGTCTCCACCAAGGCCGCGAAATATGCTGGAAATCTATAGACAAATCGGGCGGCGAGAGAGTCATTCGTACCGGATGGACATGCACCTTCGTACAATGCGTGCCGCGCGAAATCGCGAGAGAGCGAGGACGCCGAAAGCAGCCTCTGGCGTCAGCTCATCACATGCGAATGTGACCGCTGCCCTGGGTTGAACCGCCCCTCACAGCGACTCTACATGTAGAGCGCGACATGTACTGTGTCCACCCAGGTCGAGCGCTGATTGCTGGAATGGTTCTGATTTGTTGCGGTGTGGTCGAAGCGCAATCCCTTCGAGCGCAGGCAGACGCAGCCGGCATGTCGATTGGCACTGCGGTACGACCTTCCCTTTTTTCGGAACAACGCTACGCCGCGACCCTGGAGCGTGAGTTCAACATGGTGGAAGCGGAAGATGCGATGAAGTGGTGGGTGATCCGTCCGGATCGCGCTACCTTCGACTTCACGCAGGGAGACCAGGTTATCGAGTTCGCGAAGGTGCATCGTATGAGGGTTCGCGGGCACACTTTGGTCTGGGGATGGTCGAATCCTGCCTGGCTGGCGAGTCAACCTTTCACGCCAGAAGAACTTTCGAAGCTTCTGCGCGAACACATCGAGAAGGTGGTCTCCCAGTATCGCGGTGAAATCTTTGCGTGGGGTGTGGTCAACGAAGCGTTCGACGAACCGGGAACGCTGAGACACTCGTTGTGGTATGACCAGCCCGGCATTGGTATGGCTGGGAAATTGACTACGTACATCGAACAGGCGTTCCCTTGGGCGCATGCCGCCGATCCCCGTGCGCTGCTTTTCTACAACGACAGCGAGGCCGAAACGATCAATGCCAAGTCCGACGCCATCTACGCCATGGTGAGGGATTTCAAGCGCCGCGGCGTGCCCATGGATGGTGTGGGGTTGCAGATGCACATCTTCGACGTGCACGTGGATTTTGTGAGCCTCGAAGCGAACATCGCCCGATTCGCAGCTCTGGGCGTTGAGGTACACATCACGGAGATGGACGTTGCTCTCCCCCTCGATGCGACCGGCCAGGCCAGCCCCGCAGACCTTGCTCAACAAGCGGAGATCTACCGCCGGGTGGCGGCGGTCTGTTTGGCGCAACGTGGCGGCAGCGCGATGCAGACCTGGGGCTTCACCGACAAGTATTCCTGGATCGGGTGGAAGACCAAAGGCAGCAAAGGACAGGCGCTTCTTTTCGATCGGCGATACGCGCCCAAACCGGCGTATAGGAGCCTGGTGGACGCCCTAAATACCGCGTCCGCGCAAAGTTCCGCGGACCACCGACAGTAAGCCGGGCCCTGCTTCTCAGCGGCTATAATTGCGGTTGAGGCGCTGTTAGGCGGTCCGCGGCGCCGATGCTCCGGTGTCGAAAACCCAATCCATTCCGGATGCACAACGCAGCCGCAAGCGCGTCATTCTTCCACTTGCGGTGGGAATTGCCCTGCTATTTGGATTTCTGCTCTCGCAGTCGTCGTTTGACCAGCCGGCGTTTTTGAATCCAGACAGCAACCAGCAGTTGCTGATCTTCGCCGCGCTTTCTGCGCTGATTTTTCTTCTGTTCGTCGCGCTCACGTTCGTGCTGGCGCGCAATCTGCTAAAGCTTTTCGCGGAGCGGCGGCTGGGAGTGCTCGGGTCAAAATTCCGCACACGCCTGGTGGTCACCGGCTTGTTGCTGTCGTTCCTGCCGGTGATTGTGATGTTCTGGTTTGCCTACGGGCTCATGAACCGGACCATCGATCGCTGGTTTTCCCGGCCGGTGCAGGAAGTCCGCGAAGACTCCCGGGCGATGGCTTCGCTGCTTGCGACGTACGCTCAGCAGAACGCGGTGGCGGAAGCGGCTTCGATTGCCAACTCTCCTGAGACGCAACGGGCGTTTGCGACGAACAACTTTACGGGCGTTGTGTCTGAATTAGAACATCACGAGGCGACTCTGCAGGGTGGCTTTGCCGTCGCGCTCCTAAAAGGGAATGAGGAAGCCAGCTTCCGATCGCCGGCGGCGTGGACAATACTTCGCTCGAAAGCTGCTCTGGATCAGCTTTCCGGGCCGTCGCCCACGCCGTTTCTGTGGGGCGATACCGAGTACATCTTTGGCACCTCCGCCGTGGGGTCGGAGGGATTGATCCTGGTGGCCATGCCTCTGCCACAGAAGTTTTCGGCAGCCATGAAGCAACTGGAGGCGAGCCAGAACCGGTACTTCGACCTGTATCGTCAGCGTCGGCTTCTGCGCCGCACGTACATGATCCTGCTTCTGTTGCTGACGGTGCTGGTGCTGTTCACGACGACCTGGCTCGCGCTATTCCTGAGCAAACTGGTTACGCGCCCGGTGGTAGCGCTGGCGGAGGCGACGCAAGAGATCTCGCGCGGGCGTCTTGATTACCGTGTGGAAGTGACGGCCGCCGACGAGATCGGCGACCTGGTGCAGTCGTTCAATCGCATGGCGGAGGAGCTTGAAACCAGCCGCCACCAGATTGACGCATCCAGCCGCGATCTCGGCGCCGCCAACACGGCACTCGAGCAACGCCGGCGGCATATTGAGACAATTCTGGAGAGTATCCCGACCGGCGTGTTGTCGTTGGATGCCGAGCGCCGCATCACGCACGTCAACCAGGCTCTGCTTCGGATGTTTCATCCGAACACGCCGGGTGATGGCCAGGATTCGGACATGATCGGCTCCGAACTGAAGGATGTCTTCCCGGCTGACGTAGTGGAAGATTTGCTCGTGCTGCTGCGGCGCGCAGACCGCATGGGTATCACGACCAGCCAAACGGAGCTCCAGTTGCACCGTACGAAACTGAATGCGGCACTCACGGTCGCGACTCTGCAGCAGGGCGAACGCATGGGGTATGTACTGATCTTTGAAGATCTGTCGGATTTGCTGAAGGCCCAGAAGCAGGCGGCCTGGCGCGAAGTAGCGCGGCGCGTGGCGCACGAGATCAAGAACCCGCTGACGCCGATTGCGCTGTCGGCGGACCGCATTCGACGGCATCTGGACCGCGGCACGCATCCGGATGCGGCTTCGCTCGAGATCATTCGGCACTGCTCGGAGACGATTGCGTCGTCGGTTGATACGGTACGCACGCTGGTCGATGAGTTCTCCACCCTGGCGCGGTTCCCTGCTTCGCATCCGCATCCGGCGAGCATCAATGCCATCGTGGAAAGCACGCTGAACATGTTCGATGGACGACTGGCAGGCGTGACCGTGCACAAAGATCTGGCACCTGACCTGCCCAAGGTGATGGCAGACCCAGAGGCGATCAAGCGGGCGCTCGCCAACTTGGTCGACAACGCCGCCGAAGCGATGGAAGGTGCAATCTTGCGCGAGATGCGGGTGAGCACAAATCTCGTGACCACTCGGGATGCGGTCGAAATTCTGATCGAGGATACCGGCCATGGCGTCACGCAGGAACTAAAAGAGAAATTATTCCTTCCGTACTTCTCGACCAAGAAGCGGGGTACCGGCCTAGGCCTGGCCATCGTCAGCAGGATCATCGAAGACCACCATGGATCGATTCGAGTGGAAGAGAACCGGCCGGTAGGTACGCGCTTCATTATCGAGTTACCACTCGCCCCCGAATCTACGCCGTCTCCTTCGGTGCAACATGCCTAGGATTCTGATCGTCGATGATGAGTCTGGCATTCGCGAATCACTGAAGGGCGTGCTGGACGATGAGGGCTTCCGGACAGAACTGGCGGACAGCGGAGAAGCCTGCGTCCGCCTGCTTGAGAAGCAGGCCTTTGATGTTGTTCTGCTGGACGTGTGGCTCCCGGGCATGGATGGGCTGGAGACGCTGCAGAGAGTGCGCGAACTCGACAATCCGCCGGAGGTCATCATGATCTCCGGGCACGGCACGATCGAAACAGCTGTCCGCGCCACCAAGCTCGGGGCTTACGATTTTCTGGAGAAGCCGCTGTCCATTGATCGCACGCTGATTTTGATCAAGCATGCGATCGATGCGAAGAAGCTGCGGCGCGAGAATCGCGATCTCAAAAAGCAGCTGCAATCAAAGAACGTGATCGTGGGCGACAGCGTGCCCATGAAAGCGCTGCGTCAACAGACGGCGATTATGGCGCCGACCAACGGTCGCGTGTTGATCTACGGCGAGTCGGGCACCGGCAAAGAACTGGTCGCACAAGCGATTCATGCCCAGAGCCTGCGCAAGGACGAAATGTTCGTGGAAGTGAACTGCGCGGCCATTCCCGAAGACCTGATCGAGAGCGAACTGTTTGGCCATTGCCAGGGATCTTTTCCAGGCGCCACCTCCGACAAGGAAGGCAAGTTTCAGAAAGCGACCGGGGGGACCCTTTTTCTTGATGAAGTCGGCGACATGAGCCTGAAGACGCAGTCGAAGGTGCTGCGCACGCTCGACGAGCAGCGTTTCACGCCGGTAGGTGGGTCGGAGGCAATCACGGTCGATGTGCGGGTGATTGCTTCGACCAACAAGGATCTGGAGGAGGAAATCTCCAAGGGAAATTTTCGTGAAGATCTTTTCTACCGGCTGAACGTGATTCCGTTTTTCGTGCCGCCCTTACGCGAGCGGAAAGAAGATGTTCCCCTTCTAGCACGGCATTTCCTGAAGGAATTCGCGGCGGCGTACGGACGCCGGTCCCGGGAGATTACGGACGACGCCATCGAGACGTTGATGCGCTACTCCTGGCCGGGCAACGTGCGGGAGTTAAGGAATGTGATTGAGCGCATCGTGATTATGAACCCCACTACGACTCGATTTGAGCGCAAGCATCTTCCTCCGCTGATTTATCGCGATGGGAGCCGGCGCGGGGCGGTGCCGGAGTTTTCTACGTTGCATCAGGCGCGGGATGCGTACGAGCGCGATTATATTTTGAAGAAGCTCGATGAGAGCCACGGGAATGTGAGTCGGACCGCGGAGATGCTGGGGCTTGAGCGCAGCCATTTGTATCGGAAGATGAAGACTTTGGGGATTGCGGCGAAGGAGTAGGTGGTCGGGTGCGACAGCGTCTAAAGGCGTCTCGATGGGGCGGAGGTTTTCGGTGCGCCTGAAGGCCCTTCCTGATACGAATCCCAAGAAGTGAAGGGGCCAGGCGAGGGAACATGATCTGTTGATGTTTTGATCTGGATCGAGGTAAAACCACCACCCCTCGCTCGGATCGGCGTTCGAGAAGAGCTTTTAACCGCAAAGTGCGCGAAAGGATCGCAAAGGCCGCGGAGAGAGGCTTTGCCGCGGCGATTATTACCGTTTCAACATGTGAATTTCTTTCCCGTTGTTCCTGAACTCGACTTCATCCATGAGTTCGTTGATCAGGAAAATGCCGCGGCCGTGATTGGAGTAGATGTTTTCACCGACCACCGGGCTGGGGATGGATTTGGGATCGAAGCCAGGGCCGGGGTCGCGCACGATGATCAGCATGCCGCGGGCTTCGTCGCAGACCACATCGCATTCGACAATCTTCTTGGGATCGGCTTTTGCCCCGTGAACCACGGCATTGGCCAATGCCTCGGTGAGGGCAAGCTCGATTGCGTCTTCCTTGCCAGTGGCGCAATGGGTATCGCGGACGACTTCCATGATGCCCTGCACGACCGGGTCGACGGCGTCTCTATCGGCCGCGAGGGTCACCTTTAGTTTGAGTGCTAACTTGTCCGGATCGAAGGTGCACCCGTTTAAAGCTTCCCCAGTCATATTTTCCCCGACCCCAGATGTAAGATACCCCGCCACTATACAATTTTATAGGATGTTATCCGTCACAAAATAAGTTCTAGGTTTTTCTGCCTGCACGCCGGGATAGGCCAGATAAGTCCTCGAGCTGGCGGCGCCAATCGAGTTCGTCGACAAACGAGCGGGACTCGCGCCAGCCGGGCTGAACCTTCACAAATAGCTCCAGAAACACCTTCGTGCCCAACATACG
The DNA here is from genome assembly GCA_046728215.1 of Acidobacteriota bacterium. Lineage (GTDB taxonomy): Bacteria > Acidobacteriota > Terriglobia > Terriglobales > Acidobacteriaceae > Gp1-AA133. The sequence goes on along the minus strand of JBKPEB010000045.1, from coordinate 39,062 downwards.
CTCGATGTTCAGTCTGGCGGACGTGCCGATCTTTTTCAGCATCTGGCCTCCTTTTCCGACGAGAATGGCCTTCTGCCCGTCGCGTTCACAGTAGATGGTTGCGGCCACGCGCACCAACTTCTTGCCTTCTTCGAACTGCTCGACGATCACGGTGGTGGCGTATGGCACTTCCTCCTTGGTGGCGCGCAGAACCTGCTCGCGAATAATTTCCGCTGTCATGAAACGAGCCGGTTGATCGGTAATCTGATCCTCGGGAAAATATGCCGGGCCTTCGGGCAAGGCCTGGACGACCGCATCGATCAGAACGTTCAGGCCTTCCTTCTTCAGCGCGGAGAGAGGGATGACCTCTTTGAAGTTGTGGAGGTGCTGATACTCCGCAATAAGGGGCAGGAGCTTCTTCTTGTCGCCGACCAGATCTACCTTGTTGAGCAGCAGGAAGACCGGCGTGCCTGCGCGCTGCGCGATCTGAATTGCAAAATTATCTTCCTGGCTCAGGCGACGGGTGGCGTCGAGGATCAGCAGAATCAGGTCACAGCCTTCCACGGCTTCGTGCACCTCGACCATCATCTTGCGGCCGAGAGAGCTGTCGGGCTTGTGGACTCCGGGCGTGTCGATCAGGACAACCTGTGCGCCGGAACGCTTCCCTTGTTTGGGAATGTTGAGAATACCCTGGATGCGGTTGCGGGTGGTTTGCGGTTTGGGACTGATGATGGCGAGTCGCTCGCCTGCGAGCGCGTTCAGGAGCGTCGACTTGCCGGCATTCGGACGACCAAGGATGCAAACAAACCCAGAGCGAAAGGCCATAAGGGCAAACGGAGGTTCGGCCTTATCTTACTGGGATTCTTCGAATTGACAATCGGAATGGCTTGATTCCCATGAAAGCAAACTCGCCCCTTCGCAGGCTGAGGAGGCACCTATGTTCAAGATTCTCAAGTCAAGTTGCGTTCTGGGGATGCTCGTGGTGACCGCATAATCCGCCACCCCAATTCCTCCAGCCACGCCACAAAGTGAACCTACCTCGAAGGACCCGATTTCGATGGTGATTACCTTCAGAGACGGCCGGCAGGAGACATACGCGATGGCCGACATCGCTAGCGTTGAATACAAGGATCTGACTCAGCCGACGATCGGCACGGACTACTTTCTGGGCAAGTGGGAGGTAGGCGACGGCAACAGCGGGTCATTCTTCATCACGCTCGAACCAAATGGTGAGGCGGTCAGATCTCTCGGCGCGAGTCATGGCATTTGGGCCATCGTCGGCGAAGAAGCCCGCATCAGTTGGGATGATGGCTGGCATGATGTTATCCGCAAGGCGGGCGATGGTCACGAGAAGTTCGCATTTGCTCCGAGCATTGCCTTGGACGACAAGGCCGCGAATGTCACGGCCGCTCGGAAAACAGAACCGAAGAAAGCGACACCCAAGCCCTGAGTCGCATACTGGTACATTGAGCTTGCCTACTTGCACTCAACGGATCGTCCGTCAGCTTCAATTTGACCCGCGAACTAGATCAACTTCATTTGCCGGGGTTCGACCGCGTTAATCCGCACTCGCTCCACGCGGCGATCGGTTGATTCCAGCACCTCGAAGCGCAAGCCGTCTTCTTCAATGACTTCGCCTTTTTGTGGAATGCGTCCGGCCAGTTCGGTGACGAGTCCAGCGACCGTGGTGGCTTCCTTGCCTTCGAGGCGGATGCCGAAGAGTTCGTCGAGATGATCGACGTCCATGTTGCCGGGAACGATGTAGGAGTGCTCGCTTTCCTTCACGACCTGGGATTTTTCGTGTTCGTCGCGAATCTCGCCGACGATTTCCTCGACCAGATCTTCGATGGTGACCAGCCCGGCGACACCGCCGTACTCATCGACGACGATCGCGATCCGAATGTTGTTTTTGCGCATCTCGCGCAGCAGATCGCTGCCCAGCTTGCTCTCCGGAACGAAGTAGACGTCCTTGCGCATCAAAGACTCGACCGTGCGCGTGCGTGCGTCGGTGTCGGGAACTTGAAGAACGTCCTGCGCGTAGACGATGCCTACGACGTTGTGAATGGAATCGCGGTAAACGGGCACACGCGAAAACGGCTTGGTCCGCAGCAGTTCAATGAATTGCTCGACGGTGGTGTGAACGGGGACCGCGACCATTTCGGGGCGGGGTTTCATGGCCTCGCGCACCGTCTTGCCACTGAACTCGACCACCGACTGGATCAGGTCGCGATCGCTCGCCTGAATGATGCCCTCTTCCTGCCCGGCTTCAATCAGGGCATCGACGGCCTCGGCGGGACTCTCGGCTTTCTCCTCCGAAGCCCTCTTCGTCAAGGCTGCCACCGATTGCAGGAATCCAAGAATGAGCGTGACGGGCAAGACGGCGTAGATCAGGATCCGCAGGACCAGGATCCAGCGCACCAGCCAATCGCCCTTCGTTCGGGAAAAGAGGACGAAGGGCAGGAACCGGTTGAACACCACGATGATCAGCACCAGGCTGAGCGTAGCTTGCAGAATTTCCTGGACGCTCCACTCCTTGTCGCTGAAGACGGTGAAGCCGATGGCCATCGCAATGGCCGCCATGGTGAGCTGTACCAGGATAGCCATCGAAAGCGATGCCCGCGGACGGCTCGCCTTGAGCCGGGGTTCGATTTTCTGCTCGAACGAATCGATGTTGTCCTGGAACTCGCGCGACAGAAACCTGCCGATTTCCGTATAAAGACGGTCGACGTAGGAAACAAGCGTAAGAAGTCCTATCAGTAAGACCAGCGCGACGCCGACAGCGTAAATCATTGCGTGCGCCTCCGGATGGGAGGAGACAGCGGCGGCTTGTTCAATTTTAGCTTCTGCGAAGACGACGCGCTCGCAACCCGGCGTGTGCGGCTCGCCTGGGTTGCGCTGCGCTCGATCAGCGCATCTGGCAAGCCGAGTTGTTTGCGCATCTGCGCTTCGCGACGCGCCATCCGTCCGTTATCGGTTTCATGATCGTATCCGGCCAGGTGTAAGACTCCATGCAAGACAAGGATCTTCACTTCTTCAGCGGCGGAATGCCCCAGACGTCGCGCGTTTTGAGCGGCAATGTCGGCGGAGATAGCCACGTCTCCCGCAAAGCGGGCGGACGAAATGATCTGGGCGGGAAACGAGAGCACGTCGGTAGGTTTGTCTTTGCCCCGAAAGCGTACATTGAGTCGGCGCAGTTCCCTGCTGGTCGTCACCAGCACGGTCACGGCGCCCCGCAAACCTGCGGCGCGCTTGGCGCGAGCGACGAAGCGGTCCAGCGAGTCCTCGTTCAACCCGGCCACCCGCTTTTGCATAATGACCATTCGGCTCCTGGACAGCGGCGCTTGCCACAGGCTGGGCTTCCAGCTTGCGTCCGAAAGAAAAACAGGAGGGCAAGGCTGCCCTCCTGTATTTTGGATCTTCTCACTCCGCGCGCGAAGTCTCCCGCACAATGGAGGGACTCTCCGGAACTTCAAGAGGACCGGGCCGGGCAGCTTCGGCCGCCTTCTGCTCCAGCGACAGCGACATCTGCTGCTCGGCCACTCGGGTCTTGTGGTCGTCGTAGGCACGAATGATGCGCTGCACCAGATGGTGGCGCACGACATCGGACTCGTCGAAGTAGACGAACGCGAGGCCCTCCACCGGCTTCAGGATGTCGATCGCTTCGACCAAGCCGCTCCGGCGCGCGTTGGGGAGATCGATCTGCGTGATGTCGCCGGTGATGACGGCTTTCGAATTGAAACCGAGGCGCGTCACGAACATCTTCATCTGCTCCGAGGTCGTGTTTTGCGCTTCGTCCATGATGACAAACGAATCGTTGAGCGTGCGCCCGCGCATGAAGGCAATGGGAGCGATCTCGATGACGTTTTTCTCGAGATAGCGATCAACCTTCTCCGGATCGAGCATGTCATAGAGAGCGTCGTACAGCGGTCGCAGGTAGGGATCGATCTTGTCCTGCAACGTGCCGGGCAGGAATCCGAGGCGCTCGCCGGCTTCGACGGCAGGGCGGGCAAGGATGATGCGGTTCACGCGTTTTGCCAGCAATGCGGAAATCGCCATGGCGACGGCGAGATAGGTCTTGCCGGTTCCGGCCGGTCCGACGCCAAACACCATGTCGTGCTTTTCGATGGCTTCGAGATAGCGGCGCTGGTTGGAACTCTTGGGCTGGACCGTCCTACGGCCGAACGAGCGCTGCTTGCCGGCCTCTGCCAATCCCCGCAACGTCACTTTCGGATCGGTCGTCACGACGCGCAGCATGCTGTTCAGATCGCCATTGTTGAAGGGGAACCCTGCGCGCTGCAGGTGTTCATAATCGGCGATGACTTGCTCGGCCCGGGCCACGTCGCGCGGTGCGCCTTCCACCTCTACGCCGTGGGAACGCAAATCAATGGTGACATTCAGGCCGTCTTCGAGCAGATGCAGATTCTCGTCGCGCGTGCCAAATAGGGTTTCGATGTTCGAGCTGACTTCGATGCTCTTCTTCATTCCGACGTCGGTTAGTTCCTCTCTGGGGGCCCGTACAGAAGCGGGCCGATCGCCCGCGCCGCGGTTTGCTCGAAACCGCGTTATACGCGCTTGTGCAAACTGCACAAGTCGCTGCCGTTGCATGCACTTACTCTTCCAAGAGGAACCCGGCTACTGCTCCCGCTCGCGGGCAAACAATGATCTTGCGTAAGGGTGGAAACCAGCCAGAATGCGGGCCCCGGGGTGCAGGCAACAACCATTGTCTTAAGCGTACCCCGGTGTATGAAGGGAGTCAATGGGAACAACCTTGTGGAAGATGTGCAGAACGTTCGGATTGTTGGAAGGACTACCGGTGCGTGACGGCCCGTTGGAAATCATCCGCGGTCGTGCGGTAGCAGCGCAGCTTCATGTTCTTGTCGCTGACCTCGGAGGCGAGCCGGTTGGCCTGGTCCTGGGTTTCGGCGTCGAGCTGCTCGTTGCCTTCGGGAAACATCATCTGCATCAGCGACTCGTCACAACTTGGATCCTGAATCACGCGCAGCTTGTAGATCCTGGTGGTGTTCCAGTCGTACTCAGCGAGACGTTTCTGATAAGGCAAGGAGATGTATACGAGCTTGATGATTTCTTTCTTGGTCGGTGTGATGTTGCGCTCGGCAAGGACCACCTCGAAATTCGAGAAGAACGATGTCTTCGAGGCAGCACCCGGAACTTGAATCAGACGCAGTGGGACTTCTTCGCCCGGAGGAACGGCGTTGTCGGGCAAGGGTGGTGCGGTCTGGGTGGACTCGGGCACGTCCGGCAAAGGGTCCATCTGTTCGAGCGGACCGGTAGAAACGGATCCTGCTCCAGTCGGCGCAGGGGAACCGCCGCCTCCAGGTGCGCCAACACTTTCGCGTGAGCTGCCGCCGACTCCGCCGCCACCGCCGACAGTAGGTGGAGGACCTACAGCGTTGCCCGTCCCCAGTGAGCCGAGACGACTCCCGCCAGCGCCGCCCCCGGATCCCGAAGGCGATGGGGGTGGTGGAACCACAGAACCTCCGCCGCCGGCGAGCGATCCCAGCCGGTTGCCCACGCCCCTGGCTCCGCTTCCCGCGCCGTTGTCTCCTCCAGGAATAGAAGGTGGAGGGGGAACGACTTCCATACCGCCCGCGGACAAGGAACCACCGCCACCACCTCGTACTCCCGTTCCCCTTCCAGAGCCTGAACCCGAGCCTGACAATGTGGGAGGTGGTGGTACGACGCCCGCTCCGCCGCCGGACAGCGAATTTCCCAGACCGCTATGCGCGCCCGATCCACCGCCTGCGCCTTGCACTGAGGGTGGCGGCGGCACGACGGCTGATCCACCGGACCCGAGCGATGTCACTCGTCCGCGGCCATTCTCGCCCCCCTGCACCGATGGAGGTGGCGGTACGACGTCGGATCCTCCGCCGGATAGAGACCCGACACGGCCAGCGCCACCGCCTGCTCCTCCACCTTCACCCTGAAGGCCGGGCGGGGGCGGAACTACTTTCGATGGAGTATTTGAAAACCAGGAACTTAAAGTAGCGAATAAACCGCCGCCACTACCACTCTGCACCGACGGCGGTGGAGGTACAACGGCGGCACCGACTTCGTTGGAGGATGGGCCACGACCATTGCCGCCACCGATTCCTGCTCCCTGCATCGAGGGAGGCGGCGGCACGACGGCGACTCCCGGTCCTGAAACTGCACCGCCCCGGCCCGCATGTGCGACCGAGGGAGGAGGAGGCACGACGGCACCGCCGGGCGCGAGGCCGCGCGGTCCTGCGCCGGCACCCGCACGAAGATTCTGTCCTTGCAAAGCGGGTGGCGGCGCCACCACCTGCGTTGTGCCGGCCCCGAGGCTGCCGAGTCCGCGAGAGGCACCCTGCAACGCTGGAGGTGGAGCGATCACGTTCGCGCTACCGGGTCCGCGAAGCGTTCGATCGCCCGCAATTCCTTTGGCGTCGACTGGCGGAGCGACAATCCCAGCCTGCAGGCCTCCGAGAGTCTTCGATTTTCCACCACTTACGTCCGGTGGAGGCGCAACAACGGAGTTAACTCCAGCAAGCGCTTGATTGGCACGCTCGGTCGCAGACAGCGGAACAGCGGGCATCGCCGGATTAGCGGCCAGACTGGGTGCTCGCGTTCCCACGGCCATTTTCAGATCCGGCGGGACGACCAGTTTCGGAGTGCCGCGATTCTCTGCCGCGACGGGCATGGCTTTCGTTGTACGTGTGGCGGAGGCGTTACGGGTCCTTGTTTTGTGCGCGTCGGCCAGCGGAGGACGGCTGCGGGCATTGGGGAACGTCTTGGAAGGCGAGTAGTAAAGCGCCTTGGAGGTCCGATAGGTTTGATTGACGTGCGGACGCGGGCGCGTGGCCCAGCTTTGCATCAGGGCCCAGCTCGCGGCCACGACCACGAAGTGCCACAGCAGCGACTCCTTGATCGATCCCCAGGGCAGGCCGCTGGGTACGAAAACATCGTGCCAGAACTCGCCCGGGGCCGAAGTCAGCTTCAGGGAAAGAGCGGGTTCGCGGGAAAAGGCATCGGCTAAGTTGCTGAAAAATGCTTCATGTCGAGGTTCAAGTTCGATCAGCAACCGCAGGCGAGGATCGGCCTTGGTGACAACACGCGGTTCCGGACTCAGCAGGCCAACAGCTTTTTCCATGAATCGAGGCGGCGGGGGAAGATTTTCTTAATTATAGGCCAGTTATTGCGAAAGCCGCCCCCTATTCGAACTCAAAAGGACACCTTTTCCACTGTATGTTTCAGGCACTTTCGGCTCGCGCATCGGGCCTCGAGGCGGGCACGGCGCGCTGCCCTGCCCATTGCCGCAAGGCATCGATTTCTTCCGCGCGAGTGGTCGATAAAGGCACAGTCGACTGAATGGCTTCGAGCAGGTGCTGGTCCGCGAGCTGCTGCTTCTGCGAGTACGCCGCGTACAAGGCCGTCTGTACGACGGACTCGATCTCCGCGCCCGAGTATCCGCGTGCGGCGGCTGCTATGCGGTCGAGGCCGAACTCAGCCGGCTTTCGTTTTCTGTTCGTCAGTTGGATTGAGAGTATTTGTTTGCGCTCCGCCTGGCTTGGCAGATCGACAAAGAACAGCTCGTCGAAGCGGCCCTTGCGGATCAGCTCCGGCGGCAGAACGCTGACGTTGTTGCAGGTGGCGGCGACGAAGACGGACGCCTTGCGATCCTGCATCCACGACAGAAACGACGCGAGCAGACGAGACGAGACACCCGCATCGGCCGATGCGGAGTCGGGCCCACTGCCCGCGAAAACTTTCTCCAGCTCGTCGATCCACAAGACGCAGGGTGCCAAGCCTTCCGCAACCTGAAAGACTTTCTGGATGCGCTTTTCGGTTTCGCCGATGTACTTGTCGTAGACGGCGGCGGTGTCGAACTTCACGAGCGGCAATTTCCACTCGCCTGCGATGGCGCGAGCGCACATGCTCTTGCCGCATCCTTGCACGCCTAGAATGATCACGCCTCGCGGCGGATCCAGTCCGAAGGCGCGGGCGGCTTCTTCCCATGATCCACGCCGCTGGGCGAGAAACTTTTTCAGATTATCGAGGCCACCGACGTTGGAGAGCGTGTCGGAGACTTCGACGAATTCGAGCATCTCCGAGCGCCGCAGCAGGGACTTCTTGGCCTCGAGGACATCGGTGACGGTCTCGGGACAGAGCGCGTAGCGCGTGACCAGGGCCTGCGAGATGGCCCGCTCGGCTTCTTCTTCGGTGAGACCGCGGAGATTGTCAGCCATCAAGTCGATGCCTGCCAGCTCGAGACGGCGCTGCAACGTGTGCGTCTTAGAGATACGCACCAGAACTTCGTCGATGATCTGGCGGAGCCGTTGGCGGTCGGGCAAGGGGAGTTCGAGGAACTCAACCAGGCTGGCGAGTTCGGGCGGAATGGAGATCTTCGGCGCGGTCAGGATCACGGTACGGCGGTTGGTGGCAAACTTCTGTCCAACGTCGCGCAGGCGACGGACGACGACAGGATCCTCCATGTGACGATGGAGGTCCTTGAGGATGAAGGCGGCCTCGACCGAGATACTCTCGAGGTTCGCGAGCATTTTCGCAGGCTCTCGGCTGTCGTATAGGGCTTTCGCGTTCTCGGCAAAATCGTTGATTTCCCCGGCCCGATAGCCGCCGGGCGGAAAGGCGCCGTTCTCAATGGCAGGGGCAGAAGGATTCCCTCCCGACCGCGCGAGTCCGGTGGCAATGGTCCACTCAAACGCTGCCAAGTTCAGTGCCGCGCAGGCCAGGCGTACGAGGCGCACCGCACGCGATTCCTCCACCGTTTCTATCACGACGATGGGGGTGGAGGAGTCGATGAGTACCTTGAGGCGATCGGAGACCTTGTCCATATCCGTTTGACCAGTCAGCACTTACTCCCGTACAATAACGTATTCGGTACCCACCCGAACATCTCCTTGTAGAAACGAAGGTAACGACAGAGCATGGCGAATCACCTATCGGCGCTGAAGCGCGCCCGTCAGACAGCAAAACGCACCGCCACCAACCGCAACAACACATCTCAACTGCGCGGTTCTCTGCGCGAGTTGCGGGAAACCCTCGCCAAGGGCGACAAGGCGGCCGCCGAGAAGACTTATCGCGAGACCGTTTCGGCGCTGGATAAGGCGATCCAGAAGGGCGTGATCCACAAGAATACGGCGGCACGGTATAAGTCGCGGCTGTCGAAGCGCGTGCGGGCGGTTGGGGCGAAGTAGGTTAGAGAGAGATTTCGTCAGGATTTTATGGACGGCAAGCCTTTTGGGGCTTGCCGTTTTGCTTTAGAAGGGCTTTTCACCACAGAGGCAGAGAGACGCAGAGGAAGGCAGGGCTAATCACTTTTTGGGCGAAGCAGAGAGTGGCGTTCGCGTATGGCAGACATTGTTCCTTTTCTTGTGTTTGTTTTTCTCTGTGTCCTGTGCCTCTGTGGTGAACCACTCTTCACGGACGCGCTTTGTCGCTGACCTTCTTGCACGAGTAATCGCCGTTCCAGAGAAGGGTCTCGATCTTTCCTGACTTGTCCCGCCGGAATAATACCTTCACGTAAAGCTGCCGGTAGAAGAACGAATCTTTGGCGGTGCGTTCCAGGGGAAGATAGTCGCCGCCCGTTCCACGGAGGTAGAGGGCCGGGCCATCGGTCTTCACATCGAGCAAAAAAGTCGGATTCACTTCATACGTCCCAGCATATTCCTCGGCGTTCGCGAGCGGGGTAGTGAGTAGCGTGCGCGCGACGGGCGCGGACGGATCCTCGCCAAGCGCGATAGCCGCGAGGTCGTCGGCGATCGGATTCACGGCGGCGTCCTCGAGATTGGCGAGCACGATGACGATGAGATGGTCGTTCGGGAACACGGTGAGATGCGACGAGAAGCCGGGGTCGCGGCCGCTCTGCTCGATGTACCTGTGCTTGCTTTTCGTCTCGCGCTCGCCCCAGCCGTAGGGGTGATCGACTTTGTGAAGATCGAGGAATTTTCCTGAGGTCACGGCACGTGCCCACGCATAGAGATCGCCGGTGGTTGAGTAGAGCGACCCGGAGCCGGTGAGGATCGTCTTGTCGTAGGGAGGCGCGTTGCGCAAGCCGTGATCGCCGAACGCGGGTTGGTATCCGGTCGCTCGATTGGGAATGATTACGTCATCGCGGAAGGGGCCGGTGTCCTTCATCGCAGTGGTCTTCAGGATTTCTTCCGCAAGATATTCGTCATACGACCTTCCGGAAACCTGCTCAACGACGTAGGCGAGAAACGCGTAGCCAGTGTTGCTGTAGCTGCTCTTGCTGCCCGGCAGAAAGTCAAGTGGCTTGGTCTTCACCCAGGCGACCAGGTCGGGCAGTGTCACCTTTTGATATTTGCGGGTTGGATATTCCGGCAGCGAGTAGAAATCGGGGAGGCCGGAGGTGTGCGTCAACATGTGCTCGATGGTGATGCGTTCCCCGTTGAGGAAGTCGGGAATGTACTTGCTGAGCGGATCGCTGAGCTTGAGCTTGCCTTGTTGCTCAAGGCGCAGGATGGCGGCGGCGGTGAAGGGTTTCGTGATTGAGGCGATATGGAACTTTGTCTTCTCGGAGTTCGGGATGCCCCATTCGTAGTTCGCCATCCCGTAAGATTTCTGAAAAATGACGCGCCCATCTTTGGCGACGAGGACCGATCCGTTGAAGTCGCTGTTGTGGACGTAGGCCTGGACCTGTCGATCGAAGCGAGGCGCGGTTTGCGCGGTCAGGCGCGCAGCGCACGCGACCGCAACAAAGAGAACGAGAAAGCTTGGGTTCCGGACTGCGCAGTTTGTCAAAGACGCACTCCGAAGCGTTCCAGGAGTACATCCCGCCACTCTTGTTCGTCGTGCAGCATGCGCTCTTCGCGATGACCGCCGGTCGTGCAAATCAGCTTGAGATCAGAGAGTGTGACGCGGCCGTCTGCGGTCGGCAGTGTGCACACCCGCTGGCGGGTGAAGTGGGATTCCGGCGAAGTCTGCTGGTACCGGCAGCGGGGCTCGAAGTCTTCCAGGCTGTGGGGCTGCATCGTGAACTGGAACAAGGATTTCCACGTGGCGTCGGGGAGTTGGCGCTGCACGATCATCACGCCTCCTACCGGAACGATACGAAAAGGACCGCCGCGTTGTTCCTGCGCGTCTTCCGTGTCTAGACGCAAGGGCTCCAGAAATGAATCGCCGAATCCGACGTCTGCCAGCCAAGGCTCGTCGAGATCGACCCGCAGGGCCATATGATCGAAGTCGGGGGAGGCCGTTCCGTCCTCTCGGGCCACGCGGGCGGACAGCAGCGTCACCTGGAACCCCAGCTTCCGCAGCAATGCGGCAAAGGCCCCGTTCAGTTCATAGCAGAAGCCGCCGCGATGCAGGTCGACGATCTTGTGAAGAAAACGAGATTCGTCGCAGGTGATGGGCCGCCCCAGAGAGATATCGAGATTTTCGAACGGGACTGTATACAGGTGCGCCAGGTGCAAGCGGCGAAGCGTTTGCGTATCGAGCCGGACATCTCCGCCATACGCAATGCGTGCCAAGTAGGCTGCCGTGTCCATCGGCTATTGGATGCTCTGTTTCTGCCAAGGACTGAAACCTTCTTACCACAGAGACACAGAGACACAGAAAAAAACGAAATCCGAGGACAGACTTAGCCTTCTCCGTGACTCTGTGTCTCTGTGGTGAGAAAGATTCTCGGTCCCAGCGATTGGCTAACGATGAGGAATGAAGACGGGAGCCAAAAACCAACGACTAAATTTGCAACTCATCCTGCGACCAGCTCGTTTCCAGGCGTGGCTCCGCGGTCAGATCGAGCACAAGCTTTTCGAGGATCAGCCGCTTGGTGGGCGGATTCGAGCGCAGTGCGAGGTCCGCCTTGCCGACCAGGCGAATGGCGCTGGTCAGCTCCCGTTTGGACTTATAACGCCGCGCCTGCCGGATGATGTCTTCGGCGGCAAATGGCGGAACGCGGAAGCCCTGCCAGAGCGCCGCCCACAGTGCGCGCTGGTCGCGCACGTTGCGCTCGAGGATCACCAGCATCTGCCGGAAAGTCTTCGCCAGCATGTAGAGATGGCCGATAGCCGCTTCGTCTCCGTCACCGGTGGAGAGAATCGCGTCGAGGATTTCGAGCGCGCGCACACGGTCCTTGGAGGAAATCGCGTCGGTCAGCTCGTAGAGTGACCGCTGTTTGGCCGCGAGGACCATGGTCTCCACATCGCCCAGCGTAATGCGCTTTTTCTCGCCCACGTAGAGAATCAGCTTCTCCAGTTCGTTGGAGATCATCATCATGTCGCCGCCGAGGGCGTCGACCAGTTCGCGGGCGCCGTCGGTATCGATTTTCACGTCGCGGCTGGTGCAGTATTCGCCGATCCAGCGGACCGCCTCACCTTCTTCGACTCGGCCCAGTTCGACGATCCCGCAGAACTGGCCCAGCGTTTCGCGAATGCGCTCGTAGCGCTCCTTGTCGGTCATGTCGATGCGGCGGACATCGGCGGGAATGCTGATGTGGTCGGCGACGAATACCAGCAATGCATCGGGATTGGGATTCTTGCAGTATTCCTCGATGGCGGCCAGCTTTTCTTCGTTCGAGCCGCGGCCGAACAGCGTCTTCACGCCCCGGACGAAGAACACTTGAAATGGAGCCATCAGCGACGGCGTGCGGGCGCGGTCGAGAATTTCGGACAGGTCGGTATCGGCGAGGTCGAAATCGAATAGGCTGAAGTCGCGCAGATCGTCGGGCACCAGGTGCTCGAGGATGGCTTCGCGGAAACGCTTGCGGAAAAAGACTTCGTCGCCGACAAAGACGTACGCCGGGCGCAGTTTCTTCGCGGAGACTTCCGAGACGAAGCGCTCGGCCTGCGCGAAGGCTTTCATCAGAAGCCCTCCAGGACGCTACTTACCAGGGTTCGTGCAAAGTCACGTGAGAGGCGTCCCATGGCGGGTGAGTCTTCTTCAAAAAAGCTGCTCGGCTCCTGTGAAACCTGGTATTGCTCGCGAAATACGTACACCGGATTCTGGAACAACACCTTGCCCTCGCGGTCGGTCAGCGATACGCGGATGCTGACCACAACCAGAATGCTCTCGGCGCGTCCTGTCTTGGAATCATAGGTGAGCGGAGAGGTGCTGGTCGTCAACACCGTACCGCGCAGGGTCGCGTCGGCGGCGTCATTGGCTTCGTTGAGTATCTGGTAATGCGTGCGGGTGGTGAACTCGCGGACGACGGCCGCGGTAAGCGTCTGCTCGATGCGGTAGGTTTGCGACTGGTTGACAAATGCGGGAATGGCGAGCGTCTTTACGTTCTCCGGAAGAGTGACCACGTGTCCGGCGGTGTGATAGCCGCAGGCGAGCGTCGAAATCAAGCCGCACGTCAGAAGCAACGCGACGGCCAGTTGTTTCACGTTCGAGCGGTTCATCCAGACTGCTCCGGTTTGGAAACCGCGGGTCGCGGTCGGATCACTGAATCTGGCCTCGCGGGCGCGTGGGAGTCATGGTCTCTGCACATTCTACGGCGGTGACGGCGGCGATGCGCAGGTTGTCGGCCGCGGCCCACATCCACACGCCGTTCGGATCGTTGTCGTCGCGCGCCAACGATACCAGAATATCGCCTTGCCCGGCCGCGTTGACGTTACTCGGTGAATCCTCCGCCTGCCGCGCGACCGTGACGTGATCGCCGGCGAGCGCCTGCGACAGGTCGCCCAGGGCCACCGCCGTTTCCATCTCCAGAAAGATCGAGAACGCGTGTCCATGAAAGATGGGCGCCTGAATCAGTTGAATGGAAGGTTTCTGGGCACCGGCTCCCGCGATTTTTTCGTAGTGCTTGAGAATTCGCTGCTTCACGGATTGGAGCGCGGGCGAGGAATTCGGTCCGTAGTTTTCCACCAGGTTGAACGCCACCTGAGTATCAAACACGCTCTTGGGCAGTTCCTGAAAGGAGAGCAGGTTGACAGTTTGCTCGTGCAACTCGTCCATGCCCTTCTGACCGTGTTCCGATGCTGGCTCGAGAACTGTGCAGGTGACATGGCGGACCTTTCCCGCTTTCGACGCGCGCGCGACCAGCAGGGCCAGGCCGACAGCGGCGGGATGCGCTACCACGCAAGGACCGGGTTGAAGCTCAAACGCCGGAGTCAGGCCGAGTTGCTTTTCCATCCAGGGCGAGCGGATTGCGGATGTGGGCTCATCTTCGAGCGCGTACGAAAGGTCAACGATGGCGCTGCCCGCGTCACGGGCCACTTTCCAGCTCTTGCGCGTGGAGGCCTGATCGGACGCGAAGAACGTGAAATCCAGATGATCGAACTGCTCGTTACGCACGCGCTGGATGAAGGTGACCTCATCACCCATAGTTTCCAACTGGCCCAGGGACTCGTCATCGTCGAGCAGCTTGATGTCAACGGCCGGGAAGTTGCGATCGTTCAGGACCTCGGCCACTTCCTTGCCGCGCAACGATGCCGCCCCCACAACGGCCACACGATAGGGCTTGGCGCGCATGGGATCGGCGGTCGGAACTGGCGTAGGTTTCAGCGGAGCACTCATGAGGGCTGCGAAGCCTCCTTATAGGCGGGCGGAGCGGGAGGCGAGGGCCTGCGCCGGAACATCCACTGCAACCGCCACCATACTCCCGAAAACATGTAGATGAGCGCAATCGCGAAAAGGACCCAGCGCGAGAAGAACCAGATCAGCGCGAACAAAGCGCCGATCAGCACGATGAGACGAAACGGCTGGCGCGTGTTGAAGTGAATGTCCTTGAAACTGTAAAACCGCCAGGTACTCACCATCAGGTAACCGACGGTGAGCACCATCGCGATCCACACAATGGCTTCGGGCGCGTCGGTGAGAGGTTCGCCCATCGCGCGATGCACGATCGCGGCAATCACGCCCGCGCCGGCCGGAATCGGCATGCCCACGAAGTACTTTTTGTCCGGCCGCCCGGGATTGGAAGGCTGCGGATTGCTGGTGATGTTGAACCGGGCGAGTCGGCTGGCTCCCGCCACCAGAAACAGGAAGCTGGCAACGGCCCCGAACTGGCCGAGCTTCACGCTAAACTCGGGACTCATCGGCGGCAACATGTGAAAACCCCACATGTAGGCGAGAAGGGCGGGAGCAACACCGAACGTAATGACATCGGCCAGGGAGTCGAGTTCGCGGCCAAAATCACTGCTGGTTTTCGTCATGCGCGCGATCCGCCCGTCGAGACCGTCAAACAGGACCGCGAAGCCGATCGCCTTGGCGGCAAAATCGAAATGCCATGGTTCGGATAACGAGCCGTGCATCACTTGCAGAATGGCGTAATAGCCCGCGGCGAGGTTCGCAGTCGTAAACAACGAGGGCAAGATGTACATGCCCTTCCGTTGACGGCGCACTGTGCGGTCTTCCCGTCGTCGTTTCGGAATCTCCACTAGCGCGGGCTCGGGCATGCCATCCATTTATCGAACTCCTGCGGCTGTGGTCTGCGAAGTCGGAGATGCTTTTGCTTGCGGCACGGGAGCGTAGGCAAGGATAGTAGACGCGCCCATCACGTGATCACCAATCTTGACTGCCATCCGAACATCCGTCTGCATCAAGACGTCCACGCGCGAGCCGAACTTGATGAGGCCCACGCGTTCTCCGCGAGCAACGGTATCACCGATTTTCTTGGTGAACACGATGCGCCGCGCGATCAGCCCTGCGATCTGCTTGAAGATCACGCTATGCCCTTCGCCTTCGACGGCCACGATGTTCTGTTCGTTCTCGTCCGCGGAGTTCGGAGCCATGGCGTTCAGGAACTTGCCTTTCTTGTAACGAACTTCGCGAATCACTCCGCCAATGGGCGAACGGTTTACATGCACGTTGAAGACGTTCAGAAAAATGCTGATGCGGAGGTGCTCCACTCCATCAACCCGCACCGGTGCGATGTCGGTCACTTTGCCGTCGCCTGGTGAAACGATGGCGCCAGGAGCGTCCGGGACCGTGCGCTCGGGATCCCGAAAGAACCAGAGGCAAAAGGCCGCCAACAGGCAGGGGAGAACGGCCCACAGGGGGCTTGCCAGCCATCCGATCAACAGGGCGGCCAGCAGTAAAGGTATGGCGTAAAGGTAACCGTCACGAACCATCGGAATTTTAGAATTATAGTGCAGGCGGAAGGTTGGGCCGTTTTTAACTTAACTGCAATAAAAAAAAGCGCTTAGGAGCGCCGGGTTCGAGAGACATATCACCCTCGGCGGCTACGCCGTCTCTCGTTGGTGATGGATTAAGCGACCTGGTTCTGAATCTGCTGTCGGAAGCTGCGCTCGATGGATTCCATCTGGTCTTTCAGGCGCAGTTTCAGCTTCTTCAGACGAACCTCTTCCATCTTTTCGTCTTCGGTGAGATATCTTTTTTCGGTGAGTGAATCGAGGCGTTGCGCGTATGTCATGTGCTCGGTCGCCAGCCGACGAAATTCATCGTGGCTGGCCAGGAGCTGGTCTCTCGGAGTCATCCTGCAGACCTCCCTAGCCGAATTGAGATCTAAAAATTAACACAGCATGAATATTGCAGCAATCCAAAATTCGCGGGAGAGGGTGTGCAAAGTCACACTCGAATGTGACCAGAGTTGCACCAAAAGCGCGGCAATCTTTCCGGTTACCCCTGCTATCTACGTAAAGGATAAGCGGTACACGATCGCATCCTCTTGCGGCTGTTGATAGTAGGAAATTCGCCGTCCACTGTGGACGAAGGCCCATTTTTCGTAGAGTTGGCGGGCCGCGCGGTTGGACTCGCGCACTTCGAGGAACACGCTGTGGGCGCCCGTGGCGCGGGCGCGATCCAGAAAGGCTCCCAGTAATCGCGTGCCTAAACCGCGCCGCCTGGCGGCACTGGCGATCGCGATGTTTTCGATTTCCCACTCTTGCACGACTTCGTGTGCGACCAGGAATCCCTGCAGAATGCCTTGCTGTTCGATGACCAGTGCAACGCGACGTGGCGTGGCGACGCCAAACACGCGATCATACTGCTCGCGCGACCAGTGGGCGGCGGTTGCAGAGTGGTTCACCAACTGCATCATGGCAGGGATGTCAGCGGGGGTAGCGGGGCGGATGGGCATTGGGGTAGGTCTTAGGAAGAGCTTACGAGAATTGACCCTCCACATTCTTTGGAAACTTCTGTTTCCTTTCTTGGGTAGTGATTCTTGCTCGCAGCTCGCGGCTCGCAGCTATATCTTTTTGGCGAAGATCTCTGCATCGGAGCGGCGGATGTAGTTGGCTTCGAGATCCTCGGGCGAGATCGTGATGCCTTGTTTGATTCTCTCCCAGCCGAGACGCGCAATCGCATCGCTTGTGGTGTACGGGGGGACCTCTTCGACTGCGAAGCCGGCAACGCGTGCCGCCTCGGCGAGGCTGCGCTCCGGAGTCACAATTGTCGCAGGCCCTGGGTTGCTTAGAAACTCCTCTCGCGACAGTAATCGCTCGCGGATCAGTTGCGCTTGTTCCGCCACCTTATACTCGCCCACATAGATCTCGTTGCGCCCCGCATCGAGTACAGCGGTTACGGTGCCTCGACTCCGTCCGGAGCGCGCCACGGCTTCCAATCTGGAGACGGCCGCTATCGGTTTGCCTAGAATTTCAGCGAGACCTTTTACCGCGGCCAGACCGACGCGCAGGCCGGTGAACGATCCGGGACCTGAAGCAACGGCAAAGGCGCCGATGTCCCTCTTGCTGAGCCCATGTTTCGACAACAAAGCAGCGATCTGGGGCACAAGTTGCGCAGAAAAGGTCCCGCCTTCGAGGGGGATCCCGTTCAGGATGTCGACGGCGTTAGCGTCCTCCTGCGCGCGTGCCAACGCGATACTGCCATATTTTCCGGAAGTGTCGACGGCGAGCAGGATCATTTCGCTGAGATCGGTTTTTGATTTAGCAGGCTTCCGGCCAGTGTGCACCATGCAATGATTGAGGAGGAATCGAGAAAACGCATAGGTCCTTCGCTTCGCTCAGGATGACAGCTTGAAAGGGCACACAGGGCCTACTGCCCCTCCACCAGCTCCAGCAGCACTCCACCCGCGCTGGATGGATGCACGAAGATGTAGCGATGTCCGCCCGCACCGACTTTGATTTCTTCCGAAACGAGGCGTACACCGTCGTTTTTCAACTTTGCGACTGCGGCGGCGAGATCGGGCACGCGCATGCACACGTGATGCAGTCCCTCGCCGCGCTTGGCAATGAACTTTGCGATAGTAGAATCGCCGGACGTCGGTTCCAGTAACTCCAGGCGGCTTTCGCCTACAGGCACCATCACGAGCCGCACTTTCTCTTGCTCCACCGTTTCTTCCGGCGACACGCTCAGCCCCAGCTTTTCGTAGATACCCTTTGCGGCGGCGAGCGACTTCACCGCGATCCCGAGATGATCGATCAGATGCATCAACGCCCTGCCTTCTCCACAATCTCTTCGACCAGCGAATAAGGATCGCGTTTGTGTTGCGCGACTTCCGAAGCGAATGCTTCCACCTGCCCGTTGCCCAGTTGCGTGCGTACACGTTCGAGCATGGCGTCGCGCAGCATTTCAATCAGCCGCGCCTTCCAGTTGTGAATGTTGCGCTTGAGAACGAGATTCTCCTTTTCCAGATACTTCTCGTAATCGGCGATCGTCACGGCTAACTCCTCGATCCCCTTGCCCTCGCTAGCCACAGTCTTCACGATGGGTGGAACCCAGTTGTCATGCCGCGTCGCCAGCGACTGCATGGCGCGGATTTCGCGTTCCGCGCTTTCGGCGCCGTCGCGATCGCTCTTGTTGATGACGAAGATGTCGGCGATCTCCATGATGCCGGCCTTGATGGTCTGGACATCGTCGCCCATGCCGGGGACGAGAATGACGATCGTGATGTCGGCGAGGCGGACGATGTCGATCTCGTCCTGCCCGACGCCTACGGTTTCAATCAGGATCAAGTCGCGCCCGGAGGCGTCGAGTACGGTTGCCACGTCTGCGGTTGCGCGCGCTAGCCCGCCCAGCGATCCGCGGGTGGCCATGCTACGGATGTAGATGCCCGGATCGGCATGGTGATCCTGCATGCGTATACGATCGCCGAGAATGGCGCCGCCTGTGTAGGGACTGGTAGGGTCAACGGCGACGATGCCCAGCGTCTTTTTCTGTTTTCGATAAAGGCGCGCGAGTTGATCGACGAGCGTGCTCTTCCCCGCCCCGGGCGCGCCGGTAATACCCAGTATGTGGGCCTTACCGCTGTACGGGAACAAGGCTTTCAGCAACTCGGCCGATTCAGGGCGGCGGTTTTCAACAGTGCTGATGGCGCGAGCGAGCGCGCGAGCATCGCCCGCGCGCAAACGCTGGATCCAGGGTTGGAGATCGTTCTTCAAACTTTTCAGTGTAAAGCAGAGTGGAGGGATAGGAAACCAGGCTATTTCGGCGGCCAACCACCGACGTAGAGCGACCAAAAAACTTAAACCATCGAGAATGCAGAGAGCGCCTAGGCATCCGCTGCGGCTTTCTAGAAACGGATCCCGCTTTCGTGGTGTCGCTGACGATGCAGGGGTCCTTCGACTTCGCTCGGCTGGCGTCTCTCTTCGCTCAGGATGACAACTTGGATGGGAGCCAATCACCGTACATGGGCCGGTTCGGTAGTCACCGGCACAGACCACGAAACCATTACAATCTGTGCCATGCCGCCCAATTCCAACGCGCGCCTGGATCGCGTGCTTGCTCAACTGCGCCTTTACGAGCACCCATTGCTGACCTTCCACGCCCATGCCAAGGGTGATGGTGTGGAAGTCAGCATTCAACTGATGCATTGCAGCGTGCCCGTGCATACGTATCTTTACGAGCTGCACCCTCGCGACCTTGATCATCCCCAGTTCGAATGGCAATTCCAGCGGCAGCTTTACGACGCTTTGCATGATTACCTGGTTGAGATGTTCATCCGCACGCCGCAAGACCGCGTAGACCGGCGCGAGCGCGGACTGTGACGCTACGCGAGAAAATCGAGCGGGAGATCCGGGAGCGAGGCCCTATTCCCTTTTCGCGCTACATGGAACTCTGCCTCTACGATCCGGAACTCGGCTACTACTCTCGCACTGTAGAGAAGTTTGGCAAAGCGGGCGACTTCTACACCTCGAGCGATGTGCATGCGGTGTTTGGGCGATTACTCGCGCGGCAATTTGAGGAGATGTGGCGGACGCTTGGTTCGCCAGCGAAGATCGAGATTTTAGAGTTGGGAGCCGGGCGCGGTTTATTTGCGCAGGATGTGCTGGACTGGTCGGAGAAGAAGTTTCCTGCTTTCTTTCAAGCGCTGCATTACACCCTGGTGGAGTCGTCGTCCGCCCTGCAAAAACGATTGCAAGCGTCTTTCCGCGAGCGCATGGCCGCAGGCAAGGTCAGTGTGAGTCCTGACGTTGCGGCGCTGTGCGCGCTTAGGGAATTGACTTCTGAGAATCCCGTAATCGTCTTTGCGAACGAATTTTTCGATGCGATGCCAGTGGAAGTTTTGTCGCAACAGGGTTCACTACGCGTAGACACGCAGGACGGTCGATTCGTAGAGCGATGGGTTCCGGCATCCGCGGCTGAACTTGAGTTCCTCGACCGCTACGGCGTGCATCCGATTGATCACGCCCGAACCGAAGTCGCCCTCGTGGCTCAGAGACAACTGGAGGAAGTCGCCACCAATCTCCAACGCGGGTTTCTGATCGCGATTGATTACGGTTACACGCGCGAGCAGCAACTTGCCGGCCGCTACCTGAATACCGTCATGACGTATCGCCAACACGCAGCGAGTCCCAATCCCTACGAGGCTCCGGGGGAGCAGGACATCACGGCGCATGTGAACTTCACCGTGCTGGCGGCGGCAGCGGAACGTGGCGGAATGCACGTTCACCGATTGCTCACGCAATCGCAGTTTCTGTTGGGCATCGGAGAGGCAACCCAGTTCGTCGATGCATTCGAAGAATGCCGACTCCCGCAGGAACGCGCGAAAGTCGCTCTGCAACTGAAGCATCTGATCACGCCGGAGGGCATGGGCGAGACATTTCAGGTGCTGCTGGCAAGCAAGGGGGTGGCGGGTGCCGCGGTAGAGGGTCTGAGCGGGCTGAGTTTTGGGAAATAGTTGTCAGTGGTCAGTGGATGGTTCGGCGGTCGTTAGTTGTTGGCTCGCGGTCGCGGAGGTCGAAACCGGCCCTTGAAGGGGCAATCATTTGGAGCCTTTACGGTGCCGCTGAAGCGGCACCCTGAAACGAATCTCCATTTCTTGATTTTGAGGCTATCGACCGGAAAGCCTTTCCCGGAAAGCCGCTGAGAGCTGACGATTTTCGGTTTAGATTGAGTTTCCTACATTCCCGGCTGCGTGGCCTTCTCACGCTCGTAGGGCTTCTGAATATATTTCCTCGCTTCGTCGCCGGCTCCCTGGGTGTTGTCGTTGGTTTGCAGGGCCTGGCGGTACTCGTTTACGGCACGTTCGCGCTGTCCGGTGATGTCGAAGATCTTGCCAAGCTGGATGTGGCTCCAGACTTCGGTCCAGCGGGGCTCGCCGTCTCCGTTCAGGCATTCGCGGTAGGCGTTCGCAGCGGACTGGTAGTTGCGCTGCAGGAAGAAGACTTCGGCGACGCGATAATGGGCGAGCGAGCTGTTCTTGTTGGCGTCCAGGGCCTTGTTGAATTCGACGAGCGCGGCGGCGAGATCGCCTTGCTGAACCAGCGCCTGCCCGCGGGTGATGGACGCACGCATGCGCACTTCGCTGGAATTCTTGAGGACCCGGTCGTCGGGATCGACGGCAATGCGCCGCGGCTTGCCGAACGTCTCAACCGTGAAGGGAGAATTGGTACCGACCACTTCGACGCGCTTTTGTTCCGTCTTGCCGTCGGTATCGATCTTGAGATCCACCGGCATGCGGAACAGGTCGAGATCTTGGGAAATTTCGCCGACCACGCGAAATCCCTTGTTGTTGCCAAGTCGATACACCGTGTACTTGGTCTTGAACTCTGGCGCGCCGGTGGAGTCGAGCCATTGCGTGAAGAACCAGGTCAGCTTGTCGCCGTTTTCCTTTTCCGCAATCGCCTCAAAGTCCGCGATGCTGGCCGATTTCCCAGCGTACTGGGTGGCGAACGTGCGCATGATCTTGTAGTACTTCACGTCGCCGACCACCCAGCGCAGCATGTGGACGATCATTCCTCCCTTGTCAGTGACCAGGGTTTGAAACTCCGGAGAAAAGACGTCGAGCTTGCTAGCGCTGGAAAGCGGCACGGTATCGTAGGCTAACGCGCCCACCGACATGTCCTTCACCGCTTCTTCAAGTCCGAGTGCGCCCGCGGCTTGTTCGACGTACATGGCTTCGGAGTAACGCGAGAAGCCGTCACTCAGCCACCAGTCTTCCTTGGTCGCGGGACTCACCGAGCATCCCCACCACTGGTGCGAGATGGTGTTCGCCAGCAAGCGGTAGTTCGTCTTGTCGGAAATCGCGCGGCTGGCCATACCGGCCAGTTCTGGCGCCCAGGTGGTGGGCACGGTGTCGTCGGGAAGCTCTACCACGCGTAGCGTTGGCGACGGCAGCGGCCCAAACGACGTGATGTAGTAAGTAAATTCTTTCAGAGCCGCGTCAGTGTAGGCGGGTGCGACTTTCTGGTGCAACGGCTTAAAGAACACATGCAGGTCGACACCTGCATCTTCGCTCTTGGTCTCCTGAAAAACGCCCGCAATGATGGTACCTGGGAAACTGGGACGGTCGCTGACGAACGTATAGGTCTTGCCGGCCGCCGCACCCGGTGTCTTCTTCGAAGGCGCGCTGTCGGTCACGGTCACCTTGCCGCTGCCAATCGCGACCATGTGTGTTGGGATGGTGACGCTGACGGTTGAGGTGAATCGATTCAATCCGTAGGCGTTGACTGGGAACCACCGACCTGCGTACAGGAGGTAGCTGGTGTCATCGCCGATGGAAGCGAGCTTCAGACCTTGCACGGGACTCTCGTCAGCCGAGTTGAGGACGCCTTCGTACTCGAAAGTCATCGTGGTGCTGGCGTCTTTGGTCAGGCCAGCGGTGAGGGGGATGCGGACGGAGGAATCCTGCGTTACGCGTTCGGCGGAAAGGACCTTGTTGTTAGCGTCGGTCACCTTGGTGAGGCGGAGCGCGTTGTTGAGTTCGAACGTCGCGACGCTCAGGTCGTCAAGCGCGGTGAACTTGACTTTGGCTTTGGCGGCGATTTTGTGTTGATGCGGATTGAGTTCGGCTTCGATCTGGTAGTCGTCCACGCGCAGGCGCGTTTTTTCGGCTGACCATGCCGGCAAAGTCGCGCAAAACAACAGGAGTACAAGGCTTCCCGAAAGGCCGAGGCGGAAGCGCCGACGTTCAGCACGCATCAAAAGAAATCTCCTGAGATACACCTTGATTCTATGATGAGGATTTTGACGTAAAAGATGCTGGCGGTACAACGGATAAGGGCTTCGACAAACATGCTAAAGCCACCAATTACTTAGTTTATCGCAGAATCGGGCCTAGACGCGGTGCGATGCGCACGCGAGGATGGCATCGGCGGCCCGCTCGGCGGCTGAACGTGCATCGCTCGAGTCCGGGGAACGCAGGCGCGCTTTCACCCGGGCCAGGCCTTCCAGCATCGTTGTACGGCCCTTGCCGTCGGAAAGCAGCTCCTTCACCCGCGAAACGACTCTTTCTGCGGTGAAGTCATCCTGCACCAGTTCCGGGACAATCTTTTCTCCGGCGATAAGGTTGACCATTGCCAAGTAGGGGACCTTGATGCGCGGCTTGCCGAGGACATAGGTCAGAGATGAAACCCGGTAGACCATGACGAAGGGCGTGGCCATCATGGCGGCCTCAACGGTCGCAGTGCCGCTGGCGACAATGGCAGCGCGGGCGTGATGCAATGCGGGAAGAGCCTCGTCGACCAGGGTGATGCCGCGGCCACGGGTGCTCTCCTCCAGAAAATTGCGGTCCAGCGTGGGAGCAACCGGCAGCAAGAATTCGTAGCCCGCGCCGAGCAACGCGGCGGCGTCGAGCATGGTGGGCAGGTTCATGCGGACTTCCTTCGCGCGGCTGCCCGGCATCATCGTGATCCAGCATTTGTCGAGGGAGAGGTGATGCCGCGCGGCGTAAGCTTCGCGCGTTGCGGTTGGTGGAGGCAATTCGGCCAGCGGATGTCCAACGAACGAAGCATCGACTCCGCGGTCACGATAAAACTGCTCTTCAAAAGGAAAAATTACGAGCGCCTTGGTGACGTACTTGCGGAGAAGGCGGACGCGCCCCTGCCGCCAGGCCCAGAATTGTGGCGCGACATAGTAGACGACGGGAATACCGCGTTTTTTCATTTGTCGAGCTACCCGCCAGTTGAAGGCGGGCGAATCGATGACGATGGCGAGATCGGGTTCGCGGCGATCGGCTTCGGCAATGAGCTTGTTGAACAGGCCGTAGATCCTGGGAAGGTGGCCGAGGATTTCGGTGATGCCGACGACCGCCAGGTCGCGGGCGTCGATGATAGTGTCGCAACCGGCATCGCGCATGCGCTGTCCGCCGACACCGAAGAATTCGAGCGACGGGTCGCGTTGGCGTAAGGCTTCGATGAGTTGCGCGCCGTACATTTCACCGGAAGCCTCCCCGGCGGATATCAGGATTCGCACGGAGGTATTGTAAAGGGCGGGGAAGGCTTGAGGGTTCTGCTCGGAAAAGCAAACGTCAGGCGCTGAAGCGCAATTCGCCATGCGCTTTGTGGCACGACTGAAGTCGTGCCCTTACCTTCCTGCATCATTTGTGCGATTGAGTTCGGCCTCACTGCTTCAGGTTCCACGATTTGCTAGGGATTTTGATCCCAAAACCGCTAGTCGTCGGCGCTGGCTGTGACTTCGGGCGTTTTGCTGGAGACGACGGGGACTTCCTGATCCTTGTATTGCAGTTGGTACAGTTTGTAGTACACGCCGCGCTGGGCGAGGAGTTGTTGGTGCGTGCCCATTTCGCGGACTTTGCCTTTGTGCATGACGATGATCTTGTCGGCGCGCTGGATGGTGGACAGGCGATGGGCAATCACCAGCGACGTCCGGCCCTGCACCATGCGGCTGAGCGCATCGCGGACGCGAAATTCGGTTTCGGTGTCGACGCTGGAGGTGGCTTCGTCGAGAATCAGGATTTGTGGATTGTGGGCCAGAGCGCGGGCGAACGATATCAGTTGTTTCTGACCGGTCGACAGAGTGGATCCGCGCTCGCGAACTTCCTCGCCAAAGCCGCCTGGCAATGTGCGGATGAAGTCGCCGAGGTTTACCTCTTCGGCGGCTTTCTCGACGTCTGCGTCGGCAATCCAATCGGAACCCAGCCGGATATTTCCGCCGACAGTGCCGCTGAACAGGAAGGGATCCTGCAAGACGACACCGAAACGGCGCCGGAGATCGTTGAGGTCCATGTCTTTGATGTCGACGCCGTCGATGCGGATCGCCCCTTTTTGGACGTCATAGAAGCGCAGCAGCAGCGAGATCAACGTGGTCTTTCCGGCACCCGTGTGTCCAACCACGGCGATGGTTTCGCCGGGCTCGATCGTGAACGAAACGTCGCGCAATACCCAATCCAACTCCGCGGTGCTTGAGGAACTGTCGCTTGACGGTGTTTCGGTGGGTGGCGTCTTGGTCAGCGAGTCCGCGGCGGTTCCGCGCACGCCATAACTGAACCAGACATGATCGAACTCGATGCGGCCGGGGCCTGCGGGCTTCTTCGTAACCTCAGGAGAAGTGATGTCGACCGGCGTGTCGAGCAGCTTGAAAATGCGCTCGCTTGAGGCCATGGCCGACTGCAGGATGTTGTACTTGTCGCTGAGGTCCTGAATAGGACGGAAGAAACGCAGCGCGTACTGCGTGAAGGCAAACAGCACGCCAATGGTGGCTGTGTCGTAAATGATGCGCACCACCGGAATGTGTTGCCGGCTGAACTCAAACGCGATGCTGCCGATGGGGACGTGCTGAATGACCTCGCGCCCGCCGAACCACACGATGGTGGCCACCGCGATCTGCGACAGAATTTCGACGACCGGGTAGTACACGGCGTACGCCATGATGGCGTCTTTGAACGCCTCCATGTGCGAGGCATTGACCTTCGAGAACTGCTGATAGGCGCGCTTCTCGCGGTTGAATATCTGCAGCACCAGCATGCCGGAGACGGCTTCCTGCAGGTACGAGTTGATGCGCGCGATGGCGACGCGAATACGCCGATAGGAATCGCGCACCTTCACGCGGAAGATCATTGTGGCCCAGGTGATGAATGGAAGCACCGCGAAAGTCATCAGGGCGAGCTTCCA
This sequence comes from Acidobacteriota bacterium, assembly GCA_046728215.1. GTDB lineage: Bacteria > Acidobacteriota > Terriglobia > Terriglobales > Acidobacteriaceae > Gp1-AA133. Next base: position 12,912 of record JBKPEB010000045.1, on the reverse strand, counting down.
GTTCATCGTCATCATGATGGCGATGATGCCGAGCAGCACGAAGACGTCCTCGAAGATCGAGACCACGCCGGCGGTGAACATTTCGTTGAGCGCGTCGACGTCGCTGGTCACGCGCGTCACCAGGCGGCCGACCGGATTGCGATCGTAAAAGCCGATGTGCATGCGCTGCAGGTGGCGGAAAATCTGGCTCCGCAGATCGAACATCACCATCTGCCCGGTCCACTGCATGTAGTAGGTCTGCAGGAATTCGAACAAGAAGCTGAGGACCAGCGTGCCGACGTACAGCAAGGAAAGTTGCGCAATTCCCTTCATCGGGACAGAACTGAGCCAGCGATCCAGGATGGAAATCGATGCCGTGGTGTGCGAGAGATACTTGTCGATGGCCGTCTTGGTAAGAAATGGCCCGAGAACGTCGAGGCCAGCCTTCAGAATGATGGAGACCAGGGCCACAATCACCTGCCAGGAGTACGGACGCAGGTAGGTCAGCAGGCGCCGCATCAGGCGCGCGTCGTACGCTTTCCCTAGTATTTCTTCTTCCTGATTGGCCATGGCACTACTGCAACAAGAGTAATAGATGGCTCGGGCGGGGGCAAAGATGGAAAAAGGTGAGGAGCTGCGAGCCCCGAGCTATCACGATGAACACTGGCTTGCTCGCCGCTCGCGGCTCGGAGCTCACCGTGTCTTCAGTTCCAGCTTGGGTGGAGGCAGGCAGTTGTTGCGGGCGATCTCTTCCTTCAATTTCACACGGTTCTTGGCTTTGCGGAGTTCGTCCAGCCAGGCGATCAGCGGGACGACACTCTCGTGAAAAGACTGCCAGGAGTCCGGTGTCGCGAAAGTCAAATTTTGCCAGCGCCCGGGACGATGCACGCTGAGGATGATCTGGACGCTAGGTCCAGCAGAAGTGGGCTTCAGGGACTTGTCATCAGCCAGTTCGAATAGTTCATTCGCGGATAGAAAGTGCTCGACGCGCTGCAACTCCGGCGGGGGCAAGGTTCCTTCGAAAACATCCGTTTTCTGCGCGGTCTCTCTCTCCAGATGATACTGCCCGTCGCCGCGCACGAGCACGCACAGATTCTCATAGGTTCGCGCGTGCACCAGGCGCATCAAGTAGGAAGGAGCGGCGGATGAGTCGGTAGCCTGGCCACGCATCGTGGGCGCAAAGCCCGCGAAAACGATGAATCCCAGTGCCAGTTGCCGATGGAACACAATGGGCGAATTCTAGCGAGGGGCTTTGAGTGGAGCTAAGTTTTCTAGAGGGTCTTAGGTGACCGACGTAACACGAGTGCCGAATTTTTTGACCCGAAACCCACGCAATTGCAGATGGCGTGTTCGATCTCAGCCCGTCGGCCCGCCTCGGGGATGTAGTCGAGATCGCAATGCGGATCGGGTTTTTCGAGGTTGAGCGTGGGCGGAAGCTTGCCTTGCTCCATGGCAATCAGGGTCGCAGCAAGCCCGGCGGCTCCGCACGCTCCTTGGGCGTGCCCAATCTGCGATTTCAGCCCGGACATCGGGATGGAACGCGCGGCGTCTCCCAAGGCCAGCTTCAGAGCCTGCGTTTCGACGCGGTCGTTCAGTTCGGTCGATGTACCGTGCAGGTTGACATATTGAATGTCGTCGGGAGTGAGACCAGCTTCGTCGAGGGCGAGCGTGATGGCGCGTGCCGGCTCTTCGGGCGAATCGCTCATACGCACCCGGTGAAAGGCTTCGCAGGTCGAGCCATATCCGGCGATTTCGGCGTGCATGCGTGCGCCCCGGGCTTTCGCGTGCTCGTAGTCTTCGAGCACGAACATCCAGGAGCCTTCGGCAAGCACGAAGCCATCGCGATCGGCGGAGAACGGACGCGAAGCGCGCTCCGGCTGATCGTTCCACGATTGCGTCAGGGCCCGCAGAAGCGAGTATCCCTTGATGATGCCGGGGGTGATGGGAGCGTCCACGCCCCCGGCGAGATACATGGGCTGCACGCCCGACTGGATGTGCTGGTAGGCGTATCCGAGAGCGTCGCTTGACGAAGTGCAACCGGCAGTCACCACGTGGCTGTAGCCGCGGCATCCGAAGCGCATTGACACTTCACTCGATATCGTGCCCATGGTGCCGCTCGGGATGCAAAACAGGCTGACTTGCTTCACGTGTCCGGAATGCCAGAGGCGATATTGCTCTTCGGAGAATTCCTGCGCACCGCCGCCCGAGCCGAGGATGACGCCGATTTTGCGTTGCTCGTCGAGCGACATCGAGGCGTAGTCGAGGCCTGCGTCCTTCAAAGCCTCGTCGGACGCGGCCATGGCCAACGGCACAACACGCGATACATGCTTGCGTTCGCGGGCATCGACCCACGCGAGTTCGTCGAATTCCGGGATCTCTCCGGCAATGTGGACAGGCAGACCGCAAGGGTCGAAGCGGCGGATGCGCTTGATGCCCGATTTTCCTGTGAGTACCGCATCAGCAAACGCTTCTTTGCCGATGCCATTCGGGCTAACTGCGCCCATGCCGGTGATCACAACGCGAGGCAGCATGCGTGAACTTGTTAGATGGCGCATAGAGGTCGATTCGTTGTGCCCGAGCCTCCTGAGGTGCTCGAGGTGGGATAATCACACAGAATGCCGCTCGGCCTCTATCTTTCGGTTCCCTTCTGCCGGACGAAGTGCACGTATTGCAACTTCGCATCCGACGTATTTTCGCGCGCGGTGTTCGATCGATACGTAGAGCGCGTCTGCGCGGACATACATACTACTCCAGAGACAGCTCAAACGATGGGCGGAGTGCTGCCAGGCGAGGTCGATTCAGTGTATCTCGGCGGCGGGACGCCCACAGTTTTGAATTCCGAACAACTCGAACGGTTGTTTGCGACGGTGAGGCAAACCTTTCGCGTGCTTCCCGAAGCGGAGATCACCGTGGAATGCGCGCCCGGCACGTTGACGCCGGCAGTGCTGGAAACACTGCTGCGTTGCGGCGTGAACCGCGTGAGCCTGGGTGTGCAGTCGTTTGTGGATCAGGAGGCCGCGGCGGTCGGACGTCTGCACAAACGAGCCACGGTACTCGAGGATATCGAGCGACTGCGGAAGGCGGGGATCACGAATATTAACGTAGACCTGATCGCCGGGTTGCCGCACCAGACGGCGGAAAGCTGGAAAGAATCTTTAGAGTCGGTGATCGGGTTGGGCGTGCCCCACGCTAGTGTCTATATGCTCGAGGTGGATGAGGACTCGCGACTGGGGCGCGAGGTGATCGCGGGCGGTACCAAATATCACGCGCATTTTGTTCCTAACGAAGAGTTGACTTCGGACTTGTACGAGACGGCGTGTGGGCAACTGAATGGACCCGGGGTCGCCCAGTACGAGATCTCAAACTTCGCACGCACGGGATTCGAATCGCGGCACAATTTGAAGTACTGGACGCGACAGCCTTATCTCGGGTTTGGCGTGGATGCGCATTCGATGGTACCGCTGGCAGAGGATGGGTTGGAGGCAGTGCGGTTTTCGACGTGCGATAGGTTGGAAGGATTCGTGGCCGGGCCGTCGCTGAATCACACGCTGGTCTCGAGCCAGGGTGCGCTGGAGGAGACGCTCTTTCTAGGGTTGCGGTTGAATGTAGGGGTCGATCTGGAGAGCGTGCGGTCGAAGTTTGGCGCATCCTCGGTGAGGGGGTTGGGGCGGTTGTTCGATGAGCTGGCGAGGGACGGACTGGTCGCGTCGGAGGGAAGTCGGGTGCGGCTCACTGGGCGGGGGCGCTTGATGTCGAATGAAGTGTTTGAGCGGTTTCTTGGTGCGCACGAAGTCTCGTCGGGTGTAGGCCTTTCCTGATAATGGAGGAACGGCGTCTCCCCCGTTCCGGCGCGCGAAGACCCTTCCGGAAGCTCAGGGCAGGCATCCCAGGTTAGCGTCCACAGAACGGACGCGAACCTGGGGCACCCGATTGTTTACGTTTCATGAGTGTGGCTGCCTATCTTCAACAGTCGTTATTGGCAACGCGATATTTGGTCGAAGAACTGCGGTGTCCGTTTTGCCGCGAACATCTCGTCGTATTCGAAATTCCCATCGGGTGTTTTAACGTAAGGCATAAACACGTCCACGGTTTCTCGGAGACAGTGCTCGAGGCCACAGCAAATAGCATCTTGCTTCTGATTCTTACCGGGCGGGATTGTTAAGACGTCGTAACACATTCCGGCGGCACGCAACCTGCCTCTTGCAGCCTCCTTCCTGAAGGTTTCCCTCAATAGGTCAACCAACTCCTGCGCTGGCGGATGGTCGTTACCCTCGATCTTCGCGCCGACATGTCGGATTTCACCGTCCGACAACATGACTGCACCAAGCGGGTAGAACTCGCCTTGTTTTGTCAGAAGATTCTGAGCCATTGGAACAAGCGCGTTCAGTAACGCGTTCAAATCGAGATGTGCCATACAAGTATCGGCAGTCGACACATCATGGCTCGACAGTCAGGAATAATTCGCTATTACGGCCAAGAGCTGGGATCGGCTTTCCAAACAGAATACCAGTATGCAAACTAGAGGCTGCCTGCTTTTCTCAAACCGTTCGGTCGGTTGGATCCAGCTTTCGCATAGCGCTCAACCCCGCTATTCATACGGCTCCCAGCGATTTGTCACTTTCTCGTCAAAGGTAACTTTTCGACGCCGCAGCGTCGTGCTTTAATCGAGTTACTGCTCGCGAGCGGTGTTCGTACCTACCGATGCGGAGCTCTCCAGAATCACCCATTGCAAAGGGCAGGAGGCATTTTGGACTTTCAGCTCAATGAAGAACAGCTCCATCTGAAAAAGAGCGTGCGCGAGTTTGCGGAGCGGGAGATTCTGCCTAACGTGATGAAGTGGGACGAGGCTGGGGAGTTCCCGCTCGCGACCATCAAGGAACTCGGCAGGCTGGGGATGCTGGGCACCATCTTCCCCGTGGAATACGGGGGGGCCGGGATGGGCTACGTCGAGTACGTGACTGCGATTGAAGAGTTATCGCGCGTCGACGGCTCGGTGGGAATTATCGTGGCCGCGCACACTTCGCTGTGCTCGAATCACCTCTTTGTGGCTGGCAATGAGTGCCAGAAGAAGAAGTACATTCCGAAGCTGGCGACCGGGGAATTCATCGGCGCATGGGGATTGACCGAACCTTCTTCGGGATCCGATGCGGGCAGTGCACGCATGACGGCCAGTAAGACCAAGGGCGGATGGATGCTAAACGGCACCAAGACGTTTATCACCAATGGCCACTATGCCGACGTGGTGGTGGTGCTCGCCGTAACGGACCGCGCCGCGCACACCCACGGACTTTCCGCGTTCGTCGTAGAAAAAGGCACGAAGGGCTTTCGCGCTGGCAAGAAAGAAAACAAGCTCGGCCTGCGGGCCAGCGACACGGCGGAACTCATCTTCGAAGATTGTTTCGTTCCGTCCGAGAACCTGCTGGGGCACGAGGGCAACGGCTTCATCGACGCGATGCGCGTGCTTGACGGTGGGCGGATCTCCATCGCCGCGCTTTCGCTGGGCATGGCAGAAGGCGCTTATGAAGCGGCGCTGAAGTACTCGAAAGAGCGGAAGCAGTTCGGCAAGGCGATCAGCGATTTTCAGGCGATCCAGTGGAAACTGGCCGACATGGCTACCGAAATCGAAGCTGCGAAGCTGCTCACCATGCGGGCGGCGTCCATGAAAGACGCGGGCATGAAGACAACGCTGGAATCGTCCATGGCCAAACTCTACGCGAGTGAAGTAGCCGTGCGCTGCGCCAACGAAGGCGTGCAGATTCACGGCGGGTATGGGTTCATCAAGGACTATCCGGCGGAGAAGTTTTATCGCGACGTCAAGTTGTGCACGATTGGGGAAGGGACGAGCGAGATTCAGCGGTTAGTGATTGCTCGGCAATTGTTGAAGGACTAAGTCTCAGGTCTCAGGTCCCAGGTCTCAGGTCTCAGGTCTCAGGTCTCAGGTCTCAGGTCTCAGGTCTCAGCAAAGGCAACTTCGCCTGAGTCGCCGTCGCAAGTGCTTTCTCGGAACCGCTTCGGAATTCCGGGCTTCAGAGGAAAGCCGGTCCTTCGCTTCGCTCAGGATGACAAGTTGGTGGAGATTCGGGACTAGGTACGCATTTGCTGGCGACTAGCGACTGGCGAATTCTACTCGTAGCGCAGTGCCTCAATCGGATCCAGCCGCGCCGCCTTGATCGCGGGCAGCATTCCGCTCACGATTCCGACAATACTCAAGATCACGGTGGACGCGATCAGCGTGCTGGCTTCGATCTTCAGGTGAATGTCGCCTTCGCTGGCGTCTTCCATGAAGGCGCTCCATAGTGTCAGCGAGCCCACGGACCACGACACGAGATAGGCCAGCGCCACCCCGGCCAGGCCGCCCAGGAACGTGATGACCAACGCTTCGGACAGGAACTGGAACAGGATGTGCCAGCGGCGCGCGCCTAGGGCTTTTTCCACACCGATCTCGCGGGTGCGTTGCGTAACCGAGACCAGCATGATGTTCATCAAGCCGACGCCGCCGATGCCGAGCGTCAGCAGGCCGATGAATCCCAGCAGAATCTTGATGCCGGTCGTGATGACGCGCAGGTCGAGCAAATCGGCGAACACGTCGAAGACAAAGACGGCGCGTTTGTCCTTGGGGTCAAAATTATGGTGGAAGGCCAGCGAATTGCGCAGGGCTTTCACGACTTTCTCGTGGTCACCCTCGTATTCCATGACGATCGAGTTGAGGTACTGCGTGTTCTTGATGTCACTGACGCTGCTGAAGGGCACATACACGTGGCCGTTCAGATTGTCGTCGCCGTTGTTGATGACGTGCTTGAGCACGCCGACGATCTGATAGGAAATTCCGTCGACGCGAATGCTTTCCCCGAGAGCGTTCTGGCCAGAAAACAGTTTCTGCTTGACGTCGGCGCCCATGAAGGCGACGCGCGTGTGCGTGAAGTCGTCGGCCTCGCTGAAGGAACTGCCGTCGGCGAATTCCATGCGGCGCATGCGGGGATAGTTCGCATTTACGCCGCTCACACCGTAATTCCCGCTGCGCGTGCCGTACGCGACCGTGCACTGCTTGGCGACTTCGGGCGAACTGCGCTTCAGAAGGGGCACTTCGGCCTGGATGTGCTCGAAATCGGTCATGGTCAGGCGGACTTCCGCACCGGCTTTGGTTCCGCCGGCTTGCATGGAGGTGCGGCCGGGAAATACGAAGATGAGATTGGTGCCGAAGGAGCGGAAGGCCGACCACAGTCCGCGCTCGAATCCGGCTCCATAGGCGAGCAGCAATACGACCGTGGCGATTCCCCACGCCATGCCCAGCATGGTTAGGAAGCTACGCCTGCGGTTGTGGCGCAACGCTTCGTAGGCTTGCCGGAAGAGATTGGGGATCATGCTATTCCTGCCGCAGGGCTTCTACGGGAGGCAGAAGTGCTGCCTTGCGCGCAGGATAAAGTCCGGCGCTGATTCCGGCAATGGCGAGCGAACCGATTGCGGCCACCGCCGATAGAGGCACGATGCGTGGCGTATCGAACCCTTCGGGCGCCGGCAGCATGGCCAGCACGGTTACGAAAGCGACCGTAATCGCCAGCCCGATCCCACCACTGAACGCGGTCAAGAAGGCGCCTTCGATGAAAAACTGCGTCATGATGCTGCGATGCGTCGCGCCCAGGGCTTTGCGCAGTCCGATCTCCCGGGTGCGTTCGGCAACGGAAACCAGCATGATGTTGACGATACCGATGGCACCTAGACCGAGCGTCACCAGCCCGACCACGCCCAGAAAGTAATCCATCGCGTTAAAGATCTTGTCGACCTTCTGGGAATTCTCGATGGTGTCCCAGTCCTCGAAGGCGTCCTCAAGCTTGGGATTGAAGTTGTGCCGGCGCGCGATGATGTCGTGTACTTCGCCTTTCGACGCCAGATGCGCGGCCTTGTTCAGCGGGCGGTAGTTGATGAAGGAAACGGCGTTCTCGGAATTGTTGCCCTTCAGGGGAAACAGTTCGCGCATGGTCTCGATGGGGACGAAGATGCGGGCGTTGGTGCCGTTGTTGCCGTCCTGGCCAACTTTGGCAAGCACGCCGATGATGTCGAAACGAATCCCATTGAGCAGCATGCTGGAGCCGACTGCGGGGCGCCCGGGGAAGACGTTCTTCAGCAGTTCCCATCCAACCACGGCCATGCGCCGGTGTTCGGTGTTGTCCTGATCGTTGAACCAGCGTCCGGTGCCCAAGGGCACGTTGCGGATCTGGTTGTATTCGGGCGCGATGCCGAATACCTGGCCAGCGGTCGATCCGTATTCGCTAACCGCGCGGATGTCTTCGCGATTAATGACCGCCGAGACGGTCTTCAAAGTGCGCGCTTCATTCCGTAGAGCAAGATAGTCGTAATAAGTGAAGTGGTAGGTCTGTCCGGATTGCAGGCTGCCTTCCACGGCAGGAATTCTGCCCGGGAAGATGAACATGATGTCCTGGCCGAGGGTGGCCAATTGTTTGGCTTGTCCGCTGCGAAAGCCTTCGCCCAGACCGACGAGCAGAAGCAGAGACCCTACCCCCCAGGCGATGCCGAACATGGTCAGGAAGGAACGCAGCTTGTGCGCCCACAAGGTGGCCAGCGACTGGCGGATGATGTCGGTGAGCATCCTCATAGGTAGTGCCCCCAGGCACTGAGCAGCGACTGGGGGCCCCGGGTTCAAGGTTGGGCGGGGGGTCTCATGTCCCGCCCCTTTGCTTCTGTTGGAGATACGTTGGTGGGTCCGCGAAAGTTCCCTTTTCAGACGGACCATGTCTTGGTAATTAGACTGCGATGTTGGGAAAAGGGTTAGCTAGCCAATGAAATAGAGAGCGACGAACGCTCTCTCCTGGGTTAAGGCTTAAACGTCTGTTTGGTCGCCGAACCGATTCGTTTTGCTTGCCGATGCTTGTGCGGCTATGATGTTGCCGCCTTTTGCGAGGAGGCGGTTATGAAAGTCAACGGTTTTGTCACAGTCTTCCAACATCAAAAGGCACACTGGGTAGCACGGATCACCTGCACCCTTCTGATTTTCTGCGTCGCCACTGCAATTGCGTCGCAGGCGCAAAGACACGACGTGCTCGTTCGGTTTGTAAATCCGAATGGCGGAAGCCCCACAAGTCTCGTGCAAGGTCCCGATGGAAACTTCTATGGGGTTGGCATTACCGGCGGGCATAACGCTGGCGGCAGTTTTTTCAAAGTTACTCCCGCTGGCACCGTAACCCGTCTGTACGTGTTTTGCCCTGTGAAGCCTTGCAGTAATGGAAAAACACCCAATGGGCTGATTCTGGCCAGCGACGGCAATTTCTACGGAACTACGCATAACGGCGGAGAGCTTCATGAGGGGCCAGGGCCCGGGACTGTATTCCGGATGACCCCTGGCGGCGTCATCACCACACTTCACATTTTCTGCTCCGCCCCGCCAACATGTACGGATGGCTTTTATCCAGATGGTGACCTGGCGCAAGGTAGCGACGGCGCTTTATACGGCACAACGTCGATTGGTGGAACTCATTACGGTGGCACGATTTTCAAAATTACCCTTTCCGGAGAGTTCACATCTCTCTATAACTTCTGCTCGCAACCGAGCTGCTCCGATGGAGTTACTCCCGCTGCCGGCCTGGTTGAGGCGTCTAACGGCGTGTTCTATGGAACAACTTCCAGAGGAGGCGCGAATCCGTGCGATCCCTATGGGGGTTGTGGAACGCTTTTCCGCTTTACTACAAGCGGTAAGCTCACAACCTTGTACAGCTTCTGCGCCCAGCCTAACTGCGCGGATGGCATGTTTCTTGCAACTGGCCTGCTTCATGCGGCGGATGGCAAAATTTATGGCGCAACCAGTTCGGGCGGATTGATCGATGGCGCTTGCGCCACGGGATGTGGGGCCACCTTCAGAATCTCTCCCAGCGGAGGCCCGCCTACTTTGCTGCACGCATTCACCAGCAGCGAAGGGTCTCAGGTTCAGAGATTGATTCAAGCGACCGATGGTAGTGTCTATGGAACCGCACGGTTAGGCGGATCCTCAAATCTGGGCACGCTTTTTAAAATGGATTCTGCCGGCTCCGTCACGGTTCTGTTTAATTTTTGCAATGGCGCCGCTTGCCACTTCAGCACAAACCCTGTGGGACTTATGCAGTCGACCAACGGACTTTTTTATGGGACCACAACGGGTCCCGGCAACGGCACAGTGTTCACGTTCGGGTTTCCGCCTTTCATAACGATGTCTCCGTCCTCGGGCCCAGTCGGCACAATGGTGAAGATTTATGGCACTGATCTGTCGAGCGCGACGGAAGTCACATTCAACGGCGGGGCATCCGCAACCTTTACGATCGTTTCGCCTGGCGAGATCGATGCGTCAGTACCAGCTGGAGCGTTGTATGGCCCCGTGAAAGTGACGACTCCCGCTGCCACATTGGTGAGCAACGTAGTGTTTCGCGTTACACCCTAGCTACTTGGGAAAGGTACCTGCCCTCTTTTTTTGCGAGCCTGTGAACGAACGCAGAGATGGTTCGCGTTTGCTGGAGTGCGCGCGAACACTTCGCAGTCAGGGATTCGATCCTAACCAGTTTCGTGTATAGGCCCACAGGTCTCGGTGCAGCCGTCTCCTCTTCCAAATACTGGATACGGCACCTAAGCACGCGCCATTGCTCACCTGTTGAGCAGGCCTTCGTCTAATGGCTCCGTGCTCGACTACACGCAAGGTCTCAAACCAGGCAAGTGTGGTTTGCCGTGTCCAAAGAACGTCCTGAGGAGGAATCCCTGTGTACAAACGACTTCTGCCCGTTGCTGTTGGACTTACTGTGCTGGTTGCCGCCAGCACCAGCTTTGCCCAGTCGACCCAGTTGAACATTCCCCGCGATAGTCAGCGGGCCTCCGTCACACAACGCATCGGCATCACCGATATCACCGTGAACTACCATCGCCCGCTCGTAAAGGGCCGCACGGTCTGGGGCAAGGTTGTGCCTTACGGCCAGGTGTGGCGTGCCGGCGCCAACGAGAACACCACTATCACGTTCACTGACGCCGTCAGCATTGAAGGCAAGCCGCTGGAGAAAGGTACGTACGGCCTGCACATGATTCCCAACCAGGATCAGTGGACCGTCATCTTCTCGAAGGTCAACACCGCCTGGGGCAGCTTCACCTACAAGGAATCGGAAGACGCGTTGCGCGTGAACGTAAAGCCGCAAGCCGCCGACATGGAAGAAGCGCTCGCCTACGAAATCGATCAGCCGACGGAGAACTCCGCGGTCATCACCATGCGATGGGAAAAGGTTGCCGTGCCGTTCAAGGTTGGGGTCGACGTGAACAATATCGTCGATGCCGCCCTGAAGGCGCAGATGCGCGGACTTCCCCAATACACGTGGGATGGATGGGACGATGCGGCGAACTACCTGCTGGCGCACAAAGTAAATCTCGACGAAGCGCTCGAGTACTCGAACCGGTCGATTGGCTCGGAGCCGCGCTACGAAAACTACAACACCAAGTCGCAGATTCTTGAAGCGCTGGGCAAGAAGGACGAAGCCAAGGTCGCCCACGATAAAGCCGTCGAGATTGCGACCCCGATCCAGTTGCATCAGTACGCCTTCCAACTGAAGGGCCAGAAGAAAGACACCGAAGCCTACGCAGTGTGGAAGAAGAACTTTCAGCAGCATCCTGACATGTGGTTCACGCACTCCGGCATGGCGCGCGTGTACTCGGCGCAGGGAGACTTCGACAACGCAGTGAAAGAGATGAAGCTAGCCGAGGCGTCGGCGCCGGAACAGAACAAAGTGTTCATCCAGGCGGCGATCAAGCGTCTGGAAGCGAAAGACGACATCAACAAGTAAGTCTTCAAGATCTGAAGAATCGAGCTGAAATGAGAGCGGTCGCGGCATGCGGCCGCATCTTTTTGCTTAGAGCGCCTAACAAAACCGGAAAGGGGGTGCGGGGATTTCCTGGCGCACAGTCTGTCGCGCATCTAGCCACGAAAGCGCTGTCTGGCGCGGCATTCAGGGTATGCGCCCGGCAATTCGCCCTTGACACAAGCGAATTTTGAGGATAAGGTTCTGCGCTCAGTCTAACCCACCCACTCTTTTCCTGCGGTGGTTCGATTGACCTCCGGCTCCCAGCCCTTCACGCATAGGAGGCAAGATGAAATCCAGTACAAGCTCGATACGCAGAGTGTGCATTGCCCTCGCGGGCGCGCTCTTCATTGCGGCGGGGGCAATAGCCTTGGTCGCGGTAAAAACATCCACGTCCACTAGTCACGCCACATCTACTAGTCAGGCAAAGATATCCATGAGCCACTTCAGGACGCTCCAAGAAGCGCTCGAGACCTCACTTGGCGCGACTCGGAGTGGCGAGCCAGAGGGGAGCAAAAAAATCCATAACGGTCGTGCCCAACAGCTTTACGACGACCAGGCCTACCCGCGTAAGTGGGTCGAAGCTGCTCAACAGATCACCGCTGCCAACGCTGCCAAACAGATCGCCAGTCTGGCACCTCTCCTTGCGGGACCCTGGACCGCTCTCGGCCCGAATGGCGTCGCCGCAGACGCCTTGGTTGCGTCCGAGTCCACCGGTGCTACAGTTGGGACGATTTACTCCGGGCGAGCGACTGCAATCGCCGTATCTCCTTCCTGCAATCCAGCGGGCTGCACCCTGTTCTTAGGAGCCGCAGGTGGCGGCGTGTGGAAAACGACCAACGCTCTAGCAGCTAGTCCGACTTGGACTCAAGTGAGCGACGGACCTAGTGGAATTCCATCAAATGCCATCGGTTCGATTGTGTTTGATCCGAGTAACGCGAACACGATCTACGTGGGAACGGGTGAGCCGAATGGTTCGTCTGACTCGGAGGCCGGCGTAGGTCTCTACAAGTCAACTGACGGCGGCACCACATGGTCGCTTGTCGGGGGGAGCACCGCAGGGACCGCCCCCTGCGCCTCCAATCCTGCATCGTTCACGTGTCCGGTTGCTACGGGC
>JBKPEB010000044.1:0-81137 GCA_046728215.1 Acidobacteriota bacterium | reverse complement strand
GCTTCAACAGGCCCTGGCTCGCTAACTGAGCACTCGAATCGAGGTCGGACGAAAAAAGCAAAAAGCGATGCCCGGAGTTACCGAGCACCGCTTTTTCTACTTTTAACCCCGCGTTTCGTAACAGACTCGTAAGCCCGGGGTCAAGCGACAATCGAGACGCAAGCCCTGTAGGGGCGACACCCCGGCGCAGAGGGCGTAAGCCCGCAAGCCGCCAAAGAATCTTTGTCAAGCCCCCAAAATAACCCAATTTCCCGCATCCCCATCAATCCATGCCAAATATATTTTCCGCGAACGTGTCACAATTACCCCCTGCAAATTGCTATTCTAAAATTAGGGACCAGAGATGGAAACGCTCCGCGTGTTCTAGGCAGAACCATGCGGACGCTTGCCGGCCAACCGGACCTGCGGGAGACCATGCCGGACATCTGAGCGGCGTAGGCCCCACCGTAAGGTGTACCCGTAGCGGGAGTGATCACTCCACATCGCTTAAGAAGCGATGCAAGACCAACAGAATCAACGGAAGAGGAGGAACGGAACCAGAAAACAGCAGATTCAGCCCATAAAATGCGTTTGAACGAGTCGCGAGCTCGCCACAACGCCTGGTAGCGACGGCTGCTTCGGTCGTCACAGGCACGTAGAAACAGGCGCCTCGGCTGTCCACCCGAGCCCAGCTCATCCAGCCACTGCCGCGTTTCAATCTGCGCGCGAGGACGATTGACGGCCAGGCGGCCGTCGCTACGCGAGCCAGTTGGTCGTCCTCCTTGCAAGCATCTCCCACCTTGCTGCAACATCTAATCGGAGTAAGGACGCCACTTATGGGAAACACTTTTAAAACTGCTTTTCTGCTGACCGGCATGACGTTGTTGCTGCTGCTGATTGGCAACTACTTCGGCGGGCAGCGCGGGATGACGACCGCCTTAATCATTGCCGGCGGCATGAACTTCGTCGCCTATTTCTTCTCCGACAAGATTGCTCTGGCCACGTATCGCGCGCAGGCCGTAACGCGCGAGCAACTGCCGCGGGTGTACCAGGTCGTTGAGCGCCTGACGCAAAAGGCCGGCCTGCCCATGCCCAAGATTTACGTGATTCCCCTGGAATCGCCGAACGCGTTCGCGACGGGTCGCAATCCGCAGCATGCTTCGGTGGCGGTTACGCAGGGCATTCTGAATCTGTTGAACGACGACGAGCTTGAAGGCGTGCTCGCGCACGAACTCGGGCACGTGAACAACCGCGACATCCTGATCAGTTCCATCGCCGCGACTCTCGCAGGCGCCATCACCTATGCTTCGCGATTTGCGATGTTCTTTGGCGGCGGCGACCGGGACGAGCGGCGCGGCGGCGGCCTGGCTGCTTTGGCGATGATGATTCTGGCTCCCCTGGCGGCGATGCTGATCCAGCTGGCGGTCTCGCGTTCGCGCGAGTATCACGCCGATGAAACCGGCGCTCACCTGACCGGCAATCCCTATGCTCTCGCGAGCGCGCTCGGGAAGCTGGATGCGTACTCGAAACGGGTGCCGATGATGGCGAGCCCGTCGACGGCGCACCTGTTCATCGTTCAGCCGCTACTCGGGGTCAACCTGGGGAATTTGTTCTCGACGCATCCGCCCATCGCGAAGCGGATCGAGCGGTTGACCGGACGGCCGTCGGAGTTTCAGCAGTAAGGGCCGCGCTGCGCGACCCGCACTAGAATTCTGTCGGTCGCACAGAAGGACACGAGGCTCCAGCGTTCGTGTCCTTTGTTCTTCGTGATTGTTGGCCAGCTGCGCCTTTACGCCGCGGCTCGCTTCAGGCTCTCGATGTCGAGTTTCTTCATCTTGAGCACGGCCTGCATCACTCTTTTCGACTTCTCTTTATCGACCAATAGTGGCAGCAACATGGTTGGCATAATCTGCCACGAGAGCCCAAACTTGTCCTTCACGCAGCCGCATTCCACTTCTTGTCCGCCGCCGGCTGTCAGTTTCTGCCAATACCTGTCCACTTCTTCTTGAGTGTCGCAGTTCACGACAAACGAGACCGCTTCAGTAAATTTGAATTGTGGACCGCCGTTCAGCACGATGAACTCCTGCCCCGCAAGTTGCATTGTGCCCGTCATCATGCTGCCTGAAGGGCCCCGGCGTGCCTTCCGGATAGTAGGTCACTTTGCCGATTTTGGAATTGTCGAACACCGAGGTGTAAAACTTCATCGCCTCCTCGGCGTTGTTGTTGAACCACAGGAACGGTGTGATTTTCTGCATGATGACGGCTCCTCTCTTTGTTTGATTGGATCGAACGAACGCGACGAAGGACGTTAATCTGCTCGGATGAGGCTCGCCAGGAGCGGGTTGGCTACCCGGCCGTATTAACTTGTGGAAACAATGGCCGACGCCAATACATTGCCGATCCGAAACAATTGCTCGCACGACCTTGCCTGCAAAATCGCCCCTGTCGTTGCAAGAATCTCCTGCTGCGGCGTTCCGGTGAGAGCGGCGCTACAGCTAAGAGCCAACAGCCTGCTGCGTGACGTTGGTAACAGCTTTCTGTCCAGACCGCATAGTAGAATCACTCTTCCCATGTCTCCGGAAACCGCCACCGCTGCGACTCACCGTGCTGTGCAACTCGAACAGACCCTTCGCAAGGTCATCCGCGGCAAGGATGAGGTCATCCGGCTGGCGCTGGTCTCGATTTTTGCCCGTGGACATTTGCTGATCGAAGGCGTGCCGGGTGTCGGCAAGACCACGCTGGGACAGGCCTTGGCGCGCGCGCTCGATTGCAGTTTTCAGCGCATCCAGTTCACCAGTGACATGCTGCCTTCCGATGTGCTGGGCATCTCGATCTACTCCGCTGTGGAGCAGCAATTCGAATTCAAGCGCGGGCCGGTGTTCACGAACATCCTGCTGGCCGACGAGATCAACCGTACGACGCCCAAGACGCAGTCGGCGCTGCTCGAGGCCATGAACGACGGCCAAGTCACGATCGACGTGCATTCGTATCCGCTGCCGCAACCCTTCCTGGTGCTGGCAACGCAGAATCCGGTGGAGCACCACGGCACCTATCCGCTGCCGGAATCGCAACTGGATCGTTTTCTCATGCGCGTGCACATGGGATACCCGGACGCCGACGCCGAGCGCGAAATCCTGCGCTCCGCCGCCGGTGCAACACAACTTGATTCGCTCAGGCCCGTGCTCACGGGCGCTGACGTGCTGGAGATGCAGGAAGCCGTCTCGAAAGTCCGCGTAGATGATTCGCTGGTGACATATGCGTTGTCAATCGTCCGCAAGACGCGCGAGTCCGAATTTCTGTCCCTGGGCGTCTCCCCGCGTGGATCGCAAATGCTATACCGCGCCGCGCAGGCAATGGCGTTTCTGGAAGGCCGTACTTACTGCACTCCGGAAGATTTCAAACCGCTAGTCGTCCCGGTATTCGCCCATCGCGTGGTGGTCAGCGCCTCGTACTCGTCCACGCTGAAGAAATCCGATCAGGCCGAGCAGGTGATGCGCGAGATTGTCGAGAGCGTGGCCGTGCCGGTGTAAGACAGGTGTCAGGTGTCAGGTCTCAGGTGTCAGCGTCTCAACCTTATGTCGCACGTTCCCGCTAGTCGACTTGCATCCTCCGCTTGTACTCTTCCCTCCCCTCCTCATGTGTCATCCTGAGCGAAGCGAAGGACATCTGCACTCGCTGCGGTGGCTAAGCTTATAATTCCCGGACCATGGCATTCCTTCGCTTTCTGATGTTCCTCTCGCTCACCGTCTGGGTCGGCGGCATCATCTTTCTGTCTTTTGTCGAAGCGCCGACGGCATTCCACGCGCTGCCTTCGCGTCACCTGGCCGGCACGGTCGTCGGACATTCGCTTGGAGTGTTGCACTGGATGGGCCTTTTTTCCGGCGTCGTTTTTCTGGGCAGTTCGATGCTGCTCTCCAGCCTGACCACAGGCACCGCTAAGCCTCTCGCAGTGCGACACGTGCTGATCATCCTGATGCTTCTACTTACAGCCATCTCGCAGTTCGGCATCTCGCCCAAGATGGCCGCGTTGCGGACGCAATTCGGCGACATCGATGCGGTGCCCCCGACCGATCCCGCCCGCATCCAGTTCGGCATACTGCACATGTGGTCGTTTCGATTAGAAGTCGCCGTGCTGGCGATGGGTCTGGGAGCGCTGTTCTGCACGGCCCGGCAAATCCCGTGATCGTTGCGCAGTATTGACTTACTCTCACTTCGTCGGTCGACCTAAAAAGCCTTTAACCGCGAAGTTTGCCAAGAGTTCGCAAAGGTCGCGAAGAGAGTCTCGAGAATTCTTCTTTGCGGCACTTCTTCGCGCCCTTTGCGGTTAAAAGCTTTGCCATCCGTCGTGCGAGACAACGCACTTGGGCTCGAACACTCCAGTCATTTATTCTGTAATGTTTGCATCCTCCACGCCGACGGGCTGACAGCCGGCGGCTGAAAGCTTACTCATGAAATCTGGAATCATCGGCCTGCCGCAGGTAGGCAAGACATCCCTGTTCCGTATGCTTACCAAGACGGTGCTCTCCGCGCACGCGCTGGCCAACCCGCGCGAAGCGCACATCGGCGTTGCCAAGGTTCCAGACGATCGCCTCGATCGTCTGGCCGCGCTATACAAGCCGAAGAAACTCACCCACGCGTCCATCGAGTACGTCGACGTCGGGGCTATTGGGCAAGACGCTCTTAAGGAAACTGCTTATATCGGTCACCTGAGGCAAGTAGATGCGCTCGTCCATGTGTTGCGCGCCTTTGAAGATGACTCGATCCCGCACGTCGGGCCGATCGATCCCTTACGTGACATCAAGAACGTCGAGTTCGACCTCATGGTCAGCGACCTGGGACAGATCGAGAAGCGCCTCGAGCGCCTGGTGAAGGATCTCAAGAAGATGCGCTCACCCGAACTGGAAAGAGAAAACGAGCTGCTCATCAAAGCGAAAGCGCATCTCGAGACCGAGAAACCCTTGCGCGAAATGGAGATGACTCCCGAAGACAAGAAGCGTATTCGCGGCTTCATGTTCCTCAGCGAAAAGCCGATGCTCTACGTGCTAAACATCAGCGAAACGCAAGAATTGGGCAAGGCATTGGAAGGCGCGGTCGCCAAATACAACCTGACTGAGGTTGCCTCTCGTCCGAACGCCGGCGCAACTGCGGTCTGCGCGAAGGTCGAGGCCGAACTCGCCGAGATGAGCGACGAAGACGCTGCCGAATTTCTGTCGAGCTACGGTCTGACGGAGAGCGGACTCGTTCGCCTCATCCGCCAGACCTATCACTTGCTCGGCTTGATTTCATTTCTCACGGCCGGCGAAGACGAATGCCGCGCCTGGACGATTCCGGTACACACCCGTGCCGTCGAAGCCGCCGGAGCGATTCACTCCGACCTCGAAAAACATTTCATCCGCGCCGAAACGATTCGCTGGGACCAGCTGCTGGAAGCCGGTTCCGAAGCCAATGCCCGCTCCAAGGGAACGCTACGACTCGAAGGCAAGGACTACATCGTGCAGGATGGCGATGTGATGCACATCCGGCACAGCGGGTAAGGAGAGCAATTCCCAGCTTTTGGTTCTCAGAAGTTTTCCAGTTAAAAGGGGGAACCTTAAATGCCAACACGTCCGGCCAAATGACAAACGGGTGACAAAATAATCTCCGTTCCCTGCTAACCTTCCGATAGAGATCGACTCGCGCTGGCGGCCCGCCTCGCGTTCAACAGAAAAAACAGCAAGTCCCCACAACAAGAAACATTTTCCAGCTGCGCGAGCCGGGCCCAGAACGCTTCGCATTCTGCTCCTGAGTTCTTGCGAAACGTTTTCGCCGCGGTTTGATCATTCATTTTTCGGGGAGTGACTTCAGAAATGGCACCTGGATTGGACCGCCTTAAACACATTGTCGTCCTGATGATGGAGAACCGCTCGTTCGATCACATGCTGGGCGGGTTGACGGCGAAGAATCCCAAGATTGATGGGATCAAACCGGGCTTGAGCAATCCTGACACGAGTCCTGCCGCGAAGCCGGTTTCGCCGCAGCCCCTGGCGGATTTTCAGGGTCAGCTCGACCCGGATCCTGATCACCACTTTCCGGCCGTCGATCTGCAGATCTTCGGCGGCGACACCAGCCCGACCCGCGTGGCCAACATGCAGGGGTTCGTGAAGAGCTACTTCAACCAGCGCCGCGATCTGAAGCATTCGCAGAAGATCATGTATTACTTCCCTCCCGAGAAGCTGCCCGTGCTGACCACCCTGGCCACCGAGTTTGCGGTGTTCAATCGGTGGTTCGCATCGATTCCTGGACCGACCATCTGCAATCGCGCGTTTGCACATTATGGGACGTCGTTCGGCCGGGTCGACATGAATCTGCTGTACGTGAACGAACCGTTCAAGAGCATTTACAACCGCCTCATCAGTGCTCATCCCAAGCACACTGCCAAGCTCTATTACTACGACACGACCAGCTCGACCATGGAGATCACCAACCTGCTGCAGTACCAGCCGGAGCTGTTCGGCACCTACCCGCAGTTTCTCGAAGATTGCCGCAAAGGCGCGCTGCCGGAATATTCCTTCGTCGAACCGAACTACAACGATCACGACACCGACGGCGGCGAGGAAAACGCCAACGACCAGCATCCGGATCATGACGTGCAAGCGGGTGAGTTGTACATTGCGTCGGTGTACAACGCGATCAAGAAATCGCCGCTGTGGCCAAACACGGCGCTGCTGATCGTCTACGACGAGCACGGGGGAATTTACGATCACGTCGTCCCGCCCGCCTGCACGCCCGACAAATTCACGGCCTCGGCCAACGCCACGGGGACCGGAATGCCTTTTGCGTTTGACCGCCTGGGCGTCCGCGTTCCGGCGATCCTGGTTTCACCGTGGATTTCCCGGGGCACGGTGGTAGACCGCGTGTTTGATCACGCCTCGATTCCGGCGACCATCACGAAGTTTTTCCTGGGCGACTATTCGCCGCGCTCTCCGCGCGAGACCAGCGCCGACATCTTCATCGAACCTCAGGCAGGGCCGGTCGATCCAGCACGCAATCTGCTTTCGCTCGACACGATGCGGACGGATTGCCCGGACTTCGATGTGTAGCTAAATCTTTCGCAGAGCGGCAATCGCAAACCTTGTAAGGAGTGACCTGATGACTCTCATCCATGTACCCCGGCCACCAAAAAGCGCGAGGGATCCGAACCGGCCGGTCAACGCCTTGCTCAAGGCGCAGATCCAGTACTTGCAGGACGCTGAGCTGAAGCTGCCTTTCCGTCAGCGAACAAATATCTACGTCAACGCAATCAAAACCGAGGGTGAGGCGGCGCAGTACATCCGGCGCGTGACGGAGGCGATCCACCAGGGGCATGAAGCTGCCGCCACGAAGCGGAAGAGGCCGGTGCAAGAAGGCGTGATCAACATCGCGGCCGCCGCCGATGACGGGCCACGAAAGCGTACGAGCCGCGGCACTACTGCCAGAAAAAAGGCAAAAAAGACGTCGACTAAGACGGCAAGGAAAAAGAGCAAGCCTGGCCGGAAGGCGTAGCGGACATTTTCTAGGTTGGGAGGTGGGAATGCGTTCGACTGTCGTGCTGCTGCTGTGCCTCGCAGGTACGTTAGCGTTTGCCCAGGAAGGCACGCTGCAAGCGGATTTTCGCCGTGAAAGCGAACGCGTTTCGGATGCCTGCGGAAAGTTCACCGTCAAGACCGTTCCCGGATGCGCCATAGCGCTCTTCACCGACCATCCCTTGCACATTGCCGCGGGCAGCATGCCACCGCAGAACGGGTTCAGCCTGGGCGCCGCCTTCGTCACCGCCAAGAACACGAAGAACTGGCGGCTGAGTTGGGATGTGGACGCGGTCGGCTCCTTCCGCGGGGCATGGCGAGCCGGCGGGTACATGAAGTTGGTCCATACGCCACGAGAGCCGGTACGCGTCATCAGGCCTGTAGTGCTGCAGCCTGGGGAGACGCCCCGGACTCCTGCGGAAAAGCCTCAGATCAACCTGGTGCATCCCTACACGGTTTTCAATCTCTACGCGCAGACGATTTCATTGAACAAGTTGAATTTCTTTGGCTTGGGGAATGACTCCATACTGGGCGGTGCGTCGGTCTTTGGCATACGACAGACGATCGTCGGCGGCAGTGTGATCAAACCGGTTTACGAGTGGTTCGCCATCAAGAAGCTCAATCTCGCACTCCTGGGCGAAATCAATGGCCGCTTCGTAGAGATTCGCGGCGAAAACGGGCAGTCGTTTCCTTCCATCGAGACGCTTTACAACAATTCAACCGCGCCCGGCCTGAGCAACCAGCCCGGTTTTGTGCAGTTTGGAGAAGGTGTTCGCATCAAACCGGTGTTCGCTGACCGCTTTCAGCTGAACTACCTCGCGAACTACCAGCAATTTTTCGCGCCGTCGAGCTCGCGGAATTCCTTTCAGCGCTGGACGCTCGATCTGAACCACATTTTCTATCTGTACGGCTATACGCAGTCGGCACCGAAAAACACCGACCCGAATGGCCCCGACCGGTGCGCGCCCCCTGGGCAGGAATGTCCGGAGATTTCGCATTCGCGGAATCGCAACGGCTCGATTGGAGTGCGACTGCTGCTGTCGGAGTCGATGAATTCAGCAACGGCTGCGGTGCCCTTCTATTTTCAGCAGACGTTGGGCGGGAGCGATATCAACGGAGCCATGTCGTTGGGCAGCTATCGCGACTACCGCTATCGAGCGCCCAACCTTTTGTTGTTGCAAGAGTCCTTCGAGCACTCGCTCTGGGGCCCATTCGGGGCGAAGTTCCTGGCGGACCAGGGCAGAGTGGCTCTGACTCGCAGCGATGTCGGATTCGATCATTTGAAACACAGCTTCGCGGGCGGATTCACGCTGCGGGCCGGCGGCTTTCCCATGGTGTCCCTGATGTTTGCCTGGGGAGGCAGCGAAGGCCATCACAACATCTTCAACATGAACACGTCGCTGCTGGGCGGATCGGCGCGACCTTTCCTGGATTAGCTGACGGCTGATGGCTGATAGCACTGCCTGCTCTGCTATCATCGCCCAGCCCATGAGTCCGATTTACACCAGCATCCTCCTCGGTCTCACCGCCGCCGCTGCGAACATTTTCGGTGGCGCCATCATTGTGCAGCGCAGCTGGGAGCGGCGCTATCTCAAGTATTTTGTCGCTTTGGGTGCGGGCTTCATGTTGTCGACCGCGCTGGTCGAAGTTGTCCCGACCAGCCTCCAACTCGGCGGGCGCTATGCTGCGTTCCTCATCCTGCTCGGTTATCTGATCATTCATTTTTTCGAGCACACCGTCACTCCGCACTTTCACTTCGGCGAAGAGACGCACGAGGACGAGTTTCTGCGTCCGCACAAAAGTTTCTCGGTGCTGATCGGCCTGCTCATTCACACGTTCTTCGACGGCATAGCCATTGCGGCTGGGTTTCTGGTTTCGAGTTGGCTGGGCTGGATTATTTTTCTCGCCGTTTTCTTGCACAAGATTCCGGAAGGCTTCACGGTGGCGTCCGTCATGCTGGCCAGCGGGCGGAGCCGTGGATACGCCTGGGGCGCATCGGTTCTGCTGGGCGCTGCCACGCTCGCGGGAGTGTTGACGATGGCCGTGTTCCGACATCAGGTGAACGAAGGCTTGCCGCTGGCCGCCGGAGTGACTATCTATGTGGCTGCTTCGGATTTGATTCCGGAAGTGAACAAGGAGCCCGGCGTGCGGATGGCGCTGGTCGTGTTTCTAGGCGTGGCTTGCTTGTTTGTGCTGGACTACTTCTTTCACGCGCACTGAGAAGAGCAGGTCTCAGATTCGAGACTCGGAGCGATCGCGGCAGAAAAACACGCCCCTTCGCTTCGCTCACGATGACAAACGAGAATTAGAGCTGGCGCAACTGTGACACGAGCTGTCACCTGTGACCTGTCTTCCTCATTCCACCTGATGTTTCGCCGTGTATCCGTCTCTGGCGTAAATCTGGACTTTCACGTCCTTGCCCTTTTGATCTTTCACCTTAAGTGGGCCGCCGTCGGGGGCAACCAGTTCGACTTTCAGTTTGCGGTAGCTTCCGTCGAGCTTCGGGTTGGTGGGGTGGTAGGCGATCGTGTACTGGTTACGAATGTCGCTGCCAATGTCGTGGAAAATCTCGGGCAGTTCGCCATCGAACCGGGGGAAGTAGGCGCGCCCGCCAGTCATGTGGGCGAACGTGTTCATCTGGTTGTCAGCCTGCAGCCAATCGGTGGTGATCAGGCCACCGCCTCCGCCCATGCGCGCTTCCATCATTTCGCGCAGCGCCCGTCCAATGCTGACCGCATAGATCGTGATGTTCTGCGTGGTCTTCAGCTTCTTCAGGATCTGGTCGAGGTTGAGCTTGCTGAACGTGTCGCGGCCGGTCGAGACCAGGATGATGTACTTCCGCCCGTCGAGATTTTCGATGCGGTCGATGGTGTCGTAGAGCGCGTCGAACAGATTGCGTTCGGAGAAGCCCGGAATGCGCAACGTGTTCAGCGCTCCCAGCACGGCGCGCTTGTCCTGCGTGAAGTCGGTCAGGATTTGCGGCCTCATATCGTACGAAACGACGGCGATCCAGTCCTCCGGTTTCAGCGTGGCCGCGAAGTTATACGACGCATTAAGCGCTTCGTACATGTAGTTGTAGTTGGTGGACGCGTACTCCACCAGCAGCACGGCCGTGATGGGCGCGGCGGACTGGTTGAAATTGGAAATCGTTTGCGGTGCGCCGTCCTCGAAGATCCGGAAATTGTCCTTTTTCAGGTTGGGAATGAACTGCCCGTCCTTGGTGGTGACCAGGACATCGAGGTTGACCAGCGGCACGTCGACTTTGATGGAGTAGTCGGGCATGCCTTCGATCTTCTTCGGCTTCTCGGGAGCGGGCGGCGGCGGCTCCTCTTTCTTTTTCGGGATGGCGTAGGGACCCACATCCCCGCCTGGCCCGCCAGCACCCGCCGGAGCGTCCTGTTTGTTGGGATTTTCTTGCGGCGCGTCTTGAGCGCGCGTCTGGCCCGAAACCGCCCCGAAGGTCAATAAAACTAGCAGCAACAGCAATTTACGAAGAGAACCCTTGCGCATAATCCCTCACCACATGGGCTGCCTGTGGCACGAAAGTAACATGCAATCCGCAATATTCCTGGTGTTAGTATAGACGCACAGCTTCGCGATTGGGATGTTTTGCTAGGTCCTGAGGTTCACCCTGCTCCCGGCAACTACTTGCCATCGTTCGGAGTCTAATCACGTTGGAGCCATGTTGTTGGCAGGGCTCTTCGGGGCATATGGAATGAGAAACGTTGTTCGCCCACTCGCCGCGTTGTATCTCCTCTTCACCCTTTGTGCGTTGGCCGCTGAAAAGCCCACCGGTCAAGTTGCGGTACCCGAAACAATTCCAGTCAGTCAGATTCACACCGGCATGCGCGGCTACGCGTTGACGGTGTTTCAGGGCGTGAAGCCCGAATCCATGGACGTCGAAGTCCTGGGTGTCCTCAAAAACATGAACGGACCGAAGGGAGACATCATTCTGGTCCGTCTCCATGGCGAAAAAGCGGAATACACCGGCGTAGTGGCTGGCATGAGCGGCAGCCCCGTGTACTTTGACGGCAAGCTCGCCGGAGCTCTCGCCTTCCGTATTGGAGAATTTTCGAAAGAGCCGATTGCCGGCGTGACGCCAATCGCCGACATGCTCGAGATCAACGCGTTCGACAAGAGTCCTGGCGGCGCAGCTACCACCCCACGGGCCAGTCTACCGAGTTCGGTGAGTACGGCCACCAAGACATCCGGGCCGGGCGAGCCTTCCACCATGCCGGTTCAGAATGTCGCGAACTATCTTAAGCCGATCGACACACCGTTGGTGTTCAACGGCTTTAGCGAAGAAGCCGTGAAGCTGTTTGCTCCGCAGTTTGCCACGAGCGGAATCGTCCCCGTGATGGGCGCTGGAGCGTCCAGCGATCAGAAACAGCCGGAACCCCTCGAAGCGGGATCCGCCGTCAGCGCAGTGCTGGTGCGCGGGGATATGGACATTGCCGCGACCTGCACGGTGACCTACATTGATCCCGAACGTCTGCTGGCTTGCGGCCACCCTCTGCTGCAGTTCGGCAGCGTCGATCTGCCGATGACCAAGGCGAACGTGCTGGCAACGCTGCCTTCGCCGCTTAACGCCTTCAAGATCGTCAACACCACCGAACCCGCGGGCGCCTTCGTACAGGACCGCCACACGGGAATCATGGGTCTGCTGAACAAGCAGCCCGAAATGATTCCGGTGACGCTGAGCATCCGCAGCGGGAAGGCTACCAAAGAGATCCACTACGAAGTGTTGAACAACGCCAAGCTGAGCCCGGTGGCCATGATGGCGACGGTCTTCAACGCCTTGCACGGCATCAACGACTACGGCGAGGAAACGACGTACCGCGTGAAGGGCGTGATCAGCGTGAAGGGCTATCCCGACGTGACGCTGCAGAACATGTTTGCGCCCACCGATACGGGTCAGCCTGCTGCCTTTCTGGCGGCTCTGTCACTGGGCGATCGTTTCGGGCGAATCTACGACAACCCGTTCGATGTGCCCTCGGTGAAGGGCGTGAAGCTCGAGTTTGATCTGGTAAGGGAGCGCCGCCAGGCTCGCCTGGAAAGCGCCCGCACCGACTTGAGCGAAGCGCGGCCCGGTGACGAGATCACAGTCGAAACCGTTCTCGCGCCATATCGCGGAGATCGCGTTGTTCGCCAGATTCCGATCAAGATTCCAACGTCGGCATCGAAGGGCCCCCTGCGCATCCTGGTGAGCGACGGCGACACGCTCGATCGCATGCGTCGCGGCATGCCGATGATGGCGCGCAAGCTCGATCTCGCCTCGACGATCGCGATGCTCAACAAGGAGCATTCAAACAACCGGGTATACGTTTCGTTGCTGGAAGCGGATCCGGAAGCGATGGTCGCCGACAAGGTCATGCCGGCCCTGCCCCTCTCCGTGATGAACGTGATGGACGGAATGCGCGGCACGCAGGAAATGGTGGTGCTGGGTGAATCTTCCGTCACGGAAGTCGCGTCTCCACCACTGGACTTCGCGGTGGCGGGAGCGCAGATCTTGACGATTACGATTAAGTAACATCCGGGCACGGGCCCTCGAGAGTGGCCCGTGCCCGTCTTTGACCTCCATCGCAAGGAACCGTGTTACTCTGAAATTTCCCGCGCCACAATCACACATCGAGGTAAGCCATTGCAGATTCACTCGCGGAAGTATGCCGTTTTTTTTGCGCTTTTGATTACGCAGATCGCTTTCGGCGAAGGCACCCGCACCTGGGAACAATCGAAATTCGAAGAATTCACAAAAGGGACCGCCACGGGCGTGGCGATCTGCAGCAATGGAAGCCTGGAACTTGCGCCGGCCTTCAAAGCTTTGTACACAGCCCCATCGACCTATATCTGGGCCATCGCGTCCGATGACGCGGGAAACATCTACGCAGCCACGGGCGCGCCCGCGCGCGTCTATCGCATTACGCCAGACGGGCAAGCCACCACGATCTTCGAACCCACCGAACTGCAGGTCCAGGCGCTGGTCGTCGACAAGAAAGGCGCGGTGTACGCCGGCACAGCTCCCGACGGCAAGGTCTACAAAATCGAGCGCAAGAGCGGCGCCACTGATTCAGCGAAATCGAACCCTCCCGACAAGTCGAAGGGGCAGGTCGACCCCAATTGGAATTCGTCGGTGTATTTCGATCCGGGCACGAAATACATCTGGGATCTCACGTTCGACAACGCCGGGGATCTTTTCGTAGCTACCGGCGACCGTGGAGAAATCTTCAAGGTCACACCCAAGAGTGAGCACTCGGTCTTCTTCAAGAGCGACGAGGCGCACATCCGCGTGCTGGCGATCGATCCGAAAAACAACCTGATCGCGGGCTCCGATGGCAGCGGCCTGGTGTATCGCATTGCGCCGTCGGGTGAAGCGTTCGTTCTGTACAGCGCGCCCAAGAAGGAGATCACGGCGTTGGCCATCGATCCGGCGGGAAATATTTTCGCGGCCGGCGTAGGCGAGAAGCGCCCGGGCCAAGCTGGCCCCGGCTTCGGCCCATCGATCACGCCCGTCACAACCTCAGGTCCGTCCATGGGCGGCGCGCCTCCGGGACTGGTGATCACCCCCACCCTGCCCTCGATGGGTACCATGGTGAACTTCCCGGCTCCAGGATCGGGCGCGTCCGGCGGATCGGAAGTCTACCGCATTGCTCCGGATGGATCTCCTACAAGGATGTGGACCTCGCGCGAGGACATTGTGTATGCGCTCGCGTTTGACCCGCAGGGCCGGCTGCTCGCCGGTACCGGGAACCGCGGACATATATTCGCAATGACTCGCGAAGATGACTTCAGCGACCTGTTGAAGGCAGGCTCTTCGCAGGTGACCGCGTTCGCCAAAGCTCCGGGCGGAGGCTTGTACGCAGCGGGCAGCAATCTGGGAAAGATTTTCCTGCTGGGCCCCGGCCCGCAGACCCAGGGCACGTACGAGAGCGACGTGTTCGACGCCAAGATTTTTTCGCGATGGGGACGCGCACAATTCCGCGGCGCCGGCAATGTGGAGTTGTACGCGCGCAGCGGCAACGTGGACAATCCGGACCGCAACTGGAGTCCCTGGAACAAAGTTGAAACGCAGAAAGATGGAGAGACGGGAATCCCGCCGGCCCGTTTTGTGCAGTGGAAAGCGGTGCTGCACGCGGGCGCTCCCGAGCCGCGCGTGGATAGTGTCATGCTCAACTACCTGTCAAAGAACGTTGCCCCGGATATCGACGATGTGGGTGTGCAGGTTGCGGTTCGCTATCAACCGCTGCCCAAGCCCATGGGCATGGCGACCGATATGAGTGGCGGCGCGGGGACCGGAGTGAATGCAAACCAACCCCGGTTCGAACCGCCGGTGCCCACCACACACGATCGCGACTCCATTGGCGTGAAATGGGTGGCGCACGATGACAACGATGACCAGCTTTCCTACTCGCTGTACTACCGCGGCGATGGCGAGAAGCGCTGGCTGTTGTTGAAAGACGGCCTGACGGACAAGTTCTACTCGTTCGATGCGAGCCTGTTGCCCGATGGCGGGTACACATTCAAAGTCGTAGCCTCCGATGCGCCGTCCCATTCGCCGGGGGACGCATTGACGGCGGAGAAAGAGAGCTCGCGAGTGGAAGTCGATACCACTCCGCCTCTCATCGAGAATCTGGCAACCGCGCTGGAAGGCGATACGGTGCACGTGACCTTCCACGCGGTGGATGGCTTCTCGCCGATCAAGCGCGCCGAGTACTCGATCGACGCCAACGACTGGCAATACGTGGAACCCGTGGGTCAGATCGCCGATTCGAAAACCGAGATGTACGACTTCAAGGTTCCGATCACGGGCGAGAGTCCGGTGAGTGGCGCATCGTCGGGGAAAGCGAAGAAGAATGAGACCGGCCCGATTGAGCACGTCGTGGTCGTGCGCGTTTACGATCGCTATGAAAACATGAGTGCGGCCAAGGCGGTGATTCGAGGAAAGTAGCGGACAGGTGAGAGGCCGAGGTTACTGCTCTTCAAAAGCTTTCAACCGCGAAGGTGGCAAAGAAAATCCGCGAAGGTGGCAAAGAAAATCCGCAAAGTTCGCAAAGTGGACATGCCTGTTTCTCTTTGCGAGCTTTGCGGATTTTCTTTGCGCCCTTTGCGGTTAAAGGTTTTCGGCGTGCATGATTTTTGAAAGCTCGTGCGGACGCGTGAAAACGCAAGGGCCCCTTTCGGGTTCACTCGGGGCAGGCGTTCCTGGTGCCTCACTTCGCTCAGGATGACATGCTTTAAAAGCGCGGTGGTATTCAGATTGTCTCTAGAGCCGATCGGCTTTCCGCAATTCTGGGAATAGCCAGGCCCACAACCCAATCACAACCAGAGTTCCGACTCCTCCCAAAACCACCGCGGGGACGGTGCCGAACCAGTGGGCCGTTAGGCCGGACTCGAATTCTCCTAATTCGTTGGAGGCGCCGATGAAGAGCATGTCAACGGCGTTCACGCGGCCGCGCATTTCATCGGGCGTGGCGAATTGCACCAGGGTCGCGCGAATGATGACGCTGACCATGTCAGTCGCGCCCACCAGCAACAGCGCTACCATCGATAGCATCAGGCTGCGCGAGATGCCGAACAGGATGGTGCACACTCCGAAGCCGGCGACGCACCATAGCATGACCGGCCCGGCGTGGCGTTGAATGGGGCGTTTGGCGAGGAAGACCGCCATCATGGCGGCTCCCACACCCGGGGCGCTGCGGAGGAGTCCGAGTCCCCACGGCCCGGTCTTCAAAATTTCGCTCGCGTAGACGGGCAGGAGCGCGACCGCTCCGCCCAGCAGGACCGCGAACATATCGAGCGAGATCGATCCGAGAACTACTTTTTCTCGCCACACATAGCGGAAGCCGGCCATCACGGTGTGCAGGCTCATTTCCTCAACCGGGCGCGGCTGGCTCTTCGATCGGATGCGCAGGGTCGCGACAAGAGCAATCACTCCGCCGACGGTGGCGGTCGCGTAGACAATGGTTGGACCTTGACTCGCCGCGTAAATCACGCCGCCGATGGCCGGGCCAAGAATCGTCGCTGCCTGGAACGTGCTCGCGTTCCAAGCCACCGCTTTCGAAAAATATTCCATCGGGACTAGTTGCGGCAGTAGTGCGCGGCTCGCGGGCCAGTTGAAACAACGGACGACTCCGAGCAGAAGCAGTACGAGATAAATCAGGTTGACCGAACGCGATCCGCGCAGCGTCAGGACCAGCAGTAACGCGGAGCACACGATGAATCCGCCATAGCAGATGTTGAGCAGGCGGCGCCGGTCGTGCCGGTCGGCCGCATGGCCAGCCACCAGGAACAGGAATACGCCAGGCAGAAACTGGGCGAGGCCAACCAGGCCGAGGTCGAGCGGACGCCGGGTAATCTCGTAGACCTGCCAGCCGACTGCGACCGACTGCATCTCGAGCGCGGTCACGATGAAGAAACGCGCCGTCTGGTAAAGCGCGAGGTCGGGAAACGCAAACGCGCCCGCCTTCTCCAGAAGTGTTTCCGATTCCCCCATGTGTCTCGAGTGTGCCACAAACCGGAAAACGGCGTGTCGGCGGCTAATTTCCTGTTTTGCAAGAATGGATCAGAGCAGCAGGAAGATTCTTCGCAAAGGCGTTAGAAATTCGGGTTCTCCCTCGCGTCTTGCTTCCCCTGTTCCGGTGACCGGAGTCACAGACGTGAGGTGTGTCCCCCTTTTATCGTGACTGAAGGTTTGTCTTCTTACGGAGAGGCTCACAAATGGCCACTCTGACGTCTGCCACTACTGCACGTGTACTGAACCCAACCCTTGCGCAGAAGATCATGACGGCAACCGAGGCGGCCGCGCTGATTCGTTCTGGCGATCAGGTCGGGATGAGCGGGTTCACCGGATCGGGCTATCCGAAGGCGGTCCCGCTGGAACTGGCACACCGCATCGCCGAGGCGCATCTGCGCGGGCAGAAGTTTCAGGTCAGCGTGTTCACAGGTGCGTCCACCGGCCCGGAACTTGACGGCGCTCTGGCCATGGCTGGCGGAATTCACCTGCGGCTTCCCTACCAGTCGGACCCGGAGACGCGCAAGCGCATCAACTCGGGCGAGATGGATTACATGGACATCCACCTGAGTCACGTCGCGCAGTTCGTGGAGTACGGATTTCTCGGCAAGCTCGATGTCGCGTTGATCGAAGTGGCCGCGGTGCTCGAAGACGGCCGCCTGTTGCCGAGTTCGTAGATAGGCAACAACAAGACCTGGATCGACCAGGCCGAACGCGTCATTCTCGAAGTCAATTCGTGGCAGCCCTCCGCGCTCGAAGGCATGCACGACATCTACTACGGACTCGAGGCTCCGCCGAAGCGCGGGCCGATTCCGCTGGTGAACACTGGACAGCGCATCAAATCTCCGTATCTTCAAGTCCCCCTCGAGAAGGTGGTCGCGATCGTGCTGACGGACGCTCCCGACGGGAACAGCGCCTTCAATGCTCCCGATGACGCTTCGCGCAAGGTTGCCGGACACATTTTGGAGTTTCTCGGCTGGGAAGTGCAGAAGGGACGCATGAGTGGGAACACAGTTTAAAAATCCGTGCTAGCATTTTGGCCCCTTGAGGGTGCGTGATATGGCCGGTGATGGCGCCAGGATTGTCGGGCTCGGACTTGCAGTATGCTGCTGCTATCGTCACGGGCTTGCACAGCAGCGACCGTATGCCATATTCGTTGTGTTCTTTTCTGGATTAATCGCGGTGATCACGAGGTGCCTGATCCGTTTGCCTACTTCGGCGACAAGAATGAAACTTGGACGAAGCGTTTGATCGCTGTCGCGTTTGTCTCGGCGATGACCTTTCTTGCCGCGTTGTTTTATTAAGCATCAACTGGCCTGCGAAGTTTCGAATGCAAGGCGGAGCCCGCGAACACGCAACCTGCCACAATCCAGATCAACGCTCACGATAACAAGTAGTCCGACGTAGACCCGATCTCCACGTTCGCTCCGCCTGCGCAAAGCAGTGTGAAGAGCAAGAGCACAATCCAGGGATATTTTCGGGTCGAGGGCGGCCCATCGGCCCAACTCCAGCGCCGGTCGAGCCAGTGGCCGATCCAGTACCAGAGCAACACAATGAAGAGCAGTGTCGGAGACAGGACAACCCACTCCGGGAGACCTCGCCAGCACGCGTCGATCGGCAAACCGGCCAGCAGGCCCGCGACGAGCGCCGGAAAGTTGGCGACTGCCACAAATTGTATGGGTAGGGCCAAACGTGGAAACGGGCAGTTGTCGCCCACAGGGTGCCGTCAAAGAAGGGCTGGCCGAGGACAAAGTCACGCATCCAAAGGGCGAAGCCTCCGAAGAGCACGGCGCATGCACACTGGGCAACGGGCAGAATTGCGCGAAAGCGTATCTCTGCGACCATGGGGCAGGCCTCTGGCCGGTTAGACACCGCGGAGGGTCGGATCGGGCTGCGGAGTGTGTTGAAGACTTCCGATTGCATTCAGTGCCTTTGCCTTTGACGACGCCATCCAGAGCCCGGGCATTTCCCTTCAGGCTAACTGCGAAGGGCTTAGCGATTTCGAAGTGCGTCGTCATCGCCGGCAAAATGCACAGGTCCTTGGGGAAGTGATGTCACTGGGAAGAGATCGTCGTACGTCTATAATCCGCTTAAGCTGAAGGCTGACGACTAAAGACGGACAGCTGCTTTCCATGCGCTTCGAACTTTTCGTGGCAACCCGGTATCTGCGCGCCAAGCGAAGGCAGGCGTTCATTGGCGTGATTACCGCGATCTCGGTCCTCGGAGTCGCGGCGGGAGTGGCTTCGCTGATCGTGGCGCTGGCCATCAACAATGGGTTTCGGCAGGATCTGCAGCAGCGGCTGCTGGGGTCGACGTCGCACGTGAGTTTGCTGCGGGTGCAGAGCGATGGGATCAAGGACTGGCCTGCGCTGCTCGATCGTCTTTCACATGAACCACATGTGGTCGCAGCGGCTCCGGCCATCTACGAACAGGTGCTTATTTCGCGCGGGCCCCGAGCGCGGGGGGCGGTGCTCAAGGGAATGATTCCCTCTTATGAGCGGAAGGTGAGCGATCTGCTGAGCACGGTGAGGATCGGGTCGGCGGCTGCGCTGGAGGAGGGTGCGAGCGATCAGGTTTCCGGCGAGGAATCAGACGGCGGGAAAGTTGATTCAAGATCAACCAGCGCGGGATCGAGCGGCGGGAGTGGGTCAAGAGCAACGGCCGCGGGCGACGGCGCCCGTGCCACATCGCCGGATTCACTGGGGGATGTGCAGCAGCGTGTCGCTGCTATGCCTCCAATTATTCTTGGCAAAGATATGGCGGATGAAATCGGGGCCGGCGTGGGGTCGGTGGTGCTGGTCACCAGCCCGCAGGGTGAGCTGACGCCGTTTGGCATCGTTCCCAAGTACAACCGGTTCCGCGTAGTCGGAATTTTCAACTCGGGATTCTATGACTACGACACGTCGTGGGCCTTCACGCGGCTGTCGGATGCGCAACGGCTCTTCGGGCTCGGGGATTTGGTTTCGGTGATTCAATGCAAGGTCGACGATATCTACAAAGCCGACGCCGTTGCGAAACAACTGGAGCAAGCCGCCGGGCCGGGATTCATGGCGACCAGTTGGATGGAGCAGAATCGCGCGCTGTTCCGGGCATTGCGGCTGGAGCGACTGGTCACGTTCATCACGATCGGGCTGATCGTATTCGTGGCGGCGCTGAACATCCTGATTTCGCTCACCATGATGGTGATGGAAAAGACCAAGGATATTGCCGTGCTGCTTTCCATGGGCACGCGCAAAGCGCAGATCCGCCGGTTGTTCGTTACGCAGGGCGTGCTCATCGGATTGATTGGCACGACGATTGGACTGGTGGTGGGGTATGCGCTGTCGTGGGCGGGCGCCCGCTACCATCTGATTTCGCTGGCCCCCGAGGTGTACTCCATCGATTATGTCCCCTTTGCGCCGCGCGTGTTGGATGGCCTCCTGGTGGCGCTGGTGGCGATCGGAATCTCTCTGATTTCCACGATCTACCCGTCCTGGTCGGCAGCGCGCATACTTCCCGCCGAGGCGCTGCGCTACGAGTAATGGCACTACAGTGTCGAGGGGAGAAAAATCCCTTAAACCTGTAGGGGTTTTCCATCTTTGCCTGCACAAACGTCCATCCAGTGACCAACGTCACATTGCACTGTGCAGGCAGAGGTATAGATTTGCAGCATACAAGTTTCCGTATTTGGGAATTTTGGGAATCCTGCAACCGGCCAGGCCTCGTGGTCTAATGGCATCAGGCAACCCGGAAGCATCCAAGATTCGGCGTCGCCTTAGCGACGCGGAAGGGCGGGTTGCAACTGCTCTCTGTATCGAAGGAGAAGCTAGTTGCATCTAACTTCGCAGGACCCAATGTTACGGGTCGAGAAGTTGAAGAAGGTCTTTCGCTCAGGCGACTCAGACCTTGTGCTCTTTGAGAATCTGTCGTTTGAAGTTCGCAAGGGAGAGATGCTTGCGATTGTTGGCGAATCGGGGGCGGGAAAGAGTACCTTATTGCACATCCTGGGCGCTCTTGAACGTGCCTCGGAAGGTAACGTATACTGCGCCAACTTGCAGCTGAGTTCGCTGTCGGAAAATGCGGCGGCGGATTTTCGCAATCGTGAAATCGGGTTTGTGTGGCAGTTCCACTACCTGCTGCCCGAGTTCACGGCGCTGGAAAACGTAGCCATGCCCCTGCTGTTGCGTGGGGAGACGTGGTCGGCCATCCAGCCGGATGCGAAAAGTTGGCTGCGCGAGGTTGCACTCGAAGCTCGGGGGCACCATCGCTCTGGGGAGCTTTCCGGCGGGGAGCAGCAGCGGGTGGCATTGGCCCGGGCGCTGATCACCAAACCGAAGCTTCTTTTGGCGGATGAACCCACGGGCGACCTGGACGGCCGTACGGCTGAGTCAGTGTTCGAATTGATTGCCCGTCTACATCGCGACTACCAGCTCACCTCTCTTATAGCGACTCACAACCTTGCGTTCGCGCGGCGCTGCCACCGGGTAATGCGACTGCATAAGGGGCATATGGAAGAAGTGGTGCCGGAGTCGTTGCCGGTATGAAGGCAATTTTGGCATGAAGACAGTTTTAAGGATGTTGGGCGTAACGCGAGGGTGGCTCGACGACACGATAGAGAGAAGAGGGAATGGCGTGAACGTCTATAGCACAGTAGTGCCATTCGTAACGGGCGCCAACAAAAACGTTTTAAGGGGTTGGGTTTCACGGCCTCTTGATTGCATAATGTGTTAGGGCCACGAGTTTTCACGGGGGTTGGAGTAGCAGGTTCTGACTCCCAGGGATGCTCAAGGGGGAAGGGGCTATATGTTCGAACGTTACACGGAGAAAGCCAGGCGCGTCATTTTTTTCGCGCGATATGAGGCTAGCCAGTTCGGCTCTCCTTACATAGAGACCGAGCACTTATTGCTGGGACTGTTGCGCGAAGACAAGGCCCTGACCAACCGCTTCCTGCGCTCTCATGCTTCGGTGGAATCGATTCGCAAGCAGATTGAAGGACATACCACGATCCGGGAAAAGGTTTCGACGTCGGTCGACCTGCCCTTGAGCAATGAATGCAAGCGGGTCCTGGCCTATGCAGCCGAGGAAGCCGAGCGCCTGTCGCACAAGCACATCGGGACGGAACATCTTCTATTAGGCCTGCTGCGGGAAGAAAAGTGCTTTGCCGCGGAAATTTTGCACGAGCGCGGACTGCGCCTGGCGACGATCCGGGAAGATCTTGCCCGCACCAGCCAGGAAAAAACGCAGCCGCAACGGCAGCGTGAATCTTCCCTGCTGGCGGAATTTTCGCGCGACCTGACACAGGCTGCCATGGATACGCAACTGGATCCGCTGGTCGGTCGCGAAGGCGAAGTCGATCGCGTGATCCAGATCCTGTGCCGCCGCACGAAGAACAATCCGGTCCTGATTGGCGAGCCGGGCGTTGGCAAGACGGCCATTGTGGAAGGCCTGGCGCAGCGCATCGCAGACGGCGAAGTTCCATCGTTTCTGGCGGACAAGCGCATTCTGGCGCTGGACCTATCGTTGATTGTGGCGGGAACCAAATATCGCGGCCAGTTTGAGGAGCGGCTGAAGACCATCATGAAAGAGTTGATGGAGTCGCAGAATTCTATTATTTTCATCGACGAGTTGCATACGCTGGTGGGAGCCGGATCGGCGGAAGGATCACTCGACGCCGCAAACATTCTGAAGCCGGCGCTATCGCGCGGCGAGATTCAGTGCATTGGCGCAACCACGCCGGGTGAATATCGCAAGTCGATCGAAAAAGATCGTTCGCTCGAGCGGCGCTTCCAGGCCGTGAAAGTACCGCCGCCAAACGAGGCGGACGCCATCAAGATTCTGTTCGGGATCAAGGACCGGTACGAGAAGTTCCACGCCGTCACCTACACCGACGACGCAATCAACTTCTCCGTATCGCATTCCAACCGTTACATCCCGGATCGCTTCCTGCCGGACAAAGCGATTGACCTCATTGATGAGGCGGGTGCGCGCGTGAAGCTGCGCCAGACCTCGCTGCCCGAGGAGATCACGGAAGTCCAGAAGCGGATCAAGTTCATCGTTCACCGGATGGAGAACGCCATCGCGAACCACGAGTTCGAGAAGGCGCGTTTCTATTCGGACGAGGAACGCAAAGAGCGCGAGAACCTGCGCGCTCTTCGCGAAAAATATCATCTCGACGAATCCTCCACGGGCGTCGTCGGCCGCGAAGACATTGAAGACGTCGTGTCCCGCTGGACCGGCGTACCCATCATGTCGATCAAGGAAGAGGAGTCGGCGAAGCTCTTGCGCATTGAAGAAGAACTGCACAAGCGCATCATTTCGCAGGACAAGTCGATTGTGGCGCTGGCTCGCGCCATTCGCCGCAGCCGCGCCGGGCTCAAGAGCCCGAACCGACCGATCGGATCATTTCTGTTCCTGGGACCGACAGGCGTTGGCAAAACCGAAGTCGCCCGCACCCTGGCGCAGTTCATGTTCGGCAGCGAGAAATCGCTGGTACGGTTCGACATGTCGGAGTTCATGGAGAAGCACTCGGTTTCCAAACTGATCGGCTCGCCTCCGGGATACGTGGGCTACGAAGAGGGCGGCCAGTTGACCGAGCGCGTGAAGCGGGCTCCTTACTCGGTGGTCCTGCTGGACGAAATCGAGAAGGCGCATCCGGATGTCTTCAATATCCTGCTGCAGGTGTTTGAAGATGGCCAACTCAGTGATGGACTTGGCAACACCGTCGACTTCAAGAACACGATCATCATCATGACTTCGAATATCGGCGCGCGGCACTTGCAGCGCCGGGAAGGACTGGGATTCCAGTCGTCGAAGGAAGAGATGATTTCGGAGAAGGTCGAAGACCTCGTGAAGAACGAAGTCAAGCGGACCTTCAACCCGGAGTTCCTGAACCGCCTGGACGAAATCATTCTGTTCACCGCCTTGAGCGAGCAGGATCTGATCCAGATCCTCGAGCTCATGGTGACGCAGTTGAACCAGAACCTGGCGCAGCGTTCGATTACCGTGACGGTGGCCGACGAGGCGAAGCGGTGGATTCTGAACCAGACGCTGACGGATCGCAGCTACGGCGCGCGTCCGTTGCGGCGAGCGTTGCAGAAGTACATCGAAGACCCGCTCTCGGAGGCGCTGATCCAGGGTACGATCACGACGCGGCCGGCGTTCATCGAAGTCTTCCTGGATGGCGACAAGCTGTACTACCGCCCAGTGGATTCGGAGAAGGCGGAGGGCGTGTTGTTGTACGAGAATTAGCTACTGGCTTCTGGCAAAACAGGCCGCCGGCGAAAGCTGGCGGCCTTCTTTTTTAATCGCAAAGTTCGCGAAAGGTGCGCGAAGTTCGCCAAGAAAACAGGCTCTCGCCTTCTTTGCGTCCTTTGCGGGGTCTCTTCGCGGGCATTGCGGTTCAAGGTTTTATGGCGGTGTCCCAGACTCGGTTGCCAGGCTGTTTTCTTTTGCGACCTTCCTGACGGAAGTGGAATCTAGGCAGTTGTTCAGAATTTGCTTTACGACGCGTCTTCTCGTTGATAGGCCGCGGGCGGGAAGCCCTCCGGACTGCCGGCAGGATGCAGGCGGTACACCTGGAAGCCAACACTGCTTTGAGTCGACGGCGTGCTTCAAAGGAGCGATATGGAAAAGGTCAATCTTGCCGAAAAATTCTCCAAGATCACCGAGTACTGGAAACCTTACATCGCCGGGGAACTTAACGGACAGATGGTGAAGCTCGACAAGCTCAAGGGCGAGTTCGTGTGGCACCATCACGACCACGAGGACGAACTGTTTCTTGTCGTGAAGGGCCGCTTCCGGATGGAATTGCGCGACAAGCATATCTGGCTGGAAGAGGGCGAGTTCCTTGTCGTTCCGCGCGGGGTTGAGCATCGCCCAGTAGCCGATGAGGAAGCCTGGATCGTTCTGTTTGAGCCGTCCTCGACACTCAATACGGGCAATGTGCAGAACGAGCGGACACTGCACGAGCTCGAGAGGGTGTGAGACTAGTCGTCAGTCGCTAGTCGTCGGTCGTCGGCTAAGCTCAGCCCCACGGTTGTCGGTCAATTCTTTCGTTTGCGGATGACGGTCGTTGGTTCTCGGTGATTTCCCTTTTGCGCGGAGCCTTGTGAATTCTATTGATCTAAGCCTGGCGAATATCGAAAAGGCGGCGGGCAGCATCGATCCGGTCTTTCTGAACAGCCCGCAGTTCATCGATGAGCAATTATGCGCGGCGTTGGGGCGACGGACGATCGTGAAGGTCGAGACGGCGAATCCCATTCGCAGTTTCAAAGGGCGGGGGGCCGACTTTTTTTTTCAAAGCTTGGATCCCAAACTCAAGGTAGTGTGCGCATCGGCGGGTAACTTCGGGCAGGCCATCGCGTACGCCGGGCGCAGCCGGGGCATGGGCGTTGAAGTGTTGGTCGCAGCCGACGCCAATCCGATGAAGATCGCGCGCATGCAATCGCTCGGAGCGACGGTCACGGTTGGTGGCGCGGACTTCGACTCGGCCAAGCAGATTGCAGTCCAACGGGCTCAGCAGTCAGGATGCCTGTTCGTAGAGGACGGGGACGAGCCTGCGATCAGCGAGGGGGCCGGCACGATCGGTGTGGAGTTGTTACGTGCGAGCCCGATCGACAGCGTCGTTGTTCCCGTAGGCGATGGAGCGCTGATCGCCGGCATTGCCACGTGGGTCAAGCAGCATTCGCCGCAGACGAAAGTGATCGGAGTGTGTGCCAGCGGCTCGCCGGCCATGTTCCACAGTTGGCAATCCGGCAAAGCCATCGGCGGGCCGACGCAGACGATTGCCGACGGCATCGCCGTCAGTGCGCCGATCCCTGTTTCCGTCGAGCGCATGAGGAAGCTGGTGGACGACATCGTCCTGGTCGATGACTCCCAGATGCTCGACGCCATGCGCGTGGCGTTTTCCACGCTGGGATTGATCCTCGAGCCATCCGGGGCGGCAGGCCTGGCGGCAATTCAGGCGCATCAGATTCCTGGCGAGCGGCTGGCGACGGTTCTGACCGGCAGTAACGTGCACCCAGAGTTGTTCCGCGAACTGATCGTCTAGTCAAATCCTCTCCGTTACCCGTGTCGACACGAAAGCCGGATCCCTCTGCCCGGCGCGCCACAATGTGCTGGCGTTTCGTAGGTCTTTCCTTTCAAGGGATTACGCTCCTTCGCTCAAAGGGGAATGTACCACCCCTAGCCCCGGGTACATCGCCTTCCGTGCCTTGGGGAAAATCGGGTGGGGCTGCAAGATAAGTAGGGTGCAAAAACCCCGCCTCTGGGCCCTTCCACCTTCCCCCGACAGAGAGCCGAACGCAACCAAAGACTATGCCTGAGCAAGACGCAAATTTCGAGGTGGATCAAGCGGGCGAAAGCTGGACGTGGCTGGTAGCCACGACCGTAGCCATACTTCTGCTGATTGCGAGCGGCCTGCTGGTGCACTACTACACTCCGGCCCCCAGCAACGACCTGCAGGCCGAGGTACGGCAGCTCAGCCAGCAGGTGCAGCGGCTGAAACAGGAACAGGCTATGCCGGTAGTTGTGCTGAACCGGTATCGCAATTCCATTTGTTATGTCTTTGGCGTATACCAGGTGGGATTCCCGCATGAGCCGGCGCGACTACGCGCCCGTGTCTCAGGCACCGGCTTTATCGTTGCCAAAGGTCTGATGGCGACCAATCGCCACGTTTCCGAGCCATGGTATGGCGATCCGGAAGCCGATGCGCTGATTCGGCGGGGAGCGATTCCGACGCTGGAGAAGCTGGTCGCTTTCTTCCCGGGCTCGCCGACAGCCTTTGAACTCACGCCGACAACAGTCTCGGCGCACAGCGATCTTTCCATTCTGCACGTAGAGTTTTCTTCGGCCACGCGCACGCTGGAGCCTTTGCCCCTGGCAAAGACGGGGACGCCTCCGGGCGAACTCGTAACAGTAATCGGATATCCGATGGGAGTGGCAGGAATGGTGGCGAAGTCTCCGACAGCGGTGTATGAACGGCTCGCCTATCGGCATGACGACATTGGCGCAGCCAGCGAGTTGGCGGCTCTGTCATTGATTCGGCCTTCGGCGACCGTAGGACATCTGGGCGACGTGGTGGGCGACAAGCTCATTTACGACGCGCCCACAGCGCACGGTGGGAGCGGCGGCCCAGTCTTCAATTCGGAAGGCGAAGTGATCGGCGTGAACTCGGCTTACATCGACGGATTTTCGGGCGGTACGCTGGGGATCTCGGTGGATGCGTTGCGGCCTCTGATTGATGCGGCGCAGAAGAGCGTGCCGGCCAGCGATATGCGGGTGAAGTAGGCGGCTAGAAAAACCTCCGTGGTTGATTCCCTGCCCTTACTCAATTGTCGTGCCTTCGGCTCAGGCGCTGTCGAAACGCAAGGTCTCTCGACTTCGTTCGGCGGTCGCCTCACTTCGCTCGAGATGACAAGGGTTTAGGGATCCATCCAGGCTCGCGTACTTGTTCTTCGTGCAATCTCTTCAGACGGGCAGCCATGACGCCGTTTCTTCCGAGATAACCCACCAGTTGACGTGAGTCCTCCCGCCTCACGACCGGCAAGCGACCGATGTCGTTATACAGCATTTTGTCGGAGGCTTCTGAGATCAGTTCGTCGGGATATGTCACGACCAATTCTTTGGAGCCAGCCTCCAGCACAGTGAGAACTCCACTCGCGTCCTGATCGAGGGCACGCAGGACATCTCCCCTGGTAATCAATCCTGCCAGCTTCCCTTCGTGGTCGACGATGAACAACCCTTGATGACGGCTCACGGCAGGATCGTGTCGGGCGATACCCTCCGCGAGTTCGGCGATCTTCATGGTTGCGCCGATGGTGGGCACGTCGCGGTCCATGGTTTCGGCGACGGCTACCTGCTGGAGGATGTCGGTCTCGTAGTCCTGGTGGATGCGCAGGCCGCGGCGGGCGAGCTTTTCGGTCATGATGGAGGAGATCGGCATGAAGAGCATGGCGACTCCGTCGGCGATCACGCTGACCAGCATCAGCGGCAGCACAGCGTTGTAGTCGCGAGTGATTTCGAACGCGAAAATGATGAAAGCAAAGGTCGCGCGCGAAGCCGATCCGAAGACCGCGCCCATGGCGACGAGCGCGAACGCTCCGGCGGCCAGGTTCGCCGACGGGAAGAGGCGGTTGATCGTCATGGCGAAAACGCCACCCAGTGCGGCACTCGACATGAACATAGGGGCTAGCAAGCCGCCGGACGTTCCCGAGCCGAGCGAGATCACGAGGGCAATGGCCTTGGCGATCATGACGATCACCAACAGCTTCAAGGCGAGGTGCGCGTTGAGGATGTCGCTGATCGTGTCGTATCCGACGCCCAGCACACGGGGAACGAAGTAGCCGATAATGCCGAGGCCCAACGCGCCGATTGCCGGCCACCACAGCTCATCGACCGGAAGCAAATCGAACAGATCTTCGACCCAGTACAGCAGCTTGCTGAAGCTCACGGCGGCCAGTCCGCAGATGGCGCCGAGCAGCACGTAGAACGGCAGCGCACGCGGCACGGCGAAGTCGACGGAGGCCACAGTGAACATCGGCCCGGTACCCAGGGTCATCATGTGCACGGCCGTCGCCAGCGTGCTGGCAATCACCAGCGGAATGAATGAGCGCGACTTGAACTCAAACAGGAGAAGCTCAATGGCGAGGACGACGCCCGCGATCGGCGTATTGAAGGTGGCTGACATTCCCGCAGCCGCACCGCAGGCCAGGAGTACCTTGCGCTCCGAAGCGGTGGTGTGAAAGACCTGGCCCACCAGCGAACCGACGGCTCCGCCGGTCTGAATGATCGGGCCTTCCGCGCCGAAAGGGCCACCGGTGCCGATGGCAATGGCAGCCGAGATGGGCTTCAGGATCGCCACGCGCGGCTGGATACGGCTGCGATTGAACATCACCGCTTCCATGGCCTCGGGGATGCCATGGCCTTTGATTTTTGGCGAACCATACTTAGCCATGAAGCCGACGATGAGGCCGCCGATCACGGGGGTCACGATAACCCACGGACCCAGGTGATTCATTTGCGCGCTGGCGAAACTGGTGTCGAAGCGGTGGTAGAAGAAGAGATTGGTGAACAGGCCGATGAGTTTGTAGAGGATCCAGGCGATGCCACCAGCGATGAGGCCAATGCCGGCGGCGAGACACGACATCAGCAGAAGACGAAACTTCGCGGGATCTGACCGCGGCTGGCTGCGTTCGAGGTGTGGAAGGAATCCATCGTTCCCGGGCAAGTGCATGCTTGCCCCGGCTGTCCTTGCGGATTGTTTATTGTCCATGCCTAGGTGGAGATCTCCTCTTCGCAACGGACACCTGGGCAGCGGTGTCGTTGGAGACTCGAGCTCCCCGCATGGCCCGACGGAGGGCCTTCACCAGCGCTGGACCTGCGGAGCGGAGTTCCGCCCGATGATGCAGCGACAGATCACGCAAGACCTTCTCGCCTTTGGGAGTGAGCGAGAGCAGCACCTGGCGGCGGTCTTCTCCGGCGCGCAACCGGCGGACGTATCCGGCCTTGACCAGGCGGTTCACGAGCTCGACCGCACTGTGATGCTGGATCTGCAAACGCTCGGCGAGTTCCCCAATCGTGGGCCGCACGTTTCTGGGGAGGCCTTTTACGCCGAGCATCAGCTGGTGTTGCCTAGGTTCCAGGCCCGCGGCACGGGCCGCCTGTTCACTGAAGGCGAGAAAGCAGCGTATCTGGTAGCGCAGCTCCGCCAATGATTCGTAGTCTGACAGGGTGAGTGTTTCCATGCCGCGGATTATAAATGACCATGCGAAGTGCTCTTCATGTATCGTATCACGATGTGTTTTATTCCGGTGCAGAATTCGAGGCGGTTTGAGGTTTTGGCAGGGAGGAGTGGCATACATGTGAGAGCGGGCCTCAGCGGCTACAGCCCACGATCCCTTCAGCGACAGTGCGGCCCGACTGAAGTCGGGCCCTTCCCAAACCGCCCTGGTGCGATGCGTCCGTGGAAATCCCACCCTAGCGCAAAGGACGCGCTAGGATGGGGCACCCGCGGTGCCATCCGTGCAGGTCCCGACACAGTCGTTTACAATCCTCAGTTCCCAATTTCCTTGCGACGGGAGACCATCCGTTGATTCCTCGTTACACGCGGCCGGAGATGGGCCGCATCTGGAGTGAAGACAATCGATTCCGCACCTGGCTTACCGTGGAGGTCGCGGCCACGGAGACTCTGGCCGAAGCAGGTCTGGTTCCGAAGGCAGCGGCCAAGGCAATTCGTGAGCGAGCCGACTTTAAGTTGAATCGCATCCAGGAGATCGAGGCTGATGTCCGGCACGATGTCATTGCGTTCACAACCGCAGTGGGGGAGATCGTGGGGCCGGAGGCGCGCTGGTTTCATTACGGACTGACGTCGAATGACGTAGTGGACACCGCGCAGGCGCTGCTGATCGGGCAGGCTTCCAATGTGATTGCCGAGGATCTGGAGAAGCTAGCCGAGGTTCTCGAACGGCGCGCATGGGAGTTCAAGGACACGCCGCAGATCGGGCGCACGCATGGTGTGCATGCCGAACCGATCACGTTCGGCTTCAAGTTGGCGAACTGGTATTCGGAAACGCAGCGGAATATGGCGCGGTTTAGGGACGCGGCCGAGGGACTGCGCGTGGGGAAGTTTTCGGGGGCGGTCGGGACGTTTGCTCATCTGACGCCCGAACTGGAAGAGAGAATCTGCGCGCGGCTAGGATTGAAAGCCGCCGACATTTCCTCGCAGGTGATTCAGCGCGACCCGCACGCGCATTACCTGGCGACGCTGGCGGTAATAGCCTCGACGCTGGACAAGATTGCGACTGAAATCCGCCATCTGCAGCGGACTGAGGTGCGGGAGGCCGAGGAGTTCTTCAGCGAGAAGCAAAAGGGATCGTCGGCGATGCCGCACAAGCGCAATCCGGTGACGTGCGAGCAGATTAGCGGGCTGGCGCGGGTGGTGCGCTCGAACGCGCAGGCGGCGTTCGAGAACGTGCCCTTGTGGCACGAGCGCGACATCTCTCATTCGTCGGTGGAGCGCGTGATCCTGCCAGACTCCACGACGCTGGTGGATTACCTGCTGCAGAAGACGACGAACCTGATCGATACAATGTTCGTGTACCCGGCTCGGATGAAAGCGAACCTGGAGAGCACGCGCGGGTTGGTGTTCAGCGGGCAGTTGTTGCTGGACCTGGTGGAGCACGGAGTGTCTCGGGAGGACGCGTATCGCATGGTGCAGCGGCACGCCATGCGGGCGTGGAAAGAGGATCTGGATTTCCGTCAGGTGGTCATGAACGACAAGGAGATCACCAGCCGGGTGCCGGTGAAGCAGTTGGAGCATGCGTTTGATTTGAGCCGGCAGTTGCGGAACATCGACAAGATTTTCGCGCGGGTGTTCAAGCGGCGTGCGGTTAAGTCCGGGCCGGGATCGGAATCGAAGGCGTCGCGGAAATCCGAGCCGCGCAGGTGACGGCGGGCGTTCACATCGAAGATTCGTTTCTTAGGTAGCGTTGGCGGTTGTTTGCATTGCCCCGCGGCTTACGCCGTGGGCTTTATTCTTTCGCCGTTTCGCGGCTGGCATGGCCCGCTTCTCGGGCGTGCATTCAACTTCCCTTCTTTCCAGG
Source organism: Acidobacteriota bacterium (assembly GCA_046728215.1). GTDB lineage: Bacteria > Acidobacteriota > Terriglobia > Terriglobales > Acidobacteriaceae > Gp1-AA133. The sequence goes on along the minus strand of JBKPEB010000044.1, from coordinate 49,530 downwards.
GGCGTGCCTCAAGAACAATTGATTAGGATGCGCTCCCGAAAAGTTCGTGCGGCTGGTGGAATCGCCGAGCCATGCGGGGTCCTTCGGCTGCTTTCGGCGGTCGTCTCACTTCGCTCAGGATGACAATTCTAGAAAAAGCATCGCGAGCTGCGCTTTTTTGCCTACCCAAGACGGATTGGCTACGGCATTGATTACAAGCTACTTACATGGTGGCTGATTCCAGGCATCCCGATCACCCCCGGCTACATCCAATAATTAACCAAACGGTTAGTTAATTGAGGATGGAGACACGAAAGATCATGACGAAAATTAGCGATTTTCTTGCATCGTTCCTGATGGTGGGTTTGCTGAGCGGCAGCCTCTTTGCGAAGGCTACGAGTGCAGAACGGTACGACCCTACCATCCAAACCAGCGTCAGCAACAAGCTGGATGACAATCAGAAGTTTCGCAATGTAAAGTCTTCGGTGGAAGACGGCATCGTGACCCTTACAAGTACGGTCGACCTTTACCAGGACAAGCTTGACGCGGCGAAAGCTGCGAAGAAGCAGAAAAACGTGCAGGGCGTGCGCAACCTGATTGAAGTTGCGGGACCGGCGGTGACCGACGCGCAATTGCACGAGCAACTGGCGAAGAAGCTTTATTACGACCGCGTGGGCTGGTATGACGCCGCGTTCAACTACTACACGCTGAGCGTGAAGGATGGCGTGGCGACCCTTGGCGGACAGACCTACAACGACGTGGGCCGCGACTCGGCCCTGGCGATTGCATATCGCATGCCGGGCGTAAAGGACGTCGTGAATGAGATCAAGGTTTCGCCGGTGTCGATGTTCGACGACGGCCTGCGGCGCCGCGCGGTGCGGGTGCTGTATGGAGACTCGGCGCTCGGAAAGTATGCGGTGGATCCGGCGCGGCCCATTCGCATCATCGTCGATGGCGGGCACGTGAGCCTGTACGGTGAGGTGATCAGCCCGATGGATAAGCAGATTGCCGGCATGCGCGTGGGACAGATCCCCGGCGTATTCAGTGTCGAGAACAATCTGGTGGTTGACAAAAATTCGAAGCTGTAAGGTCCACTACTCTCCTCGAGGCACGGCGCAAGCCGTGCCTTTTTTCTTTGCGCGTGGCGGCGAGCTTCGAGACGTGACTACGAGCGCCCTGGGCAGCGCCTGAAGGCGCATTTGTAAGCGGGATTGTGCGGCGCGCCTGAAGGCGGCCCTGATACGAATCCTCGAGGATTGAGATTCCAAACCTCAATTCGAGGGTGAGACTCGCGGCTCGCCGATCGTAGCTCGCTGCTCGTGGCTGATTACAACCTGTTGATCAACGAGGCGACGTATCCGGCGCCGAAGCCGTTGTCGATGTTCACGACGCTGACGTTCGAGGCACAGGAGTTCATCATGCCGAGGAGAGCGGCCAAGCCCTTGAATGAGGCACCGTAGCCGACGCTCGTGGGGACCGCGATTACGGGGACACCGACCAGTCCGCCGACCACGCTGGGAAGCGCCCCCTCCATGCCGGCGCAAACGATCAGGACGCGGGCTTGGGCTAGTTTTTCGCGATTGGCGAGCAGGCGGTGGACCCCGGCGACTCCTACGTCGTAGAGGTGCTGGACTTCATTGCCCATCAGCTCCGCAGTGACTACGGCTTCTTCGGCGACGGCGATGTCGCTGGTCCCCGCTGAGACGACCGTGATGATTCCCTTCCCGTAGGTTGTCTGGTCGCGTTCCAGCACGATGGCGCGGGCGAGTTCCCGGTACTCAGCGCCGCGCACTTTCTTTTTGACCGCCGCAAATTGTTTCGGATCGGCGCGCGTCGCCAGGACGTTGCCTCCGTGCTTGGCGAGTTTCTGGAAGATGGCGGCGACCTGCGCGGGCGTCTTGCGCTCGGCCAGGATGACCTCCGGCATACCGACTCGCAAGGCGCGATGATGATCGACCTTGGCGAAGCCGAGATCTTCAAACGGCATGTGCCGCAGGCGAGCGACGGCGTCGTCCGGGGCGAGTTTTCCGCGGCGCACATCGTCGAAAAGCTTGCGGATGGATTCGGAGTTCACACCTGCTCCCTACCAGGCTTGCCTTCACATGCTAGCAAATGAGAAGAAGGACTCTTTGCTACTCTGCGGGGCTGACTGAAACAAATAGAGGAGAGCTTCGCACTTCCCAACCTCAGCGGCTAAAGCCGGTGGCGAGGTTGGGGGTTTTGAGTCTAATCGCTGAGGAACAGCAATTGGTTTCCGAATAGCCCCGCGCCCGCTGACGGAAGCGCGAAGCGGGCACCTAGTTTTACTTGCTACCGTCGGCCCCGCGAGACCATGGGGCGATCCGACCGCCGTTTTCTACTGGTGAGAACGATGCTCGTCAATCCCGTTCCGATGAGCAACACAGTGGCTGGCTCGGGAATCATGGCGGGCGGAGCACCCTGTACGAAGTCGCCGGGATAATACAATCCATTCGAATAATTAAACCCAATCCATCCTTGGTCACCGCCACTGAGACCGATTCGTTGTTCGGTATCGAAGTTGAATCCGCTGGCAAAAAAGCTGATATCAACCGGAGCTATGAAATCGCGACCATTCGTGGGCAAAGTGAAACTTGTCATGGAGATGCTGGCTGAATCGAAAAAGAATTCCAGCGGAGTGCCATCAATCCACAGAACGGTGCTGTACAGGAACAGGACGCCGCCGCCTCCCACTGTCGCTCCCGGCGCGTAGCCATCAGCATAGAGGAAGAAAGGATCGGTTCCTCCGGACAGCAACAGCGGGTGGTCACCCTGGTGGGACGAAAATGCGAAGTTGTCGCCGCCCCCGCTATTTGGAAAAAGAGTGATGCCGTCTGCCACCGCGGCAACGGATATCAGGGGAACGAAGAGGAGCAGCAAGGTGAGGAACCGTTTCATGTACCCCTCCGTGAAAAGGGGAGCGATGTTACACCCATCCCATCTGAGTTTCAATGACAGCGGTTGGTCTAAGCGCCTTCAGCCGCTGATCGCACGTAATTTACGAGCGAGGTGGACAGAGGCAGGATTTTGGCGAACAAACGGCGCAAGCGTGTGCTTTGGCCTGATTACGCCAGCCAGGGAGGGATTGAAGTAGTATTCAAGTGCAGTGCATGCGGGATGCGCGCACGGGATGGGGATCCTTATGATTCTGCCACCTGGGATCATCCTCCCCGTTGGTCATCGTTCGCTGCTGGGTACACAGCCCCGTCAGGGAAAGCATCGGCGCTGGAGTGGCTCGGTCCTAGCCGACCCGCAGTTGGAACGACGTACTGGGGGAATCCAACCAACAGGCAGCGATAGACCGAGCCGACTGAAAGGCTAGTTGGTAGGTGGGGCTGGTGTCGTTGCTCTAGAGCAATCAGCTTTTTCTTCTCTGCTGCAGCAGTTTGGTTGAACTCTGCCGCTCTTGCTACGCACTGCCTCAGTGTTCATCTACGGTTTCAACGCTGGTCGCACGAGCAGCACCAGTTGTTCCTGATAGCTCAGCAGCATCCCTTCGACTGTGAAGCCTTGCTGAACGTCTTCTTGCATCTCTTTCTCGGAAGTCGCAACTTTGCGCGTTCCCAGTAGTTTGTATTCGTAGCGCTTGTCGTCTCCGGCGTCCTTCTCGACGATCACAGCGAGTTCGTTCGAGGAAGGAAAGCTCAACGGGCTCTTTTTCTTGAACAAAGACATGGTGTTGGGTAGGACGTGAAAACCGTGCGCCGCTGCGTCATTAATTTCCTTCTCCAGCGTGCCGCTGCGCGCAACGCTCAATACCTGGTACTCGTGCTGCACAGCTGGCTCCGCCGGAGAGTCGCCGGGCTTTTCCAGCACGATGATCATTTCTTCAGCGGCGGTGGCTGCGGTCACCCGGTAGCCCTTGCCCGCAGCATCGTCCAACTCCTTCTGCATCGTCGAGGGCCGTTTTGTCGCCAACAGCAGATAGCGTTCCGCCCGCAGGCTGCTCGCCGGTGCGCCTGCTGCCGGCCTCTCCATCACCCCGAAGTACCGGTCCTCCGCCTGCAATCCAACCAGCTTCCAACCTTCAGAGGAAGCCTGGGAGAGGTCTTTCTGAAAACTGCTGGTTCGGACCGTGTCGAGAATCTTGTATTCACAGGCCTCGTTCCCAGCGACCTTTTCCATGACTGCCCCAATCGAGTACTCAGAGGTACCCAATGTCTTAGGCAGCACACGATAGCCCTGGGCTGCGGCCTCCTTCATGCCACGGAACAGGTTATCGAGGTAGACGTAGTCACCGCGGGTCGAGTCTGGCCCCTTCTCTAACAACAGGATGTTATTAGCAGCATCGCCCGCCACAATGTGGTACCCCTTGGTGGCAGCGTCAGCCAATTCCTGTTTGATCGCCTTGGTGCGACCGGTCGCGAGGACAATGTAGCGCTGATTGGATTCGCCCTTCTCGCCGGCTAAAGCCGAGCTCACCAACACGCAGGCCACAAGCCCTATGCGCAATAAGAGCCTCATAAGCCTCTCGATTCTGCAGCGGGCGGGCCAGATGTTAGCACAATGGGATTCGTCTGTATGGTCGGCGGGCGTGGCAAAAGTGAATATGCTTGATAGGAGATTTGAAATAACGTCGCGCGATCAGTATTTGTACGCCTAGTGACAGAATGTTTGGCCCTGGTGCATCTCACAACGCCTTCCGGTAATGGACACAGCGGTCCACCACCTCATAGCCCAGTGCCTCATGCACACGTTGGGATACTTCATTGTCGATCCAAGTATCCGACGCCACCTCAAGGCACCCCTGGCGGCGCGCCCAGTCTTCTGCCACGGCCAAGAGTTTCGTGCCGATCCCCATATTTCGATGGCCCTCAGCAACGTACCAACCCTCGATATAACCCACCGGGCGTGATGGGTCGCAGCCGTCTGCGTGGGAGCGCAGATCGACTTCCAGGAAACCAGCTAATACTCCATCGCTCGCCTCGGCAACCAAGATGATGAGCGGCATCGTTGCAGAAGCCTTGCCTTCGAGAATCAAGGTAAGTTCCCGGGCATGCTCCTCGGCAGGAGCATTCGGCCACAGGGCCTCGCGGAAGCGTAATAATTGCTCGCGATCCGACAGCTGGGCGGGTCTAATAGAAATATCCGACACCGAGGCCATCGTAACCGAACCCGGATTACCAGGTTTGATTAGAAATTAGTAGAAGAGATACTTTCGCCACTTGTCGTCGGATCTTCCCATCAGGCGCATGATGTGGCGGCTGGTGTGGAGATTGAAGGCGCGGGGTTCGCGCATGAGCTTCATGCCGGCTTCGATGGGCGTCTGATTGCCCTTGCGGCGGTTGCAGGGGTGGCAACAGGCGACCAGATTCTCCCAGGTCGACGAACCTCCGCGCGAGCGCGGGATGACGTGGTCAAGCGTCAACTCACCCGAGGCCAGCGCGACGGAGCAATACTGGCAGGTGTTGCGGTCGCGCAGCAGGATGTTTTTGCGGGACAAGGCCCGCGTCTGGTGCGGGATGCGGCGATACTCCAGCAGGCGGATGACGGATGGAACGCGCATGGCGACGCGGGCGGCATGCAGGAAATGCCCATTCTCTTCTTCGGCCATGGCGACGCCCTTCAGCACGAGCACAATGGCGCGGCGCGCGGCGCACACGTTGATGGGCTCGTAGGACGCGTTCAGCACCAGCACCGGTGCATGCAGAGCATGACCATTGCCGTAGGTTCCGGTAGCCACGGCGAGCACGCCGGCAGCGGATCTGCCGATCATGCCGCGCATCGAATTGTCGACTTTCGCTCCCATAAAACTTAGCCGTGTGCTGCCATGGTCAGGGCATCTTCGTCCTGTGGTTCAAGGCGCAGGCCCTGCACTTCCGCCTTCAGCGTGCGCGCCACGGTGGCCACCCAGACCCGACTCGCGCCTGCACGACGCAGGAGACGGGCGCATTCGGAAACGGTGGTTCCGGTGGTGAAAACGTCGTCGACCAGCAGGACTTCACGCCCGGAAATTTTGGCGCAATCCTTGACCCGGAAAGCACCGCGCAAATTTTCGCGGCGCTGGTGGCGGGTTAAACCAATTTGCGATTGCGTCTCGCGCGTTCTCTCCAGGACATCCGCGCTGAGGGCGTACTTGTCTTTCGACGCAATCCTTTTCAACGCCACGCGGGCGATCAGTTCCGCCTGATTGAACCCACGCTGCCGCAGTTTGCGGGCAAACAACGGTACTGGAACAACAAGCACCGAGGCCGGTCCCCAGTGCGGTTCGAGATCAGTGACCGCTTCCGCGAGCATGCGCCCAAGCACGTTGGCGGCGGGACGCACTTGCTGGTACTTCAGCATGTGAATCAACTCGCGGAGCCCACCCTGGTAACTGCCGTAGGCGGCCGCCTTGGCGAAGGGAGGCTCGAGACGACGGCAGAGTCCACAGAACTGCTCGTACGAGTTGTCCGCAGACTGCTGAGCGATCGCGTACGGTGATAGGATGCGCTCTCCACAGAGGTCGCAGAGAGTCCCGTCGATGGGCCGGATGGCATCCAGACAGGTTTCGCAGACGGGAAGGCGCGAAATACGAATCAGTGGATCGCCGCAAATGCGGCAGTCGGCGGGAAACAACGTGGCGAAGAGGCCTTCAGCGACTTCCGTTGCCCACGACACAATAGCAGGCCCTCTGGCTACAGAACTGGCCTGCGTAGCCCGAGTTCGGTCCCAGCTACTGCTGAAGACGACCTCCTGACATCCGGGAATGGCGAGACGGATGCGTGCCCGGATGAGATCTCCTCAAGTATAACGGGCGTTGGAGGGCTCACGCAATGCGGCGACGCTCTTTGGTCTCAATGGGTGTTTCCTTCCGGGCTTCCTGCTGGTCGGCGGCCCGGGCGGAAGCCATCATCTCTTCTGGATTGAAGCGCATGGGAGCCTCGCGGGGAAGCAAGGCGACGGTCACGAAGCGCCACGAGCGCCGGTAACAACCACCGCATCGCGCTGGACGCAAACGCAGCACACCCAGGAAGTGGCGTTCGAGGAAATTGCGAGGACGTGAAACGAAACCCTCGCGGCCGCCACAGTGCCAGCAATGAAACTCTCTAAGCAGCGAAGCCCAAAAGCCGGAGCCGAACGAGGCGCACATCGGGATCACTCCCTTGGGCTCACGAAGGACAAATGGCCCAAACCGATTGACCTGATTTTAACCCCGTTTGCCTCGAAAAGTTTCCAAAAGCTGCCGGGGTAGCGGGCAACGGTTCAGAACTGGACACATTCCTATCTGGCGAGGTGCACTTGTATTGGGCGGTCACGCCGTGCTAACGTGCGCGGTCGCGACCTAATTTGGGGATATATCTCGTCCCACGAAGTACTTGCGAGGCCTTCATGAGCACTCAGACAGCGGCTCCGCCGGAAAAGAAGTACCGTCCTTACGTCCCCGAGAACATGGAGATGAAGGAATTCACGTTTCGAGCCGTGCTGATCGGGCTAGTAATGACCGTTATCCTTGGCGCCGCCAACGCATATCTCGGATTACGCGCCGGCATGACGATTGCAGCCACCTACCCGGCGGCGGTCATCGGGATGGCCCTGTTGCGGTTGATGAAGGGCTCGCTGCTGGAAGAGAACATTGCTCGAACTGTGGGTTCGATTGGCGAATCGGTAGCCGCGGGTGCGGTCTTCACGATTCCCGCGTTTCTGATTTCCGGCGCCTGGAGTTCGTTTGGATTTCACGACGCGTACTGGAAGTCAGTTGCCTTGATGGCGGTGGGCGGATCGCTCGGCATTTTGTTCGTGACCCTGCTTCGACGCGTCATGGTGGAAGACCCGGAACTTCCCTTCCCGGAGTCTGTCGCCGCATCGGAAATCCACAAAGCGGGACAGCAGGGTGCGGGCGCTGCCAAGCTGCTCTTTGCCAATATGGGCCTGGGCGGGTTGATCTATCTCCTTGGCGCCTTTCAGTTGTTCAACGCCAGCAAAGCTTTCGTTGTGCACATCGGGCAGATCGGCACCAGCATGCTGAAACTGGGGAGGACCGCAGCGGCGCCCATCGTGAACGTTGGCGGGGTCACGACTTTCCAGGCCCCTGCGATCAGCCCTGCGTATCTGGGCGTGGGCTACATCATTGGGCCGCGGCTGGCATCGCTGAACTTCGCAGGAGGTGTGGTCGCATGGGGTTTGCTGGTCCCGCTAATCATCTATTTCCTGGGGCCGACGCTGCAGGCCACCATGGCGCCAGGCACCGAAGGCAATCTGGCTGGAGCCGTCTGGTACAACATTGTACGGCCGGTCGCAGTTGGCGGCATGATGGTGGGCGCGGCATGGACACTGTTCCGGATGCGCAAGAGCCTTGCGATCGGCATGAAGCGTGCGGTCTCTGACTTGAAGAAGTCGGCGGCCGTGCACGCGGCCACCAACCGCACGGAACGGGACCTGAACGGCAAGGTGGTTTTTGGCGGACTGGGCGCGGCGTTTCTTTGCATGATCATTCTGTATTTCAAGTTCTCGGGCACGCTGAGCGGGGCCGTGACGGCGGCACTGGTAATGATTGTGGTTGGTTTCTTCTTCGCGGCGGTTTCCGGAAACCTGGTGGGCATGATCGGCTCGTCCAATAATCCCGTGTCGGGGCTGACGCTCTGCACGCTGATTATCGCGGCTTTGCTGATGGTGGCGATTGGCGTGTCGGGCATGAGCGGAGTGGCTGCGGTGTTGGGAGTCGCCGCTGTGGTGTGCGTTTCCTCAGCAGTCGCGGGCGAGATGTTGCAGGACTTGAAGGTTGGCCATATTTTAGGAGGCACGCCAGCCAAGATGCAGTTAGGCGATTTTCTGGGCATTTTGGTGGCTAGCCTTGCTCTTTATTTCCCGCTGCTGGTGCTGCATCAGGGGAACATCAACCGGGGCGGGATCGGGTTTGGCGATCCGCAGTTGTCCGCCCCGCAAGCAGGGTTAATGGCATCGCTGGCTCAGGGCATTGTTGGACACAACATGCCGTGGCCGCTGGTGGGAGCTGGCGTGCTGATGGGCCTTGCCATGATCATGCTCGAGGTTAAAAGCGTGATGCTCTTCGCCGTGGGCATGTACCTGCCGCTGGAGACAACATTCGCGATCTTCCTGGGCGGCGTGATTCGCTGGCTCACCGACCGGATGCGCGACAAGCGCGGCTTCAACGATGCACAGAAAGCTCGCGTGGAAAATGCTGGCGTGTTGACGGCTTCCGGCATGATTGCCGGGGAGGCAATATTGGGGTTGGTAGTGGCGGCCTTCTATTTCTTTAACAAGCCGCTGCCCGTGATCTTTGCCACGCCGGCGACCTACTCCGGATTCATCGTTCTCGTCATCATCGCGTTCGTGATGGTGCGGCTCCCGCTGGCCAACGCCGGCAGGCCGGACGAACCGGCGCCGCCGACGGCGATTATGTAGCGAGGTAAGGAAACGAATGTGGCGCGGGCACTGCTGCCCGCGCCTTTTTGCTGTAGTAGATTGAGTCTCGCGTCCTGAATTCTCCATGTCAATCTCCGAAAATGTCGATCACATCCGCGAGCGCATTCGATCGACGGCGGGGCGAGCGGGGCGTGACGCTGGTGCGATCACGCTCATGGCGGTCACGAAGACGTTTCCACCGGAGTTGATTCGCGAAGCGTATGAAGCGGGCGTTCGTGTTTTTGGAGAGAATCGGGTGCAGGAGTTTGCTGGCAAGACAGTTGCATTGCGCGATTTGGGGGATGCCCGCTGGCACATGATCGGGCACCTCCAGAGCAACAAGGCGGGCAAGGCGGCGGAGTTGTTTCACGCCGTGGATTCGATCGATTCGCTGAAGCTGGCGGAGAAGCTGAATGATGCGGCGCGCGAGGTCGGAAAAACACTTTCCGTGTTGATCGAAGTCAACCTGGGTGGGGAGGCGGCGAAGACTGGACTGGCTCCGGATGCCCCGGAACTCGATCTTATTCTTTCGTCGGCCGAGCGACTGGATCATCTTGCCCTTCGCGGTCTCATGACGGTGCCGCCGTATACGGACGATCCGCAGGGGGCGCGGCCTTACTTCCGAAAGCTGCGCGAACTCCGGGATGCCATCGCAGGGCCGCGCTTGCCGGGAGTTAGGATGGAGGAGTTGTCGATGGGGATGTCGCATGACTTCGAGATCGCCATTGAGGAGGGATCAACCTGCGTGCGGGTGGGGACGGCTATTTTCGGAGGGCGAACGAAGGCCTAACTACAGAGAGGACATAGAGGGCAGAGGTCGCGACTTCGAGCTCTGGCTTGTGCGAGATGGCCCTGGCATGATTCCTGTTCACGAGACCACTTCGGGCGTCACTTTCTCCATCAAGGTGCAGCCGCGAGCCAAACGCAATGCAATCACCGGCGAACTGGGGGACGCGCTAAAAATCTCATTGACCGCTCCTCCGGTCGATGGCAAGGCCAACGCAGCGTGCATCGAATTCTTCGCAAATCTTTTGAAGGTGCCGCGTTCCTCCGTTACTATTGCTGCCGGCCAGATCAGCCGCAACAAGGTGATTCGCGTGGTCGGACTGCCGGCTGAACAAATCAGAAAGCGCTTGACTCGCTAGAAAGCGGGCAGGAGTGCCCGCTCCACACTGGACTTCAGGAGCCTTCTTGACCTTTTCCGAGCGTCTGCAGGAAATACGCACCGGATTCGAGCGCCCATTCTGGGTCGCCAATATCAGCGAGATCTTCGAGCGGCTTTCCTACTATGCGGTGTTTGCCGCGCTGGCGCGATACCTGCACGAAGCCCTGCAGTTTCCTACCGACCAAGCGGCCAGCCTGAGCGGATTGTTTGGCGGGGCCGTGTGGGTGATGGCGATTTTCGGCGGGGCGCTGGCCGACCGCGTCGGTTTCCGGCGGGCATTGTCCCTCGCGTACTTCATCCTGACCTGCTCGTATTTTCTGGTTGGGTCAATCGCGGCGCCATGGCTTGAGCCGATACGCCGGGTGGTCCCGCTGGGCGTGCTGGTCGGAGTGGTGCTGTTTCTGCCGGCGCTCGGCGTGGCATTGGTCAAACCCAGCGTGGTGGGGACCACGGCGCGGGCCTCCAAAGAGAGTGTTCGCTCGATCGGGTATTCGATCTACTACACGCTGGTGAATATCGGGAGCTTCCTGGGGCCGTTTCTGGCGGGCTGGATCCACTCGCGCATGCGCGTCGAGAATGTTTTTCGGCTGGCAGCACTGAGCGTCTTTCTAATGTTCATCGGCGTCGTCATTTTTTTCAAGGAACCGCGCCGCGCCGACGAGCAGGCCACCACCTCGATCGGGCAGGTTGTGGGCAACCTGTTCACGGTGCTCAGCAACGGACGATTCGTTCTGTTTCTGCTGATTTTTTCTGGCTACTGGATTGTGTTCTGGCAGCAGTACCTGATCCTGCCGATCTACATCCATGATTACGTGGATCCGAAGGCGAACACCGAGTTGATCCTGATCGCCGATCCGATCATCGTCATCACGCTCACGGTGGCGGTCAATGCGCTGACCCGCCGGATCTCGTCGTTTGGAGCCATCACCCTTGGCACTCTAATTACCGGCGTGGGATGGGTCGTCTTCGGGGCCCACCCAACCGTGTGGACTGCCGTGGCGGCGCTGGTGATCGTTGCGCTGGGCGAGATCACACAGCAGCCGCGCTATTACGAATACATCTCGCGCCTCGCGCCGCCGGGGCAACAGGGCACGTATATGGGATTCGCGTTTCTCCCGATCGGCGTCGGCTCGCTGGTCGGAGGGCGCTTTGGGGGATGGCTGCTTCATCATTACGGCGAAGTGGAGCATCAGCCACAGCGGATCTGGTGGGCCCTTACGGCCGTTGGGGTCGGCACAGCCTTGCTGCTTTGGATTTACGACTTGTTCGTGAGAGCCGGAAGCGGTACTGCTGAGAAATCGACTGGCTGAGACACCCTTTGCGGCGCGCCGAGCCGAAACGGCTTCACACCGAACCAAAAACGCGCGCCCTTGGTCTTGTGTGAATCTGCGCTGTTCGCGCAAACGCGCAGCCTTGTTTACAATAGGGGTTTGCCATGAACGTATCTGCCATACAAGCAGCCTTGCGGGAGCGCAAGATCGACGCTTGGCTCTTCTATGATCACCATCATCGGGACCCGATTGCGTATCGCGTCCTGGGCTTGCCCGCTTCCCTGATGGTCACGCGCCGCTGGTTTTACCTGATCGCGGCGCAGGGCGAGCCTGCGAAACTCGTTCACAAGATTGAGGCAGGGCATCTGGATTCACTGCCCGGCTCAAAACGGGTTTATTCGGGCTGGCAGGAACTTTTCGGGCAACTCAAGGAATTTCTGGCGGGCTACACGACCATCGCGATGCAGTACTCGCCGAACAACCTGGTCTTCACCGTATCGCTGGTGGATGCGGGTACGATCGACCTGGTGCGCAGCATGGGCAAGAACGTGGTCAGCGCTGCCGACCTGATTGCGCAGTTCGAGGCTACGTGGACCGACGAGCAGATTCAGACGCACTTTGCGGCACGCGATGCGGTCGACAAGATCACGACTGCCGCCTTCGCTGAGATCGGACGCCGCGTGCGCAATGGCGGCACCAACGAACATGCCATGCAGCAGTGGCTGCTCGAGGCTTTCCGTCGCGAAAACCTGGTCACCGACGATCCTCCGGTGGTGGCGGTGAACGCGAACAGCGGAAATCCGCACTATGAGCCCCATGCCGAGGGCTCCGCTCCGATTCGCGAGGGCGATTTTGTCCTGCTGGATATCTGGGGGAAGAAGAACACTCCGGGCGCCGTCTACTACGACATCACCTGGACCGGATACGTGGGCAACGCGCCGTCTGACAAGCAGCGGGAGATTTTTCAGATCGTGCGCGACGCACGCGATGCGGGCGTGAAGACCGTGCTCGACGCAACGGCGGCGGGGCAACGCATTGCCGGATGGCAGGTGGACCGCGCGACGCGCGACCACATCCAGAAGTCGGGATACGGCGACTATTTCATTCACCGGACCGGGCACTCGATTGGAACCGACGTCCACTCGAACGGCGCCAACATGGATGACCTCGAGATTCACGACGAACGGCAGATTCTTCCCAACTCGTGTTTTTCGATTGAGCCTGGCATTTACCTGCCGGAATTCGGAGTGCGCAGCGAAGTGAATGTGCTGGTGCGGCCCAACCGGGCTGAGGTCACCGGCCAAATCCAACGCGAGATCGTGATCATCTGAATGGCTAATTCTCCAACCGTTAAAGCGAAGCCAGCACCCGCTGTCGAGGCTCATCCGATCACTGCGATGTCTGTGGCGGCTCCGGCAATTGCCTGGCTCATCCCGGGAGCGGGCCACCTGATCCAGAAGCGCTGGATTCGCGGGGCCCTACTCATGGTTTCGATCGTGGCGATGTTTCTGCTGGGGCTCGCGATGCAGGGGCGGATTTACAAACCGAACGGTGGTGACATTCTCGACATGCTGGGGTTCGTCGGGAATCTGGGTGGCGGCGGATTGTACATCCTGACACGCACGCTGGACTGGGGACACGGCGCGATTGCGCACGCGACCGCCGACTACGGCACCAAGTTTCTGATTGTTGCCGGCCTGCTGAATTTCATCGCGGTCGCGGACGCGTACCACATCGCCATCGGAAAGAAACCATGACGATTCAACTCTCCCACTTCAGCAGCGCCATTCTCTTCGGTATCTTCGCGTCAGTGGTGTTCGGCATCACGCAGCGCAACAACCCGCGTGACATGATCCGCTACGGCCTGTATTGCTTCGCAATGTTCACAGGCGGCGTGCTCGTGGCGGGGTGGGCGATGTGGCTGATTCGTAGATAGCAGCCGTCAGTCGTCAGTCATCAGCTAAAACTCCTCCTTCCATTCTGCGTGGCATTCTCTCAGTCTGCGTGCAAGAAAGGGCCAGTGCTGGCGACTGACGACCACTACTTCTCTTCCCAGACGAATGCGTCGAATACGCGTCGCAGATCAAATCCGAGACGGTTGTAGAGTTGCACGGCGCGCACGTTGGCTTCCGTCACGGTCAGGGACAGGAGAGAAAATTTGCGTTTGCGGAGGGCGTTGGCCGTGCAGGCGATGAGGGCTTCTCCGACACCTCGCGAGCGGTATTCTGGCAAAATGCAGACTTGCGTGACGTGGCCCACGTCGTGACGCACACGAGAGCACAAGATCAATCCGACCATGCGGCGGGTCGTCTTGTCTTGCACCACGAATGACGACTCGGCATCGAATATTCCGCAACCCGGAAAACGCACGATGTTATTTAGAAAGCGGAGAGAGCCGCTCAAGGTGCGGTACTGATCATTGATCTCCGCGTCGACGTGCCCGCGGTAAGCCGCCGTGATGACCGCGGCGGCCGATTGGTAGTCGCTGTCGAGCCAGAGACGAATCTCGAAATTTGGAAAGACCGAAGGGGCCGGGCGCGATGGCCGGCTCAACGGCATCGCCATAAAGAGGCGAGGCTGGCGTCGAAATCCTTGATCGACGAAAGGCTGGGCCAAGATTCCGGCGTCGTGCACGAGCAACTGGGCTTCCACCCGGTGAACGCCCGGAGACTGTTGCAGCGTTTCGATCACGTGGGTGAGCAGGCGTGCTTCTACTTCGCGACCGTCGGGCAGACGCTCGCCATTGGCGACATACAGATCACCGATCACGCCCTTGCTGCCTTCGTATACGAAGAAGGCGTATCCGAAGATTCGACCACGATCGACAGCGGCGTAGCCAGGCAGGATTTTCGCGTCCACGTAGCGGAGAATCATGTCGGCCGAACTGCTGTAATCCCAGGAGAGCAGGCGCGACCACACCTGGGTTTCGTCGTCCAGAAGCGGGCGCAGGTCAGCGGAAGAGAAGTGCCTGAGGTCGAGTATCTCCACGGGACTCCAGGAAGCGCGCCCCGGCCCGACCGAGCAACATGAGGGCGTGAACCAAGCAGTCTAGTGCTTCAGACTGCGGCAGGCAAACGGGAGAAAACCTGTATCGTTGGCGAAACAGGTTCGCGGAATAGGCGTGTTGGATCAGGGATTCGGCGGATCCATCTTTGAAGTCGGACTTCATTGTCCGGCCTGCGCCGCTACCCAATAAAACTCCAGGCGTTGCGGGGCATACTCGCCGAGATCGACGACACGACGTTGGCCGACGAATTGTGGCAGCACTTGGCGCGCGCCTGCCAGAATTACGAGCAGGTGCCCCTCAGCGGGGACCTGGTGCAGTTCGTAGCGGCTGATGCGCTGGTTCCGATAGAAGGCAAGCCCATATTCCGTTTCGCGGCGCACGCCCAGCACCGCCAGGGGCAAAACATTGATCTCCATGGTGGCGAGTTGACGTGCGACTGGACGCGCCGAGACTGCCTGGTCGACCGCGGGCGCACCGATACGCAAGATGGCGGCGACCGAGAGAACCACGGGCACCAAGGTCACGAAGTAGAGCACTCGCAATCCGAGCTTGCCGAGAAGCGCCCTCGCGATTCCGATGGCCACGACCAGCGCAATCACAGTCGAGATGATCGTTGGCGTTCCCCAGGGCAAACGATGCTGAACCACAAGGTAGGCAATCGCCAAAGAAGGAACCAGCGGGACGGCCGCGAACAAGGCATGCAGGATAATCAGCCATCGCGGAGTTGGGTGTTCGTCGCCCGCATGCCGGCGCACAAACTCCGCTACCAACAGCGGGCCAGCTGGAATTGCGGGAAGAATGTAGCCGGGAAGCTTCGATCGCGAGAGGGAAAAGAATACGACCGGTACCAGTAACCAGAGACACAGGAAGATGCTGAGAGCATCTTCGCTCTCTAAAAGAGAGCGTCGTTCACCCCACCACGCGCGCACCACTTCCCAGCCAGCCGCTTTCACGAAGACGAACCACGGCACCAATCCCAGGATGACCACTGGGATATAGAACCAGACCGGCTGCGCGTGATGGTAGAGGTCGCTGCCGAAACGTGCGAGGTTATGTTCGAGAATGAAAACGCGGAAGAATTCCGGCTGATGCAACTGAACAGCGATGTACCATGGCGTCACGATCACAAAGAACACAAAGATTCCCGGTACCCAGAGCGTCCTCGACAAGATTCGCGAATTTCCAGCAGCGAGCGCGAAAAGGAGTATGGTCGCCGCGGCGAGAATGATGGCTACCGGACCTTTCGCGAGGGCCGCCAGAGCAAGGGATGCGTAGAAGCCGTACAGCAAAGACTTTTGCGAAGTCTCCCACCAGGCGTACCAACACAGCATCGCCAGTGAGAACATGGCGGCGAGCGGCATGTCGGTGGAGGCGGAGTGCGCGAAGCCGATCAGGCCTGCTGTGGACGCGGTCATCAAGGCGCCCTCGAGATGGAATCCCGGGCGCAGCCTGCGCAGGAAAAAATAGACGGCAAGAACAATCAGTGAAGCGTCGACGGCAGACGGCACACGTGCGGCCCAGTCGTGCACGCCAAAAATTGCATAAGCAACCATCGTCTGCCAGTAATACAGAGGAGGCTTTTCGAGCCAGGGCCGACCGCCGAGGGTCGGCGTAATCCAATCGTGGCGCGCAAGCATTTCGCGAGCCACCTGCGCGTAGCGCGGCTCATCAGCGCCGACCAGCCCGAACTGTCCAATGCCATAGAAAAACAGGAAGACACAGAATCCCGCGAGCAGCACCCACTCGCGGATGCGCTGGCTCACAGTGCGATCCGATCAGAACGAAATTCTGAAAGGGATGTGGTCGTCACGATTGCGCCTGCGGCCGCAGCAAGGCGTAAATGCTGATCACGGTCCACATCACTTCGAGAATGACGAAGCCGAGTTGGAAGGGATGAAAGGCGATGTAGCCGAGAATCGCGGAACCAACCGTGTTCAGGATGTTGCAGGCCGTGCGCCGCGGATTCATCCAGCCCATGTGATGACCAGCATATGCGATCAGGATCAACATCGCGCCCAGGAAGGATGCAGACTGTCGCCACATCGAAATTTCCATAGGCGGTTATTTTACGGGAATACGGAACGGATCTTCTCCAGCAAGCGCGCGACCGCCACGGAAAGGGGGCCATCCATGGAACAGCCGCTGGCGCACTCATGGCCGCCGCCGCCGAGACCTTCAGCGATGGCGGCTACGTTCAGTGCGCCCTTGCTGCGCAGGCTGACGCGGTACCTTCCGTCAGGCATCTCGCGGAAGAAGACGGCCACCTCCACATCCCCGATGGAGAGAGCGTAGTTGACGATGCCTTCGCAATCTTCTTCCTTGGCCTGGCTGCGCTCCATCTGCTCGTGGGTGACCCAGATCCACGCGAGCGGCCCCTCGCGATGCAGATTGCCGAGAGCGGAGCCAAGCAGCCTCATTTTGGCAGTGGAGTGTGCGAAGTAAATATTGCGAGCGCACTGGGCGGGGTCGGCGCCGGCAAGGACTAGCTCCCGGGCGAGGGCGAAGGTGTGTTCGTTGGTGCCGCGAAACATGAATGAGCCCGTGTCGGTCATGAGCGCGGTGTAGAGACAGGTCGCGATTTCCGGAGAGATATTGACGCGGGCTTCGCGAGCCAGCCGGTAGACAAGCTCTGCTGTGGCGGTCGCGTGGGGATCGATCCAGTTGACGTGCGCGAAAGGGCGTCCGCTGACATGGTGATCGATGCTGATGAGAAACCGGTTTTCGAGGCCTTCCAGGCGAGTGCGCTGGATGCTGTCGCATTCCAGGATGATGGCCGCTTCGTAGTTGCCGTTGACGCGGTCGGCTTGCACAACGCGATCAGCGAAGGGCAATTGCTGATAGATGCGCGGGACGGGATCGTGAAGCACGACGTCGGCTTGTTTGCCGAGGCTGCGCAGAACTTCGCAACAAGCGAGAGCGGAGCCAATGGCATCACCGTCGGGGCGGGCGTGCGAGGTTAGCACAAAGCGGCTCCGCCGCTCGATGTGTTCGAGGACGTCCTTCACCATAATGCTATGTACGACGAGCGCGTGCCGAACCGGCTCTCTTCTTCGATCGGGTCAGCAGATCGTCGATCCTCGCTTTGTACTCGTGTGAACGGTCGTGTATGAAAATCAGTTCGGGCGGGCGGCGGAGGTGCAGACGCTCCGCGAGTTCGCGGCGGATATATCCGCTGGCCGCCTGCAGGCCTTGCATGCTGGCTTCCGCTTCATTCTCATCACCTGCGACCACGACGAGGACACGAGCGGAGCGCGAGTCTGGAGCCAGAATCACTTCACTCACGTTGGCCAGACCAATGCGCGGGTCGCCGAGTTCCCCCTCGAGGATGGTCTCGATTTCTTCGCGCAGCGCCTCGCCGAGCCGCTCTCGATGATATTTCTGGCCACGCCGTTCCAAGCAATCTCTCCAAATAAAACGAATGAGAATATCAGAAGTTGCCCTGCCCCGAGGATGGTCGAGAGGCAGTCCACGTACCGTTCTATAGGAATTCTACAAAAGAGTCAGTGAGTTCGGCTCCGCCATTGTTGGCCACGCGCGTGGCGAAGCGTTCGACGTTCTTCATCAGGCCGTCCAGGTAGTCACGCGAGTCCGAAACGCTGACCACGCCCACCGTGGCACGATTCCAGAGCCCGCTCGCATCCAACTCCGCCACGGCCACGTTGAAACGCGCGCGTAGCCGGTCTTTCAGGCTACGCAATACCTGCCGCTTGTCTTTGAGCGACTGGGCGGCCTCGATGCTGAGTTCGAGCGTAAGAAAGGCGATCATCGGTCGTTGGCTAGTAGCTGACGGTCGTTAGCAAAGCTTGATTGCTAACGACTAACGACCACTAGTCAACCGCTACGCTATCACTTCCGCGGCGATGCGTTCGGTCACGAAGGCTTCAATTACGTCGCCGACTTTGATGTCGGCATAGTTGGCGATCGCGATACCGCATTCCATGCCATTGCGCACTTCGCTGGCGTCATCTTTGAAACGCTTGAGCGAAGCAATCTTGCCTTTGAAGATCACCACGTTGTCGCGGAGAAGGCGAACCTCGGAGTCACGCTTGATGAGACCATCGCTGACCTGGCATCCGGCAATGGTGCCCACCTTGGGAATGCGGAACGTGTCTTTCACATCCGCACGACCTTGGTACGTTTCCTTGATGGTCGGTTCGAGCAGGCCGGTCATGGCGCGCTTGATCTCGTCCTGCAACTCGTAAATGATCGAGTGCAGACGGATATCAACCTTATCCTGATCGGCGAGCTCCTGCGCTTTGCGTTCTGGCCGGACGTTGAATCCGATGATGATCGCATTCGAAGCTGAAGCCAGCAGCACGTCCGATTCGGTGATCGCGCCGACTCCGGCACGCAGAACTTTCAGGCGCACTTTGTCATTAGAGAGTTTGGCAAGCAGATCGGACAACACTTCAATCGAGCCGCCCACGTCACCCTTAAGGATGATATTGAGTTCCTTCGTGCCGGCGGTCTTGAGTTGCTCCGCCAGGCCTTCGAGTGAGACGCGCGAACTCTTGGCCAGCTGAGCTTCGCGGGCCTTCTGTTCGCGGTATTCGGAAATGCCTCGCGCCTTGTCGCGGTCGGCGACCACGACGAACTGATCTCCGGCCTGCGGCAAGCCTTCCATGCCGAGGATTTCGACCGGCGTCGAAGGCGGAGCTTCTTCGAGCTGAGCACCGCGATCATCAAACATGGCGCGAACTTTTCCGTAGACATTGCCGACAACAAAGTTGTCGCTGGTATGCAGCGTTCCGTCTTGTACGAGCACGGTGGCCACCGGACCACGACCGCGATCGAGTTTGGCTTCGAGCACAACACCACTCGCGGAGCGAGCGGGATTGGCGCGAAGTTCCTGGAGATCGGCCACCAGGCAGATCATTTCCATCAGGAGATTCAGGTTCGTCTTCTTTTTCGCGGAGACGTCGACGAACACGGTTGTGCCGCCCCAGTCTTCTGGCATCAGGCCGCGATCGGCGAGCTGTTTCTTCACACGATCGGGCATGGCCTCGGGCTTGTCGATCTTGTTCACCGCGACGATGATCGGGACTTCTGCGGCGTGAGCATGGTCGATGGCTTCGAGGGTCTGCGGCATCACGCCGTCATCGGCAGCGACGACCAGCACGACGATATCCGTCGACTTGGCGCCACGGGCGCGCATGCGGGTAAACGCTTCGTGGCCGGGCGTATCAAGGAAAACGATCTCGCGTCCGTAGGCGGGAGATTCGGTATCCATGACACGCACTTTATAGGCGCCGATGTGCTGCGTGATTCCGCCAGCTTCGCCTTCCGCAACCGCTGTGGAGCGGATCGAATCGAGCAGCGTGGTTTTACCGTGATCGACGTGGCCCATGATGGTGACCACGGGCGGACGAGGCACAGCTTCAGTGGCGCCTTCATCCCCGGAACCGGCGGCATCCGCGATTTCCTTCTGCGCCTGCTCTTCGAAGCTGATGACGTTTGTGTCGGCACCGAAGAAACGAGCCATTTCGCTGGCGAGTTCGGCGTCGAGCGTCTGGTTAATGGTGGCAAACACACCGCGCGACAGCAAGCGAGCGATTAGATCTTTTGCGCGAATATCCAGCTTCTCAGCTAGATCCTTGACGCTGATGCCTTCAGTGATGGTGATGTTCCGCGTGATGGGCTGCGGCTCATTGGAGAGCGAGAGCCGCGGCGGCGGAACGTAGCCCTTCATCGGGCCTTCCTTCACCCCTCGCGGTACGTAACGCTGTCCGGGACGGCGCGAGGGCCCTCCTGGACGGCTTCCGGGACGGCTTGGTCCTGGAGGCGCCATAGGCGCGCCTGGACCCACGCCCAAAGGACGCGCGCCTGTAGGCGACTGCCGCGTCGGATGCATGGGACGGCGCTCTCCCGGACGCAGTGGGGGCCGTGGGCCTCCCGGAACCTGCGGGCGGGGGCGCTGGAAAATAGGCTGACCCGGTACCGGACGTCCCGGAACAGGGCGTGACGCGATCGGCACACCAGGCTGCACGGGCTTCGGCGGCGGAGCCTTGTAGACCGGGCGCGGCCCCGTCTGCGGAACAATCATCCGCGGCGGCGGTGTCGCAGGAGCAGCGGGTTTAGCGGGTGCTGCGGCCATCGGCGCGCTGGGCGCTGCAGGCGGAGCAGCAGCCGGCGGAGCCGCCTGGGCCATGATTTCGGGTTGCACGCTCGACGGCGGCGCTGGTGGAGGCGGAGTCGGAGTGTGAGTGCGTGGCGGCGCGCTCGCAGGCAATGTGGAAGCCGCAGGCGCCGCAGGTTTGGCGGCGGGCGGGGCGGGCGGCGCAGCCGGCGGAACGGGAACCCTTGCAACCGGACGAGCCACGCTCTGCGGCGTGATGAAACGGGGTGCCGGCGCCGGAGGCGTGGGCGGTGCAGCGGGCTTCGCAGGCACGGGCGCCGCGCTCGAGGCGGCGGGCGCATATGGCGCGGCCGTTTTAGTCTCGACAGGCGGAGCCGCAGGACGAGCAGGTGCGGCCGGCGGAGCGGACGCAGTCTGTTGCTGCTTGGTGATCAGCTTCAGCACATCGCCAGGCTTGGAGATGTTCGATAGATCAATCTTGGTCTTGATTTCGTCGCCTTCACGGCTGGCGCGCGACTTGGCAGGAGAGGACTGGGCGTCGGCGGCGGCGCGGAAATGAGCGCGTACCTTTTCTGCTTCGTGCTCCTCGACCGAACTCGAGTGCGTTTTCTTCTCAGTCACTCCGACTTGGACCAGGACGTCAAGAATCGCCCTGCTCTTGACTTCCAGTTCCCTGGCCAGATCGTTGATTCGAATCTTACTCATCCGCCCTTTCTTTGCCCCGCCACCGCTCCCTAAGTCTTCATAGCATCCTCACGGAGTCAGCGTTGCACACCGCCTCGTCGTTTGCGCGACGAGCGCAGTCAATCCTGATCATTCCTTTGGTTCGGCGGAGGTGTCTTCCTCCCCGCCCTCGGTCTGCGCGGCCACTTCCTCGGCGCCCGGTTGCGCTTCTTCCGCCGCTGCCGCTACTTCCTGAATCTCGCCTTCGACCGGCACCTCTTCAGCAGCGACCTCACCGGTTGCTTCTTCCGCAGGAACTTCCTGGACTTCGCCCTCGGTCACTGCTACCGCGGCTTCTCCACCGTCGAGGGTGGCGAAATAATTATTCACCGCCAGGCTGATTTTTTCCACCGTTTTGGGGCCGATGCCCTCGATGGCTTCCAGTTGTTCCGGCGTCATGTCGGCTAAGGCTTCGACCGTAGTGATTCCAGCCGCACCCAGCTTCTCGATGAGGCCCTCGCCAAGGCCTGGAACGCTCTCGAGCGGCGTCGCGGTCTGCGAGGTGAGCGCCGACATCTGTTGCTCGACTTCCTGGCGTTTCTCTTCCTCGCTCTTGATGTCGATCTTCCAGCCAAGCAACTTCGCCGCCAGCCGGACGTTCTGTCCCTTCTTACCGATGGCAAGGGAAAGCTGGGTGTCGTCGACCACCACTTCCAAATGCTTTTCACCGGCGTCCACCACGGTGACACGGCTGACCTTGGCGGGCTGCAGTGCCTTCTCAGCGAAGGTAACCGAGTCTTCGTGATACTCGATGATGTCGATCTTCTCGCCGCGCAGCTCGCGGATGATGGACTGCACGCGCATGCCTTTCATGCCGACGCAAGCACCGACCGCGTCCACGTCTTTGTCTTTCGACATGACGGCAATCTTGGTGCGCTCGCCGGCCTCGCGCGCGATGGCGCGAATTACGACCGTTCCGTCGTAGATTTCCGGAACTTCCGTCTGGAACAGGTTCTGCACCAGTTCCGGCGCCGCACGCGAGACCACGACCTGCGGGCCCTTTGATGCTTTTTCAACGCGCGCAATCACCACGCGGACGCGCTCGCCGATCGCGAACGACTCCAGACGCGACTGTTCCTTTCGGGGCATGCGCGATTCCGCCTTGCCGATATCAAAGATCACGTCCGGACCCTCGACCCGCTTCACGGTCGCATTCACGATCTCGCCCACGCGCGAAATGTATTCGTTGTAGACCGTGTCGCGTTCGGCTTCGCGCACTTTCTGGAAGATGACCTGCTTGGCAAGCTGCGCAGCGATGCGACCCAGAATTCCCTCAGTAACCTTGGGGATCTGCAACTCTCCGCCGACCTCAACACTGGGATCGACTTTGCGCGCTTCTTCCAGCGTGACCTGCAATACGGGGTCTTCAATCTGTTCGGGTGTCTCCACCACGGTCTTCACGGCAAAGGCGCGGATCTTGCCGGTATCCTTGTCGAGTTCTGCGCGCAGATTTTCCTGGGTCTTGTAGTATTTGCGGGTGGCGACGACAATCGCGTCTTCCACCGCGCTGACTACAATCTGGGGATCAATCCCCTTTTCCCGGCTCAGCGCGTCAATCGTGTTGTAGAGCTCACTTGCCATAGAAAGAATTCCGAAATCATTGGGAATTTCTAAATTACTCGATTTCCCAAGTACTCAATCCCTACCCTTACCCAATTTCAGCTTCGTGCTGCTGACTAGATTTCAGGCACCAGATTCGCCTTCTCCACGTTCGCCAGTTCGATCTCCAGCTGCTGTGGAGCGTCCTGCTTCGGGCGATGCTTTCGGCGCGCTTCGCTCAGGTCCAGCGTCAGGCGTCCGTCCCGAAAACTTTCCAGCCGTCCTTCGAAGTGACGGTTGCCGTTTACCGGCTCGCGGGTCATCAGCTTCACTTTGCTTCCCGTGAAGCGTTCGAAGTCCGCAGCTCGTGACAGCTTGCGATCGAGTCCCGGCGAGGAGACTTCCAGCACATAACTCCCGCCCGGCATCACATCCTCGACATCGAGGATGGTCCCAAATTCGCGGCTGAACAGTGCGCAGTCCTCGTGGGTCACACCCGCCGGCTTGTCAAGGAAGACCCGCAGCATCCGGCTCTTGCCGCTGCCACGCAACTCGACCTCAACTAATTCCAGCCCGCTCGACGCCGCCACACGTTCAGCGATGTCGTGGACGCGCTGTTCGTCAAACGCCATGAATTCAGTAATTTACGAGGAATCCGCCGCCCGGCGCTTGGCCCCAAACTAAAAAGTGGGCTTGCGCCCACTGGTGTGTTTCGCCAAATGCTGGTACTACACAACAGTTTCCAATAGCTGAATATACGCTCCTTCGGGGCAAAAGACAAACCGGGGAAACCGTGCCCGACAGCCGTTCAAGGCGACATAATGGCCGATAGAGGCGCCTTGTTGAAAGGTGAATGCCGTCTCAAAATCTATTGGAAATTCGAAATCAGCACGACGTTGCTGTTTCGATTTCCGCGCGCGAGGGAGAGTTGTTTGCCGTCTTCCGACCAGGCAAAGTCAAAAATCAGATCGGTTTTAAAATGCGTGAGCTGACGGGCAGGCCCACCACTGAGCGGTTGTTCCCAAAGATTACTCACGCCGTCGCGAGTCAGGGCATAGTTGAACGACTTGCTGTCAGGGGACCAGTTTAGCCCGAACAGTCCGGGGGGAGCGTCGAAGCGATAGACAGGATCTCCGCCCTGCGCGGACACGGCGGCCAATACTGACGGGCTGGTCGGTGTTTTACCCCACAAGTGCACCGCAACTAACTGGCCGTCGGGAGAAATAGCGATGCGCGGCCGGTCGATGTTTTCGGTCAGTTTGGTGGGCTCACCGCCTTCAACAGGCATTCTCCAAGCGCTCGCACCGGTGCTTGGATTCGTTGCGGTAAAGGCAACCCACTTCCCATCGTGCGAGCAATCGACTTTGGAACCCTGTCGCATGGTGACGGAGCCTGCCTTGCTGAGTTGCGTCGGGTTACCGCCATCGGCATCGACGCGCCACACATCCGACGTCGCACCCGTACGCACGACGTAGACCAGATAGCGTCCGTCTCCACAAGCTGACGGCAGAGTCTGCGCGGCCTCCCGCAAACCAAGGTGCGTCGGGGTTCCGCGCTCGGGCGCCATGGTCTCGATGTGCCCGTCCGAACCCGCGGTCATCAGTTTCCCATCCGCAGTCCAGCCGGCAAGCGCATGCGGCTCACCCGAACTCACTTGTTGCGCGTCGTCGAGGGCCCCGGCGCGTGCGACCCACAGGTCGGCGGTGGGGCTATCTTGCATCACGGCGAGCGTCTTGCCGTCCTGCGTCAGGCTGAGGCAGCACGTGGAATAGTCCGTAGGGTCGTTGGTGAAACGGCGGACCTCCCCGCTAGGATTACCTACATACCAGATCTGGCCGCGCGCCCCGGGGGAGCCAGCCCGAATGGCCAGCAGAAGGCCGTTCCCGTCCGGCAGCCAAACGGCAGGACCCAATGCGGAACCCGGTTCCGGCGTATAGAGATCGCGCGCCTTACCGTCAGCGACGGAAACCAGCTTGAGCACCGGATGCTGCCCGTCGGCGACTTCCCAAAAAGTCAACGCAATCGTCTTTCCGTCAGGAGACCACGCGGGAGTCGCGATATATCCCGCACTGACGACCGACTTGAAACTTGCGAGGTTACGTTCTCCGCTGCCATCCGCCGAGGCCACCATCAGGTTCCACAGATTCTTGTCGGGCGTTCCTCGCATGTAGGCGATCTGTTTTCCACCCGGCGAGAAAGTGACGCCCGTGTCGACGTCGCGCACGAGTTGCGTGCTGGCGCCACCCAGGGAAGCCATCTTGTACAGGTAGGCGAAGTTGAAAGTCTGCTTGTCAGAGCGGACGAAATAGAGGTAATTGCCGTCGGGAGAAAAACTTAGTCCGTTAAAAGCGAGTTCCTCGGGAGGAATGACTTGGACATCGCTTCCGGTGGCAACCTGCCGCACCCAAAGACTTTCTTTTTCGCCGTCGCGCACGATCCAAGCCACGTAGCGGCCATCGGGAGAAATGGTGAGGTCAGAAGCTTTCCCGTTTTGCGTGAGCGGCGCAATCTGCATGTTCTGCAAATTGAAGTTGCCACCGCCGCGGGCCGCGAATTTGAAAATGCCGGCGCCCACCGCCAGGACCAATACGAGCGCTAGTCCCGCCCACAACCATTTCGTTTTTGGTGGCGCCGGTACGGCAACAACGGGCGTGGTCGCACTCGATGAGGGTGCCTCGGCCGCCGTCCCCGCAGATGCACTGGTCGCCTGTCGGACTTTGCCGGAACTTGTGTCGCGCTTGAGGCGCTTGAGTTCGGCGCGCATTTCGTTGGCGCCCTGGTAGCGGAGATCGCGATCTTTTTCGAGCGCCGTGCGGATAATTTCGCTGAGCTTGGGCGGCAACGCGTGATTGATTTCAGCCGCTGCGGGCGGCTCGTGGTTCAGGATGCCATCGAAGATCAGTGCGGTCGTCTCGCCCGCGAACGGCAAGCGTCCCGTCGCCATTTCATAAAGCACCGCGCCAAACGAGAAAAGATCGCTGCGCGCATCGAGATCCTTGCCTTTGGCCTGCTCGGGCGACATATAGGCGACTGTGCCGACCGCGGTGCCAGGGCTCGTCAGATGTGGCTCGACGCCGCCCGTCATGGTGTCGTCCTGCTGCGCGCGTGTTCCCGCCTCCAACTTCGCCAGCCCGAAGTCCAGGACCTTGGCGTGTCCGCGCTTGGTGACGAAGATATTCGCCGGCTTGATATCGCGGTGCACGATGCCGGCCGCATGCGCGGCGTCGAGCGCGTCGGCAATATCGATTGCTAAAGAGAGCAGCGTTTCGAGATCGAGCGGGCGGCCGGCGATGCGATGCTTCAGCGTCATGCCATCGAGATATTCCATGGCGATGAATGCCTGGCCGTCTTCGTTACCGATGTCATAGATTGTGCAGATATTGGGATGGTTCAACGCGGAGGCCGCTTGCGCCTCGCGCTGAAAGCGCGCCAACGCCTGGGGATCTTTGGAGACTTCTTCCGGCAGGAACTTCAGAGCGACAAAACGGCGCAGCCGGGTGTCCTCGGCTTTATATACCACGCCCATGCCGCCACCACCCAACTTTTCGACGATCTGATAATGAGAGACGGTTCGGCCAATCATGGATGCGCTTAGACGCGGTGACGCAATGCTAAGGAATGGTAGTCGGAAGTGGCGCCGTGCGTCAAAGAAGTTGCGGAACTGGCGGCAAACGTACCTGCTCCGTACAAATCACGGCGGGAGCATCCGCCTACTGCAAAGCAGCCCGGTGGCCTTCGCAATATTGTTGCCGGTTTGCGAGGTGAATGACGCTCGACGCCTCGGCGGCAACGTTGCTGTTATCGACCGTGATGGTGCCGGTTCCGCCAGAGGCATTCAGGATCACGTTATTGATAGATCCAGCGGCAGGAAAGCCACTAGTGATGTCGAGCGACCGAATGCATCCGCTTCCCCCTTCCGATTGGCAAGCTGCGCTTATAGCCACAAACAAGAAATCTCTAGCTAGCCTGGAATTATAGAATTCCGTTAAGGGAGCGGCTGTCACACCCGTGGTATTCCCAACGGAGAGCGTTAAGGGGCTATTGGCGGGCGTAGCGCTGAGTTTGAACGTGTTGTCGAAACCAATGTTGTAGAGAGCAGGACGCTCCCGGTTCGAAGCATCGTTGCCGACGACATACAGAAACGCCGTTCCGAAGGCGGCTCCTGTGTAGTAGGCATTGTTGAAGTCACCTTCCAGAACCGCGTTATTGCTGGGATCGCCAACGTTCACCACAACTTTACTGGCAGCCGTCAGGCTGGTATCGGCTTGCGCTGCCACAGCACTGAGACCACCAGCATTCCCAGCAAAGGCGTACACCTTTTGCCGGCTGGAACCCACCACCACGGGTGCCGCCGTGATTCCGTTGGCTGCAAAGGAGAATGCGCCGGAGTGGACGACTGCCGGGCTGACGGAATCATCGATGTAGTCGATGTGCCCGGTGCCATCCGTGGCGAACACGTGTCGCGAAACGTTGTCATATACAGGGGTCGACACTCCTGGATTCTGGGGAATCGTTGCCGGCCACCCACCTGTCGTGACCTCCGCGAGTGTTCCGTTGAAGACGCCCGTGAACTTGTGCACCACGCTGGCCGCGCCGTTGGTCGTCACGTAGGCAACGTCATGCGCGTAGTCAACGAAAGGATCCGTGGTGGCCCCTCCGGTGAGGGCAATTTTTGTGTCGATTGCCGTGTTGCCGACTCCGGGAACCGCCGGGGACGTGGCAGAGGTGCCATTGCCGGCCCCAGTCGCGAATTGCAGCACGTGGAAATTAGAAGCAGCCGCCGTGTTCTCGCTGAACGCGATTTTCGTTCCATTCAACGACAGAGCCACCAAGCTAGGCACCTGGCCTGCACCGCAATCGTTAACCGCAAAGGTACTACCCGGAACACAGGAGAAGCCGCGTCGAAGAGCGATACCAGCAAGCGGGCATCAAAATTTGCTTAGGCTTGATGCGGACCTCCGCGCTCTAAGAGCGTGTCATTAGAGGAATCGTTATTTGCCAGTGCGCGCTCCTTCTTCCTACAATAGAGAGATACCCTGATCGCGGAACTCAAATATGATTCATTTTCCCGTTCCTGAGGCACTCACCTTTGATGATGTGTTGCTGTTGCCGTCTCGTTCCGACATTGTGCCGGCGCTCGCGAATACACAGACGCAACTGACCCGCAACATTCAGCTCAATATCCCGATTGTCAGCGCTGCCATGGATACGGTGACGGAATCGCACATGGCGATCGGCATCGCGCAGCAGGGCGGGATCGGCATTATCCATCGCAATCTCACCATCGAACAGCAGGCCAATGAAGTCGACAAGGTGAAGCGCTCGGAAAGCGGGATGATCGTGGACCCGGTCACCATGTCGCCGGACGCCAAGGTGTCGGATGCGCTCGATGTCATGCGCAAGTACAAGATCTCCGGCGTTCCTATCACACAGAAGGATGGACGGCTGGTTGGGATCCTCACCAACCGCGACCTGCGCTTCGAAACGCGCTTCGACGTTCCCATTCGCAACGTGATGACCAAGGACCACCTGATCACGGTGCCCGTGGGCACGACGCTCGAAGATGCCGAGAAAATCCTGCACGAACATCGCGTTGAGAAGTTGCTGGTGGTCGACGAAAAGTACAACCTCAAGGGCCTGATCACCGTTAAAGACATTCAGAAGAAACTGAAATATCCCAACGCGGCCAAAGATTCGCAGGGCCGGTTGCGCGTGGGTGCTGCGCTGGGGGCAACAGGAGATTTCCTGGAACGGGCGCAGGAATTGGCCAAAGCGAAAGTTGATGTGGTGGCGATCGATAGCGCGCACGGCCATTCCACCCGCGTCCTGGAAGCAATCAAAACCGTGAAATCCAAGTTGCCGGAAATCGAGTTGCTTGCCGGGAACGTTGCCACTTTCGACGGCGCCTGCGAACTCGCGAAGGCCGGAGCGGACGGAATCAAGGTCGGCATCGGCCCCGGTTCGATCTGCACCACGCGCGTCGTTACCGGCGCCGGCGTTCCGCAGATCACCGCCATTGCCGAGGCTTCGCGGGCCACCAAGGATGCGCAGGTACCGATCATTGCCGACGGCGGCATCAAGTATTCCGGCGACATCACCAAGGCGCTGGCCGCGGGCGCAAATGCCGTCATGATTGGTTCGCTTTTTGCCGGTACGGACGAGAGCCCGGGCGAATTGATCCTGTATCAGGGCCGCACGTTCAAGTCGTATCGCGGCATGGGTTCGTTGGGCGCGATGGCACAGGGATCGAGCGAGCGTTATTTCCAGAACGCCGACGAAGCTTCCAGCGCCATTCCCGGTATCAATGACGGCGATGGGAATCGTCTCGCCAAACTTGTACCCGAAGGCATCGAAGGCCGCGTTCCCTACCGCGGATCCGTGGCCATGATCGTGCATCAAATGGTGGGTGGCCTGAAGTCCGGCATGGGCTACTGCGGTTGTGCGACCATCCCGGAATTGCAGCAGAAGACGCGCTTCGTGCGCATCAGTGGCGCAGGCTTGCGCGAGAGCCACGTGCACGACGTCATCATCACCCGCGAGGCCCCGAATTATGCGCTCGAGTAAGCCCAGCGTGCGTATTGGATCGTGCTTGCTTTGAGTGCGCCGTTACAAATCAGGTCGCAGGTGTGGAAGCCGTGGCTTGCCGCGGGGCTTTGGCTCGGATTGATCGCCTTTGAGTCCACGAACGCGCTATCGGCCGAAAAAACTGGAAGCCTTCTTTATCCTCTGCTGCACTTCCTCCTGGGGCTGGACCCGGTTCGCTTCCTCACATGGCACTTTGTGTTGCGCAAGGTGGGCCACGTAATCGGCTACGCCACCCTGAGCGTTCTGCTATTTCGCGCGTGGAAGGCCAGTATCGAAGTCAACGGGAGTCCGCGCTGGTCGATCGTGTGGGCGCGGATTGCATTCGCGATGGCCGTACTGGTGGCCAGCCTCGACGAATGGCATCAGTCATTCCTGCCTTCCCGCACCGGCACCTTGCGCGACGTCCTGTTGGATAGCACCGCAGCGCTGGCCGCCCAGCTTGTGATTTACCTGTGGTTGCGAGGTTGGCAAAAACCGGATCCATCTCCACCCGCTAGAAGGTCCAACACCAGTGTCATCGCAAACAGTGCGGAAGCGCTCGAGTAGGGTTTCGGCGAGCCTTGGATTGCAATCGTTGCGATTGAAGGTTTGTTGAAGACTAGTGGCGGAAGGCTGCCAGCTGCCTTCAATACATCGCGTCGTACTTCGTCACATCCCACTGGCCGACCCTCTTCTCCAGCGTAACGGAAAGCAGTTCCGTATAGGCCGTGCTGTCGCCAGGAGCGTTGAGACGCTTGCCACGATAGTGCAGAATGCGCAATGGCGGCTGATCCTCCCAATCGACCAATTGCCAGCCGATCAATGGATGCTTGTCTTCTGAATCGCAAATGAACTTCGCATACTTTCTACGATAGTCATGCTCCCAATCCGTCAGTTCCTCCCGGCACTTGCCCTCCTTCATGGCACGCATGAAGGCGGCGGCTTTTTTCTCGGAGGAGTGATCGCGAAGCGGGTTCAGACGGATAGAGTTCGGAATACCGGTCAGCGTGTCGCGGTCCTCAGATTTGGACAACACCGGTCCCTGGTTATTGAGCCAGGCCAAATAACCGAGGAAGATCAGCACCAGCAGAACCCCGGCACCGACCGCGATATACATCTGTTTCTTCGTGAAGTCCATGAAGGTGGTCTCAGTGTAGGCAGGGACTTCCGCGCTAACAAGGTTACCCTCGTCAGATTCGAGAGTACATGTACCGTGGGGCTTTTCAACCACGGAATACACCGGGAGGCACAGAGAAAGCCTCCCTCCGTGAGCCTCAGTGCCTCTCTGGTGAGGTTTTGATTTTGCGCAAAAAGAAAACGCACCCAAGGACTGGGTGCGTATTCGATCTATCGTTTTGCGAGCCTTACTTCTCTTCAGTCTCCGACTTGCCGCCACCCTCGACGCCTTGTCCTTCGGCGTCGGCCTTGGCTTGCGCATCGGCCTCTTCCATGGCTTTCTTGGCTTCCGCGACACGCTTGGCGCGGACTTCGGCACGCTTTTCGCGCTTCTCGTCGAGTGTCTTTTCACTGCCCAGCAGTTCGACGAAGGCCTTCTCGGCGCCATCGCCCTTCTGCCATGTGGTGCGGACGATGCGCAAATAGCCGCCATTGCGATCGCCGAAACGCGGAGCGATGGTGTCGAACAGCTTGGCCACGGATTCGTCCGTCATCAGGTACGAGGACGCCAGGCGGCGGGCAGCCAGATCGCCCCGCTTGCCGAGCGTAATCATCTTCTCAACATGCGGACGCATGGCTTTCGCCTTAGGGATCGTGGTTTCAATGCGCTCTTCCACGATGAGCGAAGTCACCAGGTTGCGCAGCAGCGAACGCCGGTGCGCGGTGTTCCGTCCAAGTTTCCATCCAGCTACTTTGTGACGCATGGCAAAACCTCAATTGTCAGTTCTCAGTTGCCAGTTGCTGGCGCCGAGGGAAAATTGTGTCCTCAGTTCCCGGCCACCCAGATCCCGTTCCTGCTGAGAACTGAGAACCGAGAACTGAGAACTGTTGCTTACAATTCGTCGTCCGCGCCGTACGCCGACGCCGGCAGCACCTGGTTGGAAGTCGGTCCGGGGACGGCGTTGCCGTGCTCGTCGATCTTCATGCCCAGGCTCAGACCCATCGAGGAGAGAATCTCCTTGATCTCGTTCAGAGACTTACGGCCGAAGTTCTTCGTCTTGAGCATTTCGGCTTCAGTCTTCTGCACGAGTTCCCCGATGGTCTGGATATTCGCGTTCTTCAGGCAGTTGTAGCTGCGCACGCTCAGCTCGAGCTCTTCGACGGAACGGTTGAGGTTCTCGTTCTTGATCTCGGGCTTGCGATCGTCTGAGGACGCCGCCGTCTCGATCTCTTCCTCGAAGTTGATGAAGATGTTCATGTGATCCTTCACCAGCTTTGCGGCCAGGCCCAGCGCATCGGCTGGAGTGATGGACCCGTTGGTCCATATTTCGAGAGTCAGCTTGTCGTAGTCGGTAATCTGTCCGAGACGGGCCGCTTCGACCGTGTAGTTGCATTTGCGAACCGGGGAATGCACGGAATCGATGGGAATGAACCCGATGCCCAGATCCTCGTCGAAGTTCTTGTCGGCAGCGACATAGCCGCGGCCGCGCTTCAGGCGCATTTCCATGTCGAGCTTGCCGCCTTCGCTGACCGTGGCAATGTAGACGTCCTTGTCCAGTACTTCGACGTCCCCATCCGCCTCAATCATGCCCGAGGTCACGACGCCTGGCGCATCCGCGCGCAGGTAGATCGCTTTCGGCGCATCGCCTGCAAGCTTGAACGGAATCTGCTTCAGGTTGAGGATGATGTCGGTCGCGTCTTCCACCACGCCCGGGATCGACTGGAACTCGTGCAGCACGCCTTCGATCTTGACGGCGGTCACGGCGGCTCCCTCGATCGAGCTCAGCAGCACGCGCCGCAAAGCGTTCCCGATGGTGGTGCCGAAGCCGCGTTCAAACGGCTGCGCCCAGAACATTCCGTACTTGTCGGTGAGCGAGGTGGTGTCGGTGGCGAGACGTTTTGGTTTCTGAAAACCCTTCCAAAGCATTGCGTTTCTCCTTCGGCCATTTGGCTCAGCGCCGGCTTCGCGGTGGGTCCAATCACCGCGTCAAGTGTCGGCACAGGCTGGTCTGGCACGAGTGGACCGGTAAAGCCAGTCGCGAGTCTCCAGTCGTCAGTCTCTAGCAAAGACTCGCGTGAGACTGAAGACCATCAGCTAACGACTACTTGCTGTACAACTCGACGATCAGCTGTTCATTGACGGGCAGCTGAATTTCTTCGCGCTTGGGCAGAGACAGCACACGACCCTTGTAATTGTCGCGATCGATCTCCAGCCAGGTTGGCGCGTTCTGGTGGCTGGCGAAATCCTTAGCGAACTCCAGCATGGGCAACTTCTTGCTGCCTTCACGGATCGTGATTTCCTGTCCCACCACGACTTCGAACGAAGGAATGTTCACTTTGCGCCCGTTGACGGCGATGTGCCCGTGACGCACCAATTGGCGAGCCTGACGCCGCGACATCGCAAAGCCGAGACGAAAGACGACGTTGTCCAGCCGCCGCTCGAGTTGCTGCAGCAGGATTTCACCGGTGACGCCCTTGGTGCGGAACGCCTTCTCAAAGTAATTGCGGAACTGCCCTTCCTGCGTGAAATACATGCGCTTGGCTTTCTGCTTTTCACGCAACTGGAGGCCGTAACCAACGATCTTGGCCTTGCGGTCTTTCCCGTGTTGTCCGGGAGCGAAGTTTCGCTTTTCGATGGGGCACTTGTCGCTGAAACACTTGGTGCCCTTCAGGAATAGTTTTATGCCTTCACGACGGCATAGACGGCAAACTGCATCGGTATAACGCGCCAAGTTTCTTCTCCTTTTAGATGACCGGTTTACAGGTTTGGCTTCACCCTTCGTCCCGGACGGTAAAACGGCTCGCAGTTCTCAGTTCTCGGTCAATTCCTGGTCTCGATTGCCTTCACTGAGAACCGGGAACTTCCCTTCCTAGACCCGGCGCCGTTTCGGCGGTCGGCACCCGTTGTGCGGAATGGGTGTGAAGTCCTTGATGGAGCGAACGTCGATACCGGCCGCAGCCAGCGCTCGGATTGCCGATTCGCGTCCCGAACCCGGGCCGCTGACCCGCACATCGACTGACCGGACGCCGTGATCGCGCGCCATATTGGCGGCGTTCATCGCGGCCTGCTGTGCGGCGAAGGGAGTGCCTTTTCGCGATCCCCGGAAGCCGAGCGAACCCGAACTCTTCCACGAGATCACGTTCCCCGCCATGTCAGTAATGGTCACGATGGTGTTGTTGAAAGAGGCCTGCACGTGCACCAGTCCATGGGGAACATGCTTGCGCTCTTTCTTTTTGAAAGTCTTCTTCTTGCCCTTTTTATCCGGAGCGGCTGTGCCGCCCGCTGCTGCTGGTTTCGCCATGTCTGAGTTCTCAGTTCTCGGTTCTCAGTTCTCAGTCCACCCGGTTCGCGTTCTTGCTGAGAACTGGGAACCGGGAACTGAGAACTGGTTCCTAGGTTTTTGCCGCGGCCTTTTTCTTGTTCGCGACTGTTCCCTTGCGCGGGCCCTTGCGGGTGCGTGCGTTGGTGTGCGTGCGCTGTCCGCGAACCGGCAGGTTACGGCGATGACGGTATCCGCGATAGGAGCCTATTTCGATGAGCCTCTTTATGTTCATCGAAACTTCCTTGCGCAGATCGCCTTCCACCATGCCTTCGGCTTCAATGACCTGGCGAATGCGGTTGACCTCGTCTTCGCTGAGATCCTGAACTTTCTTGTTCGGGTCGACCTTCGCCTGCTCGAGAATCTTCGCCGAGCGCGGATTGCCGATGCCGTAGATGTAGGTCAGCGCGATTTTCGCGTGCTTATTGCGCGGAAGATCGACGCCTGCAATACGTGCCATGTACTTAATCCCTTCTGCCTTGCCAGCCTGGTTGCTTCTGGCTTCTGGCAAGCTCGTTTCGTATTGGTTCCCAGCAGCGAGTAGCTAGACGCCAGAAGCGCCTCTATCCCTGGCGCTGCTTGTGTTTCGAGTTCTCGCAGATCACGCGCACCACACCTTTGCGGTGGATGACCTTGCACTTGTCGCAGATTTTCTTTACCGATGCTCGTACCTTCATAATCCCAGCTTTCAGCTGTCAGCTCTCAGCCTTCAGCAAATCCTATTTGTATCGATACACGATCCGCCCGCGGTTCAGATCGTAGGGTGATAACTCCACCGCGACCTTGTCGCCGGGCAGGATACGGATAAAGTTTTTGCGCATTTTCCCGGAGACATGCGCCAGCACCTGGTGCTTGTTCTCCAACTCCACCTTGAACATTGCGTTGGGCAGGGGCTCAATCACCACCGCCATCACTTCAATCGCGTCTTCTTTGCTCATTGACTCCTTACGGAGCTTTCAGCTATCAGCTGTCAGCTCTCAGCTTCGCCTTCAGCGTTATCTCAGCGTTCTTCACTGAAAGCTGATAGCTGAAAGCTTCTACTGTGTCAAAATCACCGGACCATCTCTCGTCACGGCGACGCAGTGTTCGAAATGCGCGCTGTAGCTGCCGTCGGCGGTCACTGCCGTCCACTTGTCGCTCAGCACACGCGTCTCGGGCTTGCCGTAGTTCACCATGGGCTCAATCGCGAGCACCATGCCTTCGCGCAATCTCGGATTCGGCCCGCCCGAGCGGTAGTTCGGAACCTGCGGTTCTTCATGCAGCTTGGTCCCAATGCCGTGTCCGACGAACTCACGAACCACACTGAATCCGGCGGCCTCAACGTATTCCTGCACGGCCCCGCCGATATCGCTCACCGAGTTGCCGATGCGCGCTTTCTCGATCCCGCGGTATAGAGACTCCTCGGTGATCTTGAGCAGTTTTTGCAGCTCCGGGATGACTCCGTCGCCCACCGGCACGGTGATGGCTGCATCGCCATAATAGCCGTCGAGCACCACGCCGCAATCCACCGAAACAATGTCTCCGGCGTTCAGCGTCCGCTTTTCGGACGGAATGCCGTGCACGATCTCTTCATTCACCGAAGTGCACAGCACGCACGGATAATCGTAATAGCCCTTGAAGGCCGGCTTCGCGCCCAGGTCCTTCATCTTCTGCTCGGCCGCGCGCTCCAGGTCCATCGTGGTCGCGCCCGGCACCACCAGCGTACGCAGATGATCGAGCACTTGCCGTACGACGCGGCCGCTCTGCCGCATCTTCTCGATCTCCGCCGGTGATTTGCAAACAATCGCCATCCTAAACTTGGTTGTCGATAATGCAGTAAATCTGCGCCGTCACCTGGTCCATGGGCAAGTCGCCGTTCACTGTCATCAAGCGTCCTTTTGCCTGATAATGCTCGGCCACAGGGCGCGTCTGCACATCAAACTCGTTCAGCCGTTCCCGAATCACTTCCTCGCGGTCATCCGCGCGGATGACAAGCTTGGTCCCGTCAACATCACAAAGCTCATCTACCTTGGGAGGCTGAAGGTGAACGTTATAGGTGCGGCCACAGGTAGGACAGGAACGACGCCCGGTAAGCCGGCGCAACAACTCATTATAGTCGACATCCAGCCGGATCACAATCGGCAACCTGTTGCAGCCACTTGACTTGTCAAAGAACTCATTTTCCAGGAAGGCATCCAGCCAGCCAGCCTGAGCCGCCGTTCGCGGAAACCCGTCGAGAATGAAGCCCCGTTCGCAATCGATCTCGCGCAGCCGCTCGGCGACCATCGGGCAAACCAGTTCGTCGGGTACCAACTGTCCCCGCTCCATAACGGCTTGGGCCGCCTGCCCCAGCGGGGTTCCGGTTTTCACGTTCTGCCGCAGAATGTCCCCGGTGGAGATCTGCGGGATGTTGTAGTGCTGCTCGATCCGCTTGCTCTGAGTGCCTTTGCCGGCTCCCGGCGGTCCAAGCAGGATCACCGGACCGATGGTGCGCGAGGTTTTCTGGGCCATCGAGGTGGCCACCTCCCTCGATTTCTGTTTCCCCGGGCGACATGGCCCAGGCCCTGCCTTAACGCGAGCCGTCAGAACGTACTCCCTGCAGGCGCAGCGACTTCTACCAACGGCGGCCTTTGATACGTCCGCTGCGCGGCGTGAACCCATCATAGTGGCGCATGATGAGTTGTGCCTCAATCTGGGTTACTGTATCCATCGCCACGCCAACGACAATGAGCAGCGATGTACCTCCGAAGTAGAAGCTGACGCCCAAACCGTGCGTCATCCATATCGGAAGCTTGTCGAAGAACGTACCCCCCAACCACCAAGGCAGACTGTTCAGGTGAATACCGGTAATCATCCATTCCGGAATAAACGAAATGATGATCAGATAGAGCGCACCCACTAACGTGATGTGGGTGAGAACTTCATTAATGTAGTCCGCGGTGCGCTTGCCCGGCCGGATGCCGGGAATAAATCCGCCGTACTTTCGCATGTTGTCGGCGACTTCGCTTGGGTTGAAGACAATGGATACGTAGAAGTAAGCGAAGAAAATTATGCCGACGGCGTAGAGCAGCGTGTAAAGCGGCTCGCCCCAGCCGAGAGCCTTGATCAGGCTTCCGAAATAGCGGTTGTCCTTGAGTCCCCATCCCACCGTCTGCGGCAGTGTAAGAATCGACGAAGCAAAAATAACCGGCATCACGCCGCCGGCGTTGACGCGCAGAGGAAGATGCGTCGACTGCCCGCCCATGACCTTGCGGCCAACCACGCGCTTGGCGTACTGCACGGGTATTCGCCGTTCACTTCGTTCGACATAGACGATGAACGCCACGATCACGACCATCACTGCCAGCAACATCGCAATCGCGACGGGTGTAAACGCGCCCCATGCGTTGGTGCGAACTTTGTCGTAGAGGTCGGCGACGCCGCGCGGCAACCCGACCACAATGCCGGCAAAGATCAGCAGCGACATTCCGTTGCCCACGCCCCGCTCGGTAATCTGCTCACCCAGCCACATGATGAAGGCGCTGCCCGTCGTCAAGGTCAGCATGGTCATCAGGATGAAACCAGGTCCGGGGTTCAACACGAAGT
The DNA here is from genome assembly GCA_046728215.1 of Acidobacteriota bacterium. Classification (GTDB taxonomy): domain Bacteria; phylum Acidobacteriota; class Terriglobia; order Terriglobales; family Acidobacteriaceae; genus Gp1-AA133. The sequence continues at coordinate 11,843 of JBKPEB010000044.1, read as the reverse complement.
CCTGGTTGCCCTTGGTCAGACTGAAGGCGATGCCGAACGACTGCAACGCACTGAGAATGACGGTCAGGTAGCGCGTCCACTGGGTGATCTTCTTGCGTCCCAGTTCGCCTTCCTTCTGCAGTTTGGCCAGCGGCTCATAGACCACCGTCAACAACTGCAGAATGATCGACGCCGTGATGTAGGGCATGATGCCCAGAGCGAAGATCGTGAGCCGGCGCAACTGGCCGCCCGAGAACAGGTCGACGAATCCGAGGAATGTTCCCCGATTCTGTTCAAAGAACTGCGCGAGCTTGTCGGCGTTGATGCCAGGCGTCGGAATGTGGCCGCCCAACCGGTACACCGCGAGCATGGCCAGCGTGAACAGGATACGTTTGCGCAGATCGGGGATGCGAAAGACGTTGGCCAGTTTCTCGAACATTACTGCAAGACCTCGAACTTGCCGCCGGCCTTGGTGATCTTCTCCTGCGCCGACTTGGAAAACTTGTGCGCGTGCACGGTGATAGCGGACTTCAATTCACCATCGCCGAGAATCTTCACGGGATGCTTCGTCTTGATCACCCCGGCTTTGCGGAGCACATCCGGCGTGATCGTAGTTTCGCCCAGCGCTGCTAGCGACTCCAGGTTCACGATCGAATATTCCTTGCGGAAGATGTTGGTGAAGCCGCGCTTGGGCATGCGGCGATGCAAGGGCATCTGGCCGCCTTCGAAACCACGGATCATGCGCGAACCGCTGCGCGAACGCTGTCCCTTATGGCCGCGCGCCGACGTCTTGCCCATGCCCGAACCCATGCCGCGCCCGACCCGCTTGCGCTTTTCCGACGATTTCTTCGGTGCTCGTATGTTCGATAAATTCATGTTCGTTTTCCCAACCGATCCGGCGCGTCTCGCCAGGACCTAAGGCCTAAGACCAGCTATCCAACGATCTCGACCAGGTGCGGAATCTTCTTCACCATGCCGCGAATGGCCGCTGTGTCGGGACGCTCAATCACCTGATTGAGCCGCGTGAAGCCCAGCCCCTTGACCACGAGCTTATGTTTCACCGGAGAGCAAATGGCCGACCGCACCCACTTGATGTGCAGTTTCCCCGATGCTGCTTTCGATGTCGTTTTGCCTGCCATCACAAGTCCTCTTCGCTTCGCAGCGCCGTTTCCTTCGTAGCGCCGGCATCCTGCCGGCAGTCCGGAGGGCGTCCTCGCCCGCCGCCTCTTGGGTCTACAGATCTTCCGCGTTCTTGCCGCGCAGCGCCGCGACGGCCTCCTTATTCTTCAGTTTCTTGAGCGCGTCAAACGTCGCCTTGATCACGTTGTGCGGATTCGTGGTGCCAATCGACTTGGTCAGGACGTTTTGCACACCCGCCGACGTCATAACCGCGCGAACCGCGCCGCCGGCGATCACGCCCGTGCCTTCCGGCGCAGGCTTCAGCAGCACATGCCCGGAGCCGAACCGGCCTAGCACCAGGTGTGGAATGGTCGTCTGAGTCAGGTTCACCTTTACCAGGTTCTTCTTGGCCGACTCGATTCCCTTGCGGATGGCCTGCGGAACTTCCTTGGCCTTTCCGGAACCGTAGCCGACCACGGCCGCGCTGGGATCTCCGACCACGACTAGCGCCGCAAAGGACAGATTCTTGCCGCCCTTCACAACCTTGGTGACACGATTGATCGCCACTACCTGATCTTTCAGCTGGTAGTGTCCTGCATCGAGCTTCTTGATTACGCTTGGCATTCAAACCTCAAATCCATTTTGTAATTTCGTAATTTTTAATTTGGTAATTTTTTTGCGCCAATCGCCTTCAAATTACAAAATTACCCGATTACCAAATTACCAATTTCCCTAGAACTGCAGTCCGCCTTCACGCGCCGCATCGGCCAGCGCTTTGACGCGTCCGTGATAGATGTAGCCGCCGCGGTCAAACACAACCTTCGTGATGCCTTTGGCCTTGGCACGCTCGGCAATGGCCTTGCCCACTTCTTTTGCGGCCGCTACGTTTCCACCGGTCTTCTTACCCTCGCCCTCGGCGCTGTTCGCCGACACGAGCGTCTTGCCGTGCAAATCGTCAATCACCTGCACGTAGATATGGTTCAGCGAGCGGTATACATTCAGCCGCGGCCGTTCCGCTGTCCCCTGCAGCTTCTTGCGAATCCGGTCATGCACGCGTTGCCGCGTCGCATTCTTTCCTGGTCTGCTCAGCATCTTCGAGTCCTCAGTCGTCAGTCGTCAGTCGCCAGCAAAAATGAACTCCAACCCTAGCGAACCGCCGCAGACAACAATCCAAAATTTCACTTCAGTCGCGCCCTCAGCGCCAGCCTGAATTCGCTGACGACCGACGACTGACGACTAGCGACTACTTCGCTCCCGTCTTCCCAACCTTCTTCTTCAGCCGCTCGCCCGCGTAACGCACGCCCTTGTTTTTGTAAGGATCGGGCGGACGCAGTGCGCGCATTTCCGCGGAAACCTGGCCCACCTTCTGGCGATCGATTCCGCTCACCGTTAACTTGGTCTGCTTCGGATCGACAGCCACATCGATGCCCGTGGGCAGCGGGTACTCGATCGGGTGCGAGTAACCCAGTGTAAACACGACCATCCCCTTGCCCTTCATTTCGGCGCGGTAGCCGATGCCCACGATTTCCAACTCTTTCGTCCAGCCCTTGGTGACGCCTTCAACCGCGTTATTGACCAGGGCGCGAGCCAGTCCGTGCACCGCGGCCTGCGAATCGTTCTCGCGGATCGCCAGCAGGTGTCCGTCCTTCTGCTCCATCTTGATGCCTTCCGGCAGCGGTGTTTCCAGTTTGCCCTTGGGACCCTGCACGGCGACCGTGTTGCCTTCCAACTTGATCGTCACACCCTTCGGGACTTCAATCGGTTTTTTTCCAATTCGTGACATATGTTTTGCTCTTAGCTCATGGCTCGTAGCTTGTGGCTCGAGCCTTTCTTATCGTCTTCAGAAATCCAGAACTGGTTGGAGTACCGACTCCGCGTCCAACTGTCTTTGCTACCAGCTACCGACCATCAGCCGATAGCTACTACCAGACCTGGCAAAGTAGTTCGCCGCCCAAGCCCTGCTTGCGTGCCTGACGCCCGGTCATCACGCCCTTGGGCGTGGTGAGAATGTTGATGCCAAGACCGCCCAGTACACGGGGAATCTCGGTGCGCCGCACGTACACCCGGCAGCCGGGGCGCGACACACGCTCGACATTCGAGATCGCCGCCTCGTTGTTCGAGCCATACTTCAGGTACACACGGATGACCTTGTGGCCTTCTTCCTCGGTGGGCTTGAAGTTCGAGATGTAGCCTTCTTCTTTCAGAATGCGGGCAATCTCCAGCTTCAGCTTGGAAGCCGGAACATCCACTTTCTGGTGCCGCGCGTTGATCGCGTTGCGAATACGCGCCAGCATGTCTGCGACCGGATCGGTCAACCTCATCGTCTGCTTCTCCTCTGCCACCCGTTCGCTCCGCACTCTGCGGAGAACCTGCAGCGGCTTGCTTCAGATACTCTGCCGTTAGTCCTCGGTCCTTGGCCTCAAGTGCCTGGCTGACGACTGAAGACTGGCGACTAGCGACTGCCTTCCTACCAGGACGACTTCGAAACCCCGGGAATCTCTCCCTTGAGCGCCAAACCGCGGAAACACAACCGGCAAATGCCGAACTTGCGCAGAAACGCGCGCGGGCGTCCGCAGATCTTGCAGCGGTTGTGCTTACGCGAAGAGAACTTGGGCTTCTTTGCGTCCTTCACTCGTTTTGCTGTAGTTGCCACTTGGCTCTTAGCTCCTAGCCTCTAGCTGTCAGCTCTCATGCCGTCAGCTCTCAGCCTTATTCCCAAATTTTGTTTCGTACTGCTCTCTTGAAACTTAAAAACTCCGAGCTTACGCCCGGAACGGCATGCCCAGATGCTTCAGCAACGACCGCGCCTGATCGTCTGTCCCGGCGGTGGTCACAATGGTGACGTTCATACCCTTCAGCTTGTCCACCCTCGCGTAATCGATCTCTGGAAAGATCAACTGATCGTGCAGGCCGATGGTGTAATTGCCGCGTCCATCAAACGACTTCGTCGAAACGCCGCGGAAATCGCGGACACGTGGCAGGACCACGCTGACCAACCGGTCGAGGAATTCATACATGCGGTCACCGCGCAATGTGACCATCGTACCGATCGGCATGTTCTCGCGAACCTTGAAGGCTGCAATCGACTTCTTGGCGCGCGTGACCACCGGCTTCTGCCCGGTGATCTGGCCCAGTTCGTTGACCGCCGGATCGAGAATCTTCGCGTTCTGCGTGGCTTCGCCCATGCCCATGTTCACGACAATCTTGTTCAAGCGCGGAACCGCCATCGAGTTCTTCAGGTCCAGTTCCTTCATCAGGGCTGGAGCGATTTCCTTCTCAAATCGCGCACGCAGCCGCGGACGCTCCTTCGCGCTATGCCGCGCCACTTCCGCGACCCGCGATTCCTGCTTTTCGGCGCCCTTACCGCCTTTTCTCTCTTTTTCCTTCGCCATATCTCTCGTTACCTTCTCTCACGGTTTCGGGTTAGCTGCGAGCTCCAAGCTGCGAGCCTCGAGCAATCTGTTCCGGTTCGTGAGCACTCTCTAACTGCTTCTTGCCCTGCTTGCTCCAAGCTCATAGCTCAGAGCTCGCAGCTATTTATCCAGCGTCGTCCCGCACTTCCTGCACACTCGCACTTTCTTGTCGCCGCGCACTTCGTGTCCGATGCGCACCGGCCCGCAGGTTTGACAGACGAGCTGTACGTTTGAAATCGCAATGCGGCTTTCCTGCTCGGCGATGCCGCCCTTGACGTTGCGCTGCGGATTCGGCCGCACGTGCTTTTTCACCATCATCACGTGCTCGACCAGAATCTTCGCGTCCGCCGGAAACACGCGGAGCACCCGGCCCTGCTTTCCTTTGTCGCGGCCGGTAATCACTTTCACCGTATCGTTGCGCCGAATGTCCACTCGTACATGCGCTGTGCTTGCTACTTTAGGCATAATCTCGAATTCCTTAATCTCGATTCGCGCCGCGCCTTACAGCACTTCCGGCGCCAGCGAAACAATCTTCAAGAACTTCTTCTCGCGAAGCTCGCGGGCCACAGGACCGAACACACGCGTTCCCACCGGCTCGCCGGTTTCATTGATCAGGACAGCGGCGTTCTGGTCAAAGCGGATGTAGGTTCCGTCGCGGCGCCGATGCTCCTTGCGCGTGCGCACGATGACCGCTTTCACGACTTTGCCCTTCTGCACCTGTCCGTCGGGTGAAGCTTCCTTCACGCTGGCGGTGATCACGTCGCCCAGACCAGCACGCAGACCCGTCGAGCCGCCCAGCGGCAGAATCATCTGCAGCTTGCGGGCGCCCGAGTTGTCGGCCACCTCGAGCATCGTTCTCATCATCACAGCCATAGCTCAATCTCCCTGTCTGTTCACGAACGCGCTATTGGGCGTCGTTGACTCCGGCCACCGCGGCCACTTCCGGCACCAGCGCCGTCTTGCGGATCACTTCCTTCAAACGCCAGCGCTTTAACTTCGAGAGCGGCCGGGTCTCCTCGAGACGCACCACGTCGCCCACATGCGCTTCGTTCTTTTCATCGTGCGCGTAAAACTTCTTGTCGGTGGAGATGACGCGGCCGTAAAGCGGATGCGACTTCTTGCGCGTCACCGCGACCACGATCGTCTTGTTCATCTTGTTGGAGACGACTTCGCCCACCACTTCTTTGCGCCGTCCTGCTGCCTTCTGTGTGGTTTCCGCCATTTACTTCTTCTCCGTTGTCGCCTGTGCGCCGCGCGACCGCTCACCGATGATGGTTTTTACCCGGGCAATGTCCTTGCGCAGGCCGCGCATCTTCTTCAGGCTCTCGGTCTGTCCCATGTTGAGCTGAAACTTCAGCTTGAACAGCTGATCGGACAGCTGTTTTTCCTGGTCCTGCAACTCGGCGTCGGTCTGATTGCGAATCTTCTCTGCTTTCATGGTTGCTTCTCGTTTCCTAGTGCGCCGCTTCGCGCTTTACCATCGTGGTGCGCAAAGGCAGCTTGTGCGAGGCCAGCCGCATCGCCTCGGCGGCATCGGTGACGCTCACGCCTTCCATCTCGAACAGGATCTTGCCCGGGCGAACCACCGCGACCCAGTGATCGGGCGCTCCCTTGCCCTTGCCCATACGGGTTTCGGCCGGCTTCTTGGTCACCGGCTTGTCCGGGAACAGGCGGATCCAGATCTTGCCGCCGCGCTTGATGAAACGGGTCATTGCCACGCGGCTCGCTTCGATCTGACGATCGGTGATCCAGCCCGGCTCCAGCACCTTCAGCCCGAAATCTCCAAAAGCCAGCTGGCTGCCGCGCCAGGCCTTGCCCGTCATGCGGCCGCGCTGCTGCTTGCGGTACTTCACTTTCTTTGGCATCAACATAAGTTGCTCTCAGCTCTTGCTTCTCCGCTTGCTCGTAGCTCGTGGCTCGAAGCTCGCGGCTAAAATGCTCCACTTGGCACGGCGTTTTGCGACTCGCGCTTTTTTGCCGTAAGAATCTCGCCTTTGTAGATCCACACCTTCACACCAATCACGCCGTACGTCGTACGCGCTTCCGAGAAGCCATACTCGATATCGGCGCGCAGCGTGTGCAGCGGCAACCGTCCCTGCAGGTACCACTCGGAGCGCGCGATTTCATTGCCGTTCAATCGGCCGCTCACGCGCACCTTAATGCCTTTGCAGCCGAAGCGCAGCGCCGAATCCACCGACTTGCGCATCGCGCGGCGGAAGCCTACGCGCTTTTCCAGTTGCAGCGCGATCGACTCCGACACCAGCTGTGCATCCAGCTCCGGCTTGTGCACTTCCTGGATGTCGATGAAGACCTCGCGCGACGTCCGCTTCTGCAATTCCTGCTTCAGCTTGTCGATCTCGGCGCCCTTGCGTCCGATGATGATGCCCGGACGCGCCGTCTTGATGATGATCCGGATCTTGTTGCCCGGACGCTCGATCTCGACTGCGCTGATGCCCGCCGACTTCAGCTTGTCCTTCAGCTCGGCCTTCAGCTTGACGTCTTCGTAGAGCAGCTTGTCGTAATCCCGCTCAACAAACCAGCGCGACTTCCACGGCTTGGTGTAACCAAGCCGGAAACCATAAGGATGGACTTTTTGACCCATCGTTCCTCTTATCTGCTCCGGAATGCCGGAGCGAAACTCTACTTCGCCGCCGCCTTCTTCCTTTTGCCTGCGGCTTTCTTGGCGGGCGCCTTCGCCTTGCTCTTGGCTTTCGCTTTTGGCGCCGCCGACTTTTCTTCTTCGCCCACTACCGTTGCCACTGACGCACCGCCCCGATTCCGCTCCGCCAGTACGATCTCCAGATGCGAGATACGGCGCACGTAACGGAATGCGCGTCCCATCGGTGCCGGCCGGATCCGCTTCATGCGGGGACCGTCGCTTGCCACCGCGCTCTTCACGTAGAGCTGGTCGAGATCGACATCGAGATTCTTCTCGGTGCTCAAGAAGTTCGCATTATCGATGGCCGACTGCAGCAGCTTGCCAACCGTCGAAGCCACGCGCTTCTTGGTGAACAGCAGCGTGTTGCGGGCTTCTTCCACCCTCTGTCCCTTGATCAGGTCCAGCACTAGCCGGGCCTTCTGGGGCGAGACGCGCATGTAACGGGCTTCAGCTCGAAATTCCATGTTCGCGTGTCTCCTTATGCCTTTGGCGCTGGCGGTGCTGCACCCGCTGCCGGAGCCGGTGCTCCCGGTCCACCGGGCACGCCTGCCGGGCGCGCTGCCGCTTCTGTCGCTGCCTTCATGGAGTGTCCCTTGAAGGTGCGCGTGAAGCTGAACTCACCCAGTTTGTGGCCCACCATGTTCTCGGTGATGTACACCGGAATAAACTTCTTGCCGTTGTGCACAGCGATCGTGTGACCCACCATCTCGGGGATAATGGTCGAACGCCGCGACCAGGTGCGCAGCACCTTCTTCTCGTTGCGCGAGTTCATCGCCTCCACCTTGATCTGCAGATGGTTGTCGATGAACGGGCCCTTCTTGGTTGAACGTGCCATAAGTCGGTTCTCAGTTCTCAGTTGCCGGCTCTCAGCAACCGGATGAAATCGCTATCCTTTTTTCCTGCGGCCAACGATGAAAGCGTCCGTCCGCTTGTTGTTGCGGGTTTTGTAGCCGCGCGTCGGCTGCCCCCAAGGAGTCACCGGGTGACGGCCGCCCGAAGTCTTTCCTTCGCCGCCGCCATGCGGATGGTCGACCGGGTTCATCGAAACGCCGCGGTTGTGCGGACGGCGTCCGGCCCAGCGAACCCGGCCTGCCTTACCGATGGTGACGTTCTCATGATCGGTGTTGCCGACCTGTCCGATCGTCGCCATGCAATCCTGCAGCACCTTGCGGGTCTCGCCCGAAGGCAATTTGATCAGCGCGTAATCGCCTTCCTTCGCGACCAACTGCGCCGAACCACCCGCCGAGCGCACCATCTGCGCGCCTTTTCCGGGCCGCAGCTCAACGTTGTGTACGGTCGTACCGGGCGGAATGTTGCGCAGCGGCAATGCGTTGCCCACCAAAATGTCCGCGTCAGGACCGCTGATGATTTTTTGTCCCATCTTCAACCCGTCGGGCTGCACGATGTAGCGCTTCTCGCCGTCAGCGTAGCTAAGCAACGCAATGCGCGCCGAGCGGTTCGGGTCGTACTCGATCGAAATCACGGTTGCCGGGATTCCGGTCTTGTCGCGCTTGAAATCGATCAGGCGCAGCTTGCGCTTGTTACCGCCCCCACGAAATCGGCTGGTGATGTCACCCGAATTCCGCCGCCCGCCCGTCTTCAGCTTGGGCTCAACCAGCGGCTTGTGGGGCTTGTTGGTCGTGATGTCGTCATTGACCAGCGTCGTTCGGTAGCGCAACGTCTGCGTCGTCGGTCTGTATGTCTTGATTGCCATAAGTCAGCCTTTAGCTTTTAGCCGTTAGCTCTTAGCCTTCCCATTCCGCCCTTGGCTGAATGCTGAATGCTGAGTGCTGAATGCGTCTTACTTACAGGTTCTGTGCGTACTCCGGCATCTTTTCCCCGGCCTTCAACCGCACGTACGCTTTCTTCCAATCCGGACGGTAGCCCGCGAAACGTCCGCGCCGCCGCTCTTTCCCCGGATAATTTGCCGTGCGCACCGAATCCACTTTCACTTTGAAGATGGACTGCACAGCTTCCTTGATTTCCGTCTTCGTCGCCTGCTTGGCCACCTGGAACACGAGCGTGTTCTCGCTTTCCTTGATGGTCAGACCCTTTTCCGTGATCACCGGACGGCGAAGAATTTCATAGGCCGATTTCATTACGCCACCTCCGCCGCTTTTTCATGGCGCGTGCGCCGGCGAGGAATCCGCGCCGTTTTCTTCTCGCCTTCACCCGCCTTCGACTTGTGCTCGCGCTTCGAGGCCGACCTGGTCAGCGATACCTGCAGCTTCTCGATCGCCGGCTGCGTGAAGATCACGTGGTCGTACCGCAGCAGGTGATAGGGATGCACTTCGTTGCTCGCGACCAGCTCCGTCCCGGCAATGTTGCGCGAACTCAGGTCAAGGTTGCGGTTGCCATGATTCGGCACTTCCACCAGTAGCGCAGTCTTCTCGATCTTCAACTTGTCGAGCGCCTCGCGGAACGCCTTCGTCTTCACTTCCTTTACGTCGAACGCATTCACGACCGTCAGCTTGCCGTCTGACAGCTTCGCGGCCAGCGCGGAGCGCAATGCGCCAAGCAGCTTCTTCTTGGGGAAGGTGTAATCGTAAGAGCGCGGCTGCGGTCCGTGCACCGTGCCTCCGTGGCGCCACAGTGGCGAACGGATCGAGCCGATACGCGCGCGCCCGGTGCCCTTCTGCTTCCACAGCTTCTTGCCGGAACCGGAAACGCGCCAGCGATTCTTCGTGGCGTGCGTGCCCGCGCGCTGCCCGGCGCGGTAATGCTTCACCGCTTCCCAGAGCAGATCTTCGTTCACCGCGCCAAAAATCTCATCGGCGAGATCCATCGTGCCGACCTTGGCGCCTTTCAGGTTGTAGATATCGATAGTTGCCATTGTTTTCTCTCAACTGCTGCGAGCTTCGAGCTATAAGCCTCGAGCGATTCTTCAATCGCAGCCGACCTTCAGTGTCGAGGTCTCGGTTTTGCCAACCACCCACGACCGACGACCAACGACTGCCCTACCCTTTCTTCGCCGCGCGCTTGGCCGCCTTCAACGGATCGACCGTCGCCGCGCCCGCGAATCCACGCCGCTCTCGCGGTGGCTTCTTTGCCCGCGTAATCACGACATATCCGCCATTCGCGCCCGGCACACTGCCCTCGACCACCAGCAGATTCTCGTCTTTATCGACGCCCAAGATGCGCAGATTGCGCACCGTAACACGCTCGTCCCCCATGTGGCCAGACATCCGCATGCCTTTGAACACGCGCGACGGGAATGCCGACGAACCGATTGAACCCGTGATCTGAAACATCGAGCCGTGCGACTTCGGGCCACCGCCAAAATGATGGCGCCGCACAACACCCGCAAAGCCGCGCCCTTTACTGACCCCGACGATATCGACGAAACGGTCCCCTTCAAACATGTCGACTAGCACGCGCTGGCCAACCTTCAGGCCGTTCGTGGGTGCGCTGTCTGCGGGAGCTTCGTCAACTTCGATGGGAACTTCTCGGAGGAACTTCATCGGCGGGAGATTGTTTTTGCCAAAGTGGCCGCGCATCGGCTTGGTGAGTCGCTTTTCTTTCACGAACTCGACCAGCCCGATTTGTGCCGACTCGTAGCCGTCGCGCGTCGCAGTCTTATGCTGCGTGATCACGCACGGACCGGCCTGCAGCACCGTCGCCGGGCGGACTTCACCCTTCGAATCGAAAAGCTGCGTCATGCCGACTTTCTTTCCGAGAATTCCTGCTACCTTTGCCATTTCCATCTCCATTCCCAGCGTGGCGAATCGCTATTGGCTGGGGTTCGTCCGTCTAACACCGTCGATCAAGCCGCTTTTGCTGGCGACCGACGACTGGAGACTGACGACTACTTGTGTTCTTTCCCGAACGCCTTGATTTCCACGTCGACGCCGGCTGGAAGATCCAGTTTCATTAATGCATCGACCGTCTGCTGCGTCGGCTCGAGAATATCGAGCAGGCGCTTGTGCGTCCGGATCTCAAACGCCTCGCGCGACTTCTTGTCCACGTGCGGCGAACGCAGCACGCAGTATTTGTTCTTCATCGTGGGCAACGGAATCGGGCCCGCGATCTGCGCGCCGGTGCGCCGCGCCGTTTCGACGATCTCACCCGTGGACTGGTCCAGGATGCGATAGTCGTAGGCTTTCAGCCGGATGCGAATTCTTTCTTTTCCAATCACGTTTCACTCGCTAACCCCTCCCAGCTATCCAGGAGGAAAGAACTGGCGGCAAGTTGCAGGCCGCTGAATTTAGCTGTTAGCTGCTAGCTCTTAGCCCCTAGCAACCGAAGTCTTGCCGGAGCCGAGGACGTGAGCTTTTGCCAACGACCAACGGCTACCAGCCAACAACTGCTATTGCACGATCTCCGCAATCGTGCCTGCGCCCACCGTGTGGCCGCCTTCACGAATCGCGAACCGCAAGCCCTTCTCCATCGCGACCGGCGTGATCAGTTCAATCACCAGGCTCACGTTGTCCCCTGGCATCACCATTTCCGTGCCCGCCGGCAACTCCGCCACGCCCGTCACGTCCGTCGTACGCAAGTAAAACTGCGGGCGGTATCCCTTGAAGAACGGCGTGTGCCGTCCACCTTCTTCCTTGGTCAGGATGTAGACCTCCGCCTTGAACTTGGTGTGCGGCGTGATCGATCCCGGCTTGGCCAGCACCATCCCGCGCTCCACGTCGTCCTTGCCAATGCCGCGCAGCAAGAGGCCGGCGTTG
>JBKPEB010000043.1:0-5208 GCA_046728215.1 Acidobacteriota bacterium | reverse complement strand
GCTTGGGCCGTTGCATCGCGCCATGGACTGGACGGACGGCTGCATCGCCGTCACTGATGCCGAGATCGAGGAAATCTATTCAGCAGTTCCCGACGGAACGCCTGTCGAAATTCAGCGGTAAGCGGTGACTGGCGAAACATCTCTATTACACTCACCCACCCCGCCCCGCACTGGCGACGAAAAACCAAATTCCAAGCACTGTGAACGCCGCCAGTAAGGTTCCTGCAAGCGTGAGCAGCTTAACAACTTTAGGGGTCCGCTCATTAGCCTTAGAATCCGCGATGAAAAAGCAGATCCAGGACAAAGGAACGATCACGAGGAAGGCCAGCGATGGGCGAGAGATTGCACCTCTGGTAAATTCATTTCTGACCTCCGACACGCCGACATAAAGGAATCCGCCAATTATCCCAAGCCAACTGACCCACCAAACGGACAACAGTAAATCCACGAGGGATGTGCGCATTTGCGGGAGCATTTTCGATGTCTATTCTAGAACGCAGGCCGGGAGGAACTTTGCAGAACGTAGCTGGCGAAACATCGCCATTACACTCACTTCAGTTGTTCATGCCTGACCTGATCAGCCCAAGAACACCCCGCAGCAGCCGGAACACACCTGCCAGCAGTACCCCAGTTCGATCAGTTCTACCAGAGGATTGTGCACCATCAAAAGGCACCCGCCCCGCATATTTAGCGTTTCGAGGTGAAAGGCACTCCGGACAAACAGAAGACCATGACGATCAGCCCCAATAAAATAGCCTTCGAGTAGTGTGGCTGCAACGGCAAAGCCGAGAGCCCATTCCGTTGTTGTGGGCATTGCTCGTAGAATTCCAGGACGTGTGAACACGATCAATGGACGAGCATTGTTCGCTTTTGGAAGCGGTATTCGGATGGTTGACGTAATATCGCCATAGCACTCACTGACCCCGATTTTGGCGAACAAAAGGCGCAAAGTTGCGCTATCGCCTGTTAGCGTCAACTATGATTGGGAACTGTTTTTCTCTTGGGTGTGTCTTGGAAAATATGAAGCCTCACCATGTAATTGTCCTTTTTCTGGCCCTATCATGCGTGAGCTTGGGTACGAAGGAAAGGCCGCACTTGCCGTGCGAATACTCGGGGAAAGTTTCGCGCAAGTACCCCAACACCTCATTTGCTATGCGCTCAGAAGCTATGAAGCAACGTGCCACAAAGCGAGTGGATTTTTCGGGTCCGGCAGAGCAGGCCGACATTCGTGGAACAGTTGGGGTTGATGTGTTGGTGGGTTCCGACGGAAGTGTCGTCTGTGTAAAGGGATTCTATGGGCATCCGATGGTCCTCAAGGACGTGGAGGAAGCTGTGCGGCTATGGAAGTTCAAACCTCTCAAAGAGTACGACCTGCCCGTCGCCTACGTGGGCAAGCTGTACTTTGACTTGTGCAACATTGGATGCGGCAAAGAAGGCCCTTCCATGACGCTACTGAAGTGAATTGCATAAGCCACCCCCAACTGTTGTTAAATCGCCATTACACTCAGGATGGCCGGACCAGAGGTTCTGAGTGCAATGGCCTGGTTTTCGCCAACCGATTTCGCCAACCGAGATTTCGGTCGTCGATTACCCCGTGCACGTCGCGACATCTTGTTTCCTTTGTTCAACGCTGCGAACTAGGATATCGTGGCGGCGGGTAGCCTTGTCCATGACTCTACTAATCGAAGACTACGCACTGATTGGCAACAACGCTACCGCTGCTCTCGTTGGCCGAAATGGATCCATTGACTGGCTTTGCTTCCCGCGATTTGACTCCACCGCTTGCTTCGCCGCTCTCTTGGGATCGCCGGATAACGGCCACTGGAGCATCGCTCCCAAGGCCTCGCACCCGAAGGTCACGCGCCGCTACCGCGAAGGCACTTTAGTTCTGGAGAGCGAGTTCTCTGTCCCAGAAGGAGCGGTCGTGTTGATCGACTGCATGCATCGTCGTGGCGGGCATCAGGATGTAATCAGACTTGTCCGTGGCATTCGCGGTCGTGTGCCTATGCAGACAGAACTCACATTGCGTTTCGATCATGGAACCGTGGTTCCCTGGGTCACCCGGTTGGAGGACAACCGGCTATGCGCGGTTGCCGGACCGGATCGGATCGTTTTTTACACTACCGTCGCGCTCCGCGGCGAGGACCTCAAAACCAGGGCCGATTTCGAAGTCGAAGAAGGCCAAACCGTCCCTTTCGCGTTGACATGGTCCCATTCCTTCGGCTCCCTGCCAAGTCCATTCGATGCCGCCGCCGTCGTCGAGGACGTCACAGACGAGTGGAAGAAATGGTCGAGTAAACACGCCTTCAAGGGTCCTTATGCCGAAGCAACTCTCCGCTCTGTCATCACGCTGAAAGCCCTCACTCACCACGAAACCGGCGGTATCGTGGCGGCAGCCACCACTTCCTTGCCGGAGCAAATCGGCGGGATTCGCAACTGGGACTACCGATTTTGCTGGATCCGCGACGCCGCCTACACACTATATGCACTTATGGGGAGTGGCTTCATGGACGAAGCCGAAGCTTGGCGAGATTGGCTGCTTCGCGCTGTGGCTGGGAAGCCGGATCGTATACAGATCATGTATGGTATCGCTGGAGAGCGGCGCCTCACGGAGTTTGAACTGGCGGAACTATCCGGTTATGAGGCCTCTCGGCCTGTAAGAATCGGGAACGCCGCCTCTGGACAGCGGCAGCTCGATGTCTATGGCGAGCTTCTCGATTCCGCCTACCTAGCCCGGCACAAGGGACTGCGACAAAACGAGGCGGGCTGGGAACTAGGAAGAGCGCTCGTCAATCATCTTGAACAAATCTGGACCGAGCCAGATGCGGGAATTTGGGAGATCCGCGGGCCGCAACGGCATTTTGTTCATTCCAAGGTGATGGCGTGGCTAGCCTTTGACCGCGCGGTTCGTATGGTGCAAGAGTTTGGAGTCGATGGACCGCTCGACCGCTGGGTCAGGCTACGCAGCGATATCCATGACGAGGTCTGTAGCCTCGGATTCAGCCGGGAACTAAATTCGTTTGTCCAGTACTACGGAAGCAAAGAGCTTGATGCCAGCTTATTGCTCCTGCCTTTGGTCGGATTTCTCCCTCCCGAAGACAACCGCATCCAAGGCACAGTAGCCGCGATCGAGAAGAACTTGATGCAAGATGGCTTGGTCGCACGTTATGACACCAGAAGCTCGGTGGACGGCCTGGTGGGGAACGAAGGAGCCTTTCTCGCCTGTAGTTTTTGGATGGTTGACAACTACGTCCTGCAAGGCCGGATCGACGAAGCGCGCTCGCTTTTCGAGCATCTGCTTTCGCTGCGCAACGATGTCGGCCTTTTGGCGGAAGAATACGATGCCAAAGAACACCGCCAGCTGGGAAATTTTCCGCAGGCGTTCTCTCATCTTGCGCTCGTCAACAGTGCTCTAAACCTCAGCGCTGGTATCGAGACTAGGCCAGCTTACGATCGTAGCCAAGAGAACCGCAAACCTAACGAGGGCTGAGGCCCGGAAACGCCCAGCTGGTGCTGAAAAAATAGGGGTCTCGAACCGAGAATGATCAAGAGCGGACATCCCAAAGCGTCAACGTGGAGGGTGACCGCTTTTGAGGCCCGCTCGATCCAATTTTTTATTTCGTTTTGTTTACTTGGCCGTTGGAGGGTCGGAGTGGTCGCGACTCGCCCACGGCTCCCACATTCGGAACCCGCCAAGGAACGCATTGGCGTTGCTGCCCAGCCGGCAGTCCTGCCCAGCCCGGCAGCCGAGGGGCGTCTGCTTCAGCTCCTTGGCGTTCCCTCCGCCGATGACGACGTCATCGAGGAGAAGCGCGGACGTGAGCCGTTTCACCCAGAACGCGACCGCCTTGCGCCACTTCTTCTTCCCGAGCTTCTGGAGCCCGCGAGCTCCTAAGTAGTCCTCGATGGTCCGTTTCCTGTAAGAGAGGGCCCCGAGCTCCATCGGCACGATGTGCCCGCGCACCATGAGGGCGGAGCCGAGACCCGTCCCGAGACCAAGGAAGAGCATCGTTCCACCCTTGTAGCTCCCGAGGGCCTGCATCGCGGCATCGTTGATGACCTTGACGGGACGACCAAACGCTGCCGCGAAATCGAACCCGACCCAGCCGTGGGCGATGTTGCGGGGTTCGGTGACCGCTCGGTCTCCGACAACCTGCCCGGGGTAGCCGATGGAAACCACGTCGTACTTCCAATTCCCGGCGAGCTTCAAGACACCGGCGACCATCTTGCTCGGCGTCAAGTCTTTGCCGGACGCGAACTTTCGCGGTTCAGCCTCGCCAGTCGCAAGAATCTTCACGTTGGTTCCCCCGATGTCGACCGCAAGAACCCTCGGCGTTGCTTTCATCAGAATTCCTCCACTACCCTACTTAAGCGGAGCGCTCTTCGAACCGATACTAGTGTAAACGCACAACAGGAAGCACCGTTGACCTATCACATTTGACAGGTGTATAGCGTGGCGGAGTTCAAGGTCAAGCACATGATGATTACCAATGTGAAGGGCCAGTTCTCCGGTGTGTCCGGCAAGCTGAGCCTAGACGAGCAGGATGTGACAAACTCCAAGGTTGAAGTCACCATCCCCACGGCTACGCTCAATACCCGCGAGCCGGATCGCGACACCCACTTGAAGAGCGCTGACTTTTTTGACGTGGAAAAATTTCCGACGCTCTCGTTCAAGTCAACCAGTGTGATACGAAGGCCCGATGACGAACTGGAAGTTGAAGGTGACTTGACGATTCACGGCGTCACTCGCAAGGTTCGGCCGGCCGTGGAAGGCCCGACAGCTGCCGGTAAAGATCCATGGGGCAACACCCGTATCGGTGCCTCCGCAATAGCTAAAATCAATCGCAAAGACTACGGACTTGTGTGGAATGCGGCGCTTGAGACCGGCGGTCTTCTGGTGGGTGATGATATTGCCATCACCATCGACGCCGAATTCATCAAGGCTTAAGCCGACAAAATCATTGCCGTCGAGAAAAGGCGGGACTCACTCGCGGATGACGTGCCGCATAAACTCGGGCATCGCGCATTCTACATTCTCGGTTGACGATAAATCGCGATTTCACTCACTGACCCGGATTTTGGCGAACAAACGGCGCAAGCTTGTGCTATCGCCTGGTTACATCAATTGAGACGGATTGCAGCCCCAGTTAATACCAACCTCATCTGCGCCGCCGTGCGAATTTTTACCTTGGAATTGCTCAAAACTTC
>JBKPEB010000042.1:0-15921 GCA_046728215.1 Acidobacteriota bacterium | reverse complement strand
TCCAGTCTCCACCTGAAGCACATCTCCGGATTGCAAACGTAACGCCTGGACAATGCCATATCCATGCTGCGGCCCCCATTGCAGCGTTTGAAGAATGAGCATGTCGAGTGTTCCCTGCAGCAGCTCAATCCGGTTTTTATACTGGTCTTTCTCGTTCATAGACGTAGACACTCTACTCCCAATGGAGGTAGATCGTCTACTTCGTTTTGTATAGCACGGCGAGAAGCCTTGCCCACTCAGCAGATTTAAAAGTACGTCAGTTCTCGAGGAAAATTGGTGACTCTGCATTGGCGCGCTAAATCGCCAAGCCACTCACCGAGCCCGGATTGGTATTGGAAAGTCGACTTATGGTCCGTGATCATTTGAAAAGTGCCAATGAAAGTGACGAAAACATCATTGATGTTCCTGCGTGTCATTCCCTGGTCGAGGAAAGTCCGATCTATGTGGCCTACGTGAGAGTCCTTCCAAGCGATTACTGAGCCCGACTCCCCAGTGGCCGACGGCTCTGGAGTTGATCGCGACAAGAACGTTTTATCGGGACCGATCTTGCTTTGCTTTGGTTGGTTCGGTGTGGTCTCCTGTTCCCAGATGCGAGGCGTGTGGAGCACCCATCTCATTGGAAGAGCACACTTCAATGATGCCCAGACCCGCCGCCAAAGTCAGAATTCCTCCACTTCAAGCACCCCGCCATTCAGACATGGCCTCTGTTTTGATAACCACGTTTGAGGTATTCACCAGGGTTAGCCCCAACAACTCGCTTGAACGCCTTACTAAACGAAGCGTCGGACTCATAACCGACCGACCGAGCGACGTCTGTGAGCTTCTTGTCACGCTGTTGCAGAAACTGCATCGCCTTCTGCATTCGCCATTCGGTCACATATTCCAGCGGCGTCTGCCCGAGCAGTTCCTTAAACCGTACTGCGAATGCGGAGCGAGACATGCCCGCTGCTTCAGCCAAGGATTCGACCGTCCAGGGTGTATCCACACTATCGTGAATAGCATTCAGGGCAGCGCCTACCTGGGGATCGAAAACAGCACGTAGCCATCCTTTATTATGATCCGGTCGCGACGCAATATGAGCCCGGAGTACTTGGATAAACAGAACCTCGGCCAGCCGATTCGCAACTACTTCAGATCCCGGCGCCTGTTCTGCCATTTCCGACGCCAGCGCCTGCACTGTGTTGTTGAGAGCCAGCGTGCGTGCCTGATCGGCCTTCATCAGAATGAAGCTCGGCAACAACTGAGTGATCGGCTTCAGGCTGGCGTGATCGAAGCTCAAAGACCCACAGACGATAGTTGTCGGTGCGCCGCCACCCCCATAAAGAGCCACGTTACCGTTGGCCTTAGCCCCGATCTCGCCGAAAGTCCACCTCGGACGTGTTCGTGGGCTGTCGCGCAAAACGATCGAAGTCCCCTTAGCCAGCAAAAAGCAATCTCCACCCGTGAGGGGAATCGGCTCGGGAACGCCTTCGACACTCAGCCAGCAGTTGCCGCGCGAAAGCATGGCGAAGTGTGCCAAATCTGTGGGTAACTTCGTCTGGTCGGAAAGCGTCACTTTTTCTTTGGCCTGATTTTCCTGTCTTACACCCCACGGGGCTGTGGCTTCGAGCCTGTGCAAACCGGAAGCGGTTACATGCATGGTTCTGAAGATATCTGTTATCGGGTCCAACTTTCCCTCCTTCTCTGGACGAATAGACAAAAGTATTGGACTTCTAAGCAATTCTCGTCCACCGCTAAAGCACTCTAATCAACTGTATTGGATGCTATGCATCCATCGAAGGAGCAAGTATGGGAAAGCTTGAAGGGAAAGTTGCAGTGATCACAGGCGGTAACAGCGGGATTGGCTTGGCCACAGCCAAGCGCTTCGTGGAAGAAGGCGCGCATGTGGTAATCACCGGCCGACGCGAGAAAGAGCTGAAAGAGGCCGCAGCCTTTATCGGAAAAAACGTCACGACGGTTACGGGCGACGTAACGCACCTGGAGGATTTGGACCGGCTCTATGCCGTCGTGAAAGAGAAACACGGTCATATCGACGTACTCTTTGCAAATGCCGGATGGGGCGAAGTCGCACCGCTAGAAGCGGCTACCGAAGAGCATCTCGACAAGACCTTCGACTTAAACGTGAAGGGGCTGTTCTTTACGACGCAGAAGGCCCTTCCCCTCTTCAAAGATGGGGGCTCCATCATTCTGAACTCTTCGGTCTCGAACGTACTGGGTGTGCCAGCCTTCACCGCCTACGCCGCCAGCAAGGCAGCCGTGCGCAGCTTCGCTCGCGGCTGGACGATGGAGCTAAAGGATCGCAAGATCCGTGTGAATTCGATGAGTCCTGGCCCAATCGAAACTCCGGCTTTGGAGAAGGCGGGCCTCACTGCTGAACAGGCAGAACAGGCGGCAGCGGGGTTCGTCTCACAAGTTCCACTCGGTCGCAGGGGCAAGCCCGAGGAAATCGCGGCTGCAGTCTTGTTCCTCGCATCTGATGAAAGCTCTTACGTCGCCGGGGTGGATCTCGCCGTCGATGGAGGCATGGCGCAGGTCTGACCTCGGCGCGGTTCCGTGGCTGGCCCGTCCGTCAGTCCTGGGACCACGCTGGGCACCACGCTTCTCAAACTTTAGTTCTGACACCAGATCGGAGAAACATTGTGAGCTATGCAATTGTAGGATTCGGTAAGATCGGCCAGGCCCTCGCCCACGCCTTCGCCCGTAGGAACATCAACGTGACCGTCACGAGCCGCCGGCCGCCCGAGGCGTTGGCGCCGCAGGCTCAGGCGATTGGACCCACGGTCGTCGCCAAGTCGCTGCGGGATGCACTCGAGGCCGACACAATCCTCTTGGCAGTCCCGTTTGGCGAGCATCGCGAGATTGCGAAGGCCCTGCCGAGTTGGAAAGGCAAGACGGTCATCGACGCGATGAACTCGTTTCCAGTCCCACCTGAGGAACTGGACGGTCTCCCATCCTCAGCCTTCGTTGCGAAGTCCTTCACCGGCGCTAAGGTCGTGAAAGGTTTTAACCACTTGGTTGCGGCTACCTTGGCTACGGATCCGATCGTCGAGGGCGGCCACCGGGTTGTCTTTCTGTCGAGCGACGACGAGGACGCGATCGCTCCCGTGGCGGATTTGGCCAAACAACTCGGATTCGCCCCCGTCAAGCTCGGCAAGTTCAACGAGGGTGGCGCCCTGGTGCACGCACGGGGCCGCACTTGGGGTCGGCTCATTTTCCAGGATTTGTTCAAGAAGGAGCAGTAATCGATCGTCGACCGTGCGATTTGGCGCGAGAGGTTGGTTCCGAAACGTCCGATTCGATCGGATGCACTTAATGTGATGGAAAGAGAGGAATTTCGATGAGCACACAAGGGAATGTTCAGATTGTGAGAGATTTTTTGGCAGCCATGGGCAGCCACAAGGAGCAAGACCTGCTGGCGTTGGCTGCCGAAGATCTTGAGTGGATCATTCCGGGCGAGGACTGGCCGCTGGCCGGCACGCACCGCGGGCACGCGGGATTGGAGAACTTGCTTCAGAAGGCTAACGAAACGTTGGAAACTTCGTTCCCAGAGCCCCCCGAATTCGTGGCGCAGGGAGACCGAGTTCTGGTCGTCGGCGTCGCTACAGGGAAAATCAAAGCCACGAATAGGGCGTTCAAGGACGACTGGGTCTTCGCCATCACCGTTCGAGATGGCAAAGTGACGAACATCAGGGAGTATATCGACACCCAAGCATTGGCGCGAGCCTCGGAGATGCCCGCGAGTCCCAAGGTTTAGCCCATCTGAAATTGGCGGATCTCGGTGAGTGCATCCTCGGCAATGCACTCACTGAGACACGATAACTACCGATAAGCCGGCTTGTGTGAATCGATTTCGAGAACTCCTGGGCGAATTGGGGGGTGAAACCTGAGGGGCAGAATTCTTCCTTCGCCAATCAAAAACAGAAATTCCAATCGGTCGTTTTAGCCTTAACGGATCGCAACGGGGCCCTGCAAAACTGCATGTCACTCATTACAAAAGCGAAAGAGGTTCCTAAGAGGGGGTCGACTTCCCTGCGTAACTCATTTGTTTTCAATAACATGGCGGAGAGAGTGGGATTCGAACCCACGTTACCCTTTCGAGTAAACACGCTTTCCAAGCGTGCGCCTTCAGCCACTCGGCCATCTCTCCGGCGACGTATCTGCGATGGGAAGCAGTGCCCGGAACGAAATTGCGAGTCTACGCGAGTCTTCCGCACTCGCTCCCGCGATTCGCTCCTTCGATTCTATGGTGTGTTAGCCAGGAATCGCAACCAGCCGCCACCTAGGAAACACGAGCCGAGTTGGCTCGAGGGCTTTGGCGCGATACTAAAGGGTGAGACACGAAGATCTCGAGCGGCCTATACATGACTGCCCGAAACGAAGCTAGGAGATTTTTCCCTGGGACGCGGTCGCTGCTGCAGCCTGTGTCTCGGACGACGCGACGCCGTTTCCGTTCCCATTGGTGGGCTCGTCTACGGTCTTCTTCTCGCTTTCGACCACGCGATGATTCAGGCAGTAGAGGGCGAGTTCCAGGCGATCCGCAACGCCCAACTTGTCGTAGACCTTTCGCAGATAGTTCTTCACCACTTGTTCGGTGGTTCCTACGCGCAATGCGATTTCCTTGTTCTTCATGCCTTGCGTCACGCAGGAAACGATCAGCGTCTCTTTCGGGGTCAACTGCACCTTCGGACGGCTTCCCGTGGGTCGCGACGACTGGCTCCTGTACGCGCTCAGCACCCAGTTCACACCCTGACGGTCGAGCCAAGGTTCGCCTTGTGCGACCTTCCGCAAACATTCCACCAGCATTTCCGGCTCCACCTCGCGCGACACGATACCGTGGGCTCCGCGCCGGAACAGTTCTAAGGTCAGTTCTTCATTGGGCTCGTGGGTGACCACGACCATCTTCATTTGTGGATTCTGCCGCAGAAGATCCGCTACTGCTTCCAGTGGATTCGGTGTCAAGGCTGCTTCAAGAATCAGAACGTCCGCCGAAAACTTCTTGGCGGCGGCCAGCGTCTGAGCCAGGGTTTCGGATTGGCCCACCACCCGAATATCATCTTCCAGCGCAAAAATTTTTCGCAGGCCCGCGCGGAAGATGGCTTGCGTATCGGCCAAGATGACGCGAATGAACTGGCCGTTGCTGTCCCCTTCGTGCGGTTGCTCCAGGTTGTCTGTCAGGCTCACCGGAATGCTTGCCATCGGTTCCCTTGCAGCGCCCTACCTGCGCTCAAATCGATACTCATCAATGACCACGCCTATACCGCGGCGGCCACCGTCTTCGAAACTGCGCACTACCCTGCCCCGGCAATCCACTCGAACATCTTCCATCGCGCCCACCACATCTGCTGGCAACGAGATAGTGAAGTCCACCGGCGACCCGATCGGCATATCCGCATCGACTTCAAACAAAACGCCGTTTGCCGAAATATTTTGCGTTTCCGACGGACGCACACCCGCATCCGACTTCACCGCGATCGGCAACTTCACCGGAAAGCGTGCTGCACTCTGCACGTCGGTATAGGGCTTGCGCTCCGCGTTGTTCGCTGTCTTCGCGTCCTTACTGGCATCCAATGACAAGGTGTTCGCGGCCTCTTTCCGGCTTCCCGAACTTAGCGGCGTCCGAGAGACCAGAGATGGACATTTCGAAGGCAGCTTACACCCCGGAATCTAGTCGTGAAAGTTACCGAAGTCATGGAACTTCCTGTGTGTAAGCTATTGTGGAGCAAGGAATTATGGGACTTCGCGGGGTCTGAGCGGGATGCTTCAATTGTGGCTACGAAGCAGTCAGCATCGCATTCCGCAATTCAGCCGGCTCGGGCATTAGCATTTGGCTCGTTCATTCAGCAGCTGAGGCTTTCCGAGTCGGCCGGTTCGGGCTAAGGGCTAAATGCCCAACGCGAAATGCTCGTGTCGGGCTGAGTGTTGCCTGCGTCTTCAAAATTTCGTCACTTCCGTGAAGTTGAAATCGTGCACTTTCATTGCCGGTACCACCATGTCAAAGGACTCTTCGCCGCTCGCGCGAACGGGCGTTCCCATCGATTCCACATTCGATAGCATGTGAATTAGGCTCTCGTTGAACCGAAAGTTGCGCACCCCTGTCTGCACTTTCCCATTCTCGACCAGGAACGTTCCATCCCGAGTCATACCGGTCAAAATCTTTTCGTAAGGATCGACTTCGCGAATGTACCAGAGCCGCGTTACCAAAATGCCATGCTCTGTGGACGCAATCATCTGCTCGACCGTCTGAGGATTCGGCGCATCCCCGAAGACGATATTTGCCGGCATCTCGCCTGCTTCATTTGGCAGCAAGAACCCATGCCCAGTCGGCGCGATCGGGCCGACACGATCTGCGAGCGCAGACTTTCGCATCTTTTCCGCAGTCCCTCGCGCATACACCACGCGTCTCACTACACCATTCTCCACAAGCGGGACTCTTTGGCGTCGCATCCCCTCGCCATCGAACGGTGCGCCGGCCTGCAACGGATGCGACGCGTCATCCCGAATGTTGATGTTGGTTCCAAACAACGGCTCACCAATCCGATTGTTCAGGAACGACCGCTCGTCAAGGATCGACTGCCCGCTGAAATCCCAGAACATGAATCCGACAATATCCAGCACCGCCGCCGGCTCAAGGATCACCGTGTACTTCCCGCTCGGAATCTCTTTCGGTCCAGTTGACGCCAGCGCCTTCCGGGCTGCGGTCTCCGCCAGAGCAGCCGCGTTGAGGTTGCGTACGTTCGGCGAGTTCGCTTTTTGCCAACCGGAAGAATCTCCCGCCAGCATCGTGATCGAAATTTCCGCCGCTGTCTGGGTGTGCCAATCACTCAAGCCGCGAGAATTGAAAATGCCTTCCAGAGATTCTGAAGTTGCGTAAACGCCCGCCGTTGTCAAATGATGACCGTCCGCGATCGCCACTATCCGACCCACACCTTCCACCCGTTGCTCGGGAGTGATCGCAGCCGTCTCCTCAAAATACCGCCCGGGCAGTGCTTCTGTCAGCGCATTCGCGGCATCCCGTTCCGTGGGGGTCGGCATCGGCAGCAACTCCGCATCTGGCAACTGCACTCTGGCCAAATCCTCGGACGCCCGCACTACCCGTCGCAGACTCTCCTCATCCAATTTGTTGGTCGAAGCCCGCGCCGTGCGTCCGCCGAATGCTGTGCGCACCGATACTCCGTAATTCTCATCCGCCACGTTCTGATGAATGGAGTTGTTCGCAAAGCGAGTGAGCGCGGAATGCCCGCCATAGAAGTAAGCTTCGACCTCATCCGCGGTCGAATACTTCTTGATCTGATCGAAGATGTCGGAGGCTTGGGATTTAGTCAGCATTTGGCTTGTGAACCATGGTTGGGTTCGCTGTGCCGGCCTCGGGTTCGACTTGACAGTTGGCACGACTCACAATCAGGCGCCATCACAATCCGGAGTACGCCGTCCCCACCCGGATGCCTCGAAATCTCGCGGGCGAAGCACCATGCCCCGTTCCCATCACCTGCTGCGGCTGGCCCTTGCCGCAATTCGGTGTTCCCCATAGAGTCCACTCATCGCGCGAGCAGATCGCATCCATGGAATTCCAGAACTCCGTCGTGATTCCCGAGTACGACGGATTCTTCAACATCCGTCCCCGCTTCCCGTTCTTGATCTCCCACCCAATCTCACATCCGAACTGGAAGTTGTAGCGTTTATCGTCGATCGACCACGACTTATTAGTCTCCATGTAAATTCCGTTGTCGGTGTCCGCGATGAGCTGCTCGAGTGTAAGAGGGTTCTTGCCTGGAAGAATGCTGATGTTGGTCATCCGGATCATAGGCAGCCGGTTCCAGCTTTCTGCGCGCAGCGTCCCTCCCGAGCGAGTAGTCCCGATCGTGTGTGCGGTCTCGCGTGAACTCAAATATCCGGTGAACAGCCCGTCCGTGATGATAGGCGTGCACTGCGCCGGCACACCTTCATCGTCAAATCCGAACGTTCCCAATCCCGGACCATGCTCCTGCCGCGCATCGGCGACCACGTTCACCAGTTCGCTGCCGTACTGTAATTTTCCGAGTTTATCGAGCGTCAGGAACGACGTGCCGGCGAAATTCGCTTCCATCCCCAGCACGCGATCCAACTCAATCGGATGCCCAACTGACTCGTGGATTTGCAAACCCAGTTGTGAACTGTCGAGAATGACCGTGAGCACCCCTTCGGGACACTGCTCAGCTTTATGTAGCGCCACCGCTTCTTCCGCCACGCGTCGTGCGTTCTCCAGCAGTTTCAGCTCTTCGATCAACTCGTATCCTTTGTTCTGCCACTGCCCACCGAACGAATTCGGATACGACCTCTTCATGATCTCCGTGCCCGCAAACGCGTACGCCGCGTACCCGGCCCCGGTCGAATACTTCGTTTGATGAATGTTTGCGCCCTCCGAAGAAGCGAACCACGACTCCTCCCGGCGAAAGTTCATGCTCGTCTCCGCCAGGGTGACCCCGCCGACCGAGCGCAGTTCGCCATCGATCTTCAATAGCAATTCCAGATTTTGTTCGATGGAAGTTGTGAAAGGATCGATCTTGCAAGGCGTCGCCCAGTCTGCGACAACTGGCTTCTCGGGCGCTAGCCGTACGTTCTCCCGCTTAACCTTCGCCGATGCCCGTGCGATGGCAAGCGCTCGCGCCGCCGCGCTCTCCACACCGCCGCGGCTCAAATCCTTCGAGGCCGCAAATCCCCACGCCCCGTCCGCCAGCACGCGTATGCCGATCCCCTGCGATTCGGCGTCGGAAGCGTGCCCTATCTTGCCGTTCTTCGTCGCCAGTGACCGGCTGCGCTCATCGACGACACGCGCATCCGCATAGGATGCTCCACGCTGCGTGACCAGATTCAACGCCCAGTCCACAATATGCTTCATACGTGATTTTCAACCTACCACGGTGCCGCAACCGAAAATAAATCCACTCCTCCGCGCCGTCTGTGTCCTCTGTGGTAAAAGATCAACCTGCGCGGCCGAGTGGCTCCTCTAATCTTTTGCAGTAAACACGAGAAAGTAGTCCATGTCATCTTTGACAAAGTCATAGCTGCCCGTCAACGCGTACCCTGCCTCCTCGGCTTCCTTGATCACCACCTTTTTCTGCACGCCATGATTCTCGCCGCTGCCATTGCGATCAATAATTCCGACCTTCGCTCCCGCCCGCAGTGCGGGCCGCAAATTACGCAAGAGCGCCACTGGCTTGGCCACCTCGTGATACGTCTTGAGCAGCAGCACCGCATCCACCTGTCCAGCCGGAAGCAGCGGATCATCCTCGTGTCCCTGCACCGTCTTCACGTTGTGCAGCCCCTCTTTCTTTGCCCGATCATCTACGTACCGAATCGCATCCGGATTGATATCCACGGCATAAACTTCTCCCCCGCCCCCGACGCGCCGCGCCGCCCGCACCGTGAACCACCCCGAACCCGCGCCGATGTCCGCAACATTCTTGCCCGAGACGATCCCGAGCAAGTCCATCACGCGCTCGATCTGCAGCCGCTGATCGCGTCCGGGAGATTCGAAAATCGACAAATCCCCCGTGTAAGGCGTACTGGTCTTCCGCGCTGCAGTAGGCGCCGAAGCCTGGCCAAGTCCCTGTGTCTCGGTCGCAATACCGAGGGCACAACTTAAACACACCGCAAGAAACACTCGCCGATAGCGCATGTTGATCGTCCTCCCGCGTTCCCCGATGGCAGATAGACGCCCCACCCCCCGCTTGGTGAGTCGCACACCCGACCCCAGTACCCGCGGTCGCGTCAAGCGTGATGCCCTTCAGACTAATGAAAGAGGCGGCCGTGGCCGCCTCGTTGCTTGCTGGACCAAGATGTGGGAACAAACCAATCAACTCCCGGATTGCTTCGCTGTCTCCTTCTTTCCTTCCTCCTTCTTTCCCTCATCCTTATCATTCTTCTTATGATGGAAATCCAACCCAAACGAAGGCTGATCCCGCGTTCCCGTAACCTTGATCGGCAGTTCGGTTGCCCCATTTTTGCGGAAGAAAGGATCAAACGGTTTGAGGAACAGCGATTTCACTCCAGTCATCGTCTGCGACAGCTTCGCCTGTAAGCGTAAATGGCCGTGAAAATCGAGTTTCTCATCGCGCAGTCCGTAAGATCCCGCTAACTCCACTTTCGCCCCCGTCACCCCGAACGTCAGATGCCGAAACGTAATTTCCGCATTCCTGAGCAGAAAGTTCCCTTTCAACTCCGAGACCGCGCTTCCGGCGTCCTCATCTTCTGGCTTCCCCAATCCCCGCCGGCTCAAGCCCTCAATCTTTTCGCGAATCTTCGGATTCGCAAACTGAGCCGATCCGATGCCGAACTTTCCATCTAATCGAAGCCGGTCGGCGATTTCGTCTTTTCCGGGTGGCAGAACGAATTTTGTCGACAGGTTCACCGAGCCCGTCATCATCGCACCCTTTGACTTCACCGCCAGCCGCATCAAATCCTCCAGCCGCGCGTGCTCGGTCGTCACATTCAGCACTATCTCGCGGCCCGGCCCGTCGGGAGCCTTGACCACTCCTCCATTACAAATCAGCGTCGTATTAAGAAACTCCGCAATGACCGGATGTAACAGCGTATCGCCTTTCGTACCGTCGACCGTCGCCTGGAACGTTGTCTTCAGCATCATCGGACGCCCGGCGATCGACAATGTGAAATCTGGAACGGTAGTCTCGCCTTCTACCTCGATTTTTTCCAGCACGCCTCCAAACTTGCCTTCTGACGAAAGAATTCCCGAAATGCCTTTGAACACTCCCAGATCCGCGTCCTTGAACGTATAGGTCGCATTCAAGGGAGTCTGCCCGGGATCCTCTCCCTGCCATGGTCCGAAATGGCCCTCCGTCTTGATCTCGCCCGGAGGCACCGCATTGGTCAAACTCGCCTTGAACGGCGCCGAATGCCCGAGTCCCACCGAATGCATTACCAGCCGATGAATCAGAAACTGATGGATCGATTTCTTCGGATTCCCCGGCAGCAAATCCAATTCCGCATCGTCAGAGATCAACTCGTCTACGATGACCGGAATATCACGGATTTTTCTTTTGGGCCCCGAAGGCAGCCTCTTCTCTTTCGGTGGAATATGAATCATGAGCCCTTTCAATGCCACACGCCGGATGTGCCAAGGCTTATCAATCAGAGCCAGCCATCCCATGTCTCCTGAGAACTCTGCAATCTCAATGAGGGGAGGCACGTCGGTACGCCCGTGGTGGTGCAACGCGAGCCCTTTTCCGGAAACATGAATACCATGCCAGATCGACACCTGCAGATCCGTAATTTCCGCTTCGCTGTCGAACCGGCTGCGCAGCATGTCGAGCGCCCGGTTCTTCACAATCGGGGTTAAGTGGGATCCGAGTATATAGAGCCCAACACCCAGCGCGACCACGAGAAACCCGGCAATCCCCAGCCCCCATCGCCAATCTCGGCTGATTCGCACTTCCGCCACTCTGGCTTTCCCCCTAAAGCGCTTCCGCGCGCATCAGGCGCGCACCCTGGTCGTCGGTCTGACAAGGCTCAGATGCACCCATCGCACCCCATCGAACACAAAAATTGAAATATTTGAACTCTGGGAAGGTTGAAGCTCCCCTGCGAACGAGCACAATAGCTAGTGAGGATGTTTGGGGTGCCTGGTGGGATTCGAACCCACGTCATCCGGAGCCACAGTCCGGCGTTCCACCGCTGAACTACAGGCACCACACGGAGGGATACTGCAGTCCTCGATTATAGCAAGTGCGCGCGGAAGCGGTTAGCGGTGAGGGTGAAACTATTTGGATGGCAGTGAATACCAGAGAAGCAGCGTGGCAAGCCCAATGCACGAAAAGATGATCCGCTCAGTCCACGTAAGCGGCCGACGACTTCTCCGCCAACGTATTTCTGTCGGCAGGAAGCAGGCAAGAATCCAACAGATTCCGAACATGAGCAGAAAGGGCTCTTTGATCCTGGTCAACGAATTCAGCACCGGATGGGCCCTTGAACCTAAATCCGACCCACGCCCATGTACTGAAATCCCATTGCCTTGAGCTTCGAAGAGTCGAGGAGGTTCTTCGTGTCGATGATGACGGGTCTTTTCAGCAGGTTCTTGATCTTCGAGAAGTCGAGCGTGCGAAATTCCGGCCAGCCTGTGCCGACCACCAGAGCATCCACGCCTTCCGCTGCCGCGTACGCTGTCTCGCAATAACGAACCGTTCCGTTCAGCTGCATCTTCGCTTCCGCCAGCGCCTCCGGATCATAAGCCCGCACCTTCGCGCCCTTCGACAATAGCGTCTGCGCCAGCCGGATCGACGACGACCCCGCCACCGAATTCGTATTCGGCTTGAACGCTAATCCCAGAATCCCCAGTTCCTTATTCTGGACCGAGTTCATCATTCCGGAAATCTTTGCCACCAGACGTTCCGCCAAGGCAGCGTTCACATCCCGAGCCGCGCTCAACACCTTCAGTTCGACACCCTTCCCCCGCGCCAGTTCAGCCAGCGAATCCATGTCCGACTCGGCAAAACTTCCACCCATGCCCGCTCCCGGCTGTAAACAACGAGGAGCAATCTTCTTGTCCAGTCCCAGTGCCAGCGACAGATTCACCGCATCCGCGTTCACGTGCTCGCAAAGTGTCGCGAGCTCGTTGATGAACGAGATTTTTGTAGCAACAAAAGCCGTCGCCGCCTCCCGCACCAGTTCCGCCGTCTCGTGGTTCGTTACCACGACCGGCACTCCGCGCATCACCAGCGGATGAAAAATCTGTTTCAGCGTAGCCACCGCATCCGACGAACTCGTCCCCAAAATAATTCGGTCGGGCCAATTAAAATCCTCTACCGCGCACCCGTCCGTAAAGAACATCGGTTGCGACACGATTGTCGCCTTTAGCTTGGCGGCCTTCAGCGCCTGCTCGAGCTTTACTGCCGTTCCCACCGGAACCGGAGTCACCAGTGCAAATGTAATGGGATGCGTCGAATGCCGCGTGATCCGCAGCACCATCTCTTCCAGGTGTTCGGCGGAATCTTCCGCCAAGAAGATGACGTGCGCCCTCTTTGAAAATGTCTCGACGTCCGTCGAATACGAAAGGCGCCCACAACGCACGTTGCGCTTCACAATTTCCTTCAGATTTTTCTCAAAGAAGCAGATGTTCCCCTGCGCCATCTCGACCATGCGCGTGCTGTCGGTGTCGCAGCAACTCACTGGGGTGCCGAAGTCTGCCAGGCAGGCCGAAATTACCGTTCCCAGATAGCCCGACCCATAGACCCCGACTAGCATTTAGAACATCTCCTGAATGGAGGGTAGCTCAGTCGCCTGGGGAGAGGCGTATGCGCGAGCACAACCATGCCTCGATGTCTTATGTAACCTCCCCAGGCCCAGGAAGGGCAATGCACGTTGGGACAAGTTACCCCCTCGTCCCGGACATGTCCTTCCGGTGGCAGAACAGGATGGGCTTGGAAATGTGTGCTTGCGGCATCGTAGGGAATCTGACGGGAACTCTCTTCGGTAACACCGCTACTTGCGTGGCGAACTGACTCGGCGCCCCAAAGATACCGGCGCCAGATCCACCCAGCGATTCGGCTCAATCTCGCGCACGAACGTCAGTTGCTCGAGTCCAATGTGCCGGCTCCCTGTATACGCCGCCCAACACCGCCGCGCCTTTTCGAATGCTTTCCAGGCTTGCTCTTCCGTCCCCATTTTCGCGATGGTCAGGTGCGGAATGTAAGGCAGCGCTTCCGTGCAACACACGCCATCCAGGTTGAGCCGGTCATGCAGTTCCTGCAGGCGCACGGCCGCGTGCGCCACCCGGATGAAGACCGTCGGAGTAACCGGGATGAACGTCTCCACCTCGCCCAGCGTCACCTCAAAAGGCTCCGCTTCACGGCAGGCTCTTTCCAGGCTCTGCACGACATCCTCTTCGCTTCCATTGAGTGATCGCGGCGGCAAGACGGTGAGATGGGCCGGCAGATGCGGAAGTTCCGGGTGTAGTTCCCTCCGAAGCTTCTCCACGAAATTCCCGACCGGGTCCCTGACGTAGGCTACCAGGGCATAACGCGAACCAGGCATGATCGGAGGTTAATTATACGCCGCCCCACCTCCCGCCCGTTTCCGTCGCACCCAACACCGCTGCGGCCGACGAAACTTTTGATGAGATCCCTCCTTCAGGGCCTATCAGGGCATCGCTTCATCGATGCCGTAAAAACGCTCCTCCAAAACCCCTTCGCGGGCCGCCTCCCGGCAACCATAGCAACTGTATAAGCCCCCACAGACCTTCTCTCTGAACCGTCGGGGCGTAGCGCAGCCTGGAGCACCTGCATTGGGCGCACAAAGGCCCGGTCTAAACGCTCTCCGTCTTTCTGGCGACTTCACGAATTAACAAGAACTTGGGGAGTCGCTCAAGAGAACCTCGATGGCCTGCAATCAGAGGGGTTTTCTCTTCGATGCCGGATTAACGGAGATCAAACTATTCAGGCTCACTGATTCCCTCTGGCCACGTGAAGGCACACCGGGGAGGAGAATCCAGCAACAAGGAGACGTGTGGAGAAGGTTATCGCCGGGCTGAG
Organism: Acidobacteriota bacterium; assembly: GCA_046728215.1. Classification (GTDB taxonomy): domain Bacteria; phylum Acidobacteriota; class Terriglobia; order Terriglobales; family Acidobacteriaceae; genus Gp1-AA133. The sequence goes on along the minus strand of JBKPEB010000042.1, from coordinate 1,402 downwards.
CTTAGCATTGCTCGTTTGTAGCCCTCTTCAAGCGCAAGATGATTACTCCGACAAGACAAACACTTCTGGGCGCAGCCGCGAGCGTCCCTCTCAGCCCAACTTCGAAGTTTGTCAACACTAGTTGGGGCCTCAGTGCAGGCGCCGGTTACGACTTCTCCCCACATCATCCAGTCATCGGCGAGTTCATGTGGAGCGCGCTCTATGCGTTGTTAGAGATGGGATTTTCGCCAACAACTGATGATATGCATGATTGTGTCCGGCTGGATCCGGGACTAATATTCCGGTTTCAGAGATGCCTGCCACTCGTCTGCAATCCGAGGAAAGTTAAACCCGAGACGTAGGGCTATGAAACGAACAATTCTTGGAACACCCCCTTCACCCGCCCGGCGGCATGGGGTGACACGCAAGATTTCTCGTTCGACGAGATCTACTGTCGCACTGTAGAAGCCAGCAACCGCGCCACGGCGAAGGCGGAGGCGGTAGGCGACTCGGTCGTCCAAACTCGAAGGACAAACGTATGAAGACTTTTCTCGCTCACGTCCGTGACATAGCCGTCTCGGGTTTTTTCGCGTTGTTCCCGATGTATGTGCTGTTCATCGTCATTACTAAAGCATGGACCTCCCTCACCTCTGTGGGGACCAAAATGGCTGGGATGTTTGGCTTGAAATCGATTTTGGGTGTTGGTGGTACCACCGTGTTCTCAGGGCTTCTGGTGATAGCCATCTGGATCGTGGCTGGCTTACTGGTGCGTTTTACCTTTATGAGGAGTTTGAGCCGAGCGTTAGAGAGAGGGTTGTCACAATTTCTTCCCGGCTATGACACCTACAAGGAGATGGCCGAAGAGAAACTACAAAACAAAATCGAGATTCTTCCCTACACGTGCGCGTTGATCAGATGGCAGGAATACTGGCAGCCAGGATACATCGTGGAGCAGGATGGAGACGGAGACTGCGTGGTATTTCTTCCCGACGTTCCGGAAACGAATAAGGGGCGTATTGTGCTCGCCAAACAGGACCAAGTCAGGATGATGTCATCAGTGACAGCCAATCAACTTGATGCCTCATTGAAGAAAACGGGAAAGGGGTTATTGAGAGAGTACGGCATTCGAGCTGCATGAACTTTAAGACGGTAGCAGCGCAGAGGAAAGCAAGGGATCGTGTGGCGCTTGCCGGAGCGAAACCGGGAATGTTGTCGCTGAGCCTTTATAGATGGCAGCGGGTTGTCCACCTTTGCAATCGCCCGACATGTTGTCCTGCGTTCTTGACGCAATCAGATGTCTGAGTATATTTGTCAATCATTTTTCGACCCGCTCAGTTTGGATATTCACTTAGTATCCACAGTAAGTTCACAAGCTCGCTGCCGTGGCGGCGAAGGCAGAGGTCAGGTGCGAACCTCGCCTGGC